>JAFGAC010000019.1 GCA_016933835.1 Clostridiales bacterium
AATAAACACTTGCATGTTTGTTTCATTTTGTTTCTTTTTCTTTACACTACTTCAGTTTTCAAGGTTCTCATCGCTCAGCGGCGACTTAATAATAATAACACCACTGGCCTTTCATGTCAATATTATTTTGAACTTTTTTTGTTTTTTTAGCAAATAAAAGCACCCATTTATAGGGTGCATTAGTTATTCAATAGGCTTCATCGTTGGAAACAAAATAATATCTCTGATAGAAGTAACATTTGTCAATAACATGATTACTCGATCGATTCCTATTCCAAGTCCACCAGTCGGTGGCAATCCTACTTCCAGCGCGTTCAAGAAATCTTCATCCATTGGATGCGCTTCATCATCTACTCCAGTATCGCGTCTTTCAGCTTGCTCAGTAAATCTCTCTCTCTGATCAATTGGATCATTAAGCTCAGAGAACGCATTTGCAATCTCCCATGTATTTACAAAAGCTTCAAATCTATTTGTCACTTCAGAATCATCTGGATTTCTTTTTGATAAAGGTGATATAGCAACAGGATGATGTGTTACAAATGTCGGTTGAATTAAATGCTCTTCACAGAAAGTTTCAAACACCTCGCTGACAATATGTCCCCATTCCATATCTTTCGTTACTTCAATACCCAGTTTTTCTGCTGCAGCTTTCGCTTCTTCTCGATCACGTATTTTATTGAAATCTACACCTGTATGTTCTGTAATCGAATCCACCATTGTCACACGTCTCCATGGAGGTGTAAAATCAAGTTCAACTCCTTGATAATTGACCTTTGCACTACCAAGCGCTTTTTCAGCAACATGTGCTACAAGATTTTCAGTAATCCACATTACATATTTATAATCTTTGTAAGCTGCATATAATTCCATAGCTGTATATTCAGGGTTATGTTTGATAGACATTCCTTCATTTCTGAACATTTTACCCATTTCGTATACTTTATCAAATCCACCAACTATCAATCTTTTTAAATAAAGTTCATTTGCAATTCTCATATACATATCAATATCCAAAGCATTATGATGCGTTACAAAAGGTCTAGCTGCTGCTCCACCTGCAATAGTGCTTAAAATTGGTGTTTCAACCTCCAAAAATCCTTCATTTTCCAAAAACTCTCTGATTGCTTTCATAATTTTATTTCTAAGCAAAAATGTCTTTTTGACTTCAGGATTCATTATAAGGTCAACATATCTCTGTCTATATCTTAAATCTTGATCTTTTAATCCGTGAAACTTTTCAGGTAAGATCTGTAAAGATTTTGATAACAACAACACCTCCGAAGCTCTAATTGAAATTTCTTCCTTTTGAGTCATAAAAACAGAGCCTTTTATACCGACAATATCTCCAATATCATAAGTAACAAAAATATCGTATTCCTCTTCACCTAATGCATCTTTTCTAACATACGCTTGAATTCTGCCTTCAGAGTCTAAAATATCAATAAAAGAAGCTTTTCCCATTGATCGTTTCGCCATAATTCTACCAGCAAGTGCAACCTCTTTACCATTGAAAGCATCAAAATCATCTGCTATTTCTTTGCTGAAATTTGTTCTTTCATATTTTTCAATCAAGAATGGATCTCTTCCCATTTCTCTGAGTTTGGCAAGCTTCTCACGTCTAACCTGCAAAACTTCATTTAAATTCAATTCTTCTGACATATGATCCTCCTTCAATTAATTATATGATTTTTAACACTTTATAATTCAGCGTTCCCGTTGGAACTTGGACTTCTATCACTTCTCCAACTTTTTTTCCTATAAGAGCGCTGCCGACAGGAGAAATGTTAGAAATTTTCTTTTCATATGGATCTGCCTCTGTCGTTCCAACAATTGAATAAGTCTCTTCTTCATTATATTCAACATCAAGTACTGTAACTTTAGATCCAACTGCAATAATATCTTTATTCTTTGAATTTTCTTCGATTATTTTAGCGAATTTTACAATGTTTTCTAATTTGATGATACGCGCTTCGATTTCTGCTTGTTCATTCTTAGCTTCATCATACTCAGAGTTCTCGCTTATATCTCCAAATTCTCTAGCTGTTTTAATCTTTTCAGCAATATCCAATCTTTTCTCTACTTTTAAATATTCTAGTTCCACTTTTATCTTATCTAAACCTTCTCTTGTAATTAAAACTTCATTTGTATTCATTTTTACACCCCTCCAAAAGATTATGAAACATTATATTTGAGTTGCAGTCAATTGTCAAGCAAGCGATTCAAATGATACTCAAATTCTTCAAAACTCAACGATTTATTAATATTGTTTCTTATTGATGTTGCATCCTTAAATCCTTTAACATACCACCCAATATGCTTTCTCAGTTCAACAATCGCTCGATGTTCACCTTTGCTTTCAATCGCATATTTGAGATGTTTCATTATAACTCTTTTAACTTCTTCTCCAGTAGGTTTTTTATTTATTTGACCTGTTTCAAAATAACTGATAATATCTCTAATCAACCATGGATTCCCTTGAGCCCCTCTTGCTACCATTATACCGTCGACTCCCGAATCATTTATTCTATTTATTGCATCATCAAGAGTAAATATATCTCCATTACCAACTACAGGTATTTTCAACTCTTTCTTTATTTCTTTAATAATATCCCAGTTCGCTTTTCCAGAATACATCTGATCACGTGTTCTTCCATGGACCGTTAAGGCGTCTGCTCCAGAATTTTCAATCGCCTTTGCAAAATCAACTATGCCAAAAGTATCTTCCCACCCGATTCTAATTTTAACAGAAACCGGTTTGTCAGAAACTGCTTTGGCAGCTTCCAAAACACGTCTTGCTTTATCGACATCTTTAAGCAATGCTGATCCATCGCCATTTTTTACTATTTTTGGTGTCGGACAGCCCATATTGATATCTAAAATTTCGTAATCCGCCATTTGCTGAATACGCTTAACAGCTTCTTCCATAAAATAAGGCTCTGATCCAAAAATTTGAACACCAATCGGATGTTCATTATCATCAATTTTTAATAATTCCAATGTTTTTTTATCGTTATAGCAAACACCTCTCGAACTGATCATTTCAGTATATGACATTTCCAGTCCAAATTCTCTGCAAATTTTTCGAAAAGCATAATCTGTGACACCTGCCATTGGTCCTAATGTCAGTTTTGAAGTTATCTCTATGTTTCCTATTTTCAAAATAATATCACCTTTTTATATTTAAATCATAAATCATTTTAAGTCCATCCAAAGTCAAAAATTTATCGACTATATCAATTTCATTTGATTTGGATGCAATAAGAGATGAAAGTCCACCAGTAGCTACAACTTTTATATTCTCGCCTGTCATTTCATCTTTAAAAAGTCTCACCATATGATCCACTAGACCGACATACCCAAAAATAATACCCGATTGCATACTTTCGTTTGTTGTTTTCGCAATTGCTCTAGTAGGCATTTGCAATTCAACTCTTGTCAACTTTGCCGCCTTTTGAAATAGCGCATCACTTGATATTTTTATTCCTGGTGCAATTGCACCACCCAAATATTGCATATCCTCAGTTATTCCACAAAAAGTTGTTGCAGTTCCAAAATCAACTACAATTATTGGACCTCCATATTTTTTTATTGCAGCAACACCATTGACAATTCTGTCGGCACCCACTTGTTTTGGATCGTCGTATAGAATTTTCATCCCTGTTTTTATTCCAGGACCTACAACCATTGCCTCTTTATCAAAATATTTTAGCGTCATATGCTGTAAAGAGTACATGATTGTCGGAACAACTGAAGATATGATTACATCTTCTATATCTTCTATATCCAAATTGTCATGGATTAAAAGTTGTTTTAAAAAAATCCCCAATTCATCCGCTGTTTTACTTTTATCTGTTGACATTCTCCAATTTTTAATCAGTTCATTATCTCGGTAAACACCAAATACAATATTCGTGTTACCAACATCTACTGTTAATAACATTCAATCACCCTTTTATTTAAGTTAATTTATCTTACCACCTGCAAAGGAATAATACAATCACTAACTATAGCCATCCTTGCTGCGTATTGAAATTTCACCAAATAGCAACTCTTTTTCAATTCCTTTTTCATCGACAACAATAAGTCTGCCATCTTTATCAATTTTTTCAGCCTTATAATAGTTGGTTTTACCTTTATCGATGGCAATTATATCTTTTCCAACAATTGAAGAGAATGCATTTATTTCATTTAATACAAATTCTAGATTTCTAGATTTTGTGAACTGTCTATACAATATAATAAATTCATTCAATATTTCCTTAATCAATTCAAGTCTGGAAATTTTCACATCAGTAACTTGCTTCAGAGAAATCGCCTTATCCTTTAACTCTCCTTCAAATGATTCATTAAATACATTTATCCCTATGCCAATGATCAATTGATCAATCCTATCAATTTCAGTTATCATTTCTGTTAGGATTCCAGCCGTTTTTTTACCTTCAAAGACAATGTCATTTGGCCACTTTATTTTAAAATCAAGATTGAAAATATTCCTCAACGCTCTTGCAACAGCCAATGATGCAACTTGGGTTATATTCACCGCCTCGGAAGGCATCAAATCCGGATGAATTTTAAGACTCATGTAAATTCCTTGATCGCTTTTGGATTCCCATTGTCTGCCAAGTCTACCTCGACCCATCGTCTGTTCTTTAGCTACTATCAATGTATTCTCTTTATTTCTCAAATTCTTCGCAAACACATTCGTTGAGTCAATCGCCTGAAAATACTCAACATTTTTAAAGAAATCCCCTAATTCATGTATAATTATTTGCAATTCTTCTTTATTCATTTGCTCTATACCGTCTACATAGCAATATCCAAGTCCAGATTTTGATTCTATACTGTATCCTGCTTGCTTTAAATTTTTTATATGTTTCCAAACTGCTGTTCTACTGATTCCCAATTGTCGGCTGAGTTCTTCTCCAGAAATATATTCTTTCGATTTTTTCATAATATTTAAAATTTTTTCTTTCATTATGCCCTCCAAAAAGGAAAAAAGAGCCCTCGCTCTTTTAACCAAATAGTGATAGCAATACTCCCGCTGAAACAGCTGATCCTATTACACCCGCAACATTCGGTCCCATCGCATGCATTAATAAGAAATTAGAAGGGTTTTCCTTTTGTCCAACCACTTGTGAAACACGTGCTGCCATTGGTACCGCAGATACACCTGCCGATCCAATCAAAGGATTTATTTTTCCACCAGATAATTTATTCATTATTTTTCCTAATACAACTCCAGCACCTGTACCGATGCCAAATGCAACTACTCCAAGTGCTATAATCGCAAGAGTATCAACTTTCAAGAATTTATCCGCTGAAGCAGTCGCTCCAACTGAAACACCAAGAAAAATCGTAACAATATTTATCAGTGCATTTTTTGATGTATCTTCAAGTCTTGCAACTACACCAGATTCTTTAAAAAGATTTCCTAGCATAAGCATTCCGATCAATGTTGCAGCAGGTGGTACTATTAAAGATACTATCAAAGTTACCACTATAGGAAATAAAATCTTTTCCAGTTTAGAAACTTGTCTCAACGTATCCATTTTAATCATACGCTCTTCTTTAGTTGTCAATAATTTCATTATTGGCGGTTGGATAACTGGTACCAGTGCCATATATGAGTATGCCGCAACAGCTATAGGTCCCATCAATTCCGGCGCCAGTTTAGATGACAAGAAGATAGCTGTCGGACCGTCCGCTCCGCCTATTATTCCAATTGAAGCCGCTTGTTGTGCTGTAAATAGCCCTGACCCAATAGCGCCAAAGAATGTTATAAATATACCAAATTGTGCTGCAGCTCCTAATAATAAAGATTTAGGATTTGCAATCAATGGAGAAAAATCAGTCATTGCGCCAACACCCATAAAAATAAGTGGTGGAAATATAGCCAAATGGTCTCCTTGGTATAAGTAATACAATAAACCTCCCGGTTCAGCTGTATGTCCTGCCGCATCTAGTAAAGGCGGACTCATCATACCAGCCAGAGGAATATTTGTTAATAACATTCCAAAAGCGATCGGCAATAGTAATAGAGGTTCAAAACCTTTTTTTATCGCTAAATATAGAAGTACAAATGATATTACAATCATTATTATTTGTCCTACTTCAAACGCGAAAAAACCTGTAGTGCTAAAAAAATTTACAAATGCTTGTACCACAATGCGCATCCCCTTTCAGTGTTATTATCCGATTACTACTAAAATATCACCAGAATTTACAGATGCACCTTTTGAAACATTCACGGATACAACTTTACCTGCGGCTGGTGCCATAATTTCATTTTCCATCTTCATAGCTTCCAAGATTACAAGTACATCACCATTTGCAACAGTATCTCCAACATTAACTTTAATATCCAATATCGTTCCAGGCATCGGTGCTGTTATTGTACTTGAACCCGCTGGTGCTGGTGCCGCTGCAGGTGCTGCCGCTTTTGGAGCTGCTGCAGGTGCTGGTGCCGCTTTAACTGCTGGCGCTGCTGTTGCTCGTGGAGCCGGTGCCGCCGCTGCAGTGCTTCCTAATTCTTCTACTTCAACTTCATAAGATTTTCCATTAACCGTAATATTATATTTTTTCATGATAGCCTCCTATATTTACATTCTTTTAGATATTTGGTTGGCAATTCCCGCCTTTTGCCACACTGGTAAATTGTCGCCAACTCTTCTAATGTTTTTTACATAAATCTGATTTATAGGTTGATTTGTTACCGCAGCAATAGCGGCTGTTATAACAGCTACTAATTCATAATCATCTTCTTCAACAGCGCTCTCTGATTTAACAGCTTGAACCTTAGGAGACTCTTTAACGATTTGAATAGCAGCACTTTTTTTCTCAAGTCCACGGACTACCTTTCCAAGTATCACAATAGCTCCCCATAAAATAATAAGAGCCATAAAAGTAATACCCATACCAAGAATTGTCACATATGTGGATGCTAACATTTTATCCCCAAACGACATTGAATGAATAATCGTCGGGTCTGCAAATCTTTCAAGTAAAGTCATAATTTATCTCCTTATTTTTTATAGAGGAATATTGCCATGCTTTTTAGCAGGACGATCTTCACGTTTTGATGCCAGCATATTAAGAGCATCAACTAGTCTCATTCTTGTTGTGCTCGGTTCGATTACGTCATCAACAAATCCTCTTTCAGCAGCTTTATAAGGTGTCGCAAATTCAACTTTGTATTCTTCGATTTTTTGCTGTCTCATTTGAACTGGATCATCAGCTTCATTTATTTCATTTCTAAAAATAATATTTGCCGCTCCCTGAGGTCCCATTACAGCAATTTCCGCACTTGGCCACGCCAATACTAAATCCGCTCCTAAATCTTTAGAACACATTGCAAGGTATGCACCACCATAAGCTTTTCTAACAATCAGTGTAATCTTTGGAACAGTCGCTTCACTATAAGCATACAGCATTTTAGCACCATGTCTTATTATTCCGCCGTATTCTTGAGACGTTCCTGGTAAAAATCCTGGTACATCTACAATATTGAGAAGTGGAATATTAAAAGCATCACATGTTCTTATAAATCTACCTGCCTTATCTGATGCATTGACATCAAGCGTTCCAGCTAATACTTTTGGTTGATTAGCTACAATACCTACTGTAGATCCGTTTATTCTAGCAAATACCGTTAGTATATTCATTGCAAAATACTGCTGATATTCCATATATTCTCCATTATCAACAAGTGCACTGATAATATCATGCATATCATATGGCTTGTTTGGGTTATCTGGAATAATATCATTCAATTCATCAATCAATCTATTGATATCATCATCCAATTCAAATACAGGTGGTGCTTCCATATTGTTTGATGGTAGATAATCAAGTAATTTTCTTATGTCTTGAATAACTATTTCGTCATTGGAAGACATAAAATGCGCAACACCACTAACGCTGTTGTGAGTCATGGCACCGCCTAAAGCTTCTGCAGTTACTTTTTCACCAGTAACTGTTTCAATAACTTGTGGTCCAGTTATAAACATTTGAGAAGTTTTGTCTACCATAAAAACAAAATCTGTAATTGCAGGTGAATACACAGCACCCCCTGCACATGGTCCCATAATTGCTGTAATCTGAGGTATTACACCAGAAGCAATTGTGTTTTTGAAAAATATTTTACCATATCCTGATAAAGCATCTACCGCTTCTTGAATTCTTGCACCACCAGAGTCATTCAATCCAACAACTGGCGCTCCCATTTTCATGGCATTATCTAAAACTTTTACAATTTTATTGGCATGCATTTCACCTAAAGAGCCACCTATTACTGTAAAATCTTGTGCATAGGCAAAAACCAATCTTCCATCAACTTGACCATATCCTGTAACTACACCCTCGGCTGGCGCTTCAAGATTTTCCATACCAAAATTAGTGCTTCTGTGTGTTACGAATGCGTCCATTTCGATAAATGTACCTTCATCAAACAATAAATTCATTCTCTCTCTTGCAGTCATTTTTCCAATGGCATGTTGTTTATCAATTCTTTTCGCACCACCGCCAGCAAGAATTTTTGCTTTTCTTTGTCTTAAATCTTCCAATTTGTTAATAGACATCTTTGTAAAACCTCCTAGTCTCTCTGAGTTAATTCAACTAAAACTCTATTAGAGCTTTTAGGATGAACAAATGCAATCTTAGCACCACCAGCACCATATCTCGGTTGTTCATCAATCATTCTCATACCTTTTGCTTTCATGTGTTCAATCGCTTCTTCAATGTCATCCACTTTGAATGCAATGTGTTGAATTCCCTCGCCATTTTTTTCAATAAAGCGGGCAATTGGTCCGTCTGGATCAGTTGATTCTAATAATTCAATTTCAGAATCTCCTATTGGTAAAAAAGCAACTCTCACTTTTTGCTCTTCGACAATTTCAGAACCCTGAACTTCCAAACCTAGAACATCTGTATAAAACTCAAGAGTTTCATCAAGATTTTTTACAGCAATCCCAATATGATCAACTTTTAAAGTTTTCATTTTACCTCCTATAATTTTATATTTTTCAACAATAAATCCCCTGCAGTATAAGGGTCGACATTTCTTTCAACAACATCTTTTGTCAATTGATTCAATTCTTCATTTATATGTTGATTGTTGAATATCTTATCAAGTATATATCCCTTTATGATTTCAACAATTTCTTCCTTTGTACTTTCAATTCTATTATGATGAAATTTATTTGTATCTATCAGATACTCTTTATGTTTTTCAATTTCATCTATAATTTCAATAATACCTTTATTATCTACTGCAACAGCCATCTGAACACTTGGTCGTTTTTCCTTATTGGAAAAATCAAGCATCATTTCAATTTCAGCTTTTGTGCGGTTCGCACCTTCCCTATCAGCTTTATTGATGACAAAAACATCACCTATCTCCATGATACCTGCTTTGATTGCTTGAATATCATCACCCAATCCTGGAACAAGTACCATAACTGTTGTATCAGCATTTTTAACTATTTCAACTTCAGATTGACCAACACCTACAGTTTCAACAAAAATATACTCAGCACCATATACATCAAGAATTTTTATCGCAGCTTTAGTCGACTCGGATAAGCCCCCTAAATGTCCTCGTGTGCCCATACTCCTAATAAAAACACCTGCATCAAGACTCAAGTCATTCATCCGAATGCGATCGCCTAAAATAGAACCTCCCGTAAAAGGACTTGTTGGATCAACTGCAATAATTGCAATTTGTTTTCCTTTTTTTCTCAACTCTTTTACCAGCTTATCCGTCAATGTACTTTTTCCAGCCCCAGGAGGACCTGTTATCCCAACTACATAAGCATTCCCAGATAATTTATGAATATCCTTAAGTGCCTCTTGATATCCCGGATTTCTATTTTCAACCATCGTAATCAATTTTGCTGCAGCGCGTTTATTATGTTTTTTAAGTTCCTGTAGCAAGTCCATTATTTTCACCTATTTTCTAACATTGTTACGAATAAACTCAACCGTTTCTGTAGTTGTAGTTCCAGGAGTAAAAATTGCTTTTACGCCACTTGTAAGAAGTTCAGGTATATCGTCATCTGGAATGACACCGCCAGCAACGAATAAAATATCTTCAGCATCCTGTTGCTTTAATAATTCAGCAATTCTAGGTAATAAAGTGCCGTGCGCACCAGAAAGAATACTAACAGCAACTACATCTACATCTTCTTGAATCGCTGCATTTACTATTTGCTCTGGAGTTTGTCGCAAACCTGTATAAATAACTTCCATTCCAGCATCTCTTAAAGCTCTTGCAATTACTTTCGCTCCTCTGTCATGTCCATCAAGGCCTGGTTTTGCAACTAAAACTCTAATTGGATTCTCCATTTGTTCTCCTCCTTATATTATTACACTTTGCTGATATTCACCAAATACATCTCTCATAACCTGTGTGATTTCACCTAATGTAGCGTAAACCTTTACAGCCTCCAAAATAAACGGCATTACATTGGCATCACCTTCACAAGCATTTCTTAAGTTATCCAATTTATTTTGAACACTTTCATTATCTCTATTTTTCTTCAGTTCAACCAGTCTCTCTTTTTGTTTTTCTCCAACAGAAAGATCTACTCTAAGTAATCCTTTTGGTGATTCCTCTTCAACTTGAAATTGATTCATTCCGACAACAATTCTATCTTTAGATTCAATCTCCTTTTGATATTTATATGCAGCATCCATAATTTCATGTTGAATATAGCCATCATCTATCGCTTTAGCAGCGCCACCTAATTCATCTATTTTTGTTATATAAGCCATCGCTTCATTTTCAATTCGATCTGTTTCAGCTTCAATAAAATATGACCCTGCAAATGGATCAACAGTATTCACAATACCGCTTTCATGCGCAACAATCTGCTGTGTTCTAAGTGCAATCCTGACTGAATCTTCTGTTGGAAGCGCCAAAGCTTCATCTCTTGAATTAGTATGCAATGATTGCGTACCACCCAGTACAGCAGCTAACGTTTGTATTGTCACACGTATAATATTATTGTCTGGCTGTTGAGCAGTCAATGTTGAACCACCAGTTTGCGTATGAAATTTAAGCGCCATTGATTTTTGATCTTTAGCATGGAATCTATCTTTCATAATTCGGGCCCATAAACGTCTTGCCGCTCTGAATTTAGCTACTTCTTCCAGCAAATCGTTGTGAGCATTGAAAAAGAAAGATAATCGCGGTGCAAAATCATCTATGTCAAGACCCGCTTTTATGGCAGCTTCAACATATGCAATACCATCCGCCAAAGTAAATCCAACTTCTTGTGCCGCTGTAGAACCCGCTTCTCTTATATGGTAACCGGAAATACTTATTGTATTCCACTTTGGTACGTCTTTCGAACAGTATTCAAAAATATCTGTAATCAATCGCATTGACGGCTCAGTAGGAAAGATATATGTTCCTCTGGCAATATATTCTTTTAAAATATCATTTTGGATTGTGCCTCTTAATTGATTAGCCGCAACTCCTTGCTTTTCAGCAACTGCTATATACATTGCAAGCAAAACACCTGCAGGTGCATTGATTGTCATAGAAGTACTTACTTTATCAAGTGGAATTCCATCAAATAAGGTTTCCATATCTTTTAAAGAATCAATAGCCACTCCCACTTTTCCAACTTCACCTTCAGCAAGAGCGTGATCAGAATCATAACCAATTTGAGTCGGCAAATCAAAAGCAACTGATAATCCACTTGATCCTTGTTCAACTAAATATTTATATCTTTTATTTGATTCTTCTGCAGTGGCAAATCCCGCATACATTCTCATTGTCCACAATTTACCTCTATACATGTTGTGTTGAACACCCCTGGTATATGGATAACTTCCCGGCATTCCCAACGAATCTGAATAATCAAATTCTTCTATGTCAAGTGGTGTATATAGCGTTTTTACTGGTTCACCAGATCCTGACTTAAAAACTTTTTTCCTTTCAGGACGTTTTTCCAATAACTTTTCAGTTTCTTTTTCGTACTCAATTAAACTGCTCTCAATATTGGATAGCTTATCTTTATCAAACATTTAACTTCCTCCTTGAAATTGCTTATCTTATACCTTCTATAATATAACATATAAAAACTGAAAGTATATGTTTTTACATCAAATATAATTGTATACGGATATACTTTGCATTAATTTAGTGATTACAAGCCTTTCAGAACTTTTTATTGATCATTTGCCCTTTTCAAACATTTTTGAAACCTTTAAATAATCATCATATGTATCTAAATCAATACAAAATTTCTCATCATTTATCTCGTAAAATAATTTTCCAGAATCAAGTTTTTTAATTATTTGCCTTCCTCCAGCATCTCCGTGAAGCTGCAATAATTCTTTTTTATATTTCACAGGAAATGTTACCGGATTGCTTTTTATTCCCTTGTAAGTAGGAATAATAATTTCATCGGAATGTTCTAAAAATACATTCATTAATTCGTTGATGACATCATTATTTAAAAATGGTTGATCACCGACAAAAAACATGTATCCTCTGGTTTTTTCAGAAGCACTTTCAACGCCAAGTTTCACTGATTCGCTCATACCCTTTTCAGCATGTGTATTTTCAACAAGCTGAACGTTAAATTTTTCACATATTCTTTTGACTTCTTCTTCTCTATATACGACAATCACTTCACCAAAATTGGCATGGCAAACCACCTGTAATGTTATTTCAACAAGCGGCTTGCCATTGATCAATGTTGTCAATTTATTTTTATTAAAACGTTTTGAATATCCCGAGGCTAAAATGATTGCAGTTAACAATTGCTCACTTCCATTTAAAAAATATCTTTTTCTTTCAATTTCACTACTTCATCTTCATCCATGTCAAGCAACTCTTTTAAAATTTCATTTGTATGCTGTCCCAGGATTGGGGAAGGCATTCTTATGTCACCTTGTGTTTCACTCATTTTTATAGGAACACCTGGCATTTTTAATTTTCCAGCTTTTGGATGAATGATTTCTTTTACCATATCTCTCGCAAGAATTTGAGGATCCTTCATAACCTTATCTACTGTGTTGATTGGACCGTTAGGAACACCGCCATCATTCAATAATTCAATCCATTCCTCTACTGATTTCATCTTGATTTTTTCTGCTATCAAAGGTCTGAGAGATGCATAATTTTCGCTTCTAAGCGGATTGATTTTATATTTTTCATCATCGATCAAATTCTCAAGATCAGTTACTTTACAAAACTTAGCCCATAATGCATCATTCCCAACCGCAATCATTATTTCTCCATTATTAGCTTCAAATGGTTCAAACGGTACAATCGATGGATGTCTATTTCCTTTAGGTGTCGGTATTTCACCTAATACAGTAAATCTCGCCACTGCATTTTCCAGTATCGCCAGCTGACTATCCAACATGGCAACATCAACTTTCTGACCGATACCTGTCTCATCACGATATCTAAGAGCTGCAAGTATTCCAATAGCTGTGAATAACCCGGCTGTTATATCACCAATCGAAGTTCCAACTCTTGTCAGTTTTCCACCTTCCTGACCTGTAATACTCATAATACCGCCCATCGCTTGCACTATAGCGTCATAAGCAGGTCTCTGGCTATAAGGACCACTGTGCCCAAACCCTGATGCAGCCGCATAGATTATCTTTGGATTGACTTCTTTTAGAACATCATATCCCAATCCCAATTTTTCCATTGTTCCCGGTCTAAAATTCTCAACTACAACATCAACTTGTTTTATCATACTCTTCAAAAGCTCTTTGCCCTCTTGGGTTTTTAAATTCAAAGTCATTGAACGTTTGTTTCTATTTAAACTCATGAAATAGGCACTTTCATCATCTACATAAGGGCCAAAATGTCTTGAATCATCACCTATTACAGGCATTTCAACCTTCATTACATTTGCACCTAAATCTGCTAAAACCATCGTTGCATAGGGTCCAGCTAGTACTCTTGTCAAATCAAGCACTTTGATTCCTTCTAATGACTGTTTCATAATTAATTCTCCTCTCACTTTTTATACGGAATTCTTCTTGAAGGTTCAAAACTGCTCTTTCCTTCATTTAAAATCTCTTTATATACTTTTACATTTCTATCCTCCAAATGATCAAAAATCATTGGAGATTTAGTCCCGTAACTCACATATTTTAATGGATTAGGATCAAGTTTGGCTGCAATTATTTCCTCTGTTCCTCTTGCCAAAGCCAAGGTTTGTGCAATTGGATTCACAATCATGCTGTGTCCAAAAAAATAATTTTCTGCAGCGTCAGGTCCAATCGAGTTTGCTGACAGCATATATACATGATTATCATATGCGCGTGCCTTGTTTGTCATTTCCCAAATTTCAAAACTTCTTAACAGTGCTGATGGTCTTGTTATAATTTCCGCTCCCTTAAGAGCAAGTACTCTACTTAACTCAGGAAAGTCTCCATCATAACAGATAATCATACCTATCTTCCCCAATTTTGTTTCTACAACAACCGTTTCAGTTCCTGGAGTTGTCCATCCGCCACCTTCAATTCTTTCAGTAGGAAAAGGATGTGTTTTTCTATAATTCCCAATAATGCTTCCAGTATCATCTATAAGCAAGGAACTGTTTAAAATTTCATTCTTTTTTTTACCTCTTTCATAAAGCGGCAATACAACATGCACGCCATATTCTTTTGCCAATTTCTGAATCAATTGAGTTTGACTTCCAGGAACCTCTGAAATCAATTCATAAAACTCTTCAACCGGCATATTAGGTGTAAAGCCTGTTGTAATTGATTCTGGAAAAACAATCAGCTCTGCTTCATAATCTTTTACGGCTCTTTCTAGCCAATGAGCGACCTTATCAAGGTTATACTTGATATCATTCGGTTTTACGGCTATTTGCACACATGCGGCAATATGTTCTTTCATATTTCCTCCTAATTAAATACTAGCCCGCCTTTAAGGCGGGCATTATTTTATTCTTCAAAACCTTCAAAAGCTACAATTCTTGCAAATGCAGATTCACCATCTTTAAATTTCCATGGAAAGCATCCAATAACCATTCTCTTGTTCAACACTTCACCTAATTGTCCACCTAAATTTTCAGCATGAATAATTTCGTAAGGTTTTGGAAAAACCTGAATATGCATTGCTTGATAAGTATCTGGCCAAGGATAGATTTCCTCTAAACCTTTCCCATATTTTTCTTTTAGATAGGCATCTGCCCGTACTGTTTCTTTTGGTTCCCATTCTCTAATCATCGTATTTTGTGGATGATCTGCACTACCGCAATCTACACCAATCCATGCTATTTCCATTTCTTTAACCCAATCAACAAAATCCATTGATGGTCCTGGATGGCGAAGCATGTATCTTCTTTCATCTGCCTGCGGTTGGTCCCAACCATATTTATGATAGCCTGTGTTGATTATTAAAATATCACCTTTTTTAACTTCCACTCTATCCATGATATCTTGTGGTGTGTAAATACCATAATCTTCAGCTATATCACTCAAATCTACTATTACACCAGGTCCCACCAATTTATCAAGTTTCAAAGAAGCGATATCACCACCACTTGTGTCAAAATGAAGTGGTCCATCCAAATGCGTTCCGACATGATTAGATGTTGTAATGACTTGGCCATTGGCACCATTTGGCGATAAGCGTTTAAAGAATTTTACTTGCAGAGGCTCGTAAGTTGGCCATGGTGGTGTCAGAATACCTGTAGGTTGTGATAAATCATACATTTTTACATCTTTTCTAAAATTCATTGTTATTCCTCCTTATATTTCTCCATCTTCTTCCAGTTTTGCAACAAAAGCTTCCAGTGCATCTTCAAAACATTTCATAGGCGGTCTTACAAGACCCGCTCCAACTTGTCCAACACCTGGATCCTTATGTGCAATCCCAGTATTTATTATTGGTAAAATTCCTGTTTCAATTACCTTTTGAATATCTATACCCGTAGGCGTTCCTTTAAAATTGAGTGCAGGAATTTTATAAACATTGTTTTCTTTCGCTGTAATCTCATACATGCTCATCGTATAATTTACTGCGTCTTGAGGTGTACCTCCTACAAATTGAACAATTGCAGGGGCTCCAGCCATAGCAAATCCTCCAATTCCAGTCGTTTCAGTAATAACACTGTCTCCTATATCAGGATTCGCATCTTCCAAAGTGAAACCTGGGAAGAACAATCCATCTATGATTTCAGCCGGCGCAATAAACCAACGATTTCCCATTCCTGAAACTCTCACACCAAAATCTGTTCCATTTCTTGCCATAGTATAAACTATTGTAGAATATTTAACACCACCTGCAGGATCCAGTGTTGCTTTGCAGGCAGGCATTGTCAAATTAAGGAAAAAATGGTCGTTGCCATTCATGAACTTCAACACATTAAATTTGTCTTCATTTGAAAAATTAGTCATTGCAATATGGGGTGCCAATTCTCTAATGAGTAAAGATGTTCCAGCCTTATTTCTATTATGTCCCTCATCACCCATTTGAACCACTTGCGCAATCATATTTTTCAAATCAAGCTTTCCACTCATTTTAAGCGCCTCTTTCAATACAGGTGCCAATGTTTTTTCTATCCAGTTGAGCCTATCAATGACTTCTGGACTATAAGCTCCATAGCGGAGCACTTTTCCCAAACCTTCATTTAAAGTGCAATAAGCATTATTGCCATATGTTTCATTATTTATTATCCAAACAGGCATGGATGCCGTTACAACCCCAGCCATCGGTCCAACTGAATCATGATGATGACAAGAGTCGAATTTTATCTTTCCTGATTTTGCCACTTCAATTGCTTCTTCGTCAGTCGAAGCTAATCCTTCATATATTAAACCACCAATTATCGCACCTCTCAACGGACCGCTCATTCTCTCCCATTCAATAGGTGGTCCCGCATGGAGTATTGTATGTTGATCCATATCTGGAATCACATCTTTTGCAATTCCTATATCTACAAGCATAGGTTGTGCACTGAGAATCCGTTCCATTACCTCTTCATTCGCTTTTTGAATCTTTTCTTGGATCATTTTATCAACCCCTTATATTATTTAGATTTAAGCTTAGACAAAAGACTGATCATTTTCTTATTGCCTCCAGCGGGTGGTCGCCAATCTACTTGTATCGCTTCAACATTCTGTGACTTGAGTTCTTTGTAGAATGACTCTAGTCCAATATTTACAATACTTATTTTCTGATCAAAAAGTTCATTGATTTTTGACATATAGACATCCTCCTAGCGATTCACTTTTATCATTATTTTTTTTACTAACCTTACTGCTTGCGCATTCGACGGCATTACTATTACACCCAAATCTTCAAGTGTCTTTTGTGACTCTTCAAGACTTTGTGGATCTTTATCAGTTCCACAGATAGAACCTATAAATATTACATGTTGATTTCTATCTTCGGCTTTTTGCTGAGTATATTTTATTGATTCAACCATCGCACCTACTGGGTCTTCATTGGATCCATACCCTAATACAAAATCCATTAAAATTACAGCGACACTTCTATCTTCCGCCTCTATTGTCAATCTATCTGCACGAGTTGACGGATCAATCATCGGATGTGGCCTTCCCTGGGTGAATTCATCATCCCCCAAATCAACACATGTGTGCCCAATGCTTTTCGAGCTGTCAACCAAACGACAATCCGGATTCAGTGGTATATTCGAGTAGATGCACTCAAGTGAATCTCCAAGTAATTTCATTGCTTCATCCGTCAATGTTCCTCCTGTAAATAGACCTCTCAGATATTTTTGATCTTCACTTAATTTAGATACAGCCAAATCAACAATCTTATCGATTTTAGAATCAGCTAATGTAAACCTGTCAAAATCCACCGGCATATCCCCATTTGAAAGTGCAACCGCTTTATGAGCAGCATCTTCAAGTGTGATGCTCGGGTAGACACCGTAACTCTTAATCATTTCATAATCTCCACCTATAAAATCTACTACAACAGGTTTAGGAGATTGAGAAGCTAAATTAAGAATCTTCTTGCTTATTTCCAATGCAGGGGGCTTTGATATAAGTACAATTACCTTAGTTTTTGGATCGTCAATCAATGCCTGTAGTCCTTGAATCATGGTAATTCCACCAATTTCATCTTTTAAATCACGTCCACCAGTTCCAATGACTTGAGACACACCTTTTCCTAATTTATCGATGATAACAGATACTTCTTGAGTGCCCGTACCAGATGCTCCTACAATTCCAATATTTCCCTCTGAAATCACATTTGCAAAAGCAAGCGGAACATGATTTATTATAGCTGTGCCACAATCAGGGCCCATCATCAACAATCCTTTTTCCTTTGCCAGTGTTTTTAATTCTTTTTCTTCCTGAATGGATACATTATCACTAAAAAGCATCACGTGAAGATTTTTTTCCAACGCTTTTCTAGCTTCGTCAGCTGCATATTGACCCGGTACTGAAATGACTGCAATATTGGAATCTCTTTGATACTTGACAGCAGTCTCAATAGTCTTTGGTCTGTAATCCATTCCACTTTCTTCATTCTTTTTATTCAATAATTCATCTAATTTTAAAATTACATCTTCCCAGATAGCATCATCGGACAACATTACTGAAACAAAAAAATCATTTGCTGCCATATTGGCAATTTCATCAGATGATATTTCAAGAGCCAAAGCCAACTCTTTATTGAGTTCCGTACCCATTCCAACTATAGCTTCTTTCACGCCTTCAACTTTTCCAACATCTTTAGAGATCAACATCAGTGTTACTGAATCATAATATGTGTTCTTCCTAATTTGATACTTTACACCCATGTGCAGCACTCCTTAATTAAATTTAAACATCATCGCAACAACCATTCCTGTCAAAATATCTGTTCCAGATGTTTGCCCAATCTTCAATAATTGTTCAACTTTGGATTCAAATTCATTGCCCTTGCATATTTCTAAAATAGCTATTGCTACATCTTCTACCGCAAAATTAAAATTACCCCTTGAAGCTTCTTCAAGTGCGATGTAACTGATATCAGTTGTTCTCGCAATTACTTTTTTCATAGCCATTTCAGCCATCGCAGCAAACTCTTCATTGCTTTCATTAAAATAAATATTCGAATACCTTATCCCCGCCATCAGCCCGACAAGAAAATCATCTGATGCAGGTGTCAATCCAGGACCAAATCCAACTGTTTTAATGACACCGGATATAAAATCATCATTATTATTTAACGTTAAAGACTTTATCAATTCGGTGATTCTTGGAATAATGAATTTCATGTTTTTATTGCTAAAATCTTTTTTTTGAAATTCATACATTTTGATCCACTGAAACTCGTCCTTCAAATAAAATACAATAGGACTAATTCCACTTTCATCTCCTTTTTCAAAAATCCAACTCATTGTCGATTTTAATTTTTCTTCAATATGAATCAATGTATCTCTTTTTTTTATTTTTTTTATACCTGTCATCCAAATTTGTGTTGGCTCATATTCAATTTTAAAGTGATTGCATTTAAAAGAAATAATATTTCCATTTTTTTCAAAGATTGTTTCCTTAATTAATCCTAGGTCAATGAACGAAACCTCTTCAGATAAGATCGCAGTCCTAGGTCCAATTAATACTCCTTTTGTTCCAATTGTAAATAATTGTCCGCCTATATTGAGATTCATCGCTTTATTGAATACTGAATGAATTCTGCCAGTTATATCCCTGGAAAACAATTCATTGAAATCATCACTTGCAATCAGAATTTTCATATACTATCCTTTAATTCAATATTTCATATATTTTTATTGCAATCTGCATATTTAAATAATCATTTGAATCGTCAAAATCCATTTTTGTAATTTCTTTAATTCGATTCATTCTATAAACAATTGTATTATAATGCGTGTACATTGCATCAGAGACTTTTTTTATATTCCCTCTAAATTCAAAGAATTTTTTTAACGTATCCACGAGTTCATGTCCTTTTTCAATATCATATTCAACTAATGGCTTTAATATCTCACTGTAGAATTGATGCAATTCAGGCTTCAATTCATTGTAAGAAAGAATTCTAAATATGCCTAAATCATCAAAATGTAGTGAACATATACCATCCATTGATGTCAGATAGTCAAGTACTCTTAAAGCTTCGTGATAACTGTTTCTTACATTCATGATATCTTCATATTGTCTTCCAATTCCAATGGTAACAGTATTTTTATCTTGCACAAAATCAATATTATTTAATATTTCTTTCGCTATTTTTCCGTTCATTTCATAGATGAGATTTACATTCTTCAATGAGCTGCCAACCAACATGATAATTTGATGTCCACTATTGGCATAAATTATTTTATCTTCTCTTCTCACAATAATCTGGTCAATTATTTGTGTTAGCTTCTCGATGAAATATTTACCATTTCCTGTATCTTCGTTCTTCGCATTAACAATCATTACTGTATATGCATCATTTGGTTTATAATCATAAAAAATCTTACTGTCAATCGCTTTTTGGACTAATTTATCATCTTTTGAAAAAAGATTATCAAAAAATTCCGAGCGATTTTTATTTTCTATTTGAAATATCGACAGCTTCTTCAATAAATCCAATGTGATAATTGAAGTAGAAGATGTTATTACTGTAATTTCCATTGCAGTCAGGCTTCGATTTAATTCCCATATGTTTATATAACCATATATTGTTTCATCTACTTTTATGGGAATAATGACCCTTTCAACTTCTTTGTCGCCGAATTTGTCTTTTAATTTTATATTTGATTGTGATAAAAAATCGATACTGTGATAATCTTCTGAGAAAATATGACCGATTTCACCACTTATATCTTCTTTTGATGATGTAACATGTGTCTTGAAAATATTTTCGCAGATGATAACGGGATTTCCAATGCTTCTGAAAATAGCATCTGAAATTTCCTGTAAACTGCCTCCTTTTAAAATTATATCAATCAAACGATTATGAAAGTCATATATTTCTGTCAAAGTATTGGCCTGTCTATTTATTATTTCAGTTAAAGCAGGCATTATAATATCACTAAAAGATACATCATAGGGAATCTCTATAATCGGAAAATTAAATTCATCAGAAGCTTTTATTATTGCATCTGGGATTTCCTTGATATAGCGTTTCATTTTAATCCCTATCCCAGAAATTTTTTTTTCGTTCAACTTCGAAATTAATCCTTCAAGTTGGTCAATATCATCTTTTATTGAATAAGCAGTGGTGAGTAAAAATTCTCCAGGCAAAACCCAATCTAAAATATCAGGCACTTCCATGACATTCATTTTAGCAATACGTCTGTCAAGTCCACCTCGTCCGGATAAAACTTTCGCATCTTTCATAATATCAAGATTTAATAATTCCTCTACTGAAAGTCCAAAAGAATTAATCATACACTCACCACTTTCATTCAATAAAAACATTTATCTAACAAGGGTTTGTTATTTTTATTCAGGTAATACTTTGTTCAAAATAATTCCTATAATTGCTGCTAAAGCCATTCCTTCAAGTGAAAAACTTATAGTTCCAATAGTAATAGGCATTACTGCTCCGCCTAGACCAAGTACTAAAATTACAGCTGCAATAATCAAGTTTCTAGAAACAGTAAAATTCACTTGTCTCTCAACTAAGGTTCTTGCACCAATTGCTGCAATCATACCAAATAGAATGATTGAAATACCGCCGACTACAGATTGAGGAATTGTTCCAATGAATGCGCTCAACTTAGGAACAAGTCCTAATATAATTGCAAACACTGCTGCAATTCTCATGATTACTGGATCAAAAACTCTTGTCAATGCCAACACACCCGTATTCTCTGAATATGTTGTATTAGCAGGTCCACCAACCATTGCTGATAAGGCTGTCGCAACACCATCGCCTATCAGTGTTCTGTGTAAGCCAGGGTCTTTCATGAAATCTTTTTCAACAGTTGCGCCAATTGCCAAAACATCACCAATATGCTCAACCATTGTCGCCAAGGCAATAGGTGCTACAATCATAACACTTGAAAAATCAAATTTTGCAATTGTAAAATGAGGCAATCCTATCCATGCCGCTTGCTGCACTGAAGTAAAATCAACATTTCCTGTAATAACCGCCACAAGATATCCACCAATCAAACCAATGATAACTGGAATGATTTTAAAGAAACCTTTGGCAAAAACACTCACAACTGTAACAATTAGAAATGCTACAATTGCCAAGCCCCAGTTGGTGCTCGCCATACTGACAGCGACTGGTGCCAATTTAAGTCCGATAACAATAATAATAGGACCCGTTACAACTGGAGGAAAATACTTGATTACTCTTTCAATACCAAATAAGTAAATCAGTCCTGCTAAAATAAGATAAATTAAACCTGCAACAACAAGACCGCCTTGTGCATGTGCTAAATCTTTCATACTTGCCACTGTTAAAATCGGTGTGATAAATGCAAATGATGAACCTAAAAATACAGGAACCTTTTTCTTCGTAATAAAGTGAAACAGTAAAGTACCAACACCTGCCATTAAAAGTGATACTGAAACATCAAGTCCAGTTATCAATGGCACTAATACTGTCGCTCCAAACATTGTAAACGTGTGTTGAACTCCTAGAACAATTTTCTTGCCGTTTGAAATCGTACTCGCATCTCTTAAAGCATCCATTTTGTTTTCTGCGCTCATTACGCCCCTCCTCAAATTATTCCCCTTGTTAAATATACTCATTCTAAAATATTACTATTTGATATGGAATTCATAATCGCTGTCCACACCAAAGTATGTCCGTCCTGTTTCTTTGTTCTCTTTCAACGCTTTTTTAACTCTTTCTGGTGTCAATGGCATAGTCGCAATTCTGACACCTGTCATACTGTATATTGCATTTGCTATTGCAGGAGCTGTTGGAATCATCGCTGGTTCAGCAACACCTCTTGCCCCATACGGACCTGTTTTTTCAGGATTTTCAACTGGTATGATAATCATTTCAGGCATATCGTCCGCAGTAGGAATCTTGTAATCTACAAAAGAATTATTTACAGGCTTTCCGTCTTTCAACATCAATTCTTCAAATAATGCAGTTCCCAAACTTTGCACAATTGCGCCTTCCAACTGTCCTTCAAGCAATATTGGATTGACCACTTGTCCAACATCAAAACTTGAAGATACTCTCAATACTTTTATTTCTCCTGTATCAGTATCAAGTTCAATATCAACGCCTTGCGCACCATATGTCCAAAATGCAACAGGATTTACACCAAGGCCTGTCTCCAAATCGAAATTCATTGTATTTGGTGGAATAAAAGAGCCTCTTCCTATTATCGGTCCATGTACGCCAGATCCATCAGGCATCGTTAATCCTAATGCAAGATCTCCAATTGCAACTTTCTTTTCCGGATAAAATTTTGCTTTGACATAACCGTCTTCAAGCATCAAATCATCTTTATGAAATCCAAGTTTTATACTGGCCAAATCCAACAATTGGCCTTTTGCATCTTCACATGCTTTTACTACTGCGTTGCCTGCACAATAGGTGATACGGCTTGCGACCGTTTGCCATTCATATGGTGTATGGTCTGTATCACCTGTTTTAATAGTAAATTTATCTGGATTAATAGACAATGTTTCTGCAGCCATTTGGATCAATACCGTATCGGAACCCTGTCCGATATCCTGTGCACTCGACATCAAATATACAGTACCATCTTCATTCAATCTTACTATAGCAGATGACGCTACATTTGTCGGCATTGATGGTGCTTTCATTCCTCCAGCAAAGCCTTTTCCTCTTAGTTTATATTTTCCAGATGGTGTTTCAACTTTATTGAAATCTATCGCATCAGCTGCATTATCAATACATTCTAAAAATCCACAATTAGTTATATATGAATCAGTAGCTGTTCTTCCACCTTCTTTTTGAGCATTTATTCTCCTAAATTCAACAGGATCTATTCCCAATTTATCTGCAATAATATCCATGTTTTGTTCTATTCCATAGTGTATTTCAGACATCCCAAATCCTCTATATGGTCCACCAACAGGATGGTTAGTATAGACACAATAAGAATCCGCCCAAATATGCTCTACATCATAAGGTCCAACTGCTGCAAAACCAGCCGCTTTAGAAATGTTGACACCATATTCATTGAATGCGCCACCATCCCAAACATATTGATTCTTTATAGCAATTATTTTACCATTTTTATTGACACCTGTTTTGAATTTAGAATGCAGCCCTTGTCTTACAAAGGCATTTACAAATTCGTCTTCTCTGCTGAAAGTAAGTTTTATCGGATGTCCTCTCAGTTCCATAGCCAGCGGGATAATGACACCTTCTAAAGTAGTTCCTGCTTTTGATCCAAATCCACCACCTACAGCTGGTGAAAGTACTCTCAACTTATTTAGCGGTATATTGAAAGCAACCGATAGTGCCTGTCTAACTGCATAAGGCGATTGACAACTTGCCCAAACTGTCAATGAGCCATCACGATCCATTTGTGCGATTGCTGAATGATTTTCTATAGGAACATGCTGAACATGTGGAACATAAAAATTATATTCATATACAAAGTCAGCCTCTTCAAATCCTTTTTCGATATTTCCTTTTCTCAATTTATAATGATTACTGATATTTGTTCCTGGAACAGGATGAAAAATTGAAGCATGATAATATTCTTCCAATTGAGGATGAATCAAGGGTGCATCAGCTTTAAGCGCATCCAAGGCATTTGTCACTGCAGGTATCACTTCATATTCAACTTCAATAAGCTTGACAGCTTCAAAAGCAATTTCCTGGGTAATTGCCGCCACAACTGCAACCGCTTCACCAATATACCGCGCACGGTCAACTGCCATAAAATATTTGTCTTCAAGATACAAACCTGCTCTTTGCGGCACATCTTTTCCTGTCTTGATCGCTTTTACTCCTTCTAGTTCCAACGCCTTACTGACATCTATATTCTTAATCAAGGCATGCGCATGCGGACTTCTCTTAACTGCTGCATAAAGCATCTTTGATAATTTTAAATCATCGACATATTTTAAATCACCAGTTACTTTTTTTACACCATCAACACGATCGATACTTTTTCCTACATATTTCACAACTACTACCTCCTCCCAATTTATTGATTATTGTTTTTATCCGCAACAACCATAATTGCTTTCACTATCTTCTGGTAACCAGTACAACGACAAAGATTTCCACTTATTGCATGCTTCACATCTTCTTCAGTCGGTGTCGGGTTTTCATTCAGCAACGCTTTTGCTGACATTATCATACCCGGTGTACAATAACCGCATTGCAACGCACCATTTTCTATAAAGGATATTTGCAAATCATCAAGGACATCCCCTCTTGATAATCCTTCAATCGTTAAAACTTCTTTACCTTCAATATCAACTGCCAACATCATGCATGAATTTATCGGCTGTCCATTGACTAAAACAGTACATGCACCGCATTCACCCATGCCGCAACCCTCTTTAGCGCCAGTAAAATCAAAATCTTCTCGCAATACTGATAACAAGGTTTTATTAGATTCAACTTCATGGGTTATTTTCTCATTATTTAAAATAAAACTTATTTTATGTTTCATAATTTGCACCTCCTTAATTATCTCTTATATGTTCCAATCCTCTTACAACAGAAAGTTCAACCATATCCAATCTGTATTCTTTTGATGCTCTTATATCATCAATTGGCGAAACTTCAGTTCTTGCAATTTTCGATGCTTCTTTGATGACTTCATCTGTCAATTCTTTATCTTTTAAAAATTCCTCTGTTTTATATGCTCTAAGTGGAATAGGTGCCACTGACCCAAATGCTATTTTTATTTCTCCATCTACAGAAGCAACTGATGAACAAACTGTAGATAAATCAACTTCTTTTCTCCTAGAAAATTTTCTGAACACACCTTTTACTGATTTATATTTATTTATTCTGACCCCTGTAACAATCTCACCTTTTTCCAGTGCTATTTTCCTTACCCCTTTAAAAAATTCAGTAATTGGAATTTCTCTGTCACCATTTGGAGAATAAACCAATACTTTTGCATCATAAACAAGTAGCGGAGTTGCAGAGTCAGCAAGCGGAGAGGCATTACATATATTGCCTGCCATAGTTGCCAAATTTCTTACTTGACCAGATCCCGCATAATGAACAGCGTCTACAAGAATTCCAAAATCATGGATGACTGCTTTGTGGTGTGCCATTTCATTCATAGTCACACAAGCCCCTACTGTTATTGATTCTTCCTCTTCAATTATTTCATGAAGACTTTTAATTTCCTTGATGTTAATTAATGCATCGGGTTCCATCAATTCGTTTCTAAGCCTGACGACAACATCTGTTCCACCATTGATGATATAAGATTTGTCTAATTTCAACAATAATTCACTTGCCTCTTTAAGTGTGTCAGGTTTGTAGTAATCAAAATTTTTCATAAGTTCCCTCCATTCGATAAATAATTCTTTGTGATTATTGATAGTAAAATATCTATCATTTCCCTATTAAGAAGAATATTTCCGTTTTTCTCCTATGAATATTTCACAAAACTGCTCCTTTAATTATTCTACTTAATCTATTAAATTACCTTTATCGTTTTATTCAAAATATTCAGATTAATCCACTTTATGTTTAGCGATTATTCACATACGTTATACCCAATATATTACTCATAACTATTATTTTTTTTATATACATTATAACAAGCATAAAAAAAAGACCTCAAAGGTCTTTTTATACTGTTCTGGCACTGACAGGTCTCCAGAAATTTTTGAGCCTTCCATAAATAAAAGAAGTCAAGAAACCGCTGAGTCCACCACTTATAAAGGAAATCACAATAATAACCAACAAAGGGTCTACATTTTTACTATAAAACATGAAATATATCAATACTGCCCCTACAGCATTCGCCACTCCTCCTGCAAGTATGTTCACTAGCAACATATTTTTATTCATTAAAGGAATCAAAATCATTTCTGCAGCAAGGCCACTTGCTATATATGAAAAAATTCCAATAGGTTGCATTCCCATAATCAAGGTAGCTAAAATACCTTGAAGTGCAGAAAAACCAATAACCGCAAAAGGTTTACTCACGAATCTGAAAATAAGAGTCAGCCACATCATATAAATGACACCGCCGACCAAGCCATTGGGAACACCAAATGATGCAACAGCCATCATGGATAAGGATTTTACCAGCGGTTTTGTTACGATTGACAATGCTGCCAATATGGATATCAATATAATTTCTCTCAGTTCAAATTTTTTCAACATTTTTATACCCCTTTTTCTATTATTTTTCTTTTTATCAAACTTTTTATCTCTTCATATCGCTCATTTCTTTTATCTGATTCAATGTAAAAATAGTAACTGTTCTCTGTCTTTTTTATATCTCTCAAAAAATCACTTTCATCATCCCTCAGAGAACAAATGACAATATGTTCTTTTGAATTAAGACATTTCATTATTTCCAATTTAAATAATTCCGCATCAGACTCAATAATTCCTATTTCATCCAATATAATAATTCGATTCTTCTGCATCGCTTTATCAATCAATCCAACACCAAGTCCATCGAATACTCCAAGATAGGGTTTTATTTTTCTATATCCTATAATTTCACCTATCATTTGATTTTTTTTTTCTTCCAAAGTCATCACACGTTCATCACAAAAATCTTTAATATAAAATCCAATTCTTTTTCCACCCTCGACAAAAGGAACCGTTTTGTATCCACCTACTGCCAAGTTCAGCTCTTTGATCAATTTTTCAATAATTGTACTCTTACCAGAATTGATTGATCCAGAAATCAATATGTTAATAAACGCATCCTCCTTCCACCGTTATATTTTATAAAATATAACGAACATAAATGACTAAAATATTTTATTGAAAATATCAACGATTGCTTTTTCAGATTCTTCTTCATACTGCTCAAATTTTGAAATCAATTCCTTTGCATCTTCAGTCAAGTATGATCCACCACCACTGTTTCCTCCAGTATGTCTTTCCAGTACAACAATACCCATTTCTTTTTCAATGGTATTCATCAACTTCAATGCCTTACTGTATGACATATTCATTTCATCTGCAGCTCTGTTGATAGATCCATACTTTTCAATATTCACCAGCAAATCTTTTGGACCTTTTCCAAAGACTTTACGATTTCCATTTACCAACCATACTTTCCATGCCGCTCTCATAAAATCACTTTCCTTGTCTTTTATTATACTTCAATCAATCCATTATTTTCTTTAGTTAACATCAACAATAAAAAAGCGCTATATTTTCAATAATATAGCGCTCATTAACAAATCTATTTTAGATACGCTTTTTTTACCGCTTCCGATACTTTAGTCAACACATTTTTATCAAAGGGTTTCGGCAGTATATAGTCAGCAGAGATTTCACTATCATCAATCGACTCGGCAATGCCATAAGCCGCAGCAATTTTCATTTCTTCTGTAATATTTTTTGCCCTGATGTCTAATGCTCCTCTAAAAATTCCAGGAAAGGCCAGAACATTATTGACTTGATTAGGATAGTCACTTCTTCCTGTTCCCACAATCAAAGCACCTGCTTTTTTTGCTAAATCTGGTGAAATCTCAGGAACAGGATTAGCCATGGCAAAGACAATAGCTTCAGGATTCATTTTTTCTATGTCAGTTTCATCCAATAGATTTCCTTTGGACACACCAATGAAAACATCTTTTCCTTTAATTACTTCATGAATAGATCCACCTTCAAAGTTAAGGTTTGTAATTTTAGAAATTGCTTCTTTAAAACTATTTAAACCTTCTCTTCCTTCAAATATCGCTCCTCTCGTATCACATACAACAATATTCCCAACGCCAACTGATAAAAGCAATTTTGTAATGGCGATGCCCGCGGCGCCCGATCCATTGACAACAACATCTAAATCTCCAAAACTTTTTCGCTTCAATTTCAGCGCATTTATTAATCCAGCCAATACAACTACTGCCGTGCCATGTTGGTCGTCATGAAAAACAGGTATTTCCAATTCAGCTTTAAGTCTTTCTTCTATTTCAAAACATCTTGGAGCCGATATATCTTCCAGATTGATGCCACCATAATTTCCTGATATCAATTTAACTGTATCTACAATTGTTTCAACATCGTTAGATTCAATTAAAACAGGAAAGGCATCCACACCACCAAATTCTTTAAAAAGAACAGCTTTTCCTTCCATGACAGGCAGCGAAGCGCGCGCTCCTATATTACCCAGTCCAAGGACAGCACTCCCGTCAGTGACAACTGCAACCATGTTCCCTTTAGAAGTTAAATCATAAATTCTATCAGGGTTTTCTCTTATCTCCAAACAGACTTCAGCAACACCAGGCGTATAAGCCAAAGATAATTGTTCCATATCATTCACCGGTGTCTTTGAAACTATCGCTAATTTGCCTGCCAATTTTTCATGTAGAGCAATCGCTCTTTTGCCATAATCCATTTTATCGCACCTCATCTTCATAAATATCATTTCCAAAGCTATCAATGCCTACATATAAGGGCATATCTTCAACATACAATTTTCTTATTGCTTCTGCACCTAATTCCTCAAATGCAATCGATACATTTTCTTTTACAGTACTGCTCATCAGTGCGCCAATACCACCTATAGCAATAAAATATATCCCCTGAAATTCTTTCAAATATGTTTTTATCGCCTCACTTCTTTTGCCTTTCCCTATCATCCCTTTTAATCCTAGCTTCAATAGCGGCAATGTCATATCGTCCATTCTATAGCTTGTTGTCGGTCCAGCTGCTCCGATGATTTCATCAGGTTTATTAGGTGTTGGTCCTACATAATATATAATCTGATTTTCTATATTAAAAGGAAGCTCTTTATTTTGTTCAATTAATTCAATCATTTTTTTATGAGCTGCATCTCGCGCCGTATATATATACCCAGTCAATAAGATTTCGTCTCCGGCATTCAAAGAAATTATTTCTTCCTTTTTTAGAGGTGCAGTTATTCTTTTTATCATAAAATCATCTCCTTATGTCTCGAAGAATGACAATTTATATTGACTACAACTGGGAGTCCAGCGATATGAGTCGGGTACAATTCTACATGCACGCCCAATGCTGTAGTATCTCCTCTCATGCCCATCGGTCCTATCTGCAAATCATTGATTCGCTTCATCAATATTTTTTCCATTTCCAATGCCTCAGTATTTTGATTTTCAGATCCTATCTCTCTCATAAGAGCCTGCTTCGCCATTAGTGCCGCTTTTTCAATCGTTCCTCCGACACCTACCCCAACCACAATCGGCGGACAAGGATTAGGTCCTGCTATTTTTACTGTTTCCACAACAAATTCTAAAACGCCTTCTAACCCATCACTCGGTTTCAACAATGCCATCCTCGACATATTTTCACTTCCAAATCCTTTGACGGCAATTGAAATTTTCATTGATTCCCCTGCTACAAGCTTGTAATGGACAACTGCCGGTGTATTGTCTTGAGTGTTTACTCTAGTTGTCGGGCTTTTTACAATACTCTTTCTGAGATACGCATCAATATAAGCTTTTGAAACATTTTCATTGATTACATCTTCTATATATTTTCCATAAAAATGGACTTCTTGACCAATTTCCAAAAAAACCACAACCATGCCTGTATCTTGGCACAATGGAATTTTTTTCTTTTCAGCAATACGATAATTATCTTCTATCTTCGCCAAAATACTCTTAGCCACACTGGATTTTTCTATATTCAATTGACAATGTATTTTATCTTTAACATCATCAGGCAAAACAAAATTAATTTCCAACAAAGCATCATAAATCATTTTTCCTATGGTTTCAGTATTGATTTCTCTCATATTTTTGATTTTTCCTCAGTCATTTTCATGAAGCTTTCTGATTCAATAATATATCTTGAGTGAAAGCCATCTCCAATTTTCTCTTTTTCATCAAAGGCAGTCACTTTGAATTTCAATTTTTTATCATTCATTTCAATCAATTCTGCAATCGCTTTCACTTTCATTCCCATTGGTGTCGCCGCCAAATGTCTGACATCAAGGTGAATTCCCACTGTTTGATAACCTTCTGGGAGAAAAGCGTCAATCGCATTAAGAGCCGCATTTTCCATCAAAGCAATCAACATAGGAGTAGAAAAAACAAAAATATTGCCTGATCCAAAAGCTGCAGCTGTATCTTTTTCTTCTACAGTCATTTCACTTGTATAATTCATCCCAATTTTCAAATTATAATTCATAAAATCCTCTCCTTAGAGAAAATACCCATTCTTATGAATGAGTATTTTCTTCGTCAATAGTCTCTTTAACAATTTCATCTATTTCTTTACCGATTTTATCCTCGATATTTTCTACTTTTTCTGTTTGCTTTTCAGATTCTTCCATTGCTTCTTTAGTTTTTCTCGCAGCTTCTTTAAATACTTTCAGCGCCTCAAAACCTTCATTGAATACAATTTCAAAATCTTCTGCGTGAACAGTTTCAAATTCTAATAATGCTTGCGCCAATTCATGTATTTTATTTTCGTTTTCAGTCAAAAGACGATACGCTTCATCATAGGCATTATCAACAATTCTTCTAATTTCACGATCAATCTCAGCTGCTACATGTTCAGAGTAATTTTTTCTAGTTGTCATATCTCTGCCAAGGAATACTTCTTCTTCATCAGCATAAGACATTTGAGACAAGTTTTCACTCATGGCATATTTTGTTACCATGGCTTTTGCCAATTGTGTCACACGACTAAGATCATTTTGTGCTCCAGTGCTGATATCATTCAATATGATTTTTTCAGCAACACGACCACCCAATAAAACTATCAGATCGTTTTCCATACGTTTTTGAGTCATATAGCTGCGATCTTCCGAAGGCAGTTGCATTGTGAAACCACCTGCACGTCCCCTTGGAATGATTGTCACTTGATGAACAGGATCCATATCAGGCAGCAGCTTAGCAAGAATTGCATGACCTGATTCATGATAAGCAGTAATCTTTCTTTCTTTTTCACTGATTACTCTACTTTTCTTCTCTACACCTGCAATTACTTTTGTAGTCGCTTCTTCAATTGTCTCCATTTTTATTTTACTATTATTTCTTCTAGCAGATATCAAAGCTGATTCATTCAAAATATTCTCAAGATCCGCAGGCGTAAATCCTGGTGTTCTTCTTGCAAGAACTTTAAAATCAACATTTGGATCCATAGGTTTGTTTTTCGAATGTACTTTCAGAATAGCTTCTCTTTCTATAACATCTGGTATTCCTACAGTCACTTCTCTATCAAATCTACCTGGCCTCAATAATGCTGTGTCCAGAATATCAGGCCTATTTGTAGCTGCAATAATAATAACTCCTTCATGATCTCCGAAACCATCCATTTCTACCAATAGTTGATTCAAAGTCTGCTCTCGTTCATCATGGCCGCCGCCAAGACCTGCACCTCTTTTTCGTCCAACTGCATCTATTTCATCAATAAATATGATACATGGCGAATTCTTTTTAGCAGTGTCAAATAAGTCTCTAACTCTTGAAGCACCGACTCCTACAAACATTTCAACAAAATCAGATCCGCTGATACTGTAAAACGGAACTCCCGCCTCACCGGCAACAGCTCTTGAAAGATAAGTCTTTCCAGTTCCTGGAGGACCTACCATCAATATTCCTTTAGGAATTCTCGCTCCCAAGTCAATATATTTTTTTGGATATTTAAGAAAATCGACAATTTCAATCAATTCTTCTTTTTCTTCCTTGAGTCCAGCAACATCTTCAAAAGTAATGATTTTGCCTTCATCTGGCTTGTTCAATTTCGCCTTGCTCTTTCCAAAGGACATGACTTTGTTACCGCCGCCTTGAGAATTCTGCATAAAGACAAACCAAAAAACAACAAATATCAAAATCATGAACACTGATGGCAAGATATCAACGAACCAAGGTGTTTCAACTGGCGGAACTCCTACTAAATCAATTGCAACATCTTTTTCTTTGGCTAAATTAAATACATAATCTCCAAATGAATTAGACATCACCGATGGAATATATGATTCAAAATAGGTGCCATCATTTAACATCCCCGAGATTCTATTGTCAGCCAAATCAATTGACATGACATTACCTGAGTCTATTTCATTCAGTAATTCTGTAAAATTGAATAATTCAATCTGTTGTGGCTGTTGCCAAAACATTCTTACGAAATAAAGGATGACAATAAATATCAATATATAAAACGTCAGTCCTCTAAAATATTTTTTCACAATTTTCCTCCTAACCACTATAATAAGTCTCTTAATTCTAACACAATATTATTGTTGTTACAACTTTTCAAGTGTAATCTTCAACATTTTGGAAGTCTCTTTTTTAACTTTGTAAGTTTCACTTAAGCGATACCCTCCAACCCATATTATTTCTTGTGAATCCTGAAAAATCATAACTTGATTCCTCTGTTCCTTAGAAATTTTTTTATCTATGAAAAACTCCTTCAGCTTCTTGCTTCTTCCTTGAAGTCCAATCGGTTTAAATTTATCTCCTGACATTCTATTCCTGACTAGAATCCCTCCCTGCAAACTATCATAATCAACAAAGGTCACATAATTGTCACTTTTTTCAATTTTGTTTCCTTCAATAATTTCCAATGTCACTTTGTAGCTATAATTGTCAGCAAAACTTACTACGTTTTCGCCTAAATGCAATTTAAAATTAAATTCTTCATTTTTGCTCTTTTCTTCTTTAAAAACATCGAGACAAGCATTTTCAATAATAAAAGTGAACTTCTTGATGATTGTTTTCTTTCCTCTCTCAGATTTCATTATCAGCCTCTCCAGCTCTTCAATTTGACCTGAAGAAACATCTTTAAGACTTCCAATATTCTTTTCAACCAATTTTCTTAAAACCCTCAGTCGAATAGCTGGATGCAATTCTTTAATTTCATCAATCCTTCTGTTCCCTTTTTCAATTTTTTCAAAAGCCCTTTGCGATTCAATCTCCATATAATCCGCATCTTTTTGGATTATTTCTACATTCCTATAAATTGTATCCAACAGATTCGGATTGTACGTTTCAATAAGATGAGGAATCAAATTGATTCTAATCTTATTTCGCAAATATTCAGTTTCTAAATTCGTATGGTCAATCCGAGCTTCCAATCTATTGCTTTCGCAAAAATCTTCAATCGATTCTCTAGAACAACCCAAAAGTGGTCTGATGATTTTTTTATCTCGAATGTATTGAATGGAAGATAATCCATCCATTCCTGCTCCTCTGAGCATTCTCATTAAAAAAGTTTCTACTTGATCGTTTTTATTTTGTGCAACTGCTATTTTATCGCATCCCACTTCTTTGCATACTTTTTCAAAAATTTCATATCTTACTTTTCTTCCTATTTCTTCTTCTGTCATTTTCATTTCTTTAGACATTTTAGGGATATCTTCTCTGAAAGTATATATTGGAATATCCCATTTTTTGCAAATTTCTAGAACATAGCGTTCATCCTTATCTGCAAGAACACCTCTTATCATGTGATTGAGATGCACTCCAAAAATTTCGATTTGATATTTTTCTTTTAATAGAATCAATCCATATAACATGGCAATAGAATCCGGTCCTCCGGATACAGCAACGATTATTTTATCTTTCTTTGTTATTAAATTGTGTTCCTTAATCGTCTTTTCCATTTGATTTAACAAATCATCACCTATTTTCCTGTTACATTGATATTTTTAACTTTTACCGAAGGACTGCCTACACTTCCCATGCCATTGGGCAAATAAAAATATAAATCATTTCCTATCTCCTCAATATCGTTGAAAACATCCAACACATTTCCTGCAATCGTGATATTGTCAACTGCAGTCATGATTTCTCCAGATTCTATTAAATAACCTTGTGCAGGCAAAGAGAAATCTCCTGATATAGGATTCAATCCAGAATGAAGTGCCTGCAGATTTGTTATCAACAGTCCCTTCTCTAAGTTTAAAATCATATCTTTAAAAGATTTTGAACCGGGTTTTATATACAGATTTGTATGAGAAATACCCAGCAAAGACTTAATGCCGCTTCTCACACCGTTTCCCGTATTATCCATGTCCATTTTCTTAGAAGTTTTTGAATTATGCAGATATTTTTTTAAAACACCTTCATCAATCAGTGTTTTTTCCTTGGTCAAGGTACCTTCATCATCAAATTTACGGTGCATATGCGCATTTTTTTCGAAAGGATTGTCTAAAATAGTCAATAGGCTATTTCCTATTTTCTTATCCACTTTGTCTTTTAAAACGCTCATGTTTTTATCCACCATTTCAGCAGAAAAAATACCAGAAAAAGCATCCATTAACTCCGCTGCAGCATCATTCCTCAATATGATATTGTAAACACCAGTATCGACTGCTTGAGCGCTTAAAAGATCCACGGATTCTTTTGCGATCGTTTTCATCAAATTTTCACCAGTGAATTTTTCTTGATTTCTATCTACCAGTATTCCCATTGCTGTCTTTGCTTTATCACCGTCTTTGGCCAATGCCGATAGAACATAATAAAACAGATTTGTTTTCTGAGATAATTTCACACCGTTAGAATTCCGGATAAATGTAAAATTCTCCATTTCGGCATACATATTGTAAGGAAGGTCCGTTATTCTTTCATCATATTTTTTCAATTTTTCTTCATTTTTTATCATTTCATCTATTATCGATTTATAATCATCCTTTTGCAAGGATTCATCGAAATCCTCAAAATCCTCTATGACAACTTCCATCCCGATGATTTTTTCATCTTCAACATCCATAAGCTGAGAGGTAGCGATAATAGATTCTAAAGCTTCATCAACAATTGAATCATCTGCCAATTCAGAATAAAAATACCCGATTTTACCTTTATACTGTCCTCTGATAGACACACCCGATTCTTCAGCAATTTGATATTTTTCAACTTCACTTCGAAACACTTTTGAATTGAATTCTCTGCTTTCTTGATAGAATAACTCTATTTTTTCAAAACCTTTATCTGTTGCTTTCTTATTAAGCAAATCATATAATTCATTTAATTTCATCATCTTTCCTCACTTCTTCCACCAACAGTCATTGATTTAATCCGTATTGTAGGCTGCCCAACATTGACAGGAATAGAACCGCTGGCTGATCCACACATTCCTTGGCCATGTTCTAAATTATTGCCAACCTTATCGATATTTTCAAGTGCTTCGAAACCAGTTCCTATCAAAGTAGCACCTCTTACCGCTTCAGCAATTTTTCCATTTCTAATCATATATCCTTCCATGACAGCAAAATTGAACTCTCCTGTCGCCGGATTCACTGAACCGCCACCCATATACTTTGTATATAAGCCATATTCTGTATCTTCTATTATTTCATTGAAAGTCGATTCGCCATTATCAATATAGGTATTTGTCATTCTGGATGTCGGTGCAAATTTATAAGATTGTCTTCTTCCTGATCCAGTTGATTTTTCACCCATTATTCTCCCATTCAACCGATCAATCAAATACGATTTCAAAATACCTTTTTCAATTAAAATATTTTTTTGTGTCGCTATCCCTTCATCGTCAACATTTTGTGATCCCCATGCATTAGCTATCGTTCCATCATCTATAGCAGTCACTAATTCAGATGCGATTTTTTGTCCTTTTTTCCCAGAATAAACTGATATACCTTTTGCGACACTTGTCGCTTCAAGACCATGACCACTTGCTTCATGAAATAAAACGCCTCCAAATCCGTTATCGATTACAACTGGCATCTTTCCGCTAGGTGCATATTTAGAATGCAAAGCCGTTTTTGCAATTCTACTTGCTTCTTTACCCATATAATCAATATCCACATTTTCATAAAATTCAAAACCCTGATGGGCACCTTTATTCATGGATCCCGTTTGGATATCACCCTTTGATTCAGCACTTGCGCTTACCATTAAACGCGTTCGATTCCTCTGGTCCTCAATATACATTCCCTCTGAATTGGCGATAATGATTTCTTGCTTATAATCAACATAATTTGCTACAACTTGTTTAATAACTTCATCATATCCAAAAGCTGCCTGCGAAATTTTTTTCATCAATTCTATCTTTTCAAAATCATTTCCCTGAATACTGTTTTTAATGTGATGCCTGTCTTTAGTGAACACTTCAATAAAAGGCATAACTTGTACTTTATCATTATTTTTCTTCATATAGACAGCTTTCCTCACCATTTTGACGAGGTTGTCCTGTTCTAAATTATTCGTATAAGTGTACACGCTATTTGTTCCAAAATAAATTCTCACACCTATCCCGAAATCTCTTCCCTTAAGTCCTTTTTCAATTTTACCGCCAATCATTTGAAAGCTGTTGTTAAAGCGATTTTCAATAAAAATTTCAGCAAAATCGCCCCCTAAACTCAAAGCCTCAAACAATACATTTTGTATAACACTTTGTTTAATCATCTTCATCCTCCAAATTCAATTCATATAAATAACTGTCTCTATTTTCATCATCCAGACGAAAAACACCTTTTTTATTCAAAAAATCGATCCATTTATCATTTTGACTCATCGAAGTAATCGAGTCCACTTTTTGCTTCTTACCCATATATACTATAAAATCAAATATTTCTTCCAAGTTTCCTTTAAAATCTACAATTGATAAGGTATTTCCTTTAGCTTTATAATTTGACAACACTATTTCATTATTTAAATATTTATAAATTTCATTTCTATTGATTATTTTCTTCATCAAAACATCATTTGGCTGTAAAAAACTGAAATCAAAACCGGCATATGCATAATTAAAATTGAAATAATCCATATTGTCAAAATTTAAATCATCTACTCCTTGCAAATCAGCCATATCAATTTCATGGTATTTAAATTCTTGAATTCTTTTAAATCCCAATTTTTCTACTATTCCAACACTTTCATTCAATCGATAGGTAGCCAACTGCGCCTTTTTATATCCTTTTTCTTTTGCTTTTTCTATCTGATATTCTGACAATTTAATCCCATAGCCATTATTGCGATAATTCTTGCCCACACGAATCCCTTCAAACCAAACAACATCATCGTCTATATGACTCATTTTACTCATTCCAACAATAAATCCATCTATTTCCAGGCAAGTGAATTCACCCTTTGAATCATTAACCCATTCATCAAAAATATTTCCTATATAATCAGTTCCATCCCATATATCTTTTATAATTTCAAGAACTTCATCTTTATCTCCAAGTCTCATTTTTCTGAACATTTCAATCATCCCTTTATAATTATCAATATTTAAAATGAAAAAAGAGAATTCGATATCGAATTCTCTTAATGGAGCTGGTGATGGGACTCGAACCCGCAACCTGCTGATTACAAGTCAGCTGCTCTTCCAATTGAGCTACACCAGCATATTATGGCGATCTGGATGGGACTCGAACCCACGACCTCTAGCGTGACAGGCTAGCGTTCTAACCAACTGAACTACCAGACCACATATACTGTGATTATTTAAATGGTGGGAGTAATAGGACTCGAACCTACGACCTTCTGCACGTCAAGCAGGCGCTCTCCCAGCTGAGCTATACTCCCTAAGGCGTTTAATGCAGATGAATTGCTTATTCATCCTAGCTCTTTCAGACAAAATAAATATTACAGCAATTAGCCTTCTTTGTCAACATTATTTTTCTTAAAATAATACCCTTCAAGATTGTCAAAATCACTGACAATGATATCATCAGCATCCATCAATTCTATAATACATAGCAAAATCAACATACCCGCATTTATTATATCTGATCTTAGTTCATCCAAACCAACAACATTTTTTCTTTCTAGATTCGTCAACTTGATTAACCGATAAAATAAATCATCTATATTTTCTTTTTTTATCAGACTGCCATGAATTTTTTCCCTGTCATACACTTGCACCTTGTTTTCAATAGCCGATATTGTCGTTATAGTTCCTCCAATACCAATCAATCTTCCTTTTACACCCTTTAAGAAAGATGCAATCATATTTCTGCTATATTGACGCATTTCGTTTATTTCTTCCTCACTAGGTGGATCACTCAGATTAAATTTTTCAGTCAATCGAACTGCGCCAATATTAAAACTTTTAGCTTTTACAATATGACCATTTTTATATTCAATCAGTTCAGTGCTTCCTCCTCCGATATCAACTATCAGATAGCTGTCACCACTATTATCACTCAGTCCTTGAATCGCACCAATCAAACCCAGCTCAGCTTCTTCATCACCAGATAGAACCTTCACTTCAATACCCGTCTCTTTTAGCACTCTTTCAATAAAAACATCTCTATTGACAGCATCTCTTACTGCACTGGTTGCCATGGCAATTATTTCATCAATTCCATTTTCATCACAAATAGCCGCAAGTTTTTTAATTCCTTCGATTGTTCGATTAATGGCTACTTCTGATAATTCAGAATTTTTATCAACACCTTCACCAATTCGAGTAATTTCCATATACTTCTTGCTTTTTATAATATTATCTTTATTTGGAATGAACAATCTGACAGAATTTGTTCCAATATCAATTATTCCTATTTTCATAACGTTTCTCCTATATAAAAAAAACCGAGCAATCTCGGTTTATTTCCTTTTATTATAGCCATTTCCTCTTCTTGTTTTGCCACTTTTAACTGTTTTTAACTTTTCATCACTTGTTTTTAAAAAATCTGAAACAAGACTGTCAAAATCTTTAACAGTTTCTTGTTTAAATTGAGGTCTTTCTTTATAAGGTCTATGTGTTTTAGGTTGCGTCTGTTTAATGGATAAGTTTATCTTTCCATCTTTTCCTATTCCAATTACTTTTACACTAACCTCTTGTTCCATCGTTAAATGTGTCTCCAAGTCTTTTACAAAATCATTCGAGACTTCTGATATATGGCATAAACCTGTACTGCCATCTGGCAATTTGATAAATGCTCCAAATTTTTTTACGCCTGTCACTGTACCCTTTAACACTTGTCCTACTTCTACGGGCATGAAAATTTCAATCCTCCTTAACTAATTTACAAAAATTATAGGTTAAAAAATCAATATTGTCAATTTTTTTCATCTTGTATCATATAAATGATTTCATCCGGTTTAACCATTTGCAGCTTTTCTCTTGCCATTTTTTCAATATATGCCGGTGTTGAAATCTCGTCTATTGTATCATGAAGTTCATCTATTGTATCTTTCAAACTCTCAATTTGATTATTATAGGCTTCACGATCATCAATCAACTCTCTATATTTGATTTCCTGACTAATTAAAATATAAGATATATAAACAAAAAATAAAAGCATAAATATAAAAATATATTTATTTTTCATAAGAAACTTTTTCATTTAATCACCTTTTAACTTAGAATTTCATATAAACTGCTAACTTCATCTTTTTTTATATGTTCACGAATATCTAAAACACGATATTTGTGTATTGTATGTCCAAACTCTATAGCAATTACATCATTCACCGAAACATTATCTGAAGCTTTGGCAACTTTATCATTAATTGTTACTCTTCCTTGATCACATGCTTCTTTTGCTACAGTTCTTCTTTTAATGATTCTCGCTACTTTCAAATATTTATCAATTCTCACTTCACTCTCTCCTAAAAAGCAAAAAGCAGCAACAGCTGCTTTATACTATTTATTAACTGTTTCTTTTAATGACTTTCCAACTTTAAAAACTGGTGCCAATGAAGCAGGGATTTCAATTACTTGTTCTGGATTTCTAGGATTTCTTCCAGTTCTAGCTTTTCTTTCTCTTACTTCAAAAGTTCCAAATCCAACCAATTGAACTTTTCCGCCTTCTTTTAAAGTATCTTCGATACTAGCCATAAATGCATTCAATGCAGCCTCTGCATCTTTTTTTGTCAATCCAGCTTTTTCAGCCATACTAGTGATTAATTCTGATTTATTCACTGTTAAACCTCCCTATAATATTACAATAATTCCGTACTGCTAACTCTATAATATCCTTTTAAGACCAATATTTTCAAGTCTTTTTTTTAAATATCATTATTTTTTGTTTTTTTAGCTTCTTCCCATAGAAAATCCATCTCCTGCAAAGACATTTTATCTAGTCCTTTTTGCTTTGCTAGAGCCGATTCCTCAATATATTTGAATCGTTTGGTAAATTTTTGATTTGTTTTGTCCAGTGCAATTTCTGGATCGATTTTTAACAATCTAGCAACATTTACAACTGCAAACAACAAATCTCCCAATTCATTTTCATATTGACCAATTCGTAGCGCTTCTATTTCTGCAATGATTTCAGCCAATTCTTCCTTGACTTTATCAATAGCAGGATAGACGTCATCCCAATCAAATCCTATTTCCCGGGCAATATTTTGAATTTTATAAGCTCTAATCAGCGAAGGGCTCGATTTAGATACCGATTCCATTCTTTCTGCATATGTTTGGTTTTTTTCGTTTTTCTTTACACCATTCCAAATAATCTCAACATCTTCAGCTGTTTCAGCTGCCAATTCACCAAACACATGAGGATGCCTTCTAATCAATTTTTCTGTAATGTGATGCGTAACATCAACTAGATTAAAGTATCCCATTTCTTCCTCTATGAGACCGTGAAAAACCACTTGAAGCAGCAAGTCACCTAATTCTTCTTCTAAAAGTTCACTGTCACCGTTATCAATCGCCTCAAGTACTTCATAAGCTTCTTCAATTAGATTAGTCCGCAGAGTTTCATGTGTCTGTTTTCTATCCCAAGGACATCCATCTTCACTTCTTAAGACTCGCATCACTTCAATTAAATCATCGTAACTTTTTCTTCTTTTACCTTCTTCTACTGGCTCAATGACTAAAGTTGTCAAATGATCAAAAATATCTTCATGATCCAATTCCCATAGACACACTTTTTTAATAAACTCCTGATTTTTAATTCCTGCAGATTTGACAATATATATTTCCTGTTCATCCTCGTAATACTCTGAAAGTTTGTATTTGACATCCGCAGCAACCATTTTGTTGTAAACTTGTATAATTATATTATTAGTATCATTTGATATTTTTTTAATATTCAATCCATCAACAACAGCCAAGCCATTTACCGGATCAATCCTCAAGACTGTTAGCACAACATCAATAAAACTGACCCCATAAATATATTCAATATTTTCATATCTCTCTTTAAGTAATTCAACTGTTCTTTCTGCAACAAAAGGATTTCCAGGAACTGCATAAATAACTGGTGTCAGCTTCACTTCCTCCAATAAATAATACGCAATCTTCTCGTAGACTTCATCGAACGTCTGGCATGTTTCATACAAATCGTCAAATGTCATGAAATCGATACCCTTTTCTCTCAAGTATTCTACTGTAGGATGTTTTTCAGTTCTCAACAACAGCCTTGCAGGCTGGTTTAAAACTTCAATCGCTTCCATAGTCAAATATTTTGAATCACCCGGTCCTAGACCAACAACAGTTATTTTATTCATGAAAAACCTTCTTAATCATTTTTTTTATTTTTTTCCCTCCAGGAATCATTTCCATTTCCTCGATTGAAATACTTTTTGTCACAAAAATCATTACAAAATACAAAATGGCAGCCAACCCAATAGAAACAACAGTGGCCAAGTTAGTTGAAATGATCTGTTGAAGTGCATAATATGCGATTTTCACAAAAATCCCCATAGCAACACCCGAAACAACTGGCCCTAAAATATATTTTTTATATTTGATTTCCAAAAATCCAGTTTTGTTCAAACTCTTCAGATTCAGCATACACGCAATGAAATAAGTCGCCAACGTTGATATAGCTGCACCTTTTATATTCAACGACGGAATACCTACAAGAAAATAAACTAGGAACACTTTTAAAACTGCGCCGACAAAAAGATTCTTAGCTGGCGTTTTTTGATGTCCCATTCCTTGCAATACACCAGATGTCACTTGGAATAAAGACAGAAATACAAATCCAATCCCTAATATCTGTAATATAGTTGATGCACTTGCTACAACTTCTTTTTGCATAGGATACAGCAAATACATGATTTCCTTCGCCATCACAGACAGCCCAATCGAACTCGGAACACCTATGATCAACGCTGTCCTAATGCCGTTTCTAATCGTTTCCTTCAATTCATCATATTTTGTTTTTGCAAATGATGCTGAAATTGAAGGTATTATACTTACTTGTATACCCGCAGTAATTACCTGTGGAATATTTATTAGCGCTCCTGCATAAGCTGTGAGTTGACCATAGAGATCATTCGCAGTTTCACTCAAGCCTATTTCTGTTAATCTTCTCATGACAATCGCTAAATCAATAATGCTCATTATCGGTATTATAGATGCGCCTATTGTTATTGGAATCGCAACAGCCATCAATTTTTTTATAATTTTCTTTGATTCTTCCCAGGAAATTTTACCAGTTTTTATATGCATTTCTTTATACTTGAATTCATAAAGCAAAAAAATAACAATAAATCCGACTATCGCACCTGCTGTTGCTCCGAAAGTGGCACCTGCAGCTGCATAGTATTCACCTTTATCCAATAGCACTAGCGCCAAAGAAAGCCCTACAATGACTCGACCTAACTGTTCAAACACCTGAGATATTCCATAGGGAATCAAATCCTGATGGCCATTGAAGTAACCTCTGTATACAGACATCATCGATATAAAAACAATTGCTGGCGCAATCGCTTGAATTGAATAGACTGCCAATGGGTTTTTTACCGCAACAGCAATCGTTTCAGCTAGAAAATACATAAGTAAGGAACTGATAAATCCAATAATCGTCAAAAGTATCAGCGATACTTTGAAAATCTTATGTGCACCTTCTGCATCTTGCTCCGCCAGTTTCTCTGAAACTGATTTTGCAATAGCAGCAGGCAATCCTGCGGTCGAAACAACTAAGAGCCAATTGTAAATCGGATATGGTGTTTGATAAAAACTCATTCCTTCATCACTCAAAAAATTAGCGAGGGGAATTCTAAAAAAAGCCCCGATTAATTTAACTAATATACCTGCTATTCCAAGAATAGCAGCCCCTTTGATAAACGATTTCTTTTTCATAAATTGCTCCTTGAAAAAAGATAGAGCAGCGCTCTATCTTATTGTTGGATATTTTCCATATATCTTGTAATATCTGCATTGTCGTACAATTGCGCTATACGTGTTTCAAATGTATCGTTAGCCAAAGTATATACTATATAATCTTTGAACATTTGAATTTCATCATCACTGATGCCTTCTTCAATAAGACTGTTAAGTGTTCTATAATCTTCAACTTTTATTATATGATATCCAAAATCAGTTTCAACAAGGCCACTTACCTCTCCTTTGTCAAGGGAAAAAGCAGCATTCTCAAATTCAGGAACCATAACGCCTCTTGCAAAATAGCCCAATTCTCCACCATTTACTGCACTTGCGGTATCTTCTGAAATTTCTTCAGCAATTACTGCGAAATCTTCTTCTCCACTATTTACTCTACTTAATGCAGCTTGAGCAACATCAATATTTGTCACTAAAATATGTCTTGCATTCACTTCCAACTTGTAATTTTCGTACATGTCAGCAAGTATTGCATCATCTTTAGACACATCATCCTGTATGATATTGAAGTATTCATCTACAAGTAACTGCATCCTAATTTGATCTTTTATAAATTCTTCATTTATACCATTCTCTTCGTAGAAAGCTTTCAAATTTTCATCTGCATCAGCAGACGCTTGAAAATCCGAATAATACGAATCTACTTGCTCTTCATCAGCTTCAAAACCAGTTGCCAGTACTTCAGTAGCAATCAATTTTTCTCTTATCAGATTATTCAGCAACTCTTCAACTACAACTTCTTTCAAAGGTCTTCCATTGTATTCTTCAGCCCATATGTCCTCGCCATATGTAAGTGTATAAGTATATTCAAGAATTTTAAAATTCTTATTATAGTCTTCTAAACTTATTTGCTCTCCATCAACTTTTGCTGCCGCATCGGCCGGAATTACTTCTGCAGGTGTTTGCGCACATCCAGCAAATGAAAGTATTATCAATATTACCAATGATATCATCAGTGTTTTTTTCATTTTAATCCTCCTTAATATTTTGCCTAATCATTATTATAACTTACTTCGTCAATTATTTAAACTAATTATTTTTTCCAAAAAAGATTCCAGTTGAATTAATTTATTTCTCAGTTTGTCATTTTTATTCTTATAATAGAACAGAATATACGGCTTATTGCCTGCATTTATTTTTATATCTCTTGGATATTCCAATGATATCTTTACAATTGTTTCAGGCAAAAGTGGATAGCCTTTGTCTAATTCCAAAACAAAACCTTTCTCTGACTCTTTTATATTAGAAAATGGTATTTTACTTGCCAATGCACGTATATGCGATATCGTCAGAAGATTGTATACTGTCAATGGAATGTCTCCAAATCGATCTTCAATTTCTTCTTCAATGCTATGCATATCTTCTTTTGTTTCAATTGACGATATTTTTTTATATATTTCCAATTTTTGTGCAACATCTTCAATATAAGTATCCGGAATATAAGAATCCACCGCTATTTCTAAACTCGTTTCAACAGATATTTCTTTTTCAACACCTTTTATTTCTTTCATCTTTTCTTCAATCAATTTTATATACAATTCATAGCCGATAGCTTCCATATGTCCATGTTGTTGTGAACCAAGCAAATTGCCGGCTCCTCTTATCTCCAGATCCCTCAATGCAATTTTAAACCCTGAACCCAATTCAGTAAATTCCTTTATTGCAAGCAATCTTTTTTGAGCGACTTCACTCAATACTTTATTTTTTTCATAGGTTAAGTAGGCATACGCGACGCGATTGCTTCTTCCAACTCTCCCTCTCAATTGGTAAAGCTGACTGAGGCCCATCTTATCCGCATTGTAAATGATAATCGTATTCACATTTGAAATATCTAACCCCGTTTCAATTATCGTCGTAGCCACTAAGACATCAATCTCTTTATTGAGAAAACTCAATATCACTTTAGATAATTTACCTTCACTCATTTGGCCGTGGGCATATTCTATCCTAGCTTCAGGCACAAGTTTTCTAATTTTATCAGTCATCGAATCGATATCTTTTACAATATTATAAACAAAAAAAACTTGTCCCCCGCGATCCATTTCTCTAATAATCGCTTCCCTCACAATATTTTCTTTATAATCCATGACGTATGTCTGAATTGGATATCTATCCTCAGGTGGATCTTCAATAATGCTCAAATCTCTTACACCCATCATCGACATATGAAGTGTTCTTGGAATCGGTGTTGCCGTAAGCGTCAAAACATCCACATTCACTTTCAGCGACTTTATCTTTTCTTTATGTCTGACCCCGAACCGTTGCTCTTCATCGACAATCAAAAGCCCCAAGTCTTTGAACACTACATCGCTCGACAGCATTCTATGTGTACCTACAATGATGTCAATCATGCCTTTTCTTGCTTGATTAATAATCACTTCTTGTTCTTTTTTGCTTCTAAACCTACTAAGCATCTCAACTTTTATCGGGTACTTAGAAAATCTTTCAACAATTGTATTGTAATGCTGCTGTGCAAGAATTGTAGTCGGCACTAATATCGCCACTTGTTTACTATCGGCAATTGCCTTGAATGCCGCACGTAGCGCCACTTCTGTTTTGCCATACCCTACGTCACCACAAAGCAACCTATCCATAGGTACAGATTCTTGCATATCATTTTTAATTTCTTGGACACTTTTCAACTGATCATTGGTTTCTTCATATGGAAAAAGGCTTTCAAATTCTCTTTGCCAGTCTGTATCTTCAGAAAATTGGTGACCTTTTTTGCTCATTCTTTCAGAATAAAGTCTTATGAGTTCATCAGTCATATCCTCAACTGCTTTTCTAGCACGTGCCTTCGTTTTTTGCCATTCGCCTGTACCCAATCTGTTAACCTTGATCTTTTCAACATCCCCACCGACATACTTTTGGATCAATTGCATCTGTTCAATCGGTATGTAAAGAAATTCATCGTTCATGTACTGGATAGTCAAATAATCCTTTTTAATATTGTCAACTTCAACTTGCCGGATTCCTATATATTTACCAATGCCATGGCCTTCATGAACAACATAATCGCCATCTTTCAATTCTCGAAAAGAGCGAATCATTTTTGAATTTTCATTGAATTTTTTAATTTTTCTTCTTTTTCGAGTTCCAAAAATCTCTTTTTCTGTTAAAACAATTGTCTTGGTTGGCAATAAAACAAATCCAGTTTCTAAAAAGCCCTTCACTAATGCAACTTGCGATGTCATCAAATCGCCTTCAATTTTATTCCTGTAATCAAAAATAAAATCGTTTTCATGAGCGACCTTGCTGATTAAATCAAACTTTTCTTCATCATGAATAACTAAAAAAACACGATAGCCTCTATATTTAAAATCTTTTAAATCCTTTATCAACATATCCAATTTTCCAAAATATTCATCAACAGTTCCCATTTTAAAGCTGACAATTTCATCATATTGCAGATTCTCATCAAATGAATTAAAGCTATTTAAATTTATTACTTGCAGTTTATTCATTTTATTGTGCAAATAATCTTTTTCTACAATTATTTCAGATTGTCTTGGCAATACCTCTTTACGTTCTAAAAGATTTTTAAATCTCTCAATAAAATCTTCCCTGATATGGTCATAACGATCCATCACTTTATCTAAATCCATAAAAATCAAACTTGGATTTTCAAGATAATCTATAATTGTGAAAATTTGGTGGTCCATGTATGGCAACAATTGATCAAGATGCTCTCTGTAAAGTCCACTTTGAACATCATCAATAAATGTTTGTTTTCCTTCTAGCAATAGGTTCTTATACAATTCATTCAAATCATTTTGACTGAAACACCCCTCAACTGCAGGTGTCAAAATAATCGATGCTCTTTTCTCAATGGATTTCTGTGTGCTTTCGTCAAAAATTCTTATCGAATCTACTTCATCCCCAAAAAATTCTATTCTTGCAGGATGTTCAAAATCAGGAGGATATATATCTAAAATTCCTCCTCTTACACTGAAATGTCCAGGTGTCTCTGTTAACTCAACTCTTTCAAAACCCATTTCAACAATTTTTTCTTTCAAATTTTCAAACGCAATCTCTTTTCCAGTATCAAGCGGTATATAGTATTCTTTCCATTGGTTGAAATTCATCAAGCGGTACATTAAAGCTTCGATACTTGAAACTATAATCATATCTTTTTTATCAAAGACAATCTTGTTGATTGAACTAACACGTTCCCACAGCATGTCTTTGCTTTCAGTAAAGATATGACTCATCATCAATTCTTTTTTAGGAAAAAATAAAACCTCACTTTGGCTATTTTCCTTTATTTCCTCATATATCCTTCTTGCCTGACTTTCAGTTGAAACAATAACCACAGCATTTCTAGAACTGTGGTTATGCATATCTGAAATAATCATGCTCGCTAATGATTCCGAAACGCCATTGACATTAAGATGATGCATTTTGTTATTATAGGCATCAAATATTTCAATATAAGTTTTTGAATTTTTAAAAATTTGTTTTGTTAAAAGCATCTCTTCACCTAACCGTTATATTTGTTCATTGAAGCATCTATTCCATTCAATATGAATTCTTCAATCGCCTCTTCAGCTTTTACTACCACTTCTCTTAATTCATCCCAATCTTCTTTAGGAAATCTTTCCAGCACATAGTCCACCAGGGCTCTATCAATTGCTTTTCCAACCCCGAATCTCAGTCTGGGAAACTTATCAGATTGTAAATGAAAAAGGATATTTTTCATCCCGTTATGAGTTCCACCGCTGCCTTGTTTTCTGATTCTGATTTTACCGAATTCAACATCGATATCATCATGGACCACCATTACATTTTCTAATTCAATCCCATAGTAGTTGACCGCAGAAAGCACTGCTTCACCAGACAAATTCATATAAGTTTGGGGTTTCAGTAAAATCACTTTTTCGTTTCCTACTCTGATTTCACAAAAATATGACTTGTATTTCACTTTTGAAATAGGTGTTTTATATTTCATAGCCATATAATCGAGAACAATAAATCCAATATTATGCCTCGTCATTTCATATTTTTTCCCCGGATTTCCTAGCCCGACAATCAATTTCATAAATACCTCCAACAAAAACATTATAGCACAAAAATGACCGAGCAAAATTGCTCAGTCATGATAGAATTAATTTCTTTTTAATCAAATAGCGTTGATATGGAATCATTATTGAATATTCTTCTGATTGATTCAGCAAATACTGAAGATACAGTCAATTCAGTTATATTCTTCAATCGCATGTCATCAGCCAATCTTATAGTATCCAGAACGACTAATTCTGTTATGTCAGATTTTTTTATTCGATCGATAGCTGGTCCTGATAAAACTGCATGTGTGCAACAAGCATATACTTCTTTAGCGCCCATTTCCTTAAGTGCCTGCGCACCATTTGTTATGGTTCCAGCCGTATCAATCATGTCGTCGATCAAAATAACATTTTTGCCTTCTACTTCACCGATAATATTCATGATTTCAGAAACATTGGCTTCAGGTCTTGTTTTATCAATTATAGCGATCGAACAATTCAATCGATCTGCAAATGCACGTGCTCTTGTAACACTTCCTAAATCCGGTGAGACAACTACTAAATCATTTAAATTTTTCTTGAGGAAATAATCAGACAAAATAGGCGACCCCACTAAATGATCTACCGGTAAGTCAAAATATCCTTGGATTTGAGGTGCATGAAGATCCATTGTCAAAACGCGGTCTGCACCAGCTGATGTAATCAAATTGGCAACCAATTTAGCTGAAATCGGATCTCTTGCTTTAGCTTTTCTATCCTGTCTTGCATAACCATAATAGGGTACAACTGCTGTGATTCTTCCTGCTGATGCTCTTTTAAGTGCATCAATCATAATAAGTAATTCCATTAAATTTTTGTTCACCATCGGAGGTGATACTGATTGAATGACAAATACATCTGCCCCTCTGACTGTTTCACCAATATTAACTGAAATTTCACCATCACTAAAAGTTTTTACCGTGGCATCTCCAAGAGGAATTCCCAATTCTGTACAAATCTTTTGTGCCAATTCTGGATTTGAATTACCTGAAAAAATTTTAATTTTTCTACCATTAGCGTACATATAGCCCTCCTACTATTTCATTCTTTTGCGTTTAACCCAATCCTCAATATTCCGCTGTTTTTCTCTTCCAATAGCTAATGAATACTCAGGAACTTCAATTGTAACCGTTGTTCCTGCAGCAACATATGCATTTTCTCTTACTGTTACCGGGGCAATAAGATTGACATTGCATCCCACAAATGAATTGTCTTCAATAACTGTTCGATTTTTGTTGATTCCATCATAATTGACAAAAACAACACCGCAGCCAAGATTGACATTTTCACCGACATCACCATCACCGACATAAGTCAAGTGGGATATCTTTGTACCATTCCCGATATTTGAATTTTTGACTTCAACAAAATCTCCAATTTTAACTTCATTTCCGATGTTTGAATTCGGACGAACATACGCATACGGACCAACATTGGTATTGAATCCAATATGGCTTCTTAGTATTTGAGATTCCTTCACTGAAGTTCCAGATTCAATTATAGAGCTTTCAATCACAGCTCGCGGTCCAATTTCACAATTTTCACCGATTACTGTATTTCCTCTTAAAAAAGATCCCGGATGTACAATTGTATCTTTTCCAATAATGACATCCAATTCAATATATGTATTATCAGGGTCAATTATCGTTACACCCTCTAACATCATATTTTCATTGATTCTCTTTTTCATTATTTTTTCAGCTTCAGCCAATTGAACACGGTTATTGATTCCTAATACTTCCGAATAATCTTGTATACAATATGCGTCTACATTATAACCCTGTTGATTGAAAATTTCTACTATATCAGTCAAATAAAATTCATTTTGTTTGTTTTTATTTCTTATGTCATTAATGTGCTCTAACAACAATGTACTATTCATTAAATAAATTCCACTGTTGACCTCTTTTACCATTTTTTCACTTTCATTTGCATCTTTTTCTTCGACTATTTTAAAAAGTTTATCATTCTCAATAATGACTCTGCCATAACCAAAAGGTTCAGAAATATTCATTGTCAAAACACTTAAATCAGAGTTTTTTTCTTGATGAAATTCAATGAATTCATTGATGGTTTTTTCTTTTATCAAAGGTGTATCACCATATAAAATCAAAACCAGACTATCCTTCTCTATATGGTCAACTGCCATTCTGACAGCATGACCTGTTCCCAACTGCTTTTCTTGAACAACAAAATCAACATCTAAATGCGTAAGTGAATTTTTTACTATTTCAGCCTGATGTCCGATAACAACAACCGGACGCTCATCACTTATTTTTTTTGATAGACGAATAACATGTTCCGTCAAAGAGATTCCTGTTATTTTATGAAGCACTTTAGGAATATCCGATTTCATTCGAGTTCCCTGGCCTGCTGCCAATATGATTGATTTAACTTTCATTTTTCCCTCCAATAAGTAAAAAGAGATTCAATGGAATCTCTTATTCTGTAATACTAGCTTCTAATTTTGCCTTTTCATATTCTTCAAATATTCTTTCCTGGATCAAATTTCTTGCGTCTGAATTGATTGGATGTGCAATATCCCTATAATCACCTTCAGATACTTTTCTACTCGGCATTGCAACAAACAAACCATTTTGTCCCTCGATAATTTTGATATCATGAACTACGAATGCATCATCAAATGTTACCGAAACAATTGCCTTCATCTTTCCTTCATCATTCAATTTTCTAATTCTAACATCTGTAATATTCATACGTACCCTACCTTTCGTCAAGTGAATTTATCCAATTAAAGCATATCATATTTTTATAATAAATTGTAATATTTTTAACAAATTATTCAATTTCTGAATGAATAATAATACGACCCTCTACTACGTCCATTTTAAGGATAGAGTAGTACCCATCAATCATTTTTTTCTTCTGACTGATGTTTTCCATAAACACCGCCGTTCCAACAACTTCAGAATCGAATTCTCTCACAAGATCCATCATCCCTCTAATTGTTCCCCCGCCTTTTAGAAAATCATCAACAATAAGAACCTTACTTCTTGCTTTTATTGATTTTTTAGCGCAATACATTGTCTGAAGTTTCCCGGTGGTCCCAGAGACATAATTAATACTGATGGTTGCTCCTTCTGAAACACGATTCCCTTTTCTAGCTACAACCAGTGGTGTGTTTAAATAATCAGCCGTCATCAACGCCAATGGAATTCCCTTTGTTTCAACAGTCATGACATAATCAATGTCATAATTCGAAAATTCTTGGGCTATCAATTCACCAAATCCCTTTACTCTATGTGGATTATAAAGAATATCCGCATAATACAAAAATCCACCTGGAATCAGTCGATCTGAATCCATCAATTCTGCCACAGTATCTTCGATTAATTTTTTCTTGTTATCATCACTAATGAAGGGTTTGATTACAACGCCACCTGATGCACCTGTAATCGTTTCAATCCTTCCAAGTTTAAGCTCAGCTAATATATTCTTAAGTATCACAATATCTTCACTGATACTAGACTTTGCAGCATCAAGCTGCTCGGCAAAATAATTCAAGGTAAAAATCTGACCTGGTTTATCCATCAAGGTCTTTAATATTGCGCCAACTCTCATATTTCTCTTCATTTAACCACCCACCCTATATCTACATCTTTTACTGTAATTCTATTCATTTTTTATCAACTAATCAATTGATTTAACAAAATTATTTAATTAAATAGAGAAATATGATATAATTCATCTTGCATTAATGGTTAGGAGAGGTAAAATGATTGAAATAAATTCATTAAAACACGTTCATCTAGTAGGCATCGGTGGAATTGGTGTCAGTGCATTAGCAGAAATACTTTTGAATAAAGACATTAAAGTATCTGGCTCTGATATTCATTCGTCAGAAATCACTAGGCACTTAGAAACTTTAGGTGCAAATATAATATACGAGCACTCAGGCGAGAATATAAATTCTGATATTGATCTACTTGTTTATACATCAGCAGTCAATGATTCAAATCCTGAACTAAAAAAGGCAAAAGAGCTTTCGATTCCTTTAATGAGCCGTTCTGAAATGCAAGGCTTGATTATGAAAGATTTCAAATTTTCAATTGCGATTGCAGGTGCTCATGGCAAAACTACGACAACTTCAATGACATCTGTCATTTTTAATCATACTGAGATTGATCCCACAGTATTGATAGGGGCAGTCGTTCCTGAAATCGGCGGCAATGCCAAAATTGGAAAAGGCAACGTCTTAATTACAGAGGCTTGTGAATACAAAGAAAATTTTTTGGATTTCCACTACACTACAGCAGTTATTTTAAATATTGATGAAGATCATCTGGATTATTTTGAAAATCTAAATCACATTGTTGAGGCTTTTGCGAAATTTGCTAATCAGCTTCCAAAGAAAGGTCATTTGATTATCAATAATGATGATTACAATGCTAAAAAAATTCTCTCGTATTTAACAGTTGAAAACATTACCACTTATGGCATATCTAATGAATCAAATTACACTGCGAAAAACATCACTTACAGTGATCTTGGCACACCTAAATTCGATGTGTCTTTTAACGGAGAATTATTGGGAAGAATTGAACTTTCAATTCCCGGCAGACACAATATCTACAACAGTCTAGCTGCCATTTCAATTTCACACGCCTATGGCATTGAGTTCAACATCATCAAGGAGTCTTTGCAACAATTTAAAGGCGCTCTTAGAAGATTTGAATTCAAAGGAAACTTCAAGGGCTGTAAAATAATCGATGATTACGCACATCATCCAAACGAAATAAAGGCTACACTTGAGGCTGCCAAAAAAATTCAAAACAAAAAAATAATAGTGGCCTTTCAACCACACACTTATACTCGCACAAAAGAATTGCTCAATGAATTCTCATTGGCATTTGAAAATGCCGACGAGGTGATTATCACTGATATTTATTCAGCAAGAGAGACTGATGATTTAGGTATCCACTCGACTGATCTTACAAGTTTGATTTCTAAGACTGGTAAAAAAGCGACTTATTTTTCAACATTTGAAGAAGTAAGAAACTATTTAGAAATGAAATTGGATAAAGATACTATTTTCTTTACCATGGGAGCCGGAGATATTTACAAACTAGGAGAATTGATTCTCGAATAATAAAAGCAAAGCCATCAGGCTTTGCTTTTATTATTCCCTATATATTTATAAAACAACATCGCAGTCACACCAAATGGAACAGGAATTGCAATCAAAAGTACAATCCATTCAAATATATTGCGTGGTTTTATAATTTCAACAGCTTTTGAAAATAGAGAAAAGAATTTACTCATCCCATCAAAAAACAAATAAAATCCTCTATAAATATTTTTTATCATAAATATTTGCTCCCTTCTCTAATACTTATCTTTTGCAAATCATGGCTTTCAATAAAAGTTTTCACCCATAGCGCATCCGTCTTAGAATACTCTCTTAAAATCCATCCTATTGCCTTTGCTATGAAAAATTCACTATCCATGCTATTTCTCTTAATAATAAATTCCAATAATTCTACATCTGTTTTTCCTTTGTATTTCAGCTGAAATAAAATGCTGCTTCTTATCAACCACAAAGATTCACTATCAGCCCATGGCAAGATATATTCTTCAACAAGTTCCGGGTAATTTTTGCACAATCCACCTATTATTTGACTAGAGAGAATATCAATCGTATCCCACCAAGGCTTAGTTTTCAGCAAATTTTCTACCTCGATCATATCTTGTTTCACCAATTTGTCTTTAAAAAGCAACAAATAATCTATAGCAAAATATTGAAATTCCCTTTCTGGCAATTCCCATAATTTATAAACCACGTCCCAGTCAATTTTCTTCATTTTTTTCGACTCTTTTATAAACTCATTTTGCAAAGATGCACGCTTTATCTTTTGCATCCCGAGAAAAGCAAACTGATTCCTCATATAGGATTGCATACCAGCAGCTTTGTCATCATCTTTATTTAAATATAATCTTTTTATGGTCTCATCAACAGTCATTATATCTCCTACAGTATCATGTTTATTGGTTAGACTAATTATACATTAATTTTAAATGCAATAAAATAGGTACTGAACATCACGCTCAGTACCTATTTATTCACTATTCTTCATCTTCTAGTTTAAAACCATGACATTCAAGCACAGGCAAAACAAAAATAAAGCCGACACCCTTTTTATTGACTGTATCCATTTGCAATTCAATCTTTATCCGATCAATCGCTTTTCGCAGTTTTTCCTCACTTCGAATGACACTTACAATCGTTTTGCTATATGGTTTATTTCCTTCAACCAGTTTTCTAATCCCCGAAAAAATAGGCACTTCAATATTATTATCTAAAAGTACTTTCCCCATTCCCACACTATCCAGTGTTGTCGCTCCGCAGCCAACCTCATAAAAAATCTTATGAATTTCACTTAATTTACTAACATCATTGAGTATTAAAAACAATGCATAACTGCTCATATCTGTCCCTCCTTTAAATATTTGTTTCGCCTGCTTTAAAAACAGCATACTTTGTAAGCACAGGTCCTATAATTTCAGTGGCGATCGTTGTTGCCAGCAGTATTGTAACAACCATATTTCCTAAATCCGTCCCTGGAAATTCTCTTCCAACAGTAATGGCCAATCCAACAGCAACACCTACCTGGGACAACAGTCCCAATCCAATATATTTTTTAACCACAAGAGGCGCTTTTGAAATTGTAGCACCTGCAGTTGCACCTAAAATTTTTCCAATCATCCTAACCAATAGATAAGCTACTCCAAGTAGACCTATTTGTGGAATAAACGCGATATTCAATCTTGATCCCGCCAGTATAAAGAAGGCTGCCACAATTGGAGGTGAAAATTTCTCTAAAGAATCAAAAGCTTTATTTTTATGTGAGGATATATTAGTAATCATGATTCCCATTGCCATTGTTGTCATAAGAGGCGACAGATTAAATTGAGTAGCAAGACCATCAACCATTAATAGCATTCCAATAATGAAAGGAAGCATCTCTGTTTCTCTTTTTGATATTTTAAGTAAATAGGCTAAACCTATACCAAATATTGCACCTACAGTCACAGACAGCGCAATTTCTTTTAAAGGTAAAAGCAATACCCTATTGACAGAAATTATATCATGATTCGTAAACACTTTCGCAACCGATGCTGCCATTGCATAAATAATCAAGGAAATTGCGTCGTCGACGGCAACAACTCCGAGAAGTGTGCTGGTCAATGGCCCCCTTGCATTATACTCTCTTAAAACCATAACAGTTGCAGCCGGAGCAGTTGCCGAAGATATTGCTCCTAAAATCAACGACATCGCAAGATTTTTTGAAATCAAATATGAGACAGATGTCACTAGAACAAAGGCTCCCATCGCCTCAAAAAAAGCAATTACAAAAATAGATTTTCCTAATTTTTTTATAATGGAAATCTCTAATTCCGCACCAATGTTAAAAGAAATGATACTAAGAGCGAAATCATTGATAAAAGACATCTTGTCAATCATATCCGGGCTCAATACATTAAATCCGGAGACTCCTAAAATCAAACCTCCTAAAATATAACCCGCTACAGCAGGAACTTTGAATTTGTTCATAAGCTTTCCAAAAAGTACACCTGTCACTATTGCAAGCCCCAAACTGATGAAAGGATTCATCACATACACTTCCTTTTATTAAAATCACAAATATAATTGTAATCTTAATTTTAAAAATAGCAATACAATTTTATTTTTATTCATTATATATTTATAATTTAGCGATTGCTCGTTATTTTTTTAAAAATAATTTTACTCAAATGCGAACTTAAGATGCCAAGTGTCAGAAAAGGAATAAACAAGCTGTTGTTTTCCATAATGCCGGCGAATAAAGCCGCTGTGGCAATCGGAGCATTAGAATAGCCTGCCATCATCCCTACCATTCCAAGTACATTCCCAATGCTTGATGGCAATCCCAGCAAAGAAACAGAATAGCCAATCAGTGTCCCGATATATATAGCAGGTCCAAACCCTCCACCAACTCCGCCAAAAGCAAAAGTCACACCAGTTGCTATAAATTTTAACAATAGTAGGATAAGAACCGTTTGAAATAATAAATTCCCTTCAATCGCTACATGATTGATGTCAACATAAACATCAAAAATTTGGGGATAAAAGTACCCTATTACACTCATTATAATTCCTGCAATAAGTGGAAAATAAAATTTCTCATTTTCTTTTATAAATCTCTTAGCCTTCTCTAACATGATTTTATATAGACTCGATAGAAAACCTGTTGCAATTCCTATAACAGCTAAACGAATGAACAGTTCCTCAATTGTAAGTTCCATTTTAAAATGTTCAATATAAAAGAAACAGTTGTTTACAATAATTTTTGAAACTCCGAGAGCAATAAAAGCACTAAGGACAATATATACACTCCTCCAATTAATTCTGTATTGAAATAAAATTTCCACTACAAATAAAATTCCAAACAAAGGATTAGAGAAAAATCCTGACAAAGTTGCTGCCACTCCAGCCCCAATGAAATATTTAATATCCTCTTTATCCAATTTTAATCTATATGCAAAGTCAGAGCCGATTGACCCTCCGACATGAATTAGCGGACCAAATTTTCCTGCAGAAAACCCAAATGCCAAAGTGATAAAAGTCAGCATTGATTTAACTATTGTATCTCTTATATTCATGATTCTGTAATCTATATTATTAATTTCATCTTTTACCTCATCCATCCCAAATTCAATATTATCTCTTAATAGATACTTGCGGACAATCATTAAAAGGACAGCACCAATCAAAGGATAGACAAACCAATTATTTGTTTTAGAAAAATAATTGCTCGATGTCTTAATCATTATAAGCAGCAGCATTCCTGCTAGACTTGCAATAACTCCCAATAAAATAGCTAAAATTGATTTTTTTAACAGAAACTTAAATATACCCATATATTGCCACCTATTTTTTAAAAAGAAAAGACGAACTAGTCGTCTTTATTGTTTGTAAATTTCCAACATCATCTCATAAGTCAGTTCAGGATCATGAATATAAAATCCACCACCATCATTGCTCACATCACCTGGTATTCTATAACGATTCATGTTCTCAATATCAAATCCAACTGCCTTTGTAGAATAAAATAAGACTTTATCTAGCGACATATTCGTTTTAATATATTGAAACACAGTGTTTGCAACAGTTGGCAATTTATAACTCAATGATTTTTTGGCTAAAAGCTTCATGAACTCTTGCTGCCTTGTAATTCTCGGCAAATCACCTTCACCAGATTCATCATTATTTTTTCTCCATCTCAGATACTCCATTGCCTTTGAGCCAGACAACAATTGTGTTCCAGCTTTAATATCGATGTGTAAAGGTGGATCGGCTGCAGGATCATCATACTTCATATCAAATGGCACTTTTACTTCTACACCGCCTAATACATCGACAACCGCTTTAACGCCTTCATAATTTACTTTAACGTAATAAGATATAGGAATCCCCAATAATTCTTCCATTGTTTCTTTCAAGCCTAAAGAACCACCTTCATCTCCCGGAAATCCATATACTGCATTTATTTTATTTTGTCCTTGCAGTTCATGTCCCGGTACATAATGATAAGTATCTCTTGGAATTGAAACCAAATCTACAATTTGTTTTTCAAAATCATAACTAACGACCATGATTGTATCTGCTCGTCCGCCATCAGTTCCAAAAATTAAAACATTGATTCTATTACTGTTCTCCGATAATCTATCTAATTCTGTTTTTACACTGTTTTCATGTGTTGCTTCTTTATCAATATTCAATTCAACATCCTGTTGAACAGTTAAGTCAACATCATAGTATTTATCAAATGCAAAGATTGCAGAACCTATGAAAAGTGAAAAAATGATAAAAGCACTAATAAATATTTTAAAGTGAGTTTTCATCAAGTTCTCCTTCCTATCGTTTTCCATAATATTTTACCACAATCTTAAGATATAACAAGGTTATTAATTATTATATTCATAAAACCCTTTACCTGATTTTCTTCCCAGCAATCCACCTCTTACCATTTTTTTGAGTAATGGATGTGGTCGGTACTTCGAATCACCAAATTCTGAATACAAAATTTCCATGATCGCAAGATTGACGTCATTACCTATTAAATCCGCCAATGCCAAAGGCCCTATTGGATGATTCGCACCAAGTTTCATTGCTTTATCAATGTCTTCAGCACTTGCTACTCCCTCCGCCAAAATTCCTATTGCTTCATTGATCATAGGTATTAAAATACGGTTGACAATAAACCCAGGCGCTTCTTCAACTTTTACGACTTCCTTGCCAATGCTCAATGAAAGTTCGCATATTTTATCATATGTTGCTTCCGAAGTTCCAATTCCTTTAATCAATTCAATCAGTTTCATTACTGCTACCGGATTAAAAAAATGCATTCCAATTACTTTATCCGGTCTGTTTGTCGCACTTGATATTTCTGTAACTGAAAGTGAGGAAGTGTTTGATGCCAATATTGCCTCTTTATTTACAACTTCGTCTAATATCTTAAAAATATCTTTTTTTATGGACATATTTTCAACTGCAGCTTCAATTATAATCTCACAATCTGAAAGTGCCTCATATTCCAACGAACCAGAAATATTATTCATGTACTCCTTCTTATCATCTACCGTTATTTTTTCTTTTTTTATAAGATAATCGTATGATTTTTCAATACGCTTAAATCCATTTTGCAAGAACTCTTCTTTCATTTCTTTTACAATTACTACATGTCCTGAAGAAGCCAATATTTGAATGATCCCTGCACCCATTGTTCCTGCACCAATTACACCAATTTTCATTTCAGTACCTCCTTATTTGTTTTCAAAACGATATTTTTCTTTATTTAAAAACGCTTTCATAGCACCTTTTTGATCCGCCGTATTGAATGTCAGTCCAAAATAGTTGGCTTCAATTTTATTTCCCAATGAAATATCTTGATTGCTACCTTCATTAATTGCTTTTTTTGAATATCGCACAGCAAGTTGTCCATTTGATGCAATTTTATTAGCTAGTTTCATCACTTCACCCATAAGCTCTTCATGAGGAACTACACGTGATACCATCCCAACAGATTTTGCGTAATCCGCATTAAAAATCTCACCTGTGAAAATAATTTCTTTAGCTACAGACGATCCTACAATCTTTGCCAATCTTTGGCTTCCTGCAAATCCCGGTGTAATTCCCAGAGTAACTTCCGGCTGCCCAAATTTTGCTTTTTCTGATGCAATTCTAATATCACATGATAATGCAAATTCATTGCCGCCACCTAGGCAATAGCCGTTTACCGCCGCGATACTTGGCTTAGTCAATTCCTCCAATTTCAAAAACACCCTCTGTCCAAATTTGGAAAATTGAATCGCCTGATCGAAATTGAAGTTTGACATTTCATCAATGTCTGCACCTGCGACAAATGCCTTTCCTTCACCAGTAAAGACAACTACAAAAACATCCACTGTTTCATCAATGTAATCAAGTATTTGATTTAACTCAATTAAAACACCTGAGTTCAAAGCATTCAAATTTGTCGGTCTATTAAACTTTACAATCAGCACATTTTCTTTTTTTTCGAGAATAAAAAACTTGTAACTCACAATAAAAACCTCCTTATTAATGCATTAACGCCTCAATTGCAAATGCAATCACAACCATTACAATTGCAATGATTGATGGTGAAATACCTTTTTTTGAAAAATCTTTTTCTTCACTGCTATCGCTGCCAATTCGTTCAATTTTACCACCGACAATTTTTCCCTTCAAGAAATATTCAGCTCTACTTTTAGGTGTTCCTACTAAAAATACGATAGAAATCATCATTAAAAAGGCACCTGCAACTAGAATAGTAACATAAACACCTTTTAAAATAGGCCATCCCACCAATAATGCAACACCTATGCCTACAATTCCAAAAAGAACTGAATAAATAATTCCTTTAAAAATATCAGTCAATAACTTTTCTAAAAACTTTTCCATACTTTACACCTTCCTAAACACTTTACTATTATTAGTATAATATATATGTTAGTATAACTACATATTAATTATAGGAGAATTCGATGAAAAATCAAAATAAAGCTGTATTTTTAATTATCATATCTTCATTATTTTTCGCATTGATGGCTCTTTCAGTCAAATTCGCTGGCTCATACCCTGTCTATCAAATGGTTTTTTACAGAGGCTTAGTTGCTGTGGTCTTGTATGGTATGTATGCAAAATTCAAAGGAATTTCATTAAAACCCAACAATCTGAAATATAATTTACTACGTTCTTTTCTAGGCACGCTTGGCGTATTTTTATATTATTATGCCATCGGAAATATGAATTTGGCCAACGCAGTTATTCTCAATAAATTGTCGCCATTTTTTGTGATTATCTTTAGCGCAATATTTTTACATGAAAAAATATCATCCCACCAAATCACAGCGATAATTATCGCACTGAGCGGTGCAGCATTAATCATTAAACCAGTAGGTTCATTTGAAATTCTGCCTTCTATTTTTGGATTTGCCTCTGCAATTGCCGCTGGTTCTGCTTATGTTGTTGTCAGATATTTACGGGATTATGACAGTCCAGAAACTATTGTTTTCATTTTTGGTTTGTTTAATATTGTTTCCTCTGTACCGTTCTTGATCATATACGGCTATGAAACACCCCCAACAATTGATTATTTGCCTTTATTTGCAATTGGTCTGACAGCTATGGCTGCTCAAACACTTATGACTTATGCCTATAAATATGCCAGTGCTTCTAAAATATCGATTTACAGTTATGGAAATATTGTTTTCTCCATCATCTTTTCAATATTGTTTTTTAAAGAAATCCCCGACTACTTGAGCATTGTTGGTGCACTGCTGATTATCAGTGCAGCTTACTTGAACTATTTTAAAAACAAAAAAAGAGATATCATATAGAATCTCTTTTCCCATCAATAAATAAAATATAAACACCTATTAAAACGGCTCCTACCACTATAAAAGAATCAGCCACATTAAAAACAGCAAAATTGATCAATCTAAAATCAAAGTAATCTACAACATAGCTCAAATTTATCCGATCAATCAGATTTCCGATTGCGCCACCTATAACAAAGCTTAAGCTCAACAATAAAAGCCAATGTTCCTTTGAACGAATCAATCTATATAAGAAAATACTCATTCCAATAATCACGATGCCTGTCATCACAATAAGAAGGCTCACATTATCTCTCAAAATGCTGAATGCCGCACCGGTATTTTGTCGGTAGGTCAGATGAAAAACATTTTGAATGATTGGAATTGTATCGACTGACGCCAGATACATTTTCGCAAAATATTTCGATAGCTGATCTAGAAAAATGACTGCTAATACTACAAATCCATAAACCATAAATTACTCCTTACTGGACGGATGAAACCAACCGTCCTATTGCTTCAAATATTTTTTCCTTCAAATTTCTCTTATTATATTCTTCTAAGTCAATTAATTTAGATACTTCCAAATCTTCAATAAAGTCTTTTTCAAGTCTTTCTATAGTCACTTTTCCATATATGAAAGCATTCACTTCAAAATTAATTCCGAAACTTCTATTATCCATATTCGCAGTGCCAACTGATGCTGCGATTCCATCAATCAATAAAATCTTGCTGTGAATGAACCCTTTTTCATAGGTGTATATTTCAACACCGGCTTCTAAAAGTCCTTCTAGATTATCCCTTGATGCCCAATAAACAAAGAAGTGGTCGGCTTTGCTTGGAATTATTATTTTTACATCAACTCCACTAAGTGCCGCAGTTTTCAATGCCATTTTCAAACTTTCATCAGGCACAAGATAAGGGGTTGTTATCCAAATACGTTCCTTTGCTGTAGCTATCAAAGAAAAGTAACCTTGATGAATATTTTGCCACTCATTATCTGGACCACTTGCAGCAATCTGCATCATACATGTGCTTTCATATGAAGATTTTTTAAAAAGCAATTCACCAGCCAACTTTTCATTCGATACAAATTTCCAATCGCTGATGAAAATTTTCTGCAAAGCCTGTACTCCTTCACCAGCAATCATAAGATGTGTATCTCTCCAAAATCCCAGCTTCTCATTCTTGCCTAAATATTCATCGCCTACATTAAGTCCTCCAACAAATCCAACAGAACCGTCAACAACGATAATTTTTCTATGGTTTCTAAAATTCAATTTTCGAGTTATCAATGGAAATGCGACAGGATAAAAAGGAAACACTTCTACTCCCGCTTCTTTTAATTGCATTTTATATATCTTCCCTAATCGGATACTTCCAACTGCGTCGTATATTACTCTAACTTTAACGCCTTCTTTAGCTTTTTTTATGAGAATATCTTTAATTTCATTTCCTATTTGATCGTTTTTGATGATAAAGAATTCAAAATGAATTGTTTCTTCAGCTTTTTCAAGCCTATCAATAATTGCACCAAATGTTGCTTTTCCATTTGTCAATACATCAATTCTATTATTAAAACTGAACAATGAATTAGAGTTTTTCAATAATAGCTTGATTATTTTCTTATGCTGGGTAAGTACCCATTCTTGATTGACGCTTTCAAAATAATTGATTGCATCCGTTTGACTTTCCGCTACGCGTTCTTCAATACTCATATCACTGATGCGTTTTTTGACCGCTACTTTTTTAGATCTCAAATTTTTACCAAACAAAACATATAAAACTATTCCTAAATAAGGCAACAATATAAGCACCATCAGCCACGACAATGTACGATGTGGATCATCATTGTCAAGAAATATGAAAATAGCCACAATAACTGCATAGAGTAAAAAAAACCGACTGATTAAGATATAAAAAAAATTGAAAATATCTGAAAAGCCAACTTCAAATATTACGACACATATCCACGCTATAGAGATAACCGTTAAACTTAACAATAAATATAAATTTTTTTTAATCATCTTCTATACACCTCTTAATGGGCTTTGAATGTTACCGACATAATTTTATTTCCATTTCTTGAAAATTTATCTTCATATTCTGTCATGATATTATCTTCAAATCTTGAATCAAGATGTACATCAAGCGAGATTTTTCTCATAGGAAGCTTTAAATCTGCAAGTTCATTCAAAGTAAATTGAAAAAGCAGAAGATTATCAGTCTTAAATTCAATCCAACTATCATCTTTTAGAATAAAATCATATTTTCTAATGAAATCTCTATAGGTCAATCGTCTTTTGTAATGTCTTTTTTTAGGCCAAGGATCTGAAAAATTCAAATAAAGACCGTCTAGAGAATTTTCTTCAAAAATAGCATCAATTTCGTTGACATCTGCTATTAAAAATTTCACATTTTTTATATTTTCATCAGAAGCTTTTTTAACTGCCTTTAACAATACCTGATCGCGAAGTTCCACTCCAATAAAATTGATTTCCGGATTTCGCTTTGCCATTTCAACAATAAATTGTCCTTTTCCTGTTCCAAATTCAGCTTTGACAGGCAACTCATCCATAAATATTTTTCTTAAGTCAAGTCTTTCTGTTTCTTTTCTGAAAATCATCAATTCTTTATATTCCATTAATTTTTCTAAAACGCCTTGCTCTTTTCTTAATCTCATCTAATCCACCCGGTCATTATTATTTTGTAAACATTTTTGGATTTTCACTCCAAAGCTTTAACACTTCATAATCTTTATCTGTTATATACCCAGATTCTTTTGCAATTGGCAAAAGTGTCTTATAATCTGTCAATGATTCATAACTCATCAATTCACTGGCAAAGCTCAAAACAAGCTCGTCAAAATTGTAATTAAAGATAGAAAAAACTTTTACAACATTGGCACCTGCCTCTTTAAGTGCTTTGACCGCACTCAATGCGCTCCCGCCAGTGCTTAATAAATCCTCTATCACAACAGCTGTTTGACCTTCCCGTACTATTCCCTCAATTTGATTTTTCTTACCATGAGCCTTTGAAGAACTTCTGACATAGGCCAGCGGTTTATCCATTCGTTCAGCAACCCATGCTGCATGAGCAATTCCTGCAGTTGCAGTTCCTACGATGACATCAATCTCAATACCTAAATTTTTTATTTTCTTAGTAAATTCTTCTGCAACATACTTTCTAAACTCTGGATATGCCATTATGAGTCTGTTATCACAATAAATAGGTGATTTTATTCCGGAAGCCCAAGTGAATAAATTATCTTCATTTGCTATCACAACAGCTTTTATTTCCAGCAATTTTTCGGCAATATAATCATTTGATCTCATCATCATTCAACTCCTATTCCATCAATTTTGTATGAATTGCTAGAATTCCACAAGATGTATTCATTGATTCCCAACTCTTTAAGTGCTCGTATTTGATCATTTACTTCATTGATTGTATAGATGATATGTCCTTTTACCCAAGTAGCCGTAAAAGATTGTATCCACGGTCTTATTTTTGCTGGTGTTTCAATATTTTCATTTCTAGAAATAGCGTCTTCAGTTGCGCGATTCATCACTTCATACGGATGCGCATCTGGCACATCAAATCCATAGTTTCCTGATCCATAATGTGATGGATAGAACATTGGACTTATGATATCAATAACATTGCTTATACCTTCCCAATGCTGACCTATTCCAACATCATTTATAGCAGTTGAAGTCCATCCATATACATCAGCTGAAAGATACACATCATATCCATTCAGACTGTCCTGTGCATATTTAATAAAAGATTGAATTGCCTTTGTTTTTGTTTCTCCAAGTTCATTTCTATAATCTACTAGTGAATCTAAATTACTGCTGCTAGCGGTGGGAAATCTGACATAATCAAATTGAATTTCATTAAATCCAAAATCAGCAGCTTCCTTTGCAATACTAATCAAATAAGTCCATAAATCTCTATCATAAGGTGTTCCCCATATAATCCCGTCATTTGTTTTAAAAAGTGACCCATCTTTATTGATGATTGCTCTTTCTGGATGTGTCAATGCATATTTAGGTGATTTAAAAGAAACCAATCTACCTATCACATATATATCTTCATCTTTTAACTTTTTCATGAACGCATCCATGTCTTTAATGTGATATTCATATAATTCACCTAGAGTATTTTGTGCAGCGACACTTGGAAAAAGTATTTTGCCATTATCATCCTTTATGTCAATTATTAGAGCGTTTATTTCAGTGTTTTTAACAATATCTATGAACTTATCAATATTTGTAGCTGCAGAATTTCCAGATACATAAATTCCTTTAACTTCTGTGTATGGATTGTTCTCATAATCCATAGGTTTATCATAATATTGATAATCAACATCCGGGTACATCTTTACAATTTTCGATTCTATTTCTTCGTTAATTCCATTTACATATTTATGAAATACATATCCTGAAACCCCTGAGCTGTCTACAACATGAATCCAATCAGCATTTTCGGAATCAATTATTTCCAATTGTTCTTGATAATCGAGTACGCGTATTACTGCAAAATCAGAACTCGGACCTTCTCTGTAATTCAGCCCCTGAATACCGACATATATATAATTGGAAATTGAAGGTTCTTCAACAACCGGTTCTTCGACAACCGGTTCTTCGACAACTGGTTCTTCGACAACTGGTTCTTC
>JAFGAC010000195.1 GCA_016933835.1 Clostridiales bacterium
ATTTCGATTTAACCATAGAGGTGATAATATTTATCCTCTTTTGGTTAAAATATTTTTTAATTTTTAAAAGATACTAGTCTAGAGCCATTATTAATTACACCAACATTGCACGCGATACTGGAGTTGATCCAAAAACTATCAAAGAATATTTTTCAATTTTAGAGGATACTCTTATTGGGTTTTATTTAGAGCCTTTTAAGAGTTCATTTAGAAAACGACTCAGTTTAAAACCTAAATTTTATTACTTTGACACGGGGGTGGTGCGTGCTTTATCTCGATTATTGACAATCCTTTTAAAACCGCAAACCAGCTCATTTGGCGAAGTTTTCGAACAATTCATTATTTTGGAATGCCTTAAACTGGCTGCTTACTTCCATACAGAATATCGTTTTTCTTATTTATCGACCAAGGATAATGCAGAAATTGATTTGATCGTCGAGCGACCAGGACTGCCCTTATTATTGATTGAGATTAAAAGTTCCCGTCAAGTCCGGCCCAGTGACTTAACTACTTTTATGCGCTTAATAAAAGATTTTAAACCTTGTGAAGCGGTATGTTTTTCCAATGATACTTATCGAAAAAAACTGGATTCTGTAACAGTTATTCCTTGGCAAGAAGGGGTGAAAGAATTCTTTGCGAAATGAATTCAACCGCTAAAAGCCCTAAGAAACGAGGGTTGAAGAAAGCAAGGTCTTGTTGTTATTTTCCAAAAAGCCGCAATCCCTATTCCGCCCTATCGTTTCACTAATTTTTATTATCATGGAAAACGAATAAGCGCTTTCTACTTGCTTTCTTCACAATAAATCCTAATAAAGAAACAGAAATCAAGTAACTCGGTAAAAATCCTAGGTTTTGAAATCATGCTATAACCAAGCTAATTCACTTTGATAAAAAAGTTCAATAAGCTTGGCCTTAGAATAAACACGCAGTTTATGTTTGACATTATTAAGGTGAAATTCGATGGTCTTGGGGGAAATATTCATCGCAGAAGCTGCTGTTTTAAAACTGTGGCCTCGCGCTAAAAGCTTTAGGCACTCAAATTCTCGGGAAGTGAGATGAATCGTAACATTTTGATAGGTCAAGGGATATTGAGCGAGGGCTAAATTAAGAGTTTTTGAGCGATTCGTTCTGATGGTTTAGATTCCAAATTTTCTATGGCGGTTGGCGATAATACAAGATTGCTAATATCAATAGGATGTTGTTGAGACTGTTTAATTAAATCCCGAGCTTTTTCTTTAAAATAGAGACCAAACTGATAAAGCAGATCTCGATGATTAAAACAAAAATTGAGAATAGAATTTCCTTCATACGTTGTGAAAGCTAATTCTTCATAACCTTCTTTAGTTTTGGTGAGAAGTTGAACAAAATCGTTAATATGACAATATTGTTTAGCTAAGATAGCAGCTTGGGTTTCTTTGGCTGATAAGAGGTAAATCGATGACTTTAATAAGTTTGAGTAATAGGTTTTTTGGTTTGGCACGAGCTTTTTTGATTCTTCCCAATAACATTGATGCCATTTACTACTTGTTATCAAAGTTGTGAGACAATAATTGGGAAAGTACTTGGAAGCTGAATAATGAAAATATTTAATATCCGTATTGTCAAACAAAGGTTTACAAATATCTCCCACATTCGGAATAGACGTCAATGAAAAATGGTTCTCAGGAAGAGCCGTACTCTTTGACATTGTTTGCCTCCATTGGTCAGTTACCTTATGGCCAAAACTGTCTCTCTATAAGTTTCACTTATCGATTATCGATACTGGTTTGCTTTCATCCGAAGTATTTGCTCAGCATACGTACAGTGGTTAATGTATCAGAACTGAGATATTTTTCCTATAGCCCTAGTAAAAAATCCTAGGTCTTGAGCCATTGCTCATCCTGGTTTTCTTTTTAAACCTGTGATACATATTGAGGCCTCTGCAAAATAACAAATTGGACATGATAACGAGGCAAAAATTCGCGCAAAATGCGAGTTTATATATGATAAATGAGCATTTTTCGCTCCTTTTTAACAAAGTTAACGGGTTCAAGATGCATTTTGCAGAGGTCTCATATTATTTATTAAACGGGATCTGTTTATATCTCTAAACGCTAATAAAAACATCATCAGAGGAAGTTCCAAATGCCTATTATTCATGACATTGAGCAATATTATGCCCAAAATCCCGAAGATTATGTCAGAAAACTTTGCGAGCCTTTATTTCGAGAGTTCGGCTTTAGTTATTTTCATTATGTGCGTTACTATGATGATCAAAGAGTATTTGATATTAATACTCATACTAAATACAGCATGAATTTTGTAAAAAAAGGCTTCAATTCTGGATATGGTTTATTACCTAAATCAAGTTTTATTAAGAGATGGGCCTTTTTAGATTTATTAATAAACGACCCTCAACGTAGAGAATTTTTAAAAAGTTATGATATATATGATGGTTTTGGATTGGTTATAAAAAATTGTCATTTTATAGAAAGTTTTGATTTTGCATGGCCACATTTTGATACAGAATTGTATTTGACCTGTCTTAACAATATAAATCATTTTAAAAAATTTTGCCTTTATTTCAAAACTCAAGCCTCAGAACACATAGAATTTCATCGTAAAAATACTATGTTAATGCCCCCTTCTTGTGTCGCCACCATAGCGACTCTTTCGAAAAAAAAATTAGCTCTTGATGAAATCAAAAAATACTACATCGATCATAACCATCAAGAAATTGCATTAACGCCTCGAGAATTTGAATGTTATAAACTACTCGCAACCGGTTGTAGCATGAAGATGATTGCTTCGCGCCTGGATATCTCAATCAAAACCGTTGAATTTCATTTGAACAACATCAAATCCAAATTAGGCGTTCATTCGAAATATCGCCTCATTCAATTATTTTTTGAAAATGATTTGACGTATTGGCTATAGGATTATTCTTCAATGGATTTAAGTCGAAGAAAACAAGGAATTATTGTTATTTTCAAAAAGCTATCATCCCTACCTGTCCCTGTGTGTCGTTTCGTATGTTTTTCTAATTCGTAGAAACGATTATATGCGCTTTTCACTTGCTTTCTTCTGAATGAAGATTAACAAAAGTATAAAGGGTAAGTAACTGGGGAAAAAACCTAGGATTTTTTAAAAAATTGAGTATCGCTTTCACGCAATAAAATCAAGATAATTATCGCGATGAATAACCTGGAAATGGGCATTCTCGTACGATTTCTGCCAAACTACAGGAGGTTTAACTTTTTTGGGTTTCCATTTGATTTCATAGCCATATAATTCCCCATCACGCTCTTCTACCCAGTCAACTTCTTGCTGATCATAAGTCTTTAGAAAATAATTATTGGCATAAATATTCTGATAAGATTGTTTTTTAATCCGCTCCATCACAATATAATTTTCCCAAAGCTCACCCACATCATTACGTAAACCAATAGGATTAAATTGATTAATCAGCGCGTTCCGTACCCCTGTGTCATAAAAATAATAGCGAGATTTTTTTGAAATAGCTTTGCGTAAATTTCGCGCGTAACCTGAAATATTAATCAATATAAAAGCTTGCTCAAACAAATCTAAATAGCGCTCCACAGTGTTCTTGCTCAAACCAACTTGTTGCCCTAATTCTGTTACTGAAACTTCTTTACCGATTTGAAATGCGACCAGTTGCAATAACGTGGTAATCTTTTTGGATTTTCGAATACCTTCAAGCTCAATAATATCCTTACATAAATAAGAAGTAACCAGTTCCCGAAGATAATCTTTTTTAAGTTTGTTTTCAGCCTTTAATACAACCTCAGGATAAGATCCATAAATGAGTCGATTCTCCAAATTAGCTCTTGTTTGCGCCATCGTTTCTAAATTCCCTATCTCCATTTGAGATAAAGGAAACATTTTAAATGTTAATTTCCTTCCCGTGAGAGGTTCTCCCACGTTTTGAGCTAAATCAAATGCAGAAGAACCTGTAGCTATAATTTGCAAATCAGGGAAATGATCAATCAATAATTTTAAATTTAACCCAATGTTTGGAACTCTTTGTGCTTCATCAATAACTAATAATTGATGACTCCCAACAAAACTTTTTAATAATTCAATAGACCGGCTCGACAAATAATACTGGACATTAACATCATCACCATCCACAAACAGGTAATTCTTTTTTTGTTCTAATAATTTATTTAACAAAGTAGTCTTCCCTACTTGTCTGGGGCCATAAATAACAAGTGCTTTATGATCTGCTTGGATTTTGAGTAAAATATCTAACAAATATTGATGAATATACAAATTCTTCCCCCATTGTTGACTAAATTTATACAAAAATCGTTTTTATAATGACTAAATTTATACAAAAAGAGCCCACAAATCAAGAAATTTTCTCGTTTAAGATGTTTACGATTCTGATATAGGTTGTATTAGTTCAGAAACAAGTGAGAAACAGTTATCCGGCAAATGGTTAAGAAAATGTCAGCGAAAAAACGCCGATCAATAGATCAAACCGATTATTAAGATCACAGGACTATCTCGAGACAAACTTGAGCAATATCACTGAAATTGTCCGACCTGAGTTAGATTGAAGAAAGCAAGGCATTATGGGGCTGTTGAAATCTGAACTTTTTTAAAAAATCAAAGACTATAAGTCTTTGATTTTACTGGA
>JAFGAC010000196.1 GCA_016933835.1 Clostridiales bacterium
AAAAACAGTAAATGCTCAAAATGGGTCTTTGATGAATTTGCCGTAGAAACAGCAATTAATTGCTATCTTGAACATAAGAAACAATGTACAGAAAATATTTTTGTATGAGATTAATGGCAAAAGGTTCTAGTTGATATATGAAAAATGAAAATTTCCAGAAATAATGTTATAAATTTATGGCAAAAAGTAAAAATGGTTTGGTTGATTATTGTCGATCGTATTCTGTAAATTCGTTGTTCATGATTACTAATTCGACGCCTGCTAGCTTGAATAACTCGATTGTGTCTTTGTCTGCGTGGTATCTTTTCTCACAAACAACCCGTTTGATGCCTGAGTTAATAATCATCATGGCGCAGGTTCGGCACGGAGTCATTTTACAGTACAATGTCGATCCATCTAGTGCTATTCCAAACTTTGCTGCCTGAATAATGGCATTTTGTTCTGCATGCAGTGTTCGTACGCAGTGCTGGGAAACAGTTCCGTTTTCGTTCAAAACTCGTCGCATATCATGACCATCCTCGTCACAATGAGGCAATCCTGCAGGGGCACCAACGTATCCGGTGGTCATTATTCGACGGTCTTTAACTATAACGCATCCTGCTTTTCCGCGGTCACAGGTCGCACGTTTAGAAACAGCTTCACACAAATCCAAAAAATATCGGTCCCAATCAGGTCGGTCGCAGTTCATCCCTTTGAGCAACTCCAGCTTTGGAATATACACCTAATCAACTAAAATAAAACTGTTTTCAGGGATTTTGTCTAAAAAATTCGGAGTGGTTTATGAAAGAAACAAAAGAGAGAATGGGCATAAGAGATGTTGCCCTTTATGGATTTTATATTTAGTTTTGGTTTTTTGTTACCATCGGTTTGTTTGCTGATTTTGTCTAAGCTTTTTATAGATTACAAACTGGTTTTTCACCTACGAATTTTTAATTAGTTTTCTTTTTGATGTATTATTCCTCTTTTTAAAGCGAGGAAAACAAAAAATTGAGTTAAAGCAGCGACCAAAGCAGTTGTTAGTCCACCAATATCATTAAGACCTGCAGCGTGACCGGCCCCTAAAGTGCTAAAAAAAGTAACAGCACTAGTAATACCTGCATCGATTAGGGCATTTTTCCAATCAAACTTGTGGGTTATTGTTCCTGATGTTTCTTTATTGCATACTAAAAATCCTTTGACAGTGAATGTATGAAATCCGCGAAGTCTATTTAGATGTGTTAATTTGTTGGTAAGTATAGATTTTATTTGCAACTTAATCACAACCAGATTTCCTTTTTGTGAGTGTTTTGGATATACTCCTTAAAATAGAAAAGATATTCTTGACTTTTTTAATTGAAATAAATATTGTTTAATTTGAGCCAATTTGTTTTGAAACGTCATATTAACTAAATAAATAGAAGATGTTTATTACTAAAACGAATTATTTCCCAAATTAATGTTAAACGAATATGATACAATTAATATCCTTTACTTTTTTTTAGCAAGTCTTGATAACTAGCATAAATTGAGAATAAAATCTTTAACATTTATTTTACTGTTATTTCTGAAATTTTTCGTTTGACTTTAATATATCAAAATCGATAGCACAAACAGTCGATTTATCTTTGAGGGGAAATAATGTGGACCTTAAGAAATTGTTAGCTTCTTCGTGTAGACAAAAAATCATAAAAGAATTATCCATATCAAAAAAATTGAATATTATGCATCTTGTACGCAATGTCAATAGCACGTATAATGAAATAAATCGAAATTTCGAAATACTTGAAAAGGAAGGAATAGTAAACGATCAATTTATTGGCCGAATGCGAATAATTAGAATAAATATGGAAAATCCAAAAACAAAAAAATTACTCGAAGCACTAAAAATCCTTGACTCAGAGAATTGTCTTATTATTTTATCTTAATTTCGATCTTTTAACTTTACAAAATAGTACATTACTAAATAGGCATATCTGAATATAAATTGTCAATTTTAATTCGAACGATCAACTTTTTTGAGTTTTATTAGGAATGTTTCTGAATTCACTCTTCAGAAACTTATCGTCTTTCTTTAAAGTTGAAAAATTAACTAAAATTAATCTTCTTTAAGGGGAGTCCTTGATTGAGTGAGAACATAATTGAACAAAAAACTTCACCAAAACTTAGATTGTTATGGCATAGTGTTGCGCCTTGGATTGCTTCAGGATACGGAAAAACAACCCGTGAAGTATGTACAAGACTGCCAAAACATGGTTTTGAGGTGATCATTTCCGCATATTATGGTGTAGAAATGGGAGGGATCCCCCCGTATCCAGTTCCAGTTGTTCCTTCAAAGTCTGGATCTTATGGAATAGAATCCGCAGTTCAGTATTGTAAACAGTTTAAAGTAGATGCTGGAATATTGTTCACTGATTGGTGGGCGTTTCCCCAGTTCCCAAAAAGAATTCCAAATGCAACTTTGTATGGTCCAATGGACTCCCTTAATTATCCTGAAGAAATTGTGAACTTTACCCGAGAATATTACAAAATTATTGGATTATGTAAATGGCAACAAAAATACCTTAAAGATATTGGAATTGAATCTGATTACATTTACCATGGAGTAGACACAAGTGTGTATAAACCCATGGACAAAAAAGAAGCCCGAAAACGAATTGGACTAAAAGAGGATGATTATTTTGTTTTTGGAACAGTAGCTGCAAACAGCGATAAAGAAGACAGAAAAAGTCACTCCAGAACAATGAAGGCAATGAAATACTTTTTAGAACAAAATCCAGATGCTAAAAAGAATATCATCTGGCTGTATCACACCAATCCTAATGATCCTCGAGGGATGCCCTTACAGTCAATAACCCATAAACTAGGATTGGATAGAATAGTCCGATTCAGAGATCCAAGCATTACAAGCACAATGATGACTGAACAAGATTTGGCCGTGCTAATGAATTGTTTTGACGTTCATCTGCTTTGTAGCAAACGCGAAGGTTTTGGAATGCCAATAATTGAAACTCAAGCTTGTGGAGTGCCTAATATTTGTCATGACTTTAGTAGCATGACTGAACTGCTGAAGGGCCATGGGTGGTTATGCAAGTCTTTAGGTCATGGACTAAATCTTGAAACTACACCAATAAACGCTGAAAGTGCCACACCAGACGTGTATGATATTGCAAAATGTATAAAGAAAGCTTACTTCAATCCAGAAAAAGTCAAAAAATATGGCGAAAAAGCAAGAAAATTTGCATTACGTTTTGATTGGGAAAAAATAGTTCAGGAACGCTGGGTTCCCTTACTTAATGAGATGGCTTCAAACATAAAAATTGGTGAAAAAACTGGAATTTAACAACCAAGTGACATATCCAAAAGTTTTAGCCGAATTTATTAAACGGGAATATGAAAAAAGAAGAAGAGAAGGGAAAATTCCGGTTTTTTTTGATCAGACTTTACTATGCGATACTGATTTTGAAGACCCAATTAAAAATCAAAAACGTTTGCTCTTTCTTGAATACAGACAACCTATACTCTGGTGTGTGCCTTTAGATACAATTTGGTATAAAGTCACATTGAACAGAGTAGAATTTCAATCCCTACATCTGATTAAAGAAAAATACTGGCACATTATGTCAAATCAAACAGGAAGAATTGCGGATGCTGTAAGAAATTACTTGCTTTGGGTTCAAAATCTTGAAAGAATTCCCGAAATGAATCAACAAGAACGTATTGAAATGGTAAAATTGATTACTGCCATCAAATACAAACAAGAAAACACCCTAAACGAAAACTTGAATCATACATTAATATTTGTCGGCTCAACAACTGATGGGCCTTTCACAGTAATTGAGGGAAATAAAACTACTATGGATTTGTATCTCAAACACTTTGTTGAAAATCCCACCCAACAGTTTCCAGTTATAGAAGCTTATGTAGGCATATCAACCGCTATGGATTACTATGTTTGGCACTACACACATGTTTAATTTACGCTCTTTAGGTACAAGTTCCAATTGTCCACCTGCACCACCTATGTCTTACTACGTTGAAAAAATATTTTTGTAATCTTTTTTTGAAAGGTTATACTGTCTTTTAGTTCTTGAAAGAGTTCATCTGGGCTGTTTTTCTATACTATTCATGAAAGTGTTAGCCCCATTTTGTGGATTTTTCTTGTTTCTTTGGAGTTTGTTCTACCCAAAAATTCTGGACACCAATATTCAATTCCAATTCTCATACCTAATTTCATTTTAGATGAATGAAAATCTTTGTCCAATTAGAGACTTCAAGTCTATTTACAGGTTGTTTTCAACAGTTTACCTCTTTTAGTAATCTAATATGCTTACTTATTTGGGGAACTATGTTTGTTGGTTAATGTTTTTTCCAAAAATAAACAATGATGACTGCAATTGAACTGACGATGACTAGTAAACTTGCTATTGTAAATAGGTCAAGGGTTGAAGGTAGGGGTGACGAATCCACAGGCGGTGTAACTTCAGTAGGTGTAGCATATTTTATGTCAGCATGATTACGTGTTGGCCAATGCAATCTACCCAAGTACGATATGTGGGGAGTTCCGTTAGAGTCCACCGCTATTGCACCTGCAGTCAATGCATCAGTTGGGTCTACAACCTGACTTGCCCATTCCGTTCCCGTCCACGTTGAATAAGTTAAAACTCCCGAAGGGATAGATGTTGTTTGATTATAAAAAACAACATGAGGACAATCTTGAGAATCAAGCGCAAAATAAATAGTTTGGACATCCCAGTTTAAGTTTGTGGCCACTGTTTGAGAATTCCACGCTGAACCGTTCCAGCTTACGTAAATCAAGCTCGAGTTTTTTGCAGTATAGTAGCCATAATCAGGGTTTATGCTTGTAAGAACATACATGAAATGGGGATGCCCCTTAGAATCTAAAGCTAGGTTTCTAGTTTCTCCAATTCCTTCATGTGAAATAACAGTTGTTATGTTCCAACCTGAACCTTTGTTGTAAGCATATTTTATTGCCGGTATTTCAGTGTCCTCAGGTCCCAAAATTTTAGATCCATAAAGTATGTGAGGGTTATCGTTTGAGTCTAATTCTAAAAATAGTTGATTGTTGGAATTATGTGATCCAGGTATGGATTGAGTTTGCCAACCGGATGGCGTCAAACTAGCATATTTCAAAAGCTCACCTATTCTTTGATTGTGCACAATGTGGGGGTTGTCATTAGAATCCAGTGCAAGCGAACCTACAGTGCCATCCCCTACTTCTTGAGTTTCCCATCCCGTAAAATTTTTGCTTGCATACCGTATTGCACTTGAAAAAATAAGCAATACGTGTGGTTTGTCGTTTGAGTCTAAAGCCATATCCCTAATACCGCCAAGATTTGTGTTTTCTATGCTCCACCCTGAGCCCTTCCAGCTTGCATGCATCATGGTTGCAGGACTAAGCCAATCGCCGTCGGCATATCCTTGATAGATTAAATGAGGAGTGTCATTTGAATCCAAAGCTAGGAACTGGAGCCAACTCAAACCATATTCATCCACTGTTTGAATATTCCATGATGAAGTAGTAACAACAGAACACACCAAAGAAGAGGAAAAAAATAGAATTGTAGTTATGAGTAAACTTATGCAAACAAAATTTCGCATTAAAATACTGCCTCTTTTAGTAATTCAATATTTATAATATTACGTAAATATTATTTATAAATATTATGATAATGTAAAAATTGATTAGAATCAATACCTATCGCAATTAATACTGATTTAGGCATTTCCAGTTATAGCTTTATTATTCTTGTTATCTGAAACATTTCGTCTTTTTTAAAGTTATGAACATCCATTTTTAATTTGGAGAAAAAATCAAAAAAAGAAATGGAGGAAAAAATTAAATGCCAACAGATAATTGTGGAAATGGACAACTGTACCATTACTGGCAATGTTACACACTAGAACCTGACTATATTGGAGGTCGAGGAGTTACTTATTGGGGATTTCCTAATGGGTATAACGTTGACATTGCCCCCGACGGAACTGCAACATTCAGCTTTACCTGCACAACCCCAAAATGTTTTTCTGACTCAGTTGATAACTGCAATATTTATTTCAATGCTTACGCTAAATCCAACACCGATCCTGAACCGGATGCTAACCTGACCTTTAAGGTAAATGGCACTGCTGCCGATGGTTATTGGGTTAGTGGTGTTGCAAATCATGGAGCACGACAAGGTTTTGACATTACCCAAGTTGATGAGGGCAATGCCTACAATGACTTAGGAGCAAACACCTTCACGATACATAATCAAAGCGATGTAACGGTTGCGGTCGAAGATTTCAAAATAATGCGAGTTTACCCAATGTGTAATCTATCCTTAGGCCAATCGGGTGAATGTGATGGCACTTTGGGCATCATGTGTCCAGAGCGACAGGAAGAAGCTCCAAATGGAAATTTAGATGCAGACAACCCCCCTTACGATGGACGACATGATGAACCGTGCAATTGTGAGGATTATGGAAGCATAAGCTTTACAACATACAATAATGCAAGTTTTGCGCACACTACTATTGATCCTTTGGCCACCTTAGAGGTTACATTTGACTGGACAGATTATAGCACTTTAAATTACGTTAGAGGTTCAGTTTGCGTTTTTAACTTCAACCAGATGTATCCAACTACTCTATCAACCAACACAGACGTGACATTAACTGCATACTTAAACAATGAAGCCACGCCGTTTACTACGTACTACCTTAGCAATCAAAAAGAACACATGTCATATCCAAGTTATGATCTAATGCAGGCAACAGGTTATGATGACGATGGACCTAATACGGTAAAACTAGTAAACAATAGTGACGTTCCCGTTAAACTAAATGATGACCACGAAATAAACATTTACCGAACATACGTAACTTCACCAATTACATGTTACTGCACATGTCAAACCTGTCAAACTTGTTATGCTTGCCAAACCTGTGAAGAAACATGTGAACTTACGTGTCAAACTGCATGTGAGACCTGTGAATCCTGTTATGGAACATGTGAAACACCTTGTGACACTTGCCAATCGTGTTATTCAACATGTGAAACCCCCTGTGATACCTGTGAATGGTGTGTTACATGCCAAACTTGTTATCCCTGCTACATCTGCTACACCTGTATGACCTGCCAGTCGGCTTGTGAACTAGCATGCCAAGACTGCCAAGAAGCGTGCCAAATCTCGTGTCAAGAATGCCAAGTCCCATGCGATGTTTGTGAAATCTGCTACCCTTGCCATATATGCTACAGCTGGTACACATAATGACTGAAAACTACCTCAAGAAAACAAACCCCTCAACTGCAATGCCGCCAGACCAATAACAAAATACACCCAGTGATGAAACAATGAATCAACCAAACCAAAACAACAAATCTCCAAACTCCCAAAAACGAGGGTTCACTTCAAACCCTCACCCCCCACCTCATATGAGATTTCTAACAGAACCAAAAGTCAAAGAAATCGTCACAGAGATGCTCATCGAATTAGACCTGATACCTGTTGCCAAAAAAACCAAGGGGATCACCATTGAATAATCCAGAACAAAAAATCAACGAACTCACAGTGTGGACCACCACCCGCTGCAACCTTAGATGCAAGTACTGCTTCGTTTACAAACTCAACGAGGAACAAAAATGCCAAGACATGACCAAACAAACCGCCGACCAGCTAATCAAATTTGCAGAAAAGAACCTTAAACCAGAAGGAAGCCTTTGGTTCTTTGGAGCAGAACCTTTTTGCAACTTTGAAATAATCAAATATATTGTAGAAAAAAGCCGCAAAAAAGGTCATAAATGGCGATTTGGAGCAACCACAAACTGCACCCTGTTAAACGAAAAAAGAATCCAATGGATGAAAAAACACAATTTTGGAGTGCTGGCTTCTATTGATGGTCCAAAAATTAACCATGATTCCAACCGAATCTACGCTGATGGCAGTGGAAGCTGGGAAGATGCCTGGAACGGCTTGGCCCTTGTTAGAAAACACCTTAATCCCAATCCGCAAATACGTTGGACGGTAACTCCATCAACATTAAAAGACCTAACAGAAAACATTAGAGCAATGGTTGAAGACCATGGCCTAACCAGTTTAGCAGTTGATTTTGTCTACGAAGCTGATTGGACCCAAGAACACCTAGACATCTTAAGAAAAGAGCTGGAAAGCTTCAAAAAATATTACAAGAAATGGATGCAACAAGGCAAAGACGTTTTCAGCATGTTTGTTCGGGACGCAAACAATGCAAACATCTTACCGGAAAGAAGATGGCATTCAAGATGCGGACTAGGAAACGGAACAGCAGGAGTTGACTATGATGGCACCCTTTATCCTTGCCACAGGTTCATTGACTCCCACAAAATCAAAATCGGAGACATATACAAAGGTTTTGACCAAAGACGGACCCAATGGATGGACAATTGGCAAAAAATTGCACCTTACTCTGAAAAACCCAAAAAATGTCTACAATGCAACTACAAAAAAGCCTGCACCGGAGGTTGCATAGCCATGAACTTTGACATGTTCGGATCACCTCACGTTAATCCCGCAGCATTTTGTACCATCAAACAGTTAATAACCGAAGTTCTCGACGACTTGTGCAAATCTTTGCAAGACAATCCAACATTTAAAAAACTATACAGCAAAAATCGAAAAACTCCACCTCCAAAAAAATCCTCCACCCAACCACAAAAAACCCGCCACATATGCGGATGCACAGCTAGCAAAAACAAACCAACTAAAAATTCACAGAAAACAAAAAAGGAGGTGAAACCATGAACAAACAACCCAGAAAAGGCCCCCGCAGATTCCCTAACAAACAAGGCATGCCTACAGGAATGCCCAGACAAAGAGCACCAATGAGAAGAAACCAAGGTTCAGCCATAGCTAATCGACAAATAGGCCAAGTAAACAAAGCTAAAACCAATGGAAAATTCACCCCGCGTAATCTCAATCAGCAAATTGCCAACGTAGTACAAACAATGGAAAAATCGATCCAGCAACTACAACAAGAAAACACTGCTTTGAAAAACAAACTTGGGCAAACAGAAAAAACCACCAAAACACTACAAACAGAAAACTACAGATTGCCAGACAGCATGTGAAATAAGTTGCCCGAGTTGCCAGAACTGTTACACATGCCAAACCTGCGAACAGGGATGTGAAATTACATGCCAAGTAGCCTGTGAGGTTTCGTGCCAGACAGGATGTGAAGTCTCTTGCCAAACAGGTTGTGAAGTCTCGTGTCAAACGGGATGTGAAGTTTCATGCCAGATTGCATGTGAATTCTGCCAAATCTGCTACCCATGCCACATATGCTACAGCTGGTACACATAACAACCAAAAAATCCAAAGGGGACAGATTCAATCAAACCCTTTTCTCTTTTTTATTCTGATTTTATCGGAAATTCCTGGTAAACGACACATTTCATTAAACAAGAGTTTGCTTGGAGTACCAAACTTGAATTAACTAGAATAATGAAGGACATAAAATGTAAAAGAAAATCATATTCTTATTTAACAAATTAATTTATATACTTAATTGTACAAAATAGTTTTAGGTTGGTCCAAAAATGGGAAAACCTCAAAAGTTACGAGGCATTTTGATTCTAACTATTATAATGACATTTTGTTTTGCACCTATGATTTTAACAGCACAAGCATCCACAGAAGAACCAGTAGAAGAGGATCAAAATTCGTCATTTGAGGCATCTTACCTTGAATCGTGGGATACTCAACTGATAGATCAATGGGGATTTGCTGGTTCAATTGCCTTTGACTCTAACAATTCACCCCACGTTTGTTACATCGTTAGCTCTTTCTTAGAACAGACAACAAGAACTGGCTTGCATTATGGCGTGTGGAATGGGACAAACTGGTGCACCCAAACTGTAGATCCAAACGGAAGTCAGGGAGTTATTGTTGTTGATTCCAACGACAACCCCCATATACTCTATTATGAATCTCCAGGTAATCTGAAACATGCCTTTTGGAACGGCTCAAACTGGATAATAAATTTTGTAGATTCTTCGGGGTGGTGTGGACGCTATTTTGACATAACTATGGATTCGAGTGGCAATCCACACATAGTGTATTTCCAACGTGAAAAATTGGAGTTAACGTATGGTGTTTGGGATGGATTTGATTGGGTCATAACGGTTGTGGGGGCTCCCCTAACTGTTGGGGATAATCTTACCCCATCTATTGTTTTGGATTTAAACGATCGCCCTAGAATAATATATGTTGAACCCGTGCAGTACGAAATTGAAAAATTAAATTCTTCGAATAAAGAAATGCATTTAGATCATGAGGTAAAGTATGCTGCGTGGAATGGATCGGATTGGCTTCTTCAGACTGTAGGTCACAATGTATCATCTACAGTTGGTTCTCTCGGAAATTTAGTTTTAGATTCTAAAGAAAATCCACATATTAGTTATGTCAGCAAAGTCACAACCTATGATTCAGAATCTGGCTCTTTTCAGACAAAATTTTTACTGAATTATGCTTACTGGAACAACTCCAGCTGGTGTGCTTACCCTTTTGATTTTGAACCCGTATCGGATAATAAACGCTCCTACATATCATTGGATAACAACGATAAACCCAGCATTTATTATTTCAAAGAAGACAACGACTCATCTCTTACATACATGAAATTCTGGCTTTTCAATGTAAAATGGACTGGTTCAGATTGGAATGTTGAAACTTTGGATTCTAATTTAACACAAGTTGACACCATCGTCAAGGATTCACAGGGGAAACTCCATTTACTTTTCGATGAACCAATGGGGACTATTCATGGAGCGTGGCAGTACGGGAGATTAACATATGCCACACTTATCGAAAAAACAACAAATGATTCATTAACAACATTGATTGTAATTCCCGTAGCAATTGCATTAATAGTTTGTTTAGCACTACTGATATATTACAAAAAAATAAAAAAATAACCTCCTCCATTTTAAGGAGTTATTTTCTTTTTCTAAACATAATCAATAATAACTAAAGCTAAACTTTTTTATAAATAAAATTGCTATCATGGATAAGTCAACGGTTGATGCTGAATCAACAAGTTGTCTTAAAATTTTAAGCCCATCATTTTTTATCTTTAAATGAAAATGTGATGTAAGACATAAGTGGAACTTTCAACAGCACACATCCCCATTTGTTAAGGCTAAAAAAACTATAAATTCAAATATTTCTGAATTATGAAAATATAAGTGTATAACACATACAAAAAACAATATTTATGAAACATTTCTACTTATTTTTAAATTATTGTAAATAATTATTATTTGGTGAAAAAATTGTTTAAACAAACCCAAAAAATGCAACAAAACAGTTTCCCCTCTTTTATAGAAGAGCAACTCAATTGGGAAAATGGATCAGCCTCAAAAAAGGTGACATCATCTGAAATGTCTAATTTTTATTTACTGCTGAGTCCTGAACCAAAAAAAACAAATTTGTGGCTTTAAGCTAAAAAGGAGGTGAAAAATTTGACAGATTTTTCTGCAATAGATAGCTGTTGTTCATGGCATCCTGAGGATAAAGGTCAAAAAGGTGTTACTATGTGGGGTCCATCCGCCACGCCTATTACACTGGAAAAAGATGGCGGTAGTGCAACCATTTACTTTACATTTACACAACCGCGTTGCTATGAAGGCCCAACTCAGGTGTGTAATGTTACATACAAGATCCACACTGAAACAACAGCTACAACTGATGATGTAGGACCCATACAATTCAAGATAAATGGCAACTCATCTTCAGATAGAAACAGGTATCACAGCAAAATAAGTGGGCATGACATAATTGAAACGGTTGAACTTGTGCCGTATGGACTTTTAAACCAAACAGGAACAAATAATATCGAGTTCATCAACGATGACAATTATGTTGATGTCGAAATCCAAGATTTAACCATTATCCGAACATATCAAATGTGCTGGTTATATTCTGACTTTACCGGTGAATGCAATGGTTCAGGCAAGTGTCAAACTTTGAATCCAATTGGAACCCATCCCTATGAGTTTGCTGAGCGTCGTGATTATCCTTGTCTATGTAACGGAGGAAGTATTAGTTGGACCGATTTCGGATACAACAGTGAAGTTCGAACAATTGCTCCTGGAGAAACTGTTAGTTGGTCATGGACAAATCCCATGGAATATTATGATAATTATGTTGGTCCTATTAGTTGTCTTATTAACTTCAATAATGTTGCACTTAATAATTCGGCAGCCGGTGACGACGTTACATTTAGTCTGAGACTAAACAGTAGTGATCCAAATGATTGGGTAACTTATTACCAAAGCAAACGAGTGGAAAGACACCAAGCTCCAAGCGTTGACTTAGCTCAAAATCCTGATTTTTCATCAAATTACAACGACAACCCCCTATATTCAAACACCTTAGAATTTAGGCTAGACAGCAACACAGGAGCATCATTAATTCTATGTGACGGCTGCTCTGGAGAATGCCCCCCCTCTTGCGAAGATGGTGGACGCGTCAATCTTTACCGGGTTTACCAAACTGAAGAAGCGACATGTTGCTCCAACTGCCAAACGCCATGCGAAATCGAATGCCAAACGTGTCAGAACTGTTATACTTGTCAAGGCTGTGAAGAAACATGTGAAATCACGTGTCAAACCGCATGTGAAACTTGTGAATCATGTTATGCAACATGTGAAGATCCATGCGAAACATGTGAATCGTGCTATGCAACATGTGAAACAGCCTGTGACACTGCATGCCAAGTCATCTGCGAATACTGCCAAACCTGCTATCCATGCTACATCTGCTACACATGCATGACTTGCCAATCTGCTTGTGAATTAACTTGCCAAACGGGATGTGAGGTTTCTTGCCAAACGGGTTGCGAAGTCTCGTGTCAAACTGGATGTGAAGTTTCCTGCCAGACAGCCTGTGACGCCTCATGCCAAGACTGCCAAACTTGTTATCCGTGCTTTGTTTGCTACAGCTGGTACACATGAGCACATAAATCAAATTTAAAGCCAGACCGGGGCATCATTTTCTTGATGCCTGCTTTTTTTGATTAATTTTTAGTAAGTATTTCTGAAACTTTTCGTCTTTTTTAAAGCTAAAACTGGAATAACAACAAGGTTGGGGGTTAGAATCATGACAAATCTAGAGCCAACGTCAGTTTTTGTTACATCAAAATTTACTCAAGAAACTGAAGACGGAAATGTTTCACGACACCAAGCAAAAGCCCTTGCTAGAGTGACAAAAATCGAGAAAATTATAACTAACAATGATTTTGTTTACGAGTTTGTCGAGTCATCAGGCGTTCTGCAGCCTTTCATTTTGGATTATCTTACAGCAAATGAGCTAAAAAATCACAGAGTAGACTTGGCGTTATTTAATGGGTTACCGTTTGGAATGACAATGCATGTTCTAAAACCAGCAAAAACAATAATCACCGTCACTCCAAATAACACAGAGTTAAGCTTAGAAGAATACAAGAACCAAAATCGACGCCATTACCACGCAACAGATTACATAACCAAACCCCCCTTATTTGACATATATTCTAAATACCTCCAAAATGCAGACGTAATTTTGTGCCCCTCAAAACAAAGTGCCAAATACATTTCTGCAAAATTTCCATCAATAAAAAGCATGGCTGTCATTCCATATGGCTGTAATCCCTCAAAAAACAGTCAAATTGATACACCTAACGATTTCAGTATTGCCCATGTTGGCGTTAATAGTCCTGACAACGGGCAGTTTTACCTGATCCAAGCCTGGCACAAAATGAAACAGGATCCAACCTTCAAGGGACAATTGGTTATGGCAGGACACGGAACAAAATTTTGGCGACCGTTTAAAGTCAATTGTTTCGAACATGTAAGAGATATAAAAAAACTATTCAACAAATGTTCAGTTTATGTTCAACCATCTGTAACTGAAGGCTTTGGAATTAATGTTCTAGAAGCAATGTCTTTTGCACGACCAGTAATTGTAACAGAGGGGGCTGGCGTGAGCGAATTAGTGGACGAGGGAAAAGATGGATTTATTGTTCCCATAAGAGATTCAAAAATAATTAAAGAAAAGATAGAATATTTGTACGAAAATCCAAAAACATTAAAAAAAATGGGAAAAAATGCAAGAATCAAAGCAGAAAAATACACATGGAAAATTATGGAAGAAAAAACCCAAAAATTAATACAAGAAATTTTAAACGTATGACAAACATCTTTAGTAAATACTTTTAAATTTTAACCAAATCACTTCTCTAGGTTAGTAGAGATGTTGCCCCTGAAGAATAAATAAAAAAAGTATACTCTTATGAAATAGATGATCAACAAACTTTTTCAAAACAGACCACTCATAGAGCAATATATCTACGGTACCAGAATGTAAACAAATTTATGTAGAAATTTTAAATCTTAGAATAATGAATGCATTCAATTATTTCAAAATTAAAATTAATTTATGAATTCAAACGTAACACATATCAATTATTAACGTTAAAATTATCTCGATTAATGATTGTATCATGCGATTCAACATGTTTATAGTATTCTATTGTTATTAATCGAAATATAATTAAAACTATTATTTATTTATAGCTAAAAATTGAAAATGTGAGATTATTACATCATTATTACAATTAAGTATGAAAAATGAACAAGATATTTAATTATTTTTGTAAAGAATAATTATTTCGTCATGCTTATTAATTACTTGACTATTACGATATAATAGAACGGGGGTCAATTGTTTGGAAAGAATATTCGCATCAAAATGTAGAATAAAAATATTAAAATTTTTGTCAAAAAAAGGAGAAACCAATATCATGAAAATAGTACGAAAAACAAATAGCACCTGGTCAGAAATTGATCGAAATATCAAACTTCTTGAACATGCAGGAATTGTTGAAAGTCGATTCCATGGGAAAAAACGCTTAATAAAACTAAACAACCAAGAAGATACAATAGCAATACTGAAAGCATTAAAAATTTTGGAAATGACTACACTAGACCAACTCCTAATATAATAGACATATACAATAAAAAGCCATCATTTCGTTCTTGCTTAAAATTATCCACAAATCCCACGACTACTTGGAGAAATATAACTTATAGTAATCATTTTTTTCCAAATTGATGCTAGAAACAATTGGTGGGGCATTAGAGATTCAAACAATAAACATGAATACTTGACTCAAAGTATTCTTTCGAGTTAGAAACAGTTAATTCACGCCTTTCTTAACTGAAGAAAATCCCGCAGAACTAGAATACACATCACAAATCCCAGAATGTACATCATGGACAATTTTGTTTGTGTTTTTAATAATGGTTTCAGTAGTTACTAGTATAAAACAAGCACGTAAAAAGCAAATATGAGAAAAAAAAGAAAAAGGAAATGATAAAAAAAATTCTTGTCCTTCTTCTAAAATTGAAATTCTTCATTTTTTCGATCTACAACTTCAATAATGTTAAATATCGTCCCTGATTCAAACGATAACAGATGGGCTGGTAGTTCAGTCTGGTATGAACGCTGCCTTCGCATGTAAAAAAATACAGAAAAAGGCAGAAGCCGCGGGTTCAATTCCCGCCCAGTCCACCATTTCTAGTTTCTTAAAGAGGGAGTTTCAATTGTTGATGTTTCTTGAGTTTGTAGTCGCCACCAGTTACCAAGTCGGGAATAGACGAGCTGTGCTGGAATTATGTTAATCAGGGCTTGGGTTCCGTTCATTATTGCGAGTGCAGGTAGTATTCCAACCACGACATCTACTGGCATATGATAGAATACTGGAAGCAGCAAATAATTTGCAGCGGTCATTACTGCTGCTCGT
>JAFGAC010000197.1 GCA_016933835.1 Clostridiales bacterium
AAATCGGCTTCTTTTGAAATTTAAAAAAGTATTAGCAGCCAATGAAGAGAACCCTTGGTATGATTCTATTTTGGAAAAAGAAAAAAAACAAGGTGATAAAATTGAGTGAGGACAATAAGAAAACAGAAGATTTAATGAAACGTGCTTTTCGTTGGCCTAAGTTTGGAGTTGCTCAAAAACTTGTTAGTCAACACCTAGTTTTAGCCTCTTTTTCTAATGAACCAAACGCAATAATTGAACATGTTGCTCAGGCTTCAAGTATTGTTGAGGGTTTAGGTCAAAAAGTGAAAGAGTTAGACTTTGAAAAAATGCGAAAGATCAACGCAATACATAGAGGCTTATCGAATTTCACAACCAAAAAACTACCAGATGGGGCTAAATGTTATGGGGTAAATTTTGGTTTTCCATCAACCGAAGAAAATTATCAAAAATACATTAGTAATTGGGAAACAGTAGGCGTTAACTACTATCCCTCACAAATTCATAAACACAGACAGCCAGGAATCATGTTTGTTCATAAACTCCATTACAAAAGATATTATAACCCCGATATAACCCATGAAATTTTTTCAGTACCCACTAAAGATTATGAAAAAACTCGTAACCAACTTAGACAAGACGGTTTTTGTCCAAGATGCTTTGTTGAATTTTTTGGAAGTGATAGAGGGGGGCTTTTTAGCACTGATGAATATTCCCTATTAAAAACTCGAAAAACAACAGTTGTTGATGATGGCGTTTTTTGGAGTTTCTTTTTTGAAGCTATAACTTGTTTAACTGAAAATGGTTTAAAATCCCTTCAGGGTGCATTTCTAAATTGGGCGGTTGATGAATGTGGAAAAGCGAAAGCGGTTATTGGTAATTTACTTTCACCCAGTACTTTTGAAGAAACTGTAAAACTTCTTGGAAACAACATCAACAAAAAACCTGAAAGGAATAATGACTTTTGAAAATTATTTGGCGAAGAGATAAGGACAATCCAAGTTTCAACAAACCCTCTGTTTATTTTACTCTCGGACAAATTAATTCTGGAAAATCAACACTTCTTGAACATATAGGAATAAATCATTTAGAAAAGGGTGCAACAGTCTTAGACCTTTTTGCTAGTGTGGATGGGGAAAACTTAGCATGGCTTCGCAGTGATTTTGTGAAAAACAAAGAGATTCTTTTGTTGAAGGGTGAAAATGTTGATGTTGAAAGCAAAGTGTTGAGTTTAGATGTTAAGACAGTTGAAAACATTTCTTTGAAAGATTTTGAACGATATGATTTCATTATTTCAGCACATCCCCTTTTTTTAAACCGAGAACACGAATATTACAGCATAGGAAAACTGATTGATTTATTGTATAAACGTCTAAAATGGAATAAACTTGTTTGTATGATTGCTAGGGAAGCATCCAGTTTATGGTATAGCAGAGTGAAATATTCAGATAGTCAAACTGACATGAAAAACGCAGCTTTAACAATGTTTAAAGAAATGCGACATCTCGGAGTTAGTTTAGCTCTTGACAGTCTAAGACTTCAAGGAATTGATATTGAGCTACGAACACATACGGATTATCTTTTCGTAAAGTCTCAGGGGATAGATGGACTTCCCGACAATCTAACCTTTCTTTATAGTTTCTATGATCCATCTTGGATACGTTCAATGAAGTCTTGGGAGTTTGCTTTAGTTTGTCGAAAAGGTGCATTAGGAATTGGACATTTCCCCTATCATGACTGGCACAAAGTTGAGAGAGAAGATATAGTAAACAAAGTGGGTTTACGAATTGAGTATGGGAAAGAACTTGAAAAACCAAAAGATATGGGTACTTTCAAAACTATTGGTGATAAAGAGCATTTAGAAATAATGTCTTTATACGCTTCAGGTTTAGGTTTCAATAAGATACATGAGCAACTCAATCGTTCAACAAAGAGTCTTAGTGACCACATTCATAAACATAACAATGCTGTTTCTCGGTCAGGTTTTTGTGCTATTTGTAGAAGGGCTGAAGGGGAATACTCTCAGAAGGTTGTTAAAAGGGGTATTGTAAACAACGATTAGTATATATTGAGGGTTTTTTACCTTTTATTTACTTACTCCTATTCTTCCCCTACATAGAGGAAAAATAGAGAAGAGGTAAAAACAATGAATCAGAACTTACAAAAATTATCTAGTCAGCTAGGTATCTTAAATGCTAGTTCTGTTTCTTTGCTGTTGTGAGGTAATTTAACAATGTCAAACATAGTAATTGATGTCTCTGAAGTAACAAATTACGA
>JAFGAC010000198.1 GCA_016933835.1 Clostridiales bacterium
AAAATTGGGCTTTTGTAAATCAAACGCGGGCCTGAATACCGCATAATGGTTTTGGCTTTTTCTTTCATAACCGGCTGATAGCAATGCACCAAACATTTCCCACAAGTGGGCTTTTCCTCCTGAAACGGACAATTATCCAACCGCTTATACGCATACGCCAAAAACTCAATACAATCCTCACACAATTCACCGTTTTTAGAGGCGTGCTTAGCTTTACAGTAAACGTGAACCATCTTGTTAATGGTCTTTTTTTCACGTATTATACGGGGGTGCTGCTCAGTCATTTTTTCAACTCACAAATGTTTCAAACAAACATTTTATGAACTATTCTTCATATGTATTTTCTTTCATATAAATAGTTCGTTCAGAGCAGCCAAAAACACACATGAACTAAACTGAAAATAGACAGGAAACACCCTAACCTCTTGCTTTGTTTTATTCTAAATAATCTAACAGCGACATTTGATTCTAAATAACTTTTAAAGTAAAATTTTGCATGCATCTTAAATGTTAAATATGCTTTTAAAATATTATGAAACAGCATATTGTCGACTCAAGAATTAAATGAGGCAAATTTAAAAATGGATGTTCAAGTTGCACCCGACCATTATTATATCAAATATGACACATTAGAACGGTTTTGCAGCTATTGGCACCAAATAAACGAAGTCACATCATATAACCCAAAAAGCATACTTGAACTTGGGATAGGCAACGGATTTGTTTCAAGATATCTAAAGCACATAAAGTTTAACATAATAACCATGGACTTTGATAAAGGATTGAGACCAGATGTTACTGGAAACATTTTAAATCTTCCATTTTCAGATGAAGCATTTGACGTAGTTGCATGTTTTGAAGTTTTAGAACATTTGCCCTTTGATAATTTCAAATCAATACTTTCTGAGTTTGCTCGCATCTCCAAGTCTCATGTTGTATTATCCATTCCAGACGCAAACCGAGAATACCGAGTTTTTTTGCACATCCCAAAACATGGGCGATTCAAGAAGGTCATTCAAATTCCAAGGCTAAGAAGATTAATTCACAATTTTGATGGCCAACATTATTGGGAATTAGGAAAAAAAGGTTACACTTTGAAAACGATTACAGGATGCATAAACGATGCTAGATTAAAAATAGAAAAAACGTACAGACCATTTGAATGGCCTTATCACAGATTCTTCTGTTTAACAAAGAAATAGAATTTTTGCAGAACTAATTTCGTACATAACCATAATGTTTCTCAGGCATTTTTCAGCGAAATAAAAAAGGGATAAAAAAGGTTGATTGCATCAGTGTTAGTATTTAATTCTCTAACTTAAGGTAAAGTAACTACTGATGCCCAGTTTCCGCCTCCACGTCCAAAGATGTTCTTGAACATATAGTCGGGTCCTTGGCAGTTAGCCCATGCTGTTTCTTCTTGACATCCATTTGCTACTACTGCATGTGCAACAATTAAAATTACAGTTCCTTCACCCGGCAAGTCATCTAGGGGTATTTGGTATGTGTATTCATTCACTGCGGGATTATGGGTCATGCTATATGGGAAATTACCTATTTTTGGATTACCAGATTTTGTGTGAGGTATCAAAAAGTTTTCAGGCTCTAGACCTTC
>JAFGAC010000020.1 GCA_016933835.1 Clostridiales bacterium
ATCTCTTCCAAATAAGCTTGATTGTATGCATTTGTCAAGCGGTCTCGTATCTGTTTTTGTCTTGTTTCAGCTGCGATTGTCAGATTGAGCATAGTGCTTTGAAGAGGTAAAATCAGTCCAATCAACACTATAAATCCAATTATTCCGAATGCTAGATAACCATATTCCATTACAATAGTTACAATAGTAAAAAAATAAAGGTAAAGGCTCTCTTGCTTAAAATTGAATTTCAATTGATTTTTATCACCTGTATATAGATAGACAACTATGTTGACTAAGAGATGGCTTAAAAAATAATAACCAATTATAATCATTGCTAATACAATAAAATAATTAAATGACATCGATAAAAATTTTAACTTTTCAATTACAAGATAGACAATTGTTAAAGCTATTATTTTTGCACCGATGTTGAAAAAAAGTTTTTTATCAATCAACTTATAGTTTATATCTTGAAAATATTTATATATTGGTTTTGAAATCACTTCATGTAAGATTCCAATAACTACTATTTCAATTAAATCCATGTTGAATGCAGCCAAAATCAGTATTGAACCCGAAAGTGAAAACGCAAAATTTTTATTATATAACATCGCAAATGATTCAGCTAAAGTTACTGCAATCAATACAACAATAAACAAAATACTTATAGAAAATTTCTCAGTAGCAAATGCATAAATTGAAATAAGCGTCCCTAAACCAATTATGAAAGTCAAGTAAGCATTAAACCACTTTTTCACATTATTCACCCCAATTGTTACAACTGTTAATATATTATATTATCGATTAACATTATTCAATATCATTAAGCTATTTTCAATATTATAATTTACGTAAATACAGAATAAAAATATACCCATTCACAATTATTTCTAATTTTTCAATTTAAGTTTTTTTCTTCTCTTTAATACTCTTTAGAAATTGTCAAATAGCCGTTCCCTGATTTTTCATTATCCCGTTTCGTACTTTTTCGGATTTCTTCGTATTATCGATATTCATAGCATGTTTTATTTTTCTTGTGACCATTTGGTGACCACTTTAGCAAAAAACGCTTTATACATCTATTAAATATTTATTCAAATTATTGATGAATTTATCTCTTCTTATCAATAGTCTGAAGTTTGTTCTAAAGAAAAACTATTTTTTCGCATACATGGTACTTCTTCCTTGTCCAATTTTTTCAATATAACCTTGGTTTACCAATTCTTTCAATGCTTTTTCAATAGTCTTCGGACTGATATCCGGATTCAACATATGAATATCACTCTTCGAGAATCTACCAAGTCTTGTATCAAATAAATACTTCACACGCTCAGACTTATTTACAGTTTTATCTACTAATAGCTCCACGCGTTCGGAAAAATCTTTGTAAGCGGCTAAAATAACAGATAAATAATACTTGATAAATGGTTTGTAATCGTTCGCTCCTTCATGCCACTTCTCTGAGCTTTGCAAAAGAGCATCATAATAAGCTTCTTCAGTTCGTTCAATATGCATCTCAATACTAATGTACTTGCCAACAATATAACCACTACGGTACATCAGCAGTAAAGTCAGCAAGCGACTCATCCTACCATTGCCATCCCTAAAAGGATGGATTGATACAAAGTCAAAAATATAAGCCGCAATCAATAGCAGCGGATCGATTTCTTTCGCATCGATTGCCTCTGAGTAAGCGTCACACAAATTTCTTATCATCTCTGGAGTAAAAGCAGCAGGTGCTGGTTTAAAACGAATAATCTTTTCTCCATGCAAATTTTCTTCTTCAATGACATTGTCAACATTCTTGAACACCCCACCATCTTCAACTGCACTATAGGCGTACAGATCTCGATGTAACTGCAGTATATGATTCGCTGTCGGAAAGATATATTCATAACTGTCATGAATCAGCTCTAGAACTTGCCTATAACCGGCAATTTCTTCTTCGTTTCGATTTCTTGGCTGAGTCTTTTTCTCAACCAATTCCTTCAATCTTTTGTCACTTGTGCGAATTCCTTCTATAGCATTCGACGCATTTGTACTCTGTATTTTGGCAACATTAAGCATTTTTTGTAATAGGTCCGAATTTGAATCGATATATAAAGTTTGCTTACCTTTGTATTCATGAATAGCAGACAATAGTCCTACTATTTCTCGATCAAAGAGTTGAATATCTATGTTCATATAATTGAATTGTCTCATAATTTTTCTCCTATTAACCATCTTTTTCTCCTATTATTATAGCATAATTAGGAGTATATTCAATAGACTAGGAAAAAAACTCACTTTCTCCTATAATAATCAATAAATTAGGACAATAATGCCCGAGTAGGAGAAGAAACGTTTTGTTGATAAATGACCTCTACCAATTCTCGTCCTACTTTCTTTTGAGCAAAAATAGAAAGCACTGCATCTCAAAAGAAATGCAGTGTTTTCAATGGTTATTTATGGCGAGGCATGAGGGATTCGAACCCCCGACCAATAGATTCGAAGTCTACTCAAACGATATCTTATACCGTTAAAACGGCTTAATTTAGCCATTTTTTTTCTGTTAGTGTTAACTAATCTCTTCTAATTGTAACCACTTTTAAGTCTACTACCACTTTTGCAACCACTTACGAGTTTGTGAATTCGAACAATTTACATCAATCCAAATTCTAAACGTTTCACGATTAGTCGTTTTTGATTTAGCTAAACTCATTCTTTATAAGCATCACATTTGATCTCCAATATCTTAAAATCAAAACAAACTGGTCTGATCTTTTGAATAAATGCTTTGTCATTATTTACTCTCGAAATTTCATTATACAAATTGTTTGCAGTTCTAATTATCTTATTTTGTTTATGTCGTATTGCAATTATTTCTTTGTCTAATAGGTTTTTATAATTCTTGTCAGAGCAATTCTTAATATCTACTAAAGAGATTTCTGAATCAGGCACTGGAATCATGTTATTTAAGCTAAGAATAGCTAGCAGCTCATTTTTATATTCTATTCGTATAGCTGTTAGAGAATCTTTCCACCTTGCATGTTTCGGTTTAGGAGAAGTAAGCGGCGCATAAAACCTATGCCCATTAAGAAGAATTACAATTCCAACATATGGTCTTTGTTGCCCTTTATCGCTGTTCATCCATACATGTTTTTCGAATTTTCTTAAGTAATCTGTATATCTATCTGTTACATAGTATAATTTTAATCTGTCTTTTTCACCGTTCACCTAATCTCCCCCAATAAAAAGAGTGACTATTATCAGTCACTCCAAAATTATCGCTCCCACTTTTGGCAGGGACTCTCCAAATGTTATAGCTCTCACTTATGGTAGAGACTCACCAATTGTTATCGCTCCCACTTTTGGCAGGGACTCTCCTACTTGCAACTACATTATACAGCAAGACAAATTATATTTCAAGCGACATATCTTAACGTCTGTTTTAATATCCTACATATCTTTTCAACTATTTCTATATTGATATAATACCCTAATTTACCACTCATATTCAAAATACTCAAAGTCCTCATACATTAATATCTTTATATTGAGACTATATGTCTACAACAAGTAAACTCGAAAGAAATCAATTTTTTAACAATACATGTTTTCTCTGCTTATAGATATTCTGTTCAAATCAGTTCCAATTTCTTGAAATAACTCCTCCAGATATGGTTCTAACAATATATTACCTATTTTTCTAATAGTCAAATAAAATATTATTGCATCCATAGGTGAAAATGTTCTATTTTTGTTTAAATCTTGATTTACTTCGTGTTTCGAAATGTTATATATATCTATTATACGCTTACATGATTCAAATAAATCATCTTCTATTACCTCTGTTTTATGTAAATAATGCAGCGCCTTTCCCAAAGTAGCCTTTCTATTCCTAACACTGCCTAATTTTGATTTTCTTTTTAGGATGTATTTTGCGAGACCTTCGAAGTGCAAGCCAACATCGTGTATTATATATCTTGGCCTTTTATTAATATCCTCAATATCCATCTGTGCTCTTGCATATTGTAATGGTCTAAATATCGTTCTGGCTATACCACAAGGAAATGGATTATGTATGGGATTCGCAGGCATACTATATGCTCCGATCCCACCGATTTTTAAATCATATTCCCACAATACATCTAGCTCATACTCAGCAGGCGGTTTTTTGAGTTCGTTTTCAATCTGACTTAGTATTTCCCTTTCCTCGTCTGAGTACAGTTTTATAAGTAAATATTCACTATCTTCTAATATTTTGATCATATTCATTCCTTTCAACTTGATTTCAAGTTTTATGAGAATTGCACTAGATATTTCACCTAATCTCAATTGAACTGTAGACTTGAGAATGCTCCCATATTCTTCCTGATGTAAACAGTTTCTAGTTTTACTATGTTTCCGTTCAATTATTCAAAATGGTTCTTCTTTGCCCATTTTTCAATTATTTCATCTAAAAAGTCTCTACGTTTATACTTCTGCGATGCATACCATGCTTCCCTCTCATCACGAGGCAAACAACTTATAGCTGCAATAAATGCTCGTCTTTCCCATGGAGGCATTGTCAAAGTATTCTTTAATTTGCTTTCTCTAAAATAATCTATCATACCAGCTCTCCCAAAACACAGAAATAGCTCACGAGAAGTCATTTCATCTGAGTACTTCTTTTTTAGCTCGCAAAATCTCTTAGTGTTATTCCATTCTTTGTTTTTTGTAAATAAATGCAGTAACCAGGCTCTATTGAATTGAAGTTCCGTAATAAAGCTTTCATCGAATAATTCTAAAACTTTGTAACCAATCTAGTGCTTTTGTGATTCACTAAAAGATCGTACTCTAGTCAAAATTCTAGTTTTTGATTCATTTAACTTTAAATTTCTTAAATCATAATACTTCTGTGCCAAAAGCGATAATTGTCTATATGCCTCAGCTTCAGATTTGCAAAATATTCTAATATCATCAACATAACGAATAAATTTAACATCATTTTGAATTAAAATTTTGTCAACTTCGTTCATTATCAATTCTGCAATTGGCCGACTGAACTGAGGGCCTATTGGCAATCCTTTATGTGTTTGACTTACATTCATACCTTTTATCATTTTTATAAGTACATCCGCATGTTCCTTCTGATTTGAGTATGAAGTCACTTCTCTTAAACAAGTTTCAATATTATGTAAATAAATGCTTGAAAAAAAGTCCGCACCCCCTTCATAAGGCGATGCAACTTTGTAGGAATCGCAAACTGAAAACATCTGGCACTAAAAATTCAATATCAACTAGGTCAATCACCATGACTGATTCTCTTGTAAGCGCTCTGAAAGACTGGCGAAAGGAACAAGTTGAGAATCGATTGCGATTTGGCGAGGAGTACCAAAGAAATGAAATTTCAGGTAGAACTCGTGACATCATATGTACTTGGCAAGACGGAAGGGCTAACCCTCTTGATTACTACATCGTCGGATTGACAAAAGCTCTGAGAAACACTGGGATTGACAAACATGTTCGATTCCATGATTTAAGGCATACTCACGCCACATTGCTCCTTGAGCAAAATGTAGACGCCAAAGCCATTCAAGATAGACTAGGTCATTCCAACATTTCAACAACTATGGACATCTACTCGCATGTCACAAAAAATGTTCACAAGGAGGCAGTCGAAAAGTTGAACAAGATCCTGTAATCAAGTAACCCCATATTGGGGTTACTTTTTTGCATAAATATTAGGGAAAAATGTATTTTCCTTACAAATAACCCCGTAAGAAAAGATTGTTAAAAAATCATGCGACCAATCCGTGACCATTTTTCCTAAAATATGTCAATTGTATGCAAAAAGAAAACACTGGGAATCTTCTGAAACCCAGTGTTTTCAATGGTTATTTATGGCGAGGCATGAGGGATTCGAACCCCCGACCAATAGATTCGAAGTCTACTACTCTATCCAGCTGAGCTAATGCCCCATATTATGATATTGCTATTGATATCTTTCATTATAAACAAGACCTGTTTCACTGTCTATACTTAATGTAGAATTTATCGGTTCATGAAAATAAAAAACTCCATCAAATTGATGAAGCCTTTTTTGGTGCGGGCGGAGGGACTCGAACCCACACACCGTTAAGCGCTAGATCCTAAGTCTAGTGCGTCTGCCAATTCCGCCACGCCCGCATATAAATGGTGACCCATCCGCGACTCGAACGCGGGACACCCTGATTAAAAGTCAGGTGCTCTACCGACTGAGCTAATAGGTCATATGGCTGGGGATACAGGACTCGAACCTGTGGTGACGGAGTCAAAGTCCGTTGCCTTAACCGACTTGGCCAATCCCCAAAAAAAGAAAAAATTAAAAATTATACTAAATGGGGCGGCTGATGGGATTCGAACCCACGCATACAGGAGCCACAATCCTGTGTCTTAACCGCTTGACGACAACCGCCATGTAGGATAAAAATTAATGGCGCGTCCGCAGGGACTCGAACCCCGGACCCTCGCCTTAGAAGGGCGATGCTCTATCCAGCTGAGCTACGAACGCAAATATTTTGGAGCGGGTGAAGGGAATCGAACCCTCGCAACTAGCTTGGAAGGCTAGGGCTCTACCACTGAGCTACACCCGCAAATTATAAATGGTCGGGGTGGCAGGATTTGAACCCGCGGCCCTCTGGTCCCAAACCAGATGCGCTACCAAACTGCGCTACACCCCGATAACTGACAAAATCAATTATATAGCAATTGATTTTTGAAGTCAATATGTTTTAATCAAATTCAATGATTTTCGTATCTATTATTTTGTTTTCTATTGTCATGACAGCGTAGGATCTTCTGTTTCCATGCCTTGGAGCAATTAAGCTTCCTGGATTTACAAATAAAATATTTTCATGTTTATTACAAAATTGACTATGTGTATGTCCAAAAAGTACGACATCAACTTTTTTTTCGAGAGCAGTATAGAATAATTTGTTGATTCCAAATTTCACATCATAAAGATGACCATGAACAATCAAAAACTTTAATTGATTGATTTCAGCGACAACTTCAATATTTCCATCTACTTCCCTGTCAGCATTTCCTTTTACAGAAATAACCTTCCCAACAAAATTAATATCATCTAAATCCTTGCTGTAATCCCCAAGGTGAATCAAATAATCAAAGTCTCTATATTTCTCCACCAATTCCTTCAACATCTCTCTACTGCCATGTGTGTCCGAGACAATCAGTATTCTTTTTTTATTCATTTCTCTGCTGTAATTTTTCTTTTAAAATCTTCAAAGCTCTTGCGCGATGACTTACATCATTTTTTTCATCTGAAGTTAGCTCAGCAAAAGTTTTTTTGAATTCGGGAAGATAAAAAATAGGGTCATATCCAAATCCATTCTCACCAGATTCTGTCAATGCAATATTACCTTCTATTTCACCTCTTGCTACAATTTCATCTCCTGATGGAAACAGCATTGTAATAACAGATACAAATCTTGCTTTTCTATCAAGAAAGGACACACCATCAAGAACACTCAATAATTTTTTGTTGTTTGCTTCATATGAAACATTTTCTCCGGCATATCTTGCTGAGAAAATGCCTGGTTCACCATCTAAATAATCAACCATTAATCCAGAGTCGTCTGCAATTGTAATCTCCCCGAGTTCCGACAATACAGCTTTCGCTTTTATTAAAGAATTTTCCTCAAAAGTACTGCCATCCTCAACAATATCAAAATCAACTAATCCCGCTTCTGACATAGTTAATAATTCATAGTTGAAATCTTTTAAAATTTCTTTTATTTCCTCTAATTTATGGGGATTATTAGAAGCTAATATTACTTTTCTCATCTGCCACCACTATCTTTCTAAAATATCTTTTTGTATATCTACTAAGTATTGTATCCCTTTTTTAGCATATTCAAGCATTTTATTCAATTCATCGACACTAAAGGGACTTTCTTCACCTGTTCCCTGAAGTTCAATAAATTTCCCATCATCAGTCATAACAACATTCATATCAACTATTGCTTTAGAATCTTCGCTATATTCTAAATCAAGATATATTTCATCTTCAACAACACCGACACTGATGGCTGCCACATAATTCTTAACTGGAATCTCACTTAGAGAACCTTCTTCTTTCAACTTTTTCATCGCCTCAACCATGGCTATATATGCCCCGGTAATTGACGCGGTGCGTGTGCCTCCATCTGCTTGAATGACATCACAATCAATCCAAATGGTTTTTTCATTCAATTTATTCATCTCTACTACTGATCGCAGTGAACGTCCTATCAATCTTTGAATTTCCATGCTTCGTCCATCAATGTTTCCTTTAGAAGAACCTCGTGATTTTCTCGTATTTGTAGATCCAGGCAACATGCCATATTCAGCCGTTATCCATCCTGATCCAGTTCCTTTTAGAAAATGAGGGACTTTATCTTCTACCATCGCTGTACAAATTACTTTAGTATTTCCCATTTCGATTAGAACACTACCGTAAGGATGCAATAAATAATTATTAGTTATTTTGATTTCTCTTAATTCGTCATTTTTTCTAGTTTCTCTCATTTTATCACCACCAACTAAGACATTCTACCACAAATATCTTTAAAATAAAACCGTCCTCCATAACAAATATGAAGGACGATATTTTACTCTAAAAACTCAATAATTCCTTTTTTTACTGCTAATGCCGCTTTCTCTAAATATGATTCTTTCAATAAAAGAGCTTCTTCTTTTGCATTTGACAAAAATCCAAGTTCAACGAGTGCTGCCGGCATTTTAGTTTCTCTAATGACAATCAGATTTGGTCTTTGTACGATGCCTCTATCTATAGCTCCTAAATCCCTCACCAGATAATTTTTTATATCCGTTGCTAAAACATCACTATGCATTGTAGTATATGGACTGTACAGGACTTCCACACCACTTACATTGATATTTGTTGTCGCATTGATATGTACGCTGACAAAAAGATCAGCTCCTAATTCATTCGCTAAATTCGCTCTTTCATATAACGAAATATACTCATCTGTAGAGCGAGTCATATAAACTTTAAAACCTTCTTTTTCAAGTTCTTTTTTAAGAATCAAACTTGTTTTAAGTGCGAGCACTTTTTCATAAACTCCCGTTATTTTACCTATTGCACCTGGATCTTTTCCACCATGCCCTGGATCAAGTACAATCAACATATCCTTGTATTTGGAATTTGAGAGATCAATGTTGAAAAAATTGATGAAAAAGCTGTTGCTGCCGTTTCCTAGAATCTCAAACTCAGTATTCTCGGCAAGTTGAATATCGACTATATACTCAGAATTCGATTTATTGATATCAAAACTTTGTACAATTGAGTCATCTATGTCTAATTCCAACTCATCAATATCAATACTGCTTTTGTCAAAAGCAAGTTGAATACTCTTACTGCTCAACTCTTTTATTTTCACATCGGTACCTTGGTGAAAATTCAAACTCAGCTGACTTGAGTCCTGTGCCGTCTTATAATAATCAAACCCATTCAGTGGGTCCCCTGAAATATAGACAAAAATTTGATTACCCACATCTTCCACATAAACTTCATCCAAGGAAGTCTCATTCTCAAGGTTGATGACAACCCGTGAAACCACCTCATCAGGTCCATATTCTTTGGTAGGATCAAATTGTGAATAGGCAATACTTGAAATCAAGTTACTGCTGCTTTCTTCAGAACCATAAACGCCGCCGTTGTAGTTAAACAAAGAATTCATCACATCAATGATAATTTTATTGTTATAAAATTTAACATTGTATGCCGGACTTTCCTGTGTGTTGATGACAACTGCATCTACTCCATAAATTTCATCCGTATAGAGATAATCAACAGAATTGATGAATTTAATAACCAATTCTTTAGATTTTTCATCATAAAATATATTATAGCCACGTGTGTCCGTTAAACTTATAGTCAGCCTTGTATTCTGAGTTCCTTTTGTATAGCTTGATACCTCTATGCTATCGTAATAAAGCAGATTGATAGGTATAAAATCATTTTTAAAATAACTGCTTAATTCCGTATTTATAATATCAACAACCAGTTGATCATTTTCATTATCTTTTTCAATATAAAAATCACTTGATTCAACAATTCCAGATGTTTTTACCCTGATTTCAGGAAATCGATTCTCCATTGTAAAATAGACACCTGAAATCACTTGTTTTTTCTGGTTGATTGTCACTGTTCTCGTCTCCTGGAGCCAGTTGACATCCATTCCAAATTCTTCAGAGATAAATCGCGCTGGAACTAAAGTTCTACTAGTTCCCAAATAATCTATGATAATTGGGGGTACACTGTCTGGCAAGGTTTTTTTAACACCATTGACATAAGCAATTGGTGAGTTTACCTTCAACAAAATAACTTTGTCTTCATATGTAATTTCTACTTCTTTAGTTTCTTGATTCCACTGTACATCCGCACCCATCAATTCACTGATTACTCTCACAGGCAACAAGGTTCTTGTCGATCCTTCGAGATTATAAAGAATTCCTGGAACATCCGGAATGATATCTTCTCCGTTGATAATAAGATTGACAATCATAAATTCCTTCGATTCTCCAATTCTTGTATCAAGCGCGCTGATTACTTCGCTCTCTAAGTATTCTGCAAAAGAAACGGTCGATAGAAGTGCAATTAAAACAGCAATAAACAATAATGATTTTCTATACATAGATCACGACTCCAACTTTAAAATATTTGCTACAACTATATATATTTTAACATTTTTAAATTTCTTTTGTTATATTAAATAGATTTATCATTAAAATTTAATAATTATGAAATTAAAAAAGGACCTCCGAAGAGGTCCTAAATTTCAATTCAGTTGTGACTATTGTAAGTCAGCAAATCCAAACCAGAATACGTTTCTAGATGTTTTTTCCCATCCGATTACATTGTTAGCAACCATCAAAGAATCAGTATAAACGTAGATTGGCATTAAAGCATTTGAAGCCATAAGGATATCTAATGCTTCGTATAGCATGTTGAATCTATCAGCAGGAGCTGCTGTTTTAGAAGCATCTAATAATGCATCATAATCAGGGCTTGACCATGCTGTATGGTTCATAGCGCCATCTGTTACGAACATTCCTAAATAAGTCATAGGGTCAGAGTAATCTCCAATCCAACCTTCTCTAGCTATTTGGAATTCTCCATTAGTTCTAGTAGTTTGGAATACAGCCCATTCTTGATTAGTTAATGTAATATCGATTCCTAAATTAGTTTTCCACATTTCTTGAATAATTTCAGCTACCATTTTGTGGCCTTCTGAAGTGTTGTAAAGAATTTCAAGAACAGGGAATCCTTCTCCATTTGGATATCCAGCTTCTGCAAGTAATGCTTGAGCTTCAGCTACGCCACTGCCATCAGCAGGAACATATGCGCCAGCTTTTTCTGAGAATACATTACCATCAGCATCTCTAGATGCTGGAGATACCATGTTTACTGCAGGAAGTTGTCCACCATTCATAGCATCAACGATTGCAGTTCTATCAATTGCATAGCTCATAGCTTTTCTTACTAATTCATTATCTAAAGGTTCAACAGTAGTATTGAATGAATAGTAATAAACGCCATCCATAGGAAGAATGTAGAATGTATCATCTTCTGCCATTAATCTTGGCATATCTTCTGCAGGCATGTTATCGATAACATCTAATTCGCCAGTTTCATAAGCAGTTAATGCAGTAGTTGCATCAACGATCATGAAAGCTTCGATAGTATCTAACATAACTTTATCTGCTTGCCAGTAGTTTTCGTTTTTAGCAAGAACAATTTTGTCGCCAGTTTTGTATTCTGACAAGTAGAATGGTCCGTTTACAATTGAAGCTTCAGGATTGATTGCCCATGATCCGTCTGGTCCTTGAACAACTGAATCTTCTCTTACTGGGAAGAATGTGTAGAATCCAGTTAATCCTAAGAAATAAGGAGTTGGAGCAGCTAAAGTAACTTCAAAAGTTTTTTCGTCGATAGCTCTGAAAGTATCAACATTTGCTTCGCCAAATATCCAAGAATATTCAGAAGCAGTTGCTGGATCTAAAACTCTAGTCCAAGCATATTCAAAATCATTTGCAGTTACAGGTTGTCCATCTGACCATAAAGCATCTCTCAAAGTGAAAGTGTAAACGATTTGATCATCTGATACTGTATAGCTTTCAGCCATAGCAGGTTGTAATTCTCCGTTAACTTCTCTCATCAAACCTTCGAACATATTGTTGATCATATCTCCGCCGTCAGATGCAGCATTTAAGCCTGGATCGATAGTTAAAGGCTCTGAACCTAAGTTCCAAGTCAAATTCTTAACAACAGGTTCCTCAACAACAGGTGTTTCTGGAGTTCCTTCAGTAACAGGCTCTGCCGGTTTAGCAGCACAACCTGCGAATGATGCAACTACCATTACTAGAACTAGTAATAACGCTAAGTTCTTTTTAAACAAATTAATCCCCTCCATAAATTATATTATCTCTAACTTGATGTACGTCAGCAACAAACTGACGAATTAATTTTATGAAACAATCATCAAGCTATAAGTAATTATAATACATTCCCTTTCCAAAATCAAACACTACTTCAGAAATTTCAGACATATTAAAATTTGTTAACATTTGAAATTTCAATGTTTACATTTTCTTTATATATATAATTTAATTCATATGGTTCATATGCATTATTATTTTATTCGTGCACTTTAGACTTAAATTATTATTTATATGATTGTGCAATATTTCCTAGAATAAAATAATTTTCCATTTTCAATTAGTATCACATTTAACGCACTCATAATCCAACCTTTTAGAATTTAAAAAAATCAAGACAATATGATTTCTCAATATCGTCTTGATTTTTATATGATTAAAAAATTTTATAAATCTAAATTTTAAAATATACTATTTTGCCACTGGGTATTTATCATCCATCAAGTGACATGAAACATAGTGGCCATCCGTTACTTCTCTCATAGCAGGTTCTTCGAGCGCACATCTTTCCATGGCATACTGGCATCTCGTTCTAAAACGGCATCCAGATGGTGGATTGATAGGAGACGGCACATCTCCTTCAAGAATGATTCTCTGAGAATTTTTTGTGACTTCTGGATCAGGAATCGGAATTGCCGAAAGCAATGCTTGTGTATATGGATGTTCTGGGTTGGCATACAATTCCTTGCTATCCGTCAATTCAACCATCTTACCTAAATACATAACACCAATTCTGTCAGAAATATGTTTAACCATTGATAGGTCATGAGCAATAAATAAATAAGTTAAACCAAAATCCTTTTGCAAGTCTTCAAGCATGTTTACAACTTGCGCTTGAATAGAAACGTCCAATGCAGATATCGGTTCATCACAAATTATAAATTCTGGATCTACAGCCAGTGCTCTTGCGATACCAATACGTTGTCTTTGTCCACCACTGAATTCATGGGGATAACGCGATGCATGATCCTTGCTTAAACCAACTCTGTTGAGCAAATCAAAAATTCGCGCCTGTCTTTTATCTCCTGTTGCAATATTGTGGATATCCAAAGATTCTCCAATAATATCTCCAACAGTCATTCTTGAATTAAGTGATGCATACGGATCTTGGAAAATCATCTGCATCTTTTTTCTATAAGGTTTCATTTGATTCTCAGATAACTCGCTTATGTTAACACCATCAAAAATGATTTCGCCACCTGTTGGTTCATATAATTTGATTAAAGTTCTTCCAGTTGTAGATTTTCCACATCCTGATTCACCAACAAGTCCCAATGTCTCTCCCTTGCGGATAAAAAAGCTGATGTCATCAACCGCTTGAACATACTCTTTTGATCTGCCGAAAAATCCTTTATTCACTTCAAAATATTTCTTGAGATTTTTTACCTCAATCAATATTTCATTATTGTTTATTTCTTTCATTATTCGATTCCCTCCCTTTTAACACCTGTATCTACATCAGTATGAGGTGCATCTTCGTGGAGTAACCAACAAGCAGCTCTATGATCCGGTTTAACATAAGTGTAATCCGGTGCTTGTTCCAAACAAATTTTCATTGTATAAGGACATCTAGCTGAAAAAGGACATCCAGCTGGCGGTTTAACCAAATCTGGTGGTGTACCTGGGATAGGCAATAGCCTTTGTTTTTCATTTACATCCATCCGAGGAACTGATTTAAGAAGTCCCATGGTATATGGATGAGTCGGTTCATAGAAAACTTGTTCAGCCGTACCTTCCTCCATGATTAAGCCACCGTACATTACGATTATTCTAGAACACACATCTGCAACAACGCCTAAGTCATGTGTTATCAATATAATTGAAGTATCCATTTTATCTTTCAGTTCTTTAATCAATTCAAGGATTTGAGCTTGAATAGTAACATCAAGAGCAGTTGTAGGTTCGTCTGCTATCAGTAAATCTGGTTGACATGACAGCGCTATTGCAATCATAGCTCTCTGACGCATGCCTCCACTGAATTCATGCGGATAATTGTCAACACGTTTTTCAGGAGAAGGAATCCCAACTAATCTAAGCATATCAATCGCTTTGACTCTTGCTTCTTTTTTATCGACATCTTGATGTCGAACAATTGCTTCAATAATCTGATTACCAATTGTATATACAGGATTCAATGAAGTCATCGGATCCTGGAAAATCATAGCTATCTGATCGCCACGAATATTCATCATTTCATTTGAAGATTTTTTTGTCAAATCTTCATTTTTGAAGAAAATTTCTCCCTCTTTAACTTTACCAGGGTACTGAAGCAATCCCATTATTGACATTGAAGTAACAGATTTGCCTGAACCAGACTCACCAACAATACCTAATGCCTCTCCTTTATTCAAACCAAAACTGACACCACGTACTGCTTGAACTTCGCCTACATGAGTATAAAATGATGTCTTCATGTTTTTTACATCTAATAATTTTTCGCCCATAATTTCACCTCTCTCTACTTACGCAAACGCGGATCAAGCGCATCTCTCAAACCATCGCCCAAGAAGTTAAATGCCAACACTGTAATTGAAATAAATGTTGCTGGGAAGAACAGTTGATATGGATAAGATCTCAATCCAGCTACGGCATCATTTGCCAAAGTTCCCCATGAAGCCTGAGGTGCATTTACACCTAATCCGATAAAACTCAAGAATGCTTCAGTAAAAATCGCACTCGGAATCATCATTGCAAGAGATACTATAATTGGACCCATTGCATTTGGTATCAAGTGACGCACTAATATTCTCCATGTGCTTGCTCCTAAAGTTCTTGCAGCAAGTACGAATTCTTGCTCTTTGATACTTAAAATCTGGCCTCTTACGATACGCGCCATGCTTACCCAATACACAGTACCGATGGCAATCATGATTGTTTTGAGTCCTGGCTCAAAAATAACCATCAACAATATTACATAAAGCAACAATGGCACTGTTGCAATAACATCGACAATACGCATCATGACATTATCTATCTTTCCACCTGCATAACCAGATACGCCTCCGTAAAGAACACCTATAAAGAAGTTAACAAGTGTAGCAACCAACGCAATTAGAAGTGAAATTCTAGCTCCGAAAAGAACTCGGATATATAAATCTCTACCTAAACCATCTGTTCCAAACCAAAATGTCTTATTGAAAACCTTGTCATACACAGAAATTGGTGTTCCGTTTAACTGAACTTCAAATTTCTTCGCATCTGGATCACCTGAATTTTTAGCAGCAATTGCAAATGTATAGTCGACAACTACTTCATTCCCAGCGATTTCATAAGATCTATATTTTCCAATCATATTATCTTCAACTGGTTTTAATCTTGAATTAACGTGACCATCTGCAGTTACATCAACAAGTTTATATTCTTTATTCATAAACACATAATTATTTTCATCAATTTGATATATTTCCATTGTTGGCGGAATATTACTTAATTCAAGATTTTGATCTGAATATGTAAAATTCGAGAAAAATGGTCCTAAAATCGCTAAAAGTGCCAAAATAAATATAAAAAACAAGCCAATCATTGAAAGATGATTTTTCTTAAGCCTTCTCCACGCATCTTGCCAATAAGTTAAGCTTGGACGTGAAATTACTTCTTTATCAAGAGTCGACATATCGACTCTTTCCCACATATCTTTAGATATTTTATTATCAGCCATAGTCTCCTCCTATTCTCCCAATTTAATTCTTGGATCAATAAATCCGTATGCAACGTCGACAATCAAAATCATTGCTATTGCGAAGAAAGCATAGAAAATTGTTATTCCCATTAAAACAGTGTAATCTCTATTTCCTACTGATTCAACAAAATGCTTACCCATTCCAGGTATTGCAAATATTCTCTCAATTACGAAAGATCCTGTCAAGACAGCAGCTATCATAGGTCCCATATAAGTAATAACAGGAATCAAGGCATTTTTAAGTGCGTGTTTTCCAATAACAACAAATTCAGGAAGTCCTTTTGCTCTTGCAGTTCTGATATAATCTTGCTGCAATACTTCAAGCATGCTTGAACGAGTCAATCTAGCAACAAATGCTAATGAGAAACCGCTTAATGAAACAACAGGTCCTATATAACTTTTCCATGAGTCTAAACCATGAGAAGGCAACAAATTGAGTTTGGAGCTGAATACATAAATCATCAGCGTCGCAATAACAAAACTAGGAACCGCTACCCCCAATGTTGCAATAATCGTGACAAAATAATCTATTAATGAGTTCTGTTTTAGCGCCGAAATAATACCAATCGGTATCCCCATAATCATAACCAATAAGACAGCCATCCCCCCAAGTCTAGCTGAAACAGGAAAACCTGCAATTATAAGATCATTTACACTGACGCCAACTCTTTTAAAAGATGGTCCCAAATCAAATGTAGCAACCCCTACTAAATAATCAAAATACTGTTTATATAATGGATCGTTAAGATGATACTTTTCATTTAGTGCTTCTAGTACTTCTGCAGGTAATGCTTTTTCTCTAGTGAATGGTCCCCCAGGAATAGCATGCATCAAGAAGAATGTTATTGTGATGACAAACCACAAAGTGACTACCATCGATATAATTCTTTTAAAAATGTATGAACCCAAATTATACACTCCTTTCAAAATTTTCAGAAAATTAAATTTATAGGTGGGATTTTTTCTCGTGATTCTTTCGGCACATTGAATTGCACTTCTTTATAGTAAACTAAACCACGCTTAAATTCAATGATTTCAATGGTTTTACGACTTTAACAAAATGTAACATTTGACATAAAACAAGTGATTTCAATCATTTAATATTGAATTATATATAAAGAATGGACCCTCTCAGTTATGAAAAGATCCATGATGTCTGCTAAAAACTATTTAAAAATTCTTCTTCAGTTATAATTTCGACGCCAAGTTGTATCGCTTTATCATATTTTGATCCAGGACTTTTACCTACTATTACAAAATCAGTATTGTTTGAAACTGAAGATGCGGGCTTTCCACCTAGCGCAATTATTTTCTCTTTTATCTCTTCTCGCGTAAAATGTTCCAAACTTCCAGTCACTACAATTTTCTTTCCTTTCAGTGAATCAGATTGCACTGTTGATTGCTTATAATTTGTATTAATACCACTTTCAATCAATCTTTCAATAATCAATTGTTGCTGCTCATCATTGAAAAAATTCATAATACTTTCCGCCATTTTTTTTCCTATTTCATCAATAGCAATCAAATCTTCTACAGAAGCTTTTGACATTGAATTCAAGTTGCCGAAATGTTCACAGAGATTTCTTGATGCAACTTTCCCCACAAGAGGAATACCGAATCCGTTTATCAACTTATCCAAATTATTGTTTTTTGATTTTTCAATTGCTCCAATGAGATTGTCGATGGATTTCTCTCCTAACCTGTCCAATTGAATCAATTCAACACGTTTATCTTTTAAATGATATATATCTGAGACATCATTTAAAAATCCTGCTTCTATCAACTGAAGAACGATACTTTCTCCAAATCCATCAATGTTCATTGCCTCTCTAGACACAAAATGAATCAGTTGACGGGATGTTTTCGCTGGACATATCTCATTTGGGCATCTTAATGCAACTTCACCTTCATATTTAATAGTAGGTGTCCCACAAACCGGGCAAATTTCCGGTAATTTAAATGGCACTTCTAGACCTTTCCTTTTTTCTTTAAGAACAGTGACAATTTGAGGAATAACATCTCCCGCCTTTTGGATTGTCACATAATCTCCTATTCTTATATCTTTTTCATCAATAAAATCCTGATTATGAAGTGTAGCACGTGAAATAGTCGACCCAGCTACTAAAACTGGTTTTAAAACTGCGGTAGGTGTCAATACACCTGTTCTTCCAACCTGAACGATTATATCTTCTAGAATAGTCACTTGACCTTCAGGCGGAAATTTATAAGCGATTGCCCATTTCGGACTTTTCGATTTAAATCCCAATATATCTCTTTGTTTCAGATTATCCACTTTTATAACAAGTCCATCAATATCGAAACTTAAATTTTTTCGTTCTTGAGTAAATTTTTCTATATCAGAGTTGATATCTTCCATATTTCTATAGTGAAAAGATTTTGAAACTTTAAAACCTAAATTTTCCAACCATTTCAAGTTTTCAAAATGAGAATTTTTTTTATCACTCGAGTTCAAAATATCGAATACAAATATATCAAGAGGTCTTTGTGCTGTAATTTTTGAATCAAGTTGCCTCAAAGAACCCGCTGCTGCGTTTCTTGGATTGGCAAACTCCTTCAAACCCAACTCCATTTGTTTTAAATTCATCATTAAAAACTGTTTTTTCGAAATAAATACTTCTCCCCTGACAGTTATATCAATTGGCTGCGTCAATCTAAGAGGAATACTTTTCACAGTTTTTAAATTCTCAGTGATATTCTCACCAATTTCACCATTGCCTCTCGTTGCTCCTTGAACAAAGATGCCCTTTTCATATTTCAACGCAACGCTTAAACCATCAATCTTGTATTCTACTACATACTCTATATCCTTTATGACGGCTTTGATTCTTCTATCAAAAGCCAAAAGTTCTTCTTTATTATAAGAATTGTCCAAACTTAATAAGGAATTATTATGCTGAACCTGTGTAAAACTATTCAATGCAATTCCCCCTACTCTATAGGTCGGAGAATCCGGCTCACGCCACTTCGGATGCAATTTTTCAATTGATTCCAATTCCTTGATAGATTGATCATATTCATAATCAGTAGCAGTTGGTTCATCTAGAACATAATATTCATATTCCCATTGTATTACTTTTGCTATTAGTTTTTTATACTCTTCAAAGGTTACTTCAGTATGCATCACTCAACCTCCACTAATGGCGCATAATCAATATGCAAATTCTTGACTCCTTTATCCACAAAAGCAATCATGGCCATTTTATTATCTGTCCCTGATACACTGACTACTGTCCCTTCACCAAATATCTTATGCTTGACCTTCATTCCAGCATGTACAGCCTTAATTCGATTGCCTGTCGATTTTTTTTCAAAGCTCTTAGGATTCATTCCTTTATCAAGATAATCCGTTTTTGAAGACAATTCATCTTTCGATTTTTTCTTCTTTTTACCATTCAAGTATTCTATCAAATTTTCTGGTATTTCTCCTACAAATCTTGATACCAAATACTCTCTTCTTGTTCCAAAAATCATCCTTTGAGAAGCACTGCTGATATATAATTCTTTCTCAGCCCGAGTTATTCCTACATAGCAAAGTCTCCGCTCCTCTTCCAATTCCAGAGTATTATCAAAAGCCCTTCCAGTTGGAAATAGACCTTCTTCAAGCCCTACCATGAAAACATAGGGAAATTCAAGTCCTTTAGCAGAATGCAGTGTCATCATAGTGACACCTATTTCATCATCATCCATCCGATCAATGTCACTCATCAAACTGATACTTTCCATAAATCCTTCTAATTTAGCTTCTTCTTCACTCATCTGGTATTCTGTTATCGCACTCAGCAGCTCGCCGATATTATCCATTCTGCTCTGAGATTCCAGGGTATTTTCTATTTCAAGCATTTCTCTGTATCCACTGTCACGATAAATACCATCAAAAATATCTGTTACTTTCAAATCATCTTTACTTTGGATATACGGACGAAGTGTTTCATAAAATGCCTTCAAACCCATCCCCGCTTTTCCACCGATAATATCTTCTTTATAAGCTCTTCCAATCATCTCAAATAAAGAAACATCAAATTCGTTGGCCATCTCTTGAAGCTTTTCAATAGTTTTATTTCCAATACCTCGCTTTGGTTCATTGACAATTCTCAATAGACTGACTTCATCTAAAGGATTTTGAATCAATCGCATATATGAAAGTAGATCTTTAATCTCTTTTCTCCCATAGAAGCCCATGCTCCCTACTACTCTGTATGGAATATCATAGCGTCTGAATCTTTCTTCAAAAACCCTGGACTGTGCATTAGTACGGTAAAGAATAGCCATCTCTTTTGTACTGCAACCGTTATTGATCATCGAGTTAATTCTGCTTAGTACAAAATCAGCCTCGCTATACTCATCCGCTGCATCATAATATTTTATTTTTTCTCCCTTTTCATTGGAACTCCACAGATTTTTATCTTTTCTATAAAGATTGTTTTGAATCACAGCATTAGCTGCATCCAAAATATTATTTGTGCTGCGATAGTTTTGCTCAAGCTTAATTACACGCGCGCCTTTAAAATCTGCTTCAAATTCAGAAATATTCCTAATGTCCGCACCTCTCCATCCATATATGGACTGATCATTATCACCAACAACAAATAAATTTCCTTTTCCTTTTGTCAACAGAGAAATCATTTCATACTGCGCTTTATTGGTATCTTGGTACTCATCAACCAATACATATTGAAAATTTTTCTTGTAAAATTCTCTTATATCTTCATTTTCTTTTAAAAGTTTAATGACATTCAAAATAATATTATCGAAATCCATCCCATTATTTCTAAACATTTTTTCTTCATATCTTCTATAAATGCTTTCTACTGTAAACTCATTAGCATAAACATGTTTAAATTGGTCAGGCCCTATCATTTTATTTTTTGCCTGACTTATTTTACCTATGGTGCTTTTGATAGGAAAACTTTCTTCACTTATATTCAATTCTTTCATGCATCTTTTCAAAATCGATTTTTGATCCGAGGTATCATAAATAACAAAATCTTTCTTATACCCAATTCTCTCAGCATAGATTCTCAACATCCTGACAGCAATTGAGTGAAACGTTCCCATCCAAAGACTGTTCGCCTGTTCGCCAACTAGTTCTCTGATTCTCGATTTCATTTCTTTAGCTGCTTTATTTGTGAATGTTATCGCCAATATCTGACTGGGATAAATATTCATTTCTTTCATTAAATAAGCTATCTTGTATGTCAATACTCTTGTTTTGCCACTGCCAGCTCCTGCTAATACCAATAAAGGGCCTGAAGTGTGTTCAACCGCCTGTCTCTGTTCTTGATTCAATAAATTTAAGTCCATGAATTACTCACCTTTCGAATTTATGTTCGCTTTATTATACCAAGACTGACAGTGACTAACAAGGTAATGCTCGCATTAATTACAACAATTTAATGCCATTTGCCTCACATACTTCCAATGTTTCTTCATCCCAGAAACTAGCTTGAACTTCACCAATATGTGCTTTTTCCAAGAAATACATGCATATTCGTGATTGACCGATACCACCACCTATTGTGTAGGGCAGTTTTTTCTCTAATAACATTTTATGAAATTCAAGTTCTTTTCGGTCAGATGCCCCAGCCAATTCCAACTGTTTGACTAATGATTCCTCATCCACGCGAATTCCCATTGAAGAAAGTTCAAATGCACTATCAAGCAACGGATTCCAAAATACGATGTCGCCATTCAAATCCCAGTCATCATAATCTGGTGCTCTACCATCATGCGGTTTTCCTGATTCAAGCAATCCTCCAATTTTCATTATGAAAACTGCTTTCATTTTCTTTGCAATCGTGTTTTCTCTTTCTTTTGGTGACATTTCTGTATATAATTCCTCAAGTTCCTGAGTTGTTATAAAGAAAATTTCTTCAGGAAGCTCAAAACTTAAAGAAGGATATTCTTCTTTTATAAATGCACTTGTGTCTTTAAACACTTTATATATTCTGTTGACAATTTCCTTTAATTTTTCTTCTGTTCTATCTTCTTTTGAAATAACTTTTTCCCAATCCCACTGATCGACATATATAGAGTGAAGATTATCCAACACTTCATCTTTACGAATAGCGTTCATATCTGTGTAAAGGCCGCTGCCTGGACTAATGCCATATCTGAATAGTGCCATACGCTTCCATTTTGCCAATGAATGCACAATTTCAATTCTTCTTGAATCGAATTCAAATGAAACTGGTGTTTCAAATCCATTTAAGTTGTCATTTAGACCCGTTGAAGAATCAACAAACATCGGTGCAGATACTCTCAATAAATTCAATTCTTTACTCAATTCATTCTGAAAGAAATCTTTCAATTTCTTGATTGCAATCTCTGTTTCCACTAAATCCAACGCTGCAGTGTAACCCTCTGGTATCATCGTTTTACTCATTTTAAATCCTCCTTTTATTTTAAGCAAAGACGAGGCAATTAAAAAAACCTCTCGTCTCTTATATTTCTATAAGAGACGAAAGGTATCTTCCGCGTTGCCACTCTAATTAGCATTTTATATGCTCACTTACCTGATACAGATATTTCAATCGATATCGCCCAACATGATAACGGATTGGTACCGTCTAAGCCTACTCTTCTTAAGAATTTGGGTTAGAAGCTCAGAGATGTTCTTCAATCCAGACCACTTGCCGATATCCCACCACCATCAGCTCTCTTAAAAGTTTTACTGCATTTACTCTTCTCGTCGTTGCTTTTTTATATTGTTTTGATGTTACAATTTATTAATAACTTTGTCAAGCGTATAAATTATTTTTTATGATTAATATTTACTTCACACGAAGAATCACTACAATGACCATCACAAGAAATGCATTTTCCAGCTTTTACATTCTTACTGCTTTTTCTTATAATAGCGAATACATAATATCCTATTCCAAGCGCTATAATTCCAGTCAAAAACAAACCCATAACAATCCTCCTAACCTATGAACAATCGACCAATTTGATAAACAAGTGTCGATAGAGTCAATGCAATCACCAATTGATATGCAACAGAAAATCCTGTCCATTTCCAAGAATTTGTTTCCCTTTTGATTACACCAATTACAGCTACACAAGGTGTATATAAAAGAACAAAAACCAAGAATGCATACGCACTCAAAGGTGTAAATGCTTTTCCAAGCACATTCCCCAGTTGAGTCAGATTAGCTGTTTCACCTAATCCATATATAATCGCGGTATTCGAAACAACAATTTCTTTTGCGAATATTCCAGACAATAAAGACAGTGCTGATTGCCAATTGCCAAATCCAGCAAGACCTAAAACCGGTGCAAAGAATTTTCCTATTGAAGCTCCAAAACTGCTTGCAATATCAGCGCTGCCAGAAAAATTATAATTAAGAAGTCCCCATAAAATGACAGATGCTGCGAATATAACAGTACCTGCTTTAACAATATAATCTTTCACACGCTCCCATACATGTACAATCAAATTTTTTATTTGTGGCATTCTATAATCAGGAATTTCCATAATCAAATGTGTTTCATCACCTTTAAAAACAGTTTTTCTGAAAATATATGCAACGGCGACCGCCACAAATATTCCTAGCAGATATAATGACAGCATGACTATCGCTTCATACCCTTTAAAAAACACACTGGCAAACAAAACGTAAACTGGAAATCTCGCACTACATGACATAAATGGATTGATCAGTATTGCAATCAAACGATCTTTTGGATTCTCAAGAGTCCTTGTACTCATTATTGCAGGTACATTACATCCAAACCCTAAAAGCATAGGAATAAAAAACTTGCCGTTCAATCCGACACGTTGCATCCATTTATCCATTAAATAAGCCGCTCTTCCCATATAGCCTGAATCTTCCAGTATCGAAATAAACAAGAACAAGATAGCAATATTAGGTAAAAAAGTAAGTACACCACCCACGCCACCAATAACGCCATCTATTATTAAGTTGTGAAGCCATAGCGATACGCCATAAGTGGTAAAAACATTGCTGACAAATCCTGAAACAATTTCACTGAAAAAATAATCAAGATATTCAACAAAAAAACTGCCTATTGTAAACGTCATATAAAATACAAATGCCATAACCGCTGCAAATATCGGCAATCCTAAATATTTATGCAGGACTATTTTATCTATTTTATCAGTAATTGGTTCATATCCATGCACATGATGAATAACATTTTTCAATACATTTGTAATGAAAGTATACCGGTCCTGAATGACTACTTCTTCTAAATCAAAGTCAATGCCATCATACTCGCTTCTGATTTCCATATCATTTTCTAAAAACTTAACGGCCTTCCATCTTGTATCCTCGTCAATTGTTCTAATGGCTTCTTCTACAATTTGAGAATAGCTTACATTTAAAAATTCATGGCAGCCTTCATAATTGATCACTTCATCCAAAAGTTGTTCTATCCCTTGATTTTTAGCAGCTGATATTGGTACAACCCTTACTTTAAGTTGTCTTTCGAGCTCAGCGTAATCAATGGCAAGTCCTTTTCTGTCTAGCTCATCAATCATATTAATTGCCAATATAATCGGCAATTTCATTTCAATAAGCTGCAAAGTCAAATAGAGATTCCGTTCTAAATTTGAAGCACTGACTACATTTATGATAACATCAGGCTTTTCATTCAGAATATAATCTCTTGCAATTTTTTCTTCCAGCGAATAAGTCGATAAACTGTATTTACCAGGTAAATCAATAACATTTATTCTCTTATTTTTATGTTTTAAATAACCTTCTTTTTTTTCAACAGTAACTCCCGCCCAATTACCTACATAATGGTTGGCACCTGTCAATCGGTTAAAGAGTGTTGTCTTCCCAGAGTTTGGATTTCCAACAATTGCAACATTCATTTCAGACATGTTTTCCTCCCGTAAAAATAGCATTGGCTCAGCCAACGCTAACTAACAATTTCTACATCTATTTTTTCAGCAATTCCCCGGCCAAGAGCTAGCCTTGATCCACGCACTTCTATTATAATCGGGCCTGAATTAGTTTTTGAAACAACGCTGAATTCAACACCAGGTGTCAATCCCATGTCTTGCAGTTTTTTCTTCAAATTCAATCCGTAATTGATTTGATGTAATATTACCGACGTCCCCACATTTACTTTAGATAGTGACATAATAACCTCCTGCAATTGATATCAATTATCATTCTTAATATTATTTTATTATAAATGATATTAATTGTCAATAGCATTTACTTCCAGTAGCTATCATTAATTTCATTCGCAACCAAATGTCCCATTGAAAATGCCGCCTGAATATTATATCCACCTGATTCCCCATCGATATTCAATACTTCTCCTGCAAAATAAAGCCCTTTTAATATCCTTGATTCAAAGGTTTTTGAATTCACATCCTTGAAACCGACTCCTCCGCATGTCACCATTGATTCATTAACATTTCCAACATCATCTATAATAAAATTTAATCCTTCAAGCAATTCAATCAATTTTCTTTTCTCTTTTTTATTCCATTGTTTTAAAGGCTTTTCTGTGTTAAACGGCAATCGTTCAACCAAATATGCAACCAATTTTTCTGATAAGGACTCTTTTAAAGAATTTTTTATCAATTTACTCTCATTAAGATTTTCAATTTGAATATCAAAATTCAATTTGATTTCATCACCTTTTTCAAAATAACGGGAATTGTCTATTATGACTGGTCCGCTTAAACCTTTATGTGTAAACAACAAATCACCCTTAAAAGCATTTATTTTCTTTCCCTCTCGATAGAGCGCCATCTCGATTTCTTTCAGAACAATGCCACTTACTTCTTTCAAATTGTCATCTTTAACAGTAATAGAGGATAATCCTCCTTTTAAAAAAGTAATGCGATGCCCGAGTTCTTTTCCAAATCTATAACCATCACCGGATGACCCTAGCGAGGGATAAGTCATTCCACCAGTTGCAATTATAACGTATTTTGCTTGAAATTTTTCTTTTTCAGTGTATACACTAAATATTTCATCATATTCAATTTTTACAACTTTGCTCTTCGCTTTTATTTCACGATTCATTTTATGCAATTCATTTTCAAATACTTCCAAAACATCACGTGACTTAAGTGATTTTGGAAAAACCTTTCCATCTTCTCTTACAGTCAAATCTAAATTCCTTTTTTTGAAAAACATCATGAGATCATCATTTGTAAACAAGCTAAGCGCGCGTTTAATATATCTTCCTTCTTGATTGAATTTAGTGTAAAAATCAAAAATAGAGCCTGTATGTGTCAAATTACATTGGCCACTCCCTGAAATCAGAAGCTTTTTCCCTATTTTCTCATTTTTTTCAAGAATCAAGACTTTCAATTTCTTATTCAGTTGTACACCTGACATTAAACCTGCAGGTCCTGTTCCAATAATAATCACATCATACATATATTTTCTCCTGTACTCCAAGTACCGCTATTATACTTAAAAAAGCTGGATTTCTCCAGCTATCTGTGCAAAACTTTTGATATTTTTTTATATACTGGTATAGTGATTAACGATACAACTATACCTTTTACTAAATTGAAAGGCACTATCGCATAGAGAATCAAAGTTTTCATATCAACTACAAGATTATTCACAGCAGCAGCCATACCCACAATCGCTTCAATTGGCATAAAATTTTCATAAAACGGCAAAAGAATATAATAATTTGCCAAGGCCCCTACAATTGCCATTGAAACAGTACCAGCAACCATGCCTATTATGGCACTTTTTTTATCTTTCTTGTGAGAGTAAATCAAAGCGGCAGGGTAAACAAATGCGACACCAACTAAAAAATTGGCAAGTTCTCCCACCCCTCCCGTTGAAGTTCTGAAGAGATGTAAAATATTCTTGACAAGTTCCACACCTATCCCTGCAACAGGACCTAAAGCAAACCCCGTAATCAATGCTGGGATGTCACTTAAGTCGATTTTCAAGAATTCTGGAAATATCGGCAGTGCAATCTCAAAAAACATAACAATGAATGCTATAACCGCCATTAGTGAAATTTTAATAAGTTTGTTCAAATTTGATGTTTGGTTCATTCTAATACTCCCTTTCTTACCTCAGAGCAATAAAAATAGAGACACAAAAAAGCGTCTCTCAGGTCCATAAGAAAGTAATGATATTCTTCTACCATCCAGACTGTACTGTCGGCTCTGGAATCTAACCAGATCTGCCTTTCGGCTCGCGGGCTGTAACCGCCGGTCGGGAATTTCACCCTGCCCTGAAGAACTTTTTATTTTATTCACATTCATGATATCATTATTCATTTTTTCAGTCAATAATATTCTGATCTTTACAATTTTGACAAACTCCAAAAAAATCCCTGCTATGATAAAAAGAATCAAATCCTAAATCATAGTATTTCTTCTCCAGAGTCTCAAACGGACAAAAATCTAGAACAATTTTAAGTCCACACTCAGTACAAATCAAATGATGATGATTTTTTCCTTCATCGCAACGATAAGTATAGTAGAATTTTTCTTTGATTTTAGTCTTATAGATGAAATTGTTTTCTTCAAATAATTCCAATGCTCTATAAGCTGTAGAAAAATCACTTGATACTTTTTCTTGAATTTCATCAATCGATATAAAACGATTTTCTTCTTTTATCAAGAAATCCAATATTTCTATCCTGTATTTAGTTGTCTTTATCTTTTTCTCGTTCAGCATATTTACTGTATCCATTGTACCTCCATTGACATTAACATTTTTATTATGTATCATATTATATATTACTTGCAAGCTATTTGCAAATGGAGGAAGTATATGAAAAAGATTATTTTGTTAACCATTGTTCTACTCACACTATCATTTTCCGCTTGTTCACAAAGTACAGTACTTGAAAAACCGATTATCATCACTTCTATTGTCCCGATGCAGACCTTTATACAAAATATCGTCGGAGACACTTATGAAGTTTTATCAATTGTTCCACCAGGAGCTAATCCAGCTACTTATCAACCTACACCTATGGAAATGGCAAAAATAAGTGATGCTGAATATTATTTCTCCATCGAAGTCCCTACTGAACTTTCAAATATTTTACCTAAGGTCAACGAATTCAACTCTTCAATTAAACTGTATAAAGTTGACGAACTTATTCAAAATGAATATCCAGACAACTATTTTGATGAAGGAAATACTATGCGAGACCACCATATTTGGGTCTCACCCAAACGTGTGATTGCTTTGATCCAAGAAATGACCACTATTTTAATTGAAGATCATCCAGAATCAAAAGAACTCTTTTTAAAAAACTCAGATCAATATCTTGCTCAATTAATTGAACTTGATCATTACATCGAGATTGTTTCTGAAAAGATACCAAACAAAACTTTTATCATCTATCATCCTTCATATGGTTATTTTGCTGAAGATTACGGATTTGAAATGATCGCCATTGAAGAAGAGGGAAAAGAAGGAACAGCAAAAGGTATCGAAGAAGTCGTTGATTATGCACTCGATCATGATATCAAAGTGATTTTTCACCAAGCTGAAGTAGATTCAGCACAAGCCGAAACAATCGCTAAAGAAATCGGTGGAAAAACTTTAATGTTGACTCCACTATCAGACAAATACATTGAAAGTACGAGAGCAGTTATAGATATTTTTTCAGATGTTCTCAAATGAAGGTAAAAATATGAAAATTATAGAAGTCAAAAATGTCAGTGTCAATTACGGAAACGTAAAAGCTCTTGATCAAATATCTTTTTCTATAGATAAAGGCTCTTTTTTAGGCATAATCGGTCCTAACGGTGGGGGAAAAACTACTTTAATAAAAGTCCTTCTAGGGTTAATCAAGCCAGATAAAGGTGAAATCATTATTCACAGCGACAAACCGATTGGGTACGTTCCTCAGTTCAACAATTTTGAAAGACGCTTTCCAATAACAGTATGCAAAGTCATTCTGATGGGAAGTATGTCGCATAAAAAAAGCATTTTTCATAAATATTCTGCTGAAGATAAAGAAAAATCAAATGATGTAATGAAACTATTGGGGATTGAACATCTCAGAAACCGTTTGATCAAACAATTATCCGGCGGTCAAATGCAAAAAGTGCTTATTGCCAGAGCATTGATGACAGAGCCTGATTTATTGATTTTAGATGAACCTACTGCCAGCATCGACAGCCAATCAAGAACAGATATATATAATCTGCTCAACACGTTGAAAGGCGACAAAACCATTTTAATCATCAGCCATGATATCGGAACAATATCAAGCTATATTGATTCAATCGCTTGCTTAAATGTAAAGCTATACTACCACGAAGATGGTCAAATAACACAAGATACTTTGTCACAAGCATACGGTTGTCCAGTAGACCTTGTTGCACATGGCATACCTCATCGTGTATTGCCAGAACACTTAAACGGAGGACATCATCATGATTAACGCCCTATTTCACTATCAATTTATGCAGAATGCTCTTATAGGAGCACTACTTGCAAGTATTTTAACAGGAATCATAGGTGCAATTATCGTTGAAAAAAAATGGATCATGCTAAGCAGCGGCATTGCCCATTCATCATTTGGCGGTATTGGTTTAGGCTATATGCTTAATTTCGAACCCATTTATGGTGCATTTCTCTTTGCTATTTTTTCATCAATTCTTATTCCGACAATAGATCGAAAAACCGATACTGGTTCAGAAAACCTGACTGCTATGCTCTGGTCTCTCGGAATGGCACTTGGCATATTTTTCATCGCATTTACTCCAGGCTATCCACCGGATATGACTTCCTATTTATTCGGAAATATTTTGACAATATCATTTCAAAACATTATGGTGATGATTGTCGTGACTGCAATAGTTCTAACAATTTTATTATCATATTACAACCATTGGAAAGCATATTTGTTTGACCACGAATTTGCATTCATTATAGGAATTAATACAAGCGTCATGGACTATGTTTTGTATTTTTTAATCGCTATTTCAGTTGTTGCATTAATAAAAATGGTAGGGATCATTTTAATCATCGCGCTTTTGACCATCCCACCTTCTATAGCAAGATTTTATGCAAAATCATTTAGCCGATTGATTATCTACTCAATGATCTTAGGTTTTATATTTTCATTCATTGGTTTGTTTATCTCGTATTATTACAATATTCCATCAGGTGCTACAATTATTTTAGTAAGTATCATCGCATTCGTCATTTCAATTTTCATAAAGAAAAACAATCAGTAGAATCACTGATTGTTTTTCTTATTTTTTATTTGCTTTTCATTTTCCTTCATTTGTTTTTCCATTTGAGCTTTTTTATAAAGATAATTTCTTCCTGCAAATCCCATTCCGGTTCCAATCAAACCTAAAATTCCATAAAGACCTGCCATCATTTCATCAAGCAATCCAAACTTTAATCCAACACCACTGTAAATAGATGTCAATATACCCATATAAAAAATAAGAGAATAAAATTTGTACATAAGGACCTCCAAATTAATTTATGTTATTATTATACTTAAAATATGCAATCATTTCACCAATTTCTCAAACCATTTTGTATTCATGATCGAACTTTTGAACACAATCACGCCGACAATACTCACAACAACAAATTCTCCGATTGCTACTTCTAATATTGACAAGAGCAGTGGCAATTTAAATACAAAATAAAGTTCAGCTCCAATTATTAGCCCATTGATAATAACCGGCCATATTGATGATAAAATGAAATTTTTAGTCTTACTAATCAAGAATACACTTATGAAAGTTGCCACTGTACCAAATACAATATCAACTATACCCAGTGGACTGAATAAATTTGCTATCAAAGTTCCAATTGTCAATCCCGGTATAAAAATAGGATTAAAAAATGCCATCAACGTTAAAACTTCTGAAAATCTAAACTGAATGTTCCCGTAACTAAGCGGTGCAAGTGAAATAGTTAGTACCGCATACAAAGCTGCAATTATACCTATCTGTGCAATTTTTCTAGTCATTACTAATCTCCTTGTAAAGGCCAAAAACAAAAAAAGGCTGCACGGCAGCCTAAAATTCATTAAAGGTGCCTTAGTTTTATTTTTGTGGACAGGAGGCTTACGAACTGTCCTATTAATTTACTGTGAAATTATATCTCAAATTTCTCAATTTGGCAATTGTTAATCTGAATATTAAAATACTCTTTATCACTATTGATTACTTTATGGAATACTCTTGCTGTGCCACCATGTGAAACCAGTAGGATCTTTTTTATATTGCTTTCTTCCTTTATTCGTTCCAAAACACTTTGAACCCTCTCTTCAACAGCTTTAACAGTTTCAATACCCTCAATAGGCATTTCACTTTCCATTCGAATCATGTCGAAGAATTTTGGATGTTGATTTAAAATATCTTTAAAGGCCATCCCTTCGAGACTTCCAAAAGCGCGTTCCATCAAGTTTTCGTCAATACGTATCTCACTATTTGTTTTTCTGGCAATAATTTGAGCGGTTTCTAACGCTCTTTTTTGTGGTGATGATATAATCAAGTCAATATTCATCGTTGATATTTCATCTGATACTGCTATGGCCTGATTTCTTCCATTATCATTCAGCTCAATATCCAAATGTCCCTGGAGTCTTCTGGTTTTATTGTAATCAGTCTCACCATGTCTAATGAGGTATAACTCCATCTTATAAATGACCTTCTTTTGGAACAATACAGATAAACTTCATTTCTTCATCTGTAAGATTCACAAATTGGTGCATCTTGCCTGCTGGAATATAAGCGTATGAACCTTGAGTTACAGGATGATCTACTCCATCAATATGGATAATACCTTCGCCATTCAATACATAATTGATATGTGGCCAGTCATGCTGATGTTTAGGTGAATAACCACGTGGTTCTAAATTGACTTGTCTCATGACATGTGATTCCCAACCTTCATCAGGACCCACTAATTTTTTCATTCCCGCACCTTTTACATTATCAGCTATCATTTGAATATAATCTATTTTGCTTTCATGTGATACTATCATAATGATTCCTCCTCGCTTTTTTTATTATTATACACCAGATATTAAAGATTCTTCAAATTTTATTGCAAGTGATGAAAAAATGTTATAATCATTTGAAAGGATGTGATCTCTTGGCACTTACTCAAAAAAGGGAACTGATTTTGACAGGTAATCTATATAAAGTCATCCTTACGTTATCTGCACCCATTATGTTGAATAATCTTATTCAAACATTCTATAATTTAACAGATACATACTTCATCTCTCGATTAGGTTCTACAGAAGTTGCAGCCATACAATTCATTTGGCCACTTATTTTCATAATCATTTCATTGGGAAACGGTCTTTCCATGGGTGCCTCAAGTATCATATCCCAGTATATCGGTTCCAATCAATATGATGAAGCTTCAAAAGTATCTGGACAACTATTGTATTATTCTTTAATTACTTCAATCATAATCGGCGCCTTCGGTTATATTGGCGCTCCCTATTTCATTCGCATGATGGGTGCTACAGGCGATCTCCTGAAATACGCCAGTGAGTATTTGAAAATTATTTTATTGGGCTCTTTCAGTCAATTTATCCTTTTCGCATTCATCGCCATTAAGCAGGGACAGGGAGATACAAAAACGCCCATGAAACTCAGTGTCATGGCCGTTATCACAAATATAATTCTCGATCCCATATTCATGTTTGTCTTTGGTTTGGGTATTCAAGGAGCAGCCATTGCAACTATTCTATCTCGAACAATATTCGCCTTTTATGGCCTTTATTTTCTAATTTATAAAGATGATGGCATAAAAATTGATTTCAATCATTTTAAATTGAATAGAAATATCATCATTAAAATATCACAAATAGGCATGCCGACAGCCTTAGGTCAAGCAACAACCGCTTTTGGTTTTGCCATTTTAAATATTTTCATTATCTCCTTCGGCGAAAAAATTCTCACAGCCTTTGCAATAGGCAATCAAATCAGTTCTCTAGTATTTCTTCCTGCAATGGGAATCGGAAGTGCCATAAGCACCATTATTGGTCAAAATCTTGGTGCTGACAACATCCAGAGAGCTAAAAAAACAGCCTATAAATCAATGCTGCTGACAACTGTCATTACCACTATCACTGGCTTTATACTTCTTTTTTTCACCCAATCGCTCATGCGGATATTCACAAACGATCCAGAAATAATTTTTCATGGTGTTGCCTACATGAATTTGTTATTCATGACTTTACCGCTTATGGGATATTATCAAGTTCTAATAGGTGTATTTATTGGTTCTGGTCATACTTATCAAAGTATGTTCATGATGATTGGCAGACTTTGGCTTCTGCGAATCCCATTGATATTAATTTTTAAGCACTATTCAAATATAGGGCCTTCATCTATCTGGTACGCAATGATTATCAGTAATTTCATCATAGTCATCATAGGTTACATCATGTTTTTGAATGGCAACTGGCAAAGAAAAATCATTCAATCAAAAAAAATAGTTCTAGAAAATTAAAACCCCTCTTTATTGATAAAGAGGAGTTTTTTTATAATCCAATATCGTTTCTATACATTTTTTTATCGAACCTTATCTTTTCAATATTTCTATAAATCATTTCTCTAGCTTCATATTTATTTTCAGCAAGTGCAGTAACACCTAGAACACGTCCTCCATTTGAGTACAACAGACCATTTTCAATCTTTGTTCCCGCATGAAAAACAAATACATCCTTGTCAACGTTTTCCAAATTAATGGATATGTCTTTGCTGTAATTCCCTGGATACCCATCTGAAGCTAAAACAACTGTCACAGCTGTTCTTTCATCCCACTCAAGATTCAACTCATCTAATTGATTATCCACAGTTTTCATAAAGACATCCAATAAATCATTCTTCATTCTCGGAATAATCGACTGTGTTTCCGGGTCTCCAAATCTGACATTATACTCTAGAATATATGGTTCATTTTTATCATCAATTATAAGCCCTATGAATAAGACACCTCGATACTTGATCCCATCATTTTTTAGGCCTTGCAAAGTTTTTTGCAAAACTTCTTTATCAATGATTGACATCATCTCATCAGTCAACTTGTCATTGGGAGAGATTGTACCCATACCCCCTGTATTTGGTCCTAAATCACCATCATATGCTTTTTTATAATCTCTAGCACTTTCCAATGGAATGATATGTTCTTCGTCTACTAAACATAAAATTGAAGCTTCAAATCCATTGATAAACTCTTCAACTAAAATTTTATTGCCTGATTCTCCAAATTTATTCTCATCAAATATAAGTGATAAATTTTCTTTTGCTTCCTTTATTGTCTTTGGTATCAAAACACCTTTTCCAGCTGCTAATCCATCAACTTTTATTACTAACGGCAATTTAAATTTCTCAATTCCTTCAATCGCATCTTCTTTATTGGAATAGATTTCATATCCAGAAGTTTTTATATCATGCTTCACCATGAATTCCTTTGAAAATATCTTGCTTCCCTCTAATTTTGCACCCATCTTGCCTGGTCCAAAAACTTTTATGCCGTTCTCAGTAAACAAATCAGCGATACCATCAACCAAAGGCTGCTCAGGTCCGACAATTACCAAATCAATTTCATTTTCTATCGCATACTTTATAATCTTTTCATGGTCATCAAGATTCATTTCAAAAACTGTAGCAATTTCAGCAATACCTGGATTTCCAGGAATTGCATGAATTGATCTTACTGTCTTACTTTGATTAAGTTTCCAGACAATTGAATGTTCTCTTCCACCGCTACCCAAAACTAAAATATTCATAATCGATCTCCTAATGTTTAAAATGTCGCATGCCAGTAAAAATCATGACAATACCATATTCATCGCATGCCTTAATTACTTCTTCATCTTTCACAGAGCCGCCTGGTTGAATAATTGCAGTAACGCCTGCTTTTGCAGCTGCATCAATAGAATCTCTAAACGGGAAAAATGCATCTGAAGCGAGTACCGTTCCCTTTGTATCAAACTTAGAAAATCGAATGCTGTTTTCTACAGAAAACACACGACTGACCTGACCTGTACCAAGTCCAATTGTCTGATTATCCCTCACAAGACAAATTGCATTTGATTTCTGATGCTTAACAACCTTAAAGGCAAAATATAGATCCTCAATCATTTTTACTGTAGGTTTTTTTTCAGTTACTACTTCGAATTTTTCCGTAATTAAATCATCTCTGTCTTGTATCAATACTCCTCCAATGACCGATTTAATATGAACTTCATTTCTAACATTCTTCATATCCAGTTGCATCAATCGTATATTTTTCTTTTTCATCAAGATTGCCATAGCTTCATCCGAGTAATCGGGTGCAATAATTATTTCAAGAAAAATTTCAGACAGTTTTTCAGCAAGTTTGCAATCGACACTTTCGTTAAGCGCTACTATCCCTCCAAAAATGGACTGTGGATCAGCCTCGTACGCTTTTATAAAAGCATCATATATATTATCCGACGATGCCACACCACAGGGATTTGTATGTTTAACATTGACAGCAGTGGGCTGGTCAAATTCCATAAGTAGTTCAATCGCCCCAGAAGCATCACTGATATTGTTGTAGGACAGTTCTTTTCCCCACAATTGTTTTGCATATAAGGGCTCTGAATTTCCAAAGAAAGATCCCTTTTGATGAGGATTTTCTCCATATCTCAATTCTCTGCCATTTTCAAATGAAAAATTAAAATATTTCTGCTCAAACTTTTCATCCAATTGCTTTCTTAAATAATTCGAAATCACAGAATCGTAATTTGCTGTATGCTCAAATGCTTTAATCGATAATTTTCTTCTAAAATCCAACGAAGTATTACCATTCTTCCTTATCTCGGCAATAATTTTATTGTAATCCTCTGGTTCTACAACCACATTCACATGCTTGTAATTTTTTGCAGCCGCTCTCAACATTGTCGGTCCGCCGATATCTATATTTTCAATCGCTTCATCAAGTAAAATATCTTTTTTTATAATTTCTTTAAAAGGATAAAGATTGACAACAACCAAGTCGATTGCCCTGATATCATTCATTTCCATATCATGCAAATGAGATTCAATATCACGATCGGCTAAAATTCCACCATGAATTTTAGGATGCAAGGTTTTGACTCTTCCCTCCATTATCTCTTCAAAGCCTGTTAAGTCAGAAACTTTTTCTACCCTTATGCCATTTTCTTTCAAAATATCATAAGTGCCACCTGTCGAAAAAATTTCGACTTGCAGTTTTTCAAGTTCTTGAGAAAATTCTACTATTCCTCTTTTATCTGAAACGCTGATTAAAGCTCTCAATAATTTCACTCCTTCAACAACTTTTTAACTGTCTCCACTAATATTTCATGTTCAATCTTCAATACTTTTATTGATAATTTTTCAGCAGAATCATTTTCATCAATTACAATTTTTTTTTGTGCAATGATTTCTCCAGTATCTATACCTTCATCTACGAAATGAATTGTTACACCAGTTTCTCGTTCTTTATTTGACACTACCGCTTCATGAATTTTCATACCATAAAATCCTTTACCACAGTATTTTGGAATCAAAGAAGGATGAACATTGATTATTTTTCTATCATATCTTTTGATTATTTTTTGATCTATTATTCCAAGAAACCCTGCCAAAACTATCAAATCAATCTCGTGATCAATCAAATTCTGCAGTATATATTCTGTTTTTGCTTCAAAGTCTGGAAATTTCTCTTTGCCAATATAAATCCATGGAATATGATTTTTTTTTGCCCTTTCCTTGGCAAATGCAGACTCTCTATCAATAAACAAAAGTTCTATATTAGCCAAATCATTTTTATTATGAATTTCATCAATAAGTGCCTGGAAATTAGTTCCTCCTCCAGATGCAAATACCGCTATTTTCTTCATAAAATGACACCTATGTCACTCTCTACTATCTCACCAATTAAAAATGATTTTTGATTGCTTTTCGTCAATATTTCCATTGAATTCTCTACATCATTTTTATCAACTACAACAACCATTCCGATACCCATATTGAGTGTATTAAACATTTCCACATCAGAAAGTTTCGACAATTTTTGCGTCAAAGTAAATATTGGATGAATATCCCAGGAATTTTTGATGATTTTAGCAGACAAGCCTGTTGGCAATGTTCGGGGTATATTCTCTATGAACCCACCACCAGTAATGTTTGCAATTCCTTTTACATCAATACTATTTATCAAACTTTGTATTGCATCTGTATAAATCGTCGTAGGCCTCAATAACACATTTCCAATAGTATCACTCAACTCTTCAATAAAATCATCAGGCTTATATTGAAAACTGTCAAAAAATACTTTTCTCAATAAAGAGTATCCATTGCTGTGAGGTCCGCTAGAAGCCAGTCCTATTACTTTGTCACCTGGCTTGATTTGATTGCCGTTGATGATTTTTTTTTCATCTACAATCCCAACCACAAATCCTGCAAGATCATATTCTTCATTGGCATACATCCCCGGCATTTCAGCTGTCTCTCCACCAATCAAAGCAAGATTTGATGTCTTACAAGCTGATGCCATTCCACCTACAATCTCAGCCATTTTATCAGGTTCAATTCTTCCTGATGCCACATAATCCAAGAAGAAAAGCGGTTTTGCTCCGTGGCAAATGATGTCATTGACACACATCGCGACTAAATCCTGACCGACAGTCGCATGTTGATTCATCATCTGAGCCACCAACAATTTTGTGCCGACTCCATCAGTACCCGTAACCAATACGGGATTATCTATTTTATCCAGTTTGTATAGCCCTGCAAATGAACCCAATCCTGTCAGAACGTTTTTATTGAATGTTTTTTCAACATTTTCTTTGATCTTTCGAACAGTTTCATATCCTTTTTCAATATTTACACCTGAATCTTCATACGTGATTTTATTCAATTTTTCACCTCTTTACATCTTTTCGAATATGTATTTTTTGCCACTCATTGGAACTGGCATTGGATAATCTCCGTTAAAACATGCCGCACATAATCTGTCATATCCTTTTCCTATCGATTCTACCAACCCATCTATACTTAAATAGCCTAGACTGTCGGCTCCAATCAATTCACATATTTCATCGATTGTCATGCTTGATCCCACTAATTGCTTTTTAGACGGTGTATCTATTCCAAAATAACAGGAATGTTTGACAGGTGGCGAGCTGACTCTGACGTGTACTTCAGTAGCACCCGCTTCTCTCAACATGTTGATGATCCTCTTTGAAGTTGTTCCTCTTACTATTGAATCATCAATAAGAACCAGTCTTTTTCCTTCAACATTTTCTTTCAACACATTCAATTTTAATTTCACAGACAATTCCCTGGTTTTTTGATCAGGCTGTATAAAGGTTCGGCCCATGTATTTATTCTTAATCAAACCTACATCATAAGGTATACCTGATTCATTTGCATAACCTATAGCTGCGGGTATTCCTGAATCTGGGACTGCAATGACAATATCCGCTTCAACTGGGTGTTCATTAGCAAGAATTTGCCCCGCTCTAAATCTTGTCTTATAAACATTTTTGGTATCCATAGTGCTGTCTGGCCTTGCAAAATAAACATATTCAAAAGCACAAATCGCTTTTCTCTTAGTATCATCATATATAAATGATTCCCATCCATTTTCATCAATGGTAATCATTTCTCCCTTTTGGACGTCTCTGATAAATTCAGCTCCTACAACATCAAGCGCCGCCGTTTCAGATGCAAAAACATAACCTGTTTCTGTTTTTCCAAGCACTAGAGGTCTCAATCCATTAGGATCTCTTATTCCAATCAATTTGTCGTTGAAAATTATGACTAAACCATAAGCCCCTTTAATCTGCTTCAATGTACTTAATACAGCCTCTTTTATATTTCCTTTATACTCAACAGCTATTAAATTTGCAATTACTTCCGAATCAATAGATGTTTGAAATATCGCACCATTTTTCTCAAGTTCATTTCTTATTTCATAAGCATTCACTAGATTTCCATTATGCGCCAATGCAATGCTGCCACCTCTAAACCTTACAACCAATGGTTGCGCATTAGTGATATAGCTTTCACCTGTTGTCGAGTATCGCACATGCCCTATACATATATCTCCATCCAGCCCCATCAATTTATGTGAATCAAAGACTTCTTGTACAAGACCCATCCCTTTATGATAATTGATGGCATTCCCGCTTCTAATGGCAATCCCTGCACTTTCCTGTCCTCTATGCTGAAGTGCAACAAGACCAAAATATGTTAAACTCGATAAATTTTCTCCAATGGGATCATATATCCCAAAGACACCGCATTCTTCTTTTAATTTATCCATTTTACCCTCCAGCTTATTTATTAAGTCGATTCATTATTTCTTGATAAGCATCTTCTACATTTCCAAGATCTCTTCTAAAACGATCCTTATCCAACTTTTCATTGGTATCCTTATCCCAGAATCTGCATGTATCCGGTGAAATTTCATCCGCTAAAATAACTTCACCTTTAAATAATCCAAATTCCAATTTAAAATCGATTAATTTAATGTTGCGTTCTAAAAAGTATTTTTGCATCAATTGATTGATTTTAAGTGCATATGTCTTAATCAATTCAATCTGCTCTTCAGTTGCAAGCCCAAGCGCTAAAGCATGGGAATCATTGATAAGTGGATCTCCCAAGTCATCATTCTTGTAACTGAATTCCACCGTAGGAAAAGGAAGAAGGATTCCTTCCTCAACGCCATATCTTTTAGAAAATGAACCTGCAGCAATATTTCTCACAATCACTTCAAGAGGTAAAATTTCAACTCCTTTGACAAGAGATTCTCTATCATTTATCAATTCCACAAAATGAGTCGGTATGCCATTTTCCTCCAACATTTTAAACATCAACGCTGACATTTTATTATTGATGATTCCTTTTCCCGTTATAGTACCTTTTTTTATTCCATTGAATGCTGTTGCGTCGTCTTTATATTCTACAATAAACACATCTTTATCTTCTGTCTTATATACCCTTTTAGCTTTCCCTTCGTATAGCATGTCTTTTTTATCCATTTTAAAATCCTCCTATAAGTAATCCAAAGTCAATTCTTGCATTTTCTTATCTTTCTCTAAAACTTCAAGTCGCATTTCTTCACGATATTCATTTAAAGCTTTTTTCAATTCTGTATATTTTAAAGATAAAATTTGTATTGCCAACAGAGCTGCATTTTCAGCCCCATTGATTGCAACAGTTGCAACTGGAATTCCTTTTGGCATCTGCACTATGGATAAAAGCGAATCCAATCCATCCAATGTAGATGATTTAATTGGCAGTCCTATAACTGGAACAATCGTTACAGCTGCTAAAACACCTGGCAAATGTGCTGCTTTTCCTGCAGCCGCTATTATCACATCTATGCCATTAATTTCTGCATTTTTTGCAAATTCCAACGCTTCTTCACTTGTTCTATGAGCAGACAATACTCTCACCTGCGCTTTTACATTAAAGAATTTAATAATTTCCAAACTTTTTTTTACTACTTCAAAATCAGAATCACTGCCCATTACAATAGCAATCATCATTTCAACACCTCATTCAATATAATTATAATATTTATTTATTTATCATTCAATATAATACGTACTTTATTTCTTTTTTTTAATAATAGTTCGTGTTTTTATTTGAAATAATCCACTCCTGCTTTAAAAATCTTCAAATCTTCCTGATCAGGCACATTAATCGCAAGCTGCAATCCAATTCTCTCACTATGTCCCATTTTTCCTAAAATCCTTCCATCTGGACTCGTTATTGCTTCAATCGCATGAATAGATCCATTAGGATTATATCTCGTTTCAAGTGATGGATTTCCATTTTCATCGACATATTGCATTGCAATTTGTCCATTTTTTTCTAATAACTTCAGCATCTTCTCATCAGCTACAAATCGGCCTTCACCATGGGAAACGGGCGTTGTATAAATTTTATTTGTATCTGCATACATCATCCACGGCGATTTATTGGAAGACACCTTTGTATAGACCATTTGTGCAACATGTCTTCCTATTTTATTAAATGTAAGTGTGGGATCATTTTCATTTAGCGTTCTAATTTCTCCATACGGCAACAACCCCAGTTTAATGAGCGCCTGAAATCCATTGCAGACTCCCAAAATCAAACCATCTCTGTTTTCTATAAAATCCATCAAAGCTTCTTTAATTTTTGGGTTTTTAAGAACTGATGCAATAAATTTACCTGAACCTTCAGGCTCATCTCCTGCAGAAAATCCACCGGCTAAAGTCAATATCTGAGATGATTTTATTCTTCTTACCATCTCATCAATAGATTCATCTATGTCTGATTTCCTTAAATTTTTAAATACAAATGTATCGACTTCTCCACCAGCTTTTTCATACTTATAGGCTGTATCATATTCACAATTGGTGCCAGGGAATACTGGTATAAAAATTTTAGGCTTGATGATATTCTTTCCACTGCTCTTAACAGATGGTATATAAAAATTATAATTTTTAATTTCATCCGTTATTTTTTTTTCTGTTGGAAATACTTTCTCAAGAGGACTTTCCCAAGCATTTATAAGATCTTTAATCTGATACACTTTTCCATTTGCAATTATTTCTTTACAATCAATTGTTTTCCCTATTACTTCTCCATATTTAGGTAATACTCCATTATCCATTTCTATAACAATAGACGCATATAAATCGTTTTCCGTTTCATATTTTATTTCTGCACCTATTTCATTACCAAAAGACATTTTTGCAATAGCCGTTTCCAATCCTTGTCCTTCAATGACATATGCTGATTTTATAACACCTTGTGTATTTAAATATTCCAATTCCTGATATATTTTCTTTAAATGATTTAAATCAAAAGTATGGTTTACTTTCTTTTTAGCCTCAAAAAGTACAATCGCGTTTCCTATTCCTTTAAATTCTGGGCTTATGACACTATTGATTTTACCCATACTTACGGCAAAGGATATCAACGATGGTGGTACATCAATCCGTTTATCTTCATAGGTATAAGTTCCTGACATGGAATCTTTTCCACCTATAGAAGCGAGATCAAAATAATCCATGACTGTATTGGCACCTAATAATGCACTGAATGGTTTTCCCCATCTTATCGGATCAACTCCAAGCCTTTCAAAATACTCTTGGAAAGTGAACCGTACACGATCAAGTTCGCCACCCATAGCAATTTGCTTTGACAAAGATTCAACGACTGCAAACATCCCACCATGAAAAGGACTCCAATTCGCAATTTCAGGTTGGTATCCACTGCTGACAAATGACACCGTCGTAGTTTCTCCTTTTACAACCGGCACTTTTGAAACCATGCCTTGTATAGGTGTCATCAAATGTTTACCGCCATAAAATGAAAGCACATTATTCCTACCTATTGAATTATCAAATCTCTGCACAAGTCCTTTCTGAGAAGCTTCATTGATATTTTTTAAATTTTCAATTAAATTCTCTGATGCTTTCAACGGGTACTTGTCCATTTCTATTGAGCTTATCTTTATTTCACTGGATGACTGCGCGCCTGCAGAATTCAAGAATTCCCTGTCTAGATCGAGAATTGTCTTGTCTCTCCACTTCAATCTGAAACGCTGATCATCAGTCACTTTTGCAACAACGGTCACTTCTAAATTTTCATCATGGCAAGCCTTTATGAATGTCTCTAAGTTAGAAGGGTCAATTACCACTGCCATTCGTTCCTGTGATTCGCTGATAGCAATCTCTGTACCATCAAGTCCTTCATATTTTCTAGGAATCAAATCCAAATTCACCTCAACTGAATCTGCAATTTCTCCTATAGCGACAGATACCCCTCCTGCACCAAAATCATTGCTTCTTTTAATCATCTGACTGATTTCAGAATTTCTGAATAATCTTTGAATTTTTCTTTCTATAGGTGCATTTCCCTTTTGAACTTCTGCACCTGATATTTCTATTGACTTTTCATCATGAATTTTCGAAGAACCAGTTGCTCCACCTACACCATCTCTTCCTGTTCGACCACCTATCAAAAGAACCAGATCATCTTTACAAGGTATCCCTCTTGTCACATCTTTTTTTGGCGAAGCACCTATAACAAAACCAACTTCCATTCTTTTTGCAATAAAGCCCGGATTATAATACTCTCTTACAAAGCCTGTATTAAGTCCTATCTGATTCCCATAAGAGCTGAATCCAGTAGCAGCTCCTATAGTAATTGCCCTTTGTGATAATTTCCCAAGAATTGTTTCCTTTACTGGAACTCTCGGATCACCTGATCCACTTATTCTCATCGACTGATAAACATAACTTCTTCCTGATAGAGGATCTCTGATGGCTCCTCCTAAACACGTCGCCGCACCACCATAGGGTTCAATTTCTGTAGGATGGTTGTGGGTCTCATTTTTAAACATGATTAAATAATCTTCTTCCTCTTTGTCAACATCGACGGCAGCTATGATGCTACAAGCGTTGATTTCCTCTGACAATTCAAGGTCATCAAGTTTTCCCTCATTTTTCATATTTCTCATATTGATAGTCGCTAAATCCATCAAGGTGATATTTTTATTCTCTCTTCCCAATTTCTTTCTTGTCTTTAAATAATTCATGAAAGTAGAATTTAAATCATCTATGTTATTATCATCCAAATCAATAGCTTTTAGCTGTGTCATAAAAGTTGTATGCCTGCAATGGTCCGACCAATAAGTGTCAAGTACTTTGATTTCAGTAACAGTTGGATTTCTATTTTCATTTTTAAAGTAATTCTGTGAAAATTTCAAATCTTCAATCCTCATGGCTAATCCAAGCTTTTCGACCATATCAGTTAAATCTTCATCACCAAATTCAACAAACCCATCTATTGTTTTTATATCCAATGGCGGGATCAAATTACTTGATAAAGATTTAGGTACACTCATTCCCACTTCTCTAGAGTCAACTGGATTGATCAAATACTTTTTTAACTCTTTTAACTCATATTCTGTTATATCGCTAAATACATATAATTGGGAAGCCTTTATTTCCGGGGAAATTTCACTGTTCAGCAATTTTAGACATTGTTCAGCAGAATCCGCTCTTTGGTCATATTGCCCAGGTAGATATTCCACTCTGAAAGCTTTTTGATTTTCTTTCAATTCAAAAAAATAAAAAAACTCATCCACATTCGGTTCTGACAGTACTTCCCTTACCGCCATTTCAAAATCCGATTGAGATAAATTTTCTATATCATATACATTGATTAACTGCACGTCCGAACATTTGATACCTAGTATTTCATTAGCTTCTTCACGCAGATTTTCTGCATGGATATTGAAACCTTCTTTTTTCTTTACATATACTCTTTTTACAGTTTTCATAGGATTCCTCCATCTATTAATTTCACTTTAATTCTATCATCTAATGATATATAATTAAAATTAATATAATTAATAAATGATATTAGGTGAGCTTATATGAATATTAACTATGAACTTTATAAAATTTTTTATCACGTAGCCAAAAATATGAGTTTTTCAAAAGCTGCTGATAAACTCTTCGTAACACAATCGTCTGTTTCACAATCGATAAAGTCATTAGAAGACCAACTCGGAATCTCGTTGTTTTTTAGAAATGGCAAGCGAATTTCACTTACAAATAGTGGTGAAATTCTATATGAGCATCTCGAAACTGCATTTCATGAAATTATTACTGCAGAAAATTACATTGACAGTTATAAATCTCTAGAAGTTGGTTATTTAAAAATCGGAGCAAGCGATACTATTTGCAAACATTACTTGATGGATATATTTGAAGAATTTCATCAAAAATTTCCTAAAATAAAATTGATGATAGACAATCAACCTTCTCCTAAAACAAAAATAGAAGTACTGAAGGGACAATTGGATTTAGGTTTTATCAATCATAAAAATCAAGATATTGATTCTAAATTCAACTACTCTACTTTTTATATGCTTGATGAAATTTTTTTCACAAGTTCACATAATAAATATATTGACAATCAAATTTTGACACCTGAAGATTTTATTAAGTATCCGTTTATTTCTCTTAAAAAACACACAAGCACACGTAACTTCATTGAATCTATTTTTAAAAACTATGGAATCAGCATAGAACCTGAGGTTGAGCTCATCAGTGTCGATCTTATAGTTGATCTTGTCAATGCTGGTTTTGGAATTGGTTTTGCTGACAGAAAGGTGATCAAAGATTCAATATATGAAAATTTGATTATTGTCAAAACAACTTTCGATATTCCCAAAAGAAAAATATCTTTGATTACAAATAAAAGAGCGCCATTGAATCAGGCGGCAAAAGCCTTTATAGAAATAATTGAATCAAGAAAATAGTCGAAAAAAAAAGCATTCAATTGAATGCTTTTTCTCATTAGCTACATGTACCGCCACAAGAACCACAGTCTGGCGCTTCTTGCTCAGCTGGGGCAACTAAATACCCTCCGCCTAAAAATTCAACTTTAAAATCGCCGAATTGTTCAAATATATAACTTTCCATAACGAAAGTAACACCTTCATAAACGTAACTAACGTCATCATCCTTTAACTCATCCAGAGCTAACCCAAAATTTGGACCCGATCAGCCCATACCTGAAATATATAATCTTACATTATCAGGGTGTTCAGTCTGAGCTGCTATGATTTCTTTTATTCCTTGCGCTGTTTCCAAGTTTGAATAAACTTTCATTGACTTACCTCCCATTTCTTTTAACCTAACATAGTATAAAACACTCAGGCTTTATTGTAAAGTATTTTCATTACATTTTACTATTTTGTCACTTTTTATGTTTTAAATGAAAATATCTATTGATTTTATAATCCTTTGTCAATTGCGCCAATTGAAATTTATCTATGTCATCATAGTTAATCTTACCCATTATTTCATCAGGTGTATCAAATTCATCAATCAAATAATTATTTTGAATCAATTGTTCAATAGTTTTCTTATACTTTCTTCTTACTTCATTTAAGTCTTCTACTTTTCCATTTCTCGGCATTGTTTTTTTCCAAATTTTCTTTACTTTGTTTATTATATTGTTGATGAAATAATCCATTGAAAACACATTCTCTCTGACTTCTTCAAAATCATCTTCTATACAAATAAATGTTTTCTCTCTTTTATTAAGTTTGAAATAGTAAAGGAGCAGAGCGATGAGTGAAAATATTATGAAAAAAGTCTGTAAAATAATTTTTAAATCAATAGCATTTCTATTGATGTTTTCTTCTTTAGTCATCAGCATTTCAGTTGTTGAATCGCCACTCGACTGAAATGCTCCAATTATATCGCCCACATTTTCACGATTAACAATACGACTTTCAACAAACCATGCAAATCTTTCTCCCATATAAGCAATCGGCTTCAACATCGTTTCTACAAGTGACTGAATAAATATCGCATTGTCTATCAAAACGTTTGCTACCATGACCACAATCAAAAAAACAATAAAGATATTGATGATGATTCCTTTGTACTTATTGCTTTTTTTCCCCTTTATTTCATTTGCTTCTCTGTCACTATAGACATCTTCCACATTTAATTTCCCGATATACAGCATGACTGAGAATGAATAAATAACAAAATATAGAGATAATTCGTTAATGTAATAATAAATATCACCTAGTCCAATTGTCATCATAATCATTAACATTGCCATGGTATAAAAGAAAAACTTCTTCATATATATTTTAGAATTCTCATAACTCACATTGATTTTTAGTCCAACTGTCCATATATAAAAATAAAAAATTGTATAAAGCAACATTTGGAAAATTCCATTTTCACGCACTGTTGACGCAAAAATAAATGACAAAAACATCCCTAAAATAAATGCTCCTTTATTTTTCACCCTTTGATTCAAAAGATAGCTAGTTATCATTACTAAAAATGAAATCAGCACAATATAACCAATGTCATAATTATTAAAAATAGACTTAGCAATTAAAAACATCAGCACTGAGCTTAAAGTTTCGAATACAAGTCTCGGTAAAATAAATAATAAGCGTTTTAATAAATTAATCATTTAATTTACCCCCAACTCTGTAGACAATATCCACTGTTTTTTTCAATCCAATGTTATCCTCAGATTGCTGCGGTCTTACAATAATTATTTTACAGCGAAATCCTTTTCCATCTAAATAATTGAGGTGTTTCTTTATCTCATCATCTAAATAGGCTGTTATATATACAATGACATCTTCTTTATTCAATTTTTTCCCATTATAGTTCATGAATTGTGAAAAAGACTGCCTTTTATAATAACTCATTCCTGCCATCATTTCCAACGCATTCATCTTATGCTTAAGCCCCGTCTTAGGATTTAATAATTCTTTATCCGTTCCGCCCATCAACTTGCTGTTTGTTGCAATCCCAAATTCAATTTTCTCATTATAAAAATAATCAACCAAACTCGCGCCTATTTCAATTTCTGTTTCAACCATATCTCTATCATGAAATTGCCAGTCATTTTCATGAGTTCTTATATCAATAAAAATCACAGCTGATCGTTTTGCATTATAATCATACTTTTTCACCTGAAGTTTATTCATTTTTGCTGTTGAAATCCAATCAATATCTGAAAACGGTTCAGAATATGTATAATCTCTGGATCCCGAAACATCTAAGACATCAGGAAAAATCCATCTTTTCACATGCCATTTTCCACTAGGCTTCAGAGGCATAAGCCCAATTTTCTCAATCGGGACTAAACGCGGGTAAACAATAAGAGTGACTGGCAAATGAATATTCTTTTCAGATTTCAATATTCCATAATAATCACCTGATGTAATCTTTACATCTAAAAGAGAATAGTAGCCTCTCTTTTCAACAATCACTTCATATTTTCTAGTCAATTTTTCATAACTTCTCAGAGAAGTGATAATGGTATGTTCATTACTTAACTTTTCTTTTGTCTTATATATTTTTTGATTGGATATATTAAAGTTTTCCGGAATATCAGCTGTTATCTTTATCCATGGTAGTGGCAGTATCTTATAATTTGCCAGCATGAAAGTCATATCAACAGGAATGCCGGGAAACACTCTATCAACGTTCAATTTTCTTTCAAAAACAATATTTTTCAAACTTATATTTTTCCAATAAATTTGAATACCCCAAAAAACAGGAAAAGAGAATAAAATTGCTAAAAACCACACCATGTTATCTATCCTTTCCTAAAATTTTCTGTAGGAACCGGTACTTCTCTCAGAATATTTTCAAGAATTTGATGATGTGAAATGCCCATTGCTTCGCTGTGAGAAGATAAAATAATACGATGCGATAAAACCTCTTTAGCTAATCTTTTTATATCATCTGGCAACACATAATCTCTTTCATGAATTGCCGCATATGCCTGCGCACCTTTAAAAAGTGCCAGCGTTCCCCTGGGACTCACCCCTAAATCTAAGTCCTTATGTCCACGTGTCTTGTTTACTATTTGAACTATATAGTTCATGACGGCATCTGATACGAATATTTTCTCGACTGCTTTTCTAGCTTCAAGGATATCATCTCTACCGGCAATTGATTTAAGTTCTAGTATAGGATTATCTTCTTTAAATCTATGCAGTATTTTCATTTCTTCATCTTCACTTGGATATGCCATGGCAATTTTCATAAAAAATCGATCCAATTGCGCTTCAGGCAGATCAAATGTACCTGATGTCTCAACAGGATTTTGAGTCGCAATAACAAAAAAAGGTTCTTCAAGAGGATACGTCACACCATCTACAGTCACTTGATGTTCTTCCATAGCTTCTAATAGGCTAGATTGCGTTTTAGGAGTTGCTCTGTTTATTTCATCAGCCAGAATCACTTGATTCATGACGGGTCCTTTTTTAAAAACAAATCTTCCCTCTTTTTGATTATAATAATTTATTCCCACTACATCAGATGGCAGCAAATCAGGTGTGAATTGCACTCTGCTAAAACTGGATTCAATTGATTTTGCTAAAGATTTTGCCAAAAGTGTCTTACCCATTCCCGGAACATCCTCTAAAAGTATATGACCTTTACACAAGATGCTTACAAGAATCAAATCAATCACTTCATCTTTTCCAACAATGACTTTCTGTATATTTTCTCTCAATTTATTTCTCAACTCAACTACCATGCTTTCATCTCCTTGATATATAATTACAGTTATATTGTACTTTATATGAAACATAAATATTTTTACACTTTCTTAATGAACATTAATGAATAAATTTTCTGATTATTTGTCATATTATTTCATTTTATAATAAAAATTTCTTTTCAAATTGTGTTTTTTATAATAAAATGAAATAGATAAGCTGATTATATTGGTTTATCTCATCTGAATCCCTACTAATATGGCGTTGTAAAGGAGCATTTGTCGAAATGCTCCTTTACATTTTTTGTGCTTTTTATATATATTTATATACATCGTATATTTGTCAATTTAATAACAGTCTAATATTTTGATTTTCTTCCTCTTCTAGTGTCTGATTTTTTCGAATAAATCTTCCGAATAATCTTTGATATCTGCTATATTTAACATCTTATACTTATCGTAGACCTGATTGAAATACTTATCAATTATGTCCTTCCTTATAATACGATATGATGATTCATCATCAGTAAGTCCAACCCCAGTTTCTTTCCAAGGCGTTGTAGCATGAGTCATATTTTCAAGAATCTTGCCACTATAACAACCAAAATAATTTATTACAGCATCAATGACTTCTTTTTCGCTATCAGACAAATCAAAACACTCAAATTGCTTTTGATTGTCATCTATAGGATTATATCCATGATTCTTGTACTTAAAATAAATATCCCGATATACTGGACCATGAACCCACGCTTCGCAATCTTCACTAAACATAAAATTTCCTATGAATACTTTATGGAAAGCCTGAGCAAAATAAAGCAATTTCTGTAACGCTAGTGGCGTTATTTCAATACTTCTAGAAATAATGTAATTGCATGCACTGTCAATTTTAGTTTCTGCAAAGCAAATTTCGACTTTACCAATCAACATATTTGTAGCATCAAAGCTCTTTTTAAATGCAGTTTCTGTCACTTTATCTTTATTTGTTACCAAAAACTCTAGGAAAGACTCAGGTGATTCATTCATCCTCTTAAGTTGATCAGAGTATGTTTTTGATGGAATATCTCCATTAACAAATCTCGTTAAAGTTGTTTCACCCCATCCTAACAATAATGACATAGGTCTTTTACCAATATCATATTTTTCAAGTAGATCAATTATTTCTGGGACAGTAATTAGTCCTTCTGCGACTCTAAATGCTCTATCCATAGCAGCTAAATTATGATCTCTTAAATCAGAGACGAAAATTTCATTTCCGCACTCTGAACAGTGTGCTATCTTCTCTTTAAAATTGATGTGTCTGCCTTTAATATCTTTTGCTCTTTCAATTTCATCAATTCGATAGTCCATATATTCTCTACACTCTTCACAAAATGCTCTCATACATTTCACCTCCTCGCCAATTTATCTAAACAAGAATTTTAATGGCATATTTCTTTCATGGAATGATACAATAACCATAAACTCTTCCCCATTCCTTGTCTGAGTTTTATTCGTTTTTATGTAGATATCTACCGAAACTAACTCACCCCATCTATCTAACTCATACTCTTTATTAAAAACATATAAGACTTCATGAGAAAATTCGGGATTCTTATTATTTACTGCATAACAAAAATCATCAAATTCTAAATTCATTAGGATTTCTTTTTCTTTCCTTGAATCGATTTTATAATCCTCGATAAACTGTTTGTTTTCTTCTCGATTGCTATTTCTCGATATGGTATATTTATTTTCAAGAACTTGTCCCTTCAGTACTTTTAGATATGCTTTAATATCTTCAGGTGAGAAATCCAGTATTTTTTTGTCTCAACTATCTGTTCACTCATTCGGCATCCCCCTCTGTTATATCGTATTAATAGCATACCCATTTAATACGAAATTATCAACATAAATGTATCAATTGATACATTTATTTATTTTCATATTATATAAAGTATGTTTCATCTTTTTTAACATGTAGAAACTTCCTTATGTCTTCAACACTTGATGTCATACCACACTCAGGTAGAGCAACAACAAGTCCATGATTTAAGACATTCTCACGCAACATTATTGATTGACATGAACTTTTTACTATTGGTAATATCAAAGAGACTTGGTCATGAAATTATAGAAACAACGCTACAAACCTATTCGCATTTATATCCAACAAACATGGTGAAGTTGCCGATCGATTGCAAGAAATCAATCTTAATAACTTCAGACTTAAACAATCAATTGAAGAAAAAGAATAAGTTGTATCACATAATAAAAACTCTGCAATCCTTGAATTTACAAGGATTACAGAGTTTTTATCCGTTATTCCCACTCGATACCGATTAGTTTGCACCTAGTGTTTTTTGTTGATAAATAGTAATTTATCGTGTTCATATTATCACTATTTTTAGTGGAGAATTTGACAGTTAAAATTTTTGGAGTCAAAATGGAGTCAGAACGCACACTGTTTTAATTAATTTTTTCCCAAATCCCATGATCTACAGACCACTTCAGAAAAAATTCTTTATCATTAATCAAAGCGTCAAATATTGGCTCTAAAAACTGTTTCAACCGATTAAGTACTAAATCAAATTCAGGTAATTCCATCTGAATTGATAACTGAAAACGCTTCCATTGAGAAACTAAAAATGCGTTGCTGTAAAAATTATTAATCCTCTCAAAACTATTTTTGTCATAAGGTGTTGCTCTATGCGTTATGGTTCCCCCTATGGCATCTTTTAACATTTGTCCATCAAATTCAAAAATACTGGATAGATAATATATGTCGAAAAAATCCTTCATTCGGCTAGTTCCTTCCATCCGTTTTAAAATTGCATCAAATTTTTCGGCAATCGTACTTTCTAAGGAATAAGTATATACTTTAGGTTCTTCAAAGTCAGGCAATCTCGTCTTTAAGCTCCGCACAACAGCTTCTGGAACAATTACATCATCTACACCTAAATCAATCGAGAACGGAACTCTAACTTGCTTAATGCGCCCTACAAATTTAACAGATACACCAGGATACTCTTTTTCTTGTGTGATGACTTTTGCCTCTAAAACTTCAAAAGAAACAAAATCATTTTCCGTAGAAACATTCACAATTTCTTCCATTACTTTTTTTACCTTATCCATTTCATTGGTCATTTTACGCATAAGAAAATCTATATCTTGTGTCGCTCTACTTTGAAAATTTGTAAGCGTATAAATCAAAAGCCCACCCTTTAGTACAAAATGACTACAGTAAGGCGAAAATGATAGTCTTCTCAAAAATTCTTCTTGGCAAAATAACTGTAGACACATTTGATAATTAAGCCCAGTTTCTTGAGCTTGCTTTTTTAACCGTGTTAATATAGATGCTCCCAAATCCCTCATAGCCACACCCCTATTGTCTTGCGCATTTTAGTCTCTGTTCTTAGTATTTTTGCATAATCCAATAAACGAGGGATATTTTTCTTGGAATCTTTTATATATGCCTGTATTGCTTTATTAAAAATCTCCACATCCATTTTATTTTCATGCCTCAAACAATCACAAATCACATGTTCACGATTGAATATTTTTATCTGAGTTTCTTCAATAAAAACCTTATCTACGCCTAGTTCTAACTGAGCTTTCGGAATATAATAAGGTTTCACCATAGGGTAGTCAATTTTGAATCTAGATTTTGTTGAATGCTTATCAACTGCCAAGCACCACTTTGATGGTGTACGATCTGTATAACCATAAAACTGAAGGGCACTTTCCATACAAAGTACCGCATCTGGAAAAAGTCGTACAATTACTGCTACTTCACTAAAGGAACGATCATCTTGCCATTGATAATAACCATACTTTATTTTTTCAACATATCCTTCTTCTATCAATTTTTTAACAAAGACACTATATATGCGATGATGGCTAAGGTCTTTTGTTCTCATGATACCATTATGTCTTTCAAATATTTCTTTTGCTGTTTTAATATCCATAACGACATCCTTCCTTTATAGGTATTCATGGTTAGAGTTTTTTTAGACTTGTTCTTCTTATTATTATATCTGCTTAGCGATATCAAATCAATAATACTTTGTCCGCAATTAAAAACATTTGCGGATAAAGTGATAAATCCCTCCTTGAGAAGCCATTTCTCAGGAAGGGATTTTAAGTTAAAATATTTAAATCATGTTGACTCCAAAATAAATTAGAAATATGAAAAACTAGACGATAAGAAGCAATTATTAAACATTAGGAAACACCAGAAATAACTAACGATAAAATTTCCTTACTCCCACTC
>JAFGAC010000199.1 GCA_016933835.1 Clostridiales bacterium
TCTTGGCATTTTTTATATACTTGTTACTTATTGACATGACTAGACTTTTAGCACATTTCATAGTGCTGTTCTAGTCAAGACCCAAAATTATTTTAGACCTTAACATTGCCATGACTACCCTCCTCTTTTTATATTTAATTTATTTTTTAAAATAATTGATCAGAATCATGCTTTAGTGTCGTAGAAAGAAACGCCACGCCTGATTCGGCATGAATAATTGTGCTGTTTACAGCACAATTATTCATAATGAAATCAAGGCATCTTGAATACGAACAAGTATTGATGAGAAAACGTTCACCGGCTTTGGCTGAAACAAAACGAAGATTTACTTCAAAACAAGTCTTTTAAAGGAGATCTAGAATATACGATACTCGTCATAAAATTGTTGTTAAATATTTATTAGATTATTATTAGTATATAACTAACATATTAATAATATACAAAAGAATTACTTCATGTTACAAATTACGTAAAATAAATTTTCATCAATCTAATGTTATTGAAATAATATTTGTATAGTGTTAGTAATATACTAACATATTATCAATATTCTTTATTATTATAACTTATTGTGGAAGTGTGTTTAAAGGGGTAGTTTGTTAGGAAAAATTTAGATATTATGACTTCTACACATTGTGAATGTTATAGTCTAATAATTTCAAAAGGTTCATTCCTATTATGAGCGCCGAGAAAAGGCCGATGATTACAACCGGCACAATCTGAAAAAAGTGAACGGCCAGATTGAAACCGGCTGCTTCCGTCGCCGGGATGCCGAAGAGCATCATACCGAACACTCCCCCCGCCTCAAAGAGACCCCAGAAGCCGGGAACAGAGGGTAGCGAGATAAAAAAACAGATGATAACCATAACAGCACACATTTCAAGAAATGAAATGCTGATCCCGGGACATCCAAGGGCCATCACATAGAAGGATAAGCCGACCGTTGCCCATACAACTACTGAAATTAAAAAGCAGAGAGTGACACTTTTTAAACTTTTCAGTATTTCCAGTCCTGATGCGAGATTCTCGATAATATCTACAACTCTTACGCAGAACTTTTCTCTTATCTTTTCTCTGGTGCGTATGTCACCGAAAGGGAGTAATCCCGGCATGTCGAAAATGAAATCATTCAGAACGCCACGGGTCTTTGGAACCACAATTACCAAAAAAACTGCAATGAGAACGAGAGACAATACAAAGGTTGTTCTCAGGATCGTATTGAGCTTATCTATATCGAGCGTATATCCGCCGAATGTAGCGGAAGTGGAGGGATCAGTGGTAATCACAAGATTCAGGCTGATAAAAAAAAGGAGCAGCGTGACGGCATCGAAGACCCGCTCAGCACCCACCGTAGCGAGCACTTTCGAAAAAGCCACCTTTTCTTTTTTTGAGAAGATGGCAGGCCGTGCGACTTCACCGACGCGGGCGGGGAAAATTGAATTGAGCATGAACCCTATTATAAGAGGATGAAATGCGTTGATAAAATTGGTTTTCTTGACCGGTGATAGTATAATTTGCCATCTGACGACCCGGAAAAGAAAGCTGATAATGCCAACCGCCACCGAGGGTATGACCCACCAGTAATTAATCGTTTTGAGGTAGTCAAGTAAATCGCGAAAAGGGATATTCTTAAAGGTAAAATAAAGAGCAATAGCCGAAAAAACGGTTCCTATCAGAAGAGATAATATGATTTTTCTTTGATTCATATTAAAAAGTGTTATTGATTTTGCAAAGATTTGGATTGCCTGGAAACCTATCTACGCGAAATATTGAGCATGTGTCAAGAAAAGAACCTGCCCCAGGATTTTTAATGTAGCCCATTCCGAGGAGAGATCATGTCATTGCGATCAATTTTTTGTCATTGCGAGCGCAGCGCGGCAATCCCGTTTTTTCTAATCCTCTGTGCCTTTGTGCCTTTGTGCCTTTGTGCCTTTTTCCTGCCACTCTGTACCTTTTGAAGCGCCCATAAATGGGCAAGCTACAGAAGAGAAAATGTAGCATGCCGATTGATCGGCGTTTCTGAATCATGGGGGAATCATGTTATTGCGAGTCCCGATTAAATCCCTATTTATCGGGAAGCAATCTGTTTTTTCGCAGGAGACTGATGTATCGGGCTAGTTCTGCCCTCATGAGATTGCCTCGTCGTTTCAGTCCTCGCAGTGACCTGTTAATTGTCAGGGCAATGAAAATATGCACATATATGAGCGTACTACGTAATCACCTATCCCTTATCCCATAACCCTCGTTTATTGTAGTCCGCCGATTCATCGGCAAAAAAGCCTGATGAGACGAACAGCCGCTGTTTAAGACATCTCCAAAATTGTTATTGAAGAAAATAATTTTCTACTGTAATAGCTATGAGCCAGTATGTATGCAAAGAAATATCATGCATTGTACATATATTTTTCTAATGACACATTAGATGGAATCAATGATGACCATGACAGCTAAAAAATATAGAGAAACTCGAATACAACATTGGGACACTATTGCGAATCAAAAAGACTTATTGCTCTCAAAAGGAAAATATTATCACGAAAGGCTTTCAGAAATTTATCGATTTATTATTCCTCAGGGTTGCCGAGTAATAGAGTTCGGTTGCGGCTTTGGAGATTTGCTAGCCTCATTGAACCCGTCTTACGGCGTAGGAGTTGACTTCTCAGGCGAAATGATCGGACGGGCAAAACAGATGTACCCCGATATACGATTTGTTGAATGTGATATCCACGATCTAGGAAACATTAAAGAAACATTTGATTTCGTGATTCTCTCTGATGTTGTAAATGACCTTTGGGATGTGCAGACTGTTTTTGATGAAATTAAAAGTATTTCGAATTCAAAGACGCGTATCATAATTAATTCATACAGCAGGGTCTGGGAACTACCTTTAAAAATAGCGCAGAGGCTTGGGTACGCAACAAAGGTTCTCCCGCAAAACTGGCTTACCGTTGAAGATCTTACAAGCCTTTTGAATCTTGCCGATTTCGAGGTTATACGACACTGGCCTGAGATATTATTGCCTCTTAAGGCTCCTGTTCTTTCGAAGCTGTGTAATCGGTTTCTCGCCAAATTATGGCCATTTCGCTACTTTGCACTTTCTAATTTTATCATAGCACGTCCAAGACCCCCAAAAAGTGATGCTGAAGCAAAGCCACGCGTATCCGTCATCATACCTGCAAGAAATGAAGAGGGACACATATCCGAGATATTAAAGCGTGTGCCTGAAATGGGTGAAAGCACAGAACTAATATTTGTTGAGGGAAATTCAACTGACAATACATATGCCGTCATAGAGCAGGCAATCGCTGAAAGTTCCAACAGAAAATGCAAGCTATTTAAGCAAAAAGGTGTTGGCAAAGGTGATGCGGTTCGCCTCGGATTTGCAAATGCCGAAGGTGGCATATTAATGATTCTCGATGCCGATTTAACGGTGCCTCCTGAAGATCTGCCCCGATTTTACGAAGCGTTGGTTTCGGGAAAAGGGGAATTTATAAACGGTGTACGTCTTGTCTATCCAATGGAAAAGCAGGCAATGAGATTCCTTAATTTTCTCGGCAACAAATTTTTCAGCCTTGTATTCTCATGGTTGCTCGGCCAGCCAATCAAGGACACCCTCTGTGGCACCAAGGTGTTATGGAAAGATGATTATGATATGATTGCTAATAATCGCTCATACTTTGGGGATTTTGATCCTTTTGGCGATTTTGATCTGATATTTGGTTCCGCTAAGCTTAACTTCAAGATTATCGATTTACCCATCCGCTATAAAGAGAGGAAATATGGTACTACTAATATATCACGCTGGAGTCACGGATTTCTACTTCTTCGGATGATGTTTTTTGCCGCCGGAAGAGTCAAGTTTATATAGGAGCGCAATCATTGTTTATCAGAAAACTATTAGCGCATCCGCTTACGCGTGGAATAGACATCGATGATCCACTGTGTACTGAAATTCGAGCTTCCATAATAAAACAAAAAGGATTTCTGCGCCGTATTTATGAGAATTGGTATGAGGAAATAGCGGAATGGTTGCCATATAATAAAAAGGGAAAAGTTCTTGAAATAGGCTCCGGAGGCGGTTTTTTGAGCGAGGTAGTGCCCAATGTCATTACTTCCGAAGTTTATTATTCAAAACGAGTCGACATCATTTTGAAGGGTGGTAATCTCCCCTTTATGGATAATTCGCTGAGTGGAATTGTAATGACTTGTGTACTGCATCATATAGCAGAACCTCGCACTTTTCTGAGAGAGGCATCAAGGTGCGTTCAGCCTGGCGGTTACATGATTATGATAGAACCCTGGGTTACGGTATGGTCTCGCTTTGTATACACAAAATTGCATGAAGAACCCTTTGAAACGAAAACGCAGGATTGGGAATTCGCTTCCGAGGGTCCTCTTTCAGGCGCAAATGGGGCTCTTCCATGGATAATCTTCGAAAGAGACAGAGATAGATTTGAACATGAATTTCCCCAGTGGAATATAGAATCTATCAAACTTCACTCACCGTTTTGCTACATTTTGTCTGGTGGAGTATCGCTTCGGAACATTTTTCCTGAATTCCTATATCCAGCATTAAAAAGAGCAGAAAATTTGTTTTTCCCCTTTATGAAATCCTTAGCAATGTTCGCTACGGTCGCACTTGTAAGAAAGGAATTGGGAAAATGAGCAGATTCAATCGTTTTCTCAAGCATTATCGAGGTCACCTGCTTCACCTTTGGTTTGAAGAGACTTTCGGGTGGATTCTAAGGTCATTACCAGGTGCTACAGGTGTGTTCCTTCGATGGCTTTTCTATCGTCTGATGTTTGAAGAATTGAAGTCTTTTCCAATTATTTATCCTGGAGTTTATTTTACTCATACATACGGAATCAAAGTGGGCAGATCCTTTTCCATAAATACTGGTTCATTAATCGACGGTAGGGGAGGAATCACTATCGGAAACCATGTAATGGTGGGACCGCATGTTGTCATAACATCTTCAAATCACAATTTTATGCAGTTAGACTTACCGATGTGCAAAGTTGATCACATTATGAGTCCGGTCACGATTGAAAACGATGTATGGATTGGAGCCCATGCTGTCATAAATGGTGGGATTACAATAGGAAATGGGGCGATTGTGTCGGCAGGAGCAGTGGTAACGAGGGACGTAAAAGATTATCAAATAGTCGGGGGGGTTCCAGCGAAACCTATTGGAATTAGGCTCAAATACAAAAATCAAATTTGAAAACAGCCTGATAAAAATGTCGTAAAGATAAAAAACCCTATTAACGAAACTTAATTTATGATTTTACTATGAATTGTAACAGGATTGATAGACCTAATCCTATTGAAATTTATTCGTGTTATTAAGGTTTTTCATTTCACAAAATCCTGATCATTTTAAAACAATATATACATAAATATTCGCACAAACCAAGATTTTCAATATGGTAAACAAGTACAAAACTCGACATTACATTCTTTTAATTTGTATGACACTTTGCACCCTTTCTTTTGTCATCTACTGGCAACTCACAAATCACGAGTTTCTTAACTTTGATGACAATGCATATATAACAGAGAACGAGCACGTTCTTAAAGGATTTCAGAAAGAAGGCATTTTATGGGCTTTCAGTTTTGATAAACGGGCAACCTACTGGCACCCTCTCACCTGGTTTTCTCACATGCTGGACTGCCAGCTCTTCGGGGTAAACTCCGGTCTCCACCACCTCACCAA
>JAFGAC010000200.1 GCA_016933835.1 Clostridiales bacterium
AATATTTTGTTCGTTTAATGCAAGTTAAAATGCTTGTATTGACTACTTTTATTTCTTTATTTTGGTTTTTGCACAGACTCACGTTGGCACACATTTTGAAAAATTTACGCAAATGAAAAAGCTTGGATTCTTTTTAATGTATATATCCATTATTATATATCCAATTGACAATTACTCACAAATTAAAATAATTTTTGACACCGATTTTGGCGGTGATGCAGATGACTTAGGTGCATTATGTATGCTGCATAATTTTATAGATAAAAGTGAATGTGAACTGTTAGGAATTATGTGCTGGTCAACTGAGAAGTATGCTGTTTCAGCTATTGATGCTGTAAATCGTTTTTATAACCATCCAGATATTCCGATTGGTACTAGGAAAGAAGATATTTATTTTGAAAGCTGGTGTTATAGCAAACCTATTGCTGACAGTTTTTATCATGAACTGAATTATGAAAATGTTTTAGATGCAACGCTGCTCTATAGGCAATTATTATCCAAGAATGCTGACACGAGCATAACCATTGTTACTGTCGGGCCACTGAAAAATATTGAAAACTTAATTAAATCGGACAGTGATACCATTTCACATTTAAATGGAAAAGAATTGATTACGAAAAAAGTAAAAGAATTTGTAATAATGGGAGGACAATTCCCTGTTGGAGAAAACGAATGGAACTTTAATGGCAATATGCCTGGAGTCACAAAGTTCGTCATTCAAAATATTAGTGTTCCAATAACTTTTGTAGGATATGAGATTGGGGATAAAATTAAGACTGGAGAGATTTTTAACAATATCGAACACCTAACACCTCTTTACGTGGGATTTATGCATTTCAGTAATAATGCTCCATGGATGCAAGAGTATCGGAATGGAAAAATAATTAACAATTCATCATATGACCAAACCGCTGTTTTTTACGCTGTAAGAAAAGGAACTGGCATTTATTGGGATAAAATAAAAGAAGGATTTTGTAAACCTGATGAAAATGGAGGTAATAAATGGATCGTTGGTGAAAAATCGAATCACTCTTATCTCAAATTAATGATGGATACGAAAAAGATGGCGACATTAATAGAATCTATAATGCTAAATGATTTTTAATTTATAAATCATTATAAAAACGTGTGCTAACACCGCATATAGCCAATAGCGCGGATTGTAGGAATGCAAATGTTTGTTTTCCTTAATAAGGTTGGAGTGTAAGTGTTCTCTCTGAAATGCGCTACTGGCCATATGCAAAAACGATATGTAAAATACCTTATTTTTTGAAGCATATGAGATATAAAAAAAGAATAGAAAAGAAAAGTTCGAGGACAGCAAGCTACACTTGCATGTGTAGGGCTTCATCTTTTCTAGAAAAAAATAAATATTTAAAGTCGAATGACTATATAGCTGTAAAGTTATTGCCTAGATTAGTAAAAGTATTATTAAAACTAAAAATTCTAAATTTAAAGGGTAAAATTTCACCCAAAGGCATATATCCCTATGTTATTGCCAGAACAAAATACATAGATGAAATTTTTAAAAATGCAATAAAAGATGGAATTGAGCAAGTTATAATTTTCGGAGCCGGTTTTGATTCAAGGGCGATCAGACTTCTAAATGAAACCCAAAATGTTAAAGTATATGAAATAGACACAGTATATACACTTCAAGCTAAATTAAGGCAATTTAAAAAAAGAGAAACTCATTTACCTGAATACAATATTCATATCCCTGTGAATTTTGACAAGGAAGATATAAAGACAAAATTGAGTGAAATCAAGTTAATGAAAAGTAAAAAGTCTCTTTTTATACTTGAAGGACTTACAATGTATTTATCACAAGAATCTATTGAAAAGACGTTTAAATTGATATATGATTATTCAGGGCCATCTAGTTTTATTGTTTTTGATTATTTATATGCATCTGTATTAAGAAAAGAAGAAAAATATTATGGAGAAAGGGAAATATTTAAAAGAGTAGAAAAGGATAATGAAAAATGGACATTTGGAATTGAAGAGGGAGAAATAGAAAATTTTCTTGGTAGGTTTAATTTCAATCTTGTTGAGCATTTAGATTCCAATAAAATTGAGAATAAATATTTCACAGATGAAAATGGAAGAGTTATAATTAAAGTGAATGGAACACATTGTATAGTATTAGCAAAAACCTATGATAAATAAGGTACTTTACATAACAGCAGGTAAAAAAATTGCCGGTGCACTGGTATGCTGACAATGCAAAAACTTTCGTAAATTGTGCAAAATGACAAGTAAACAAAAATACAATCAGCAACTATTTTTTACCTGCAAACCGTTAGCCGCAAGGTTAGGTGTGACACGAGGTCGTACAGATTACTGTTAAACTTTCTATCAAATGAATGATTTAACCTTATGTTCTATCATGAGTAACCTACTGATACATGCGTCAATGGCAACGTTGGTGTATGAAGCTATCGGGACAAGACTTCAAAGGGTAAGTAACATATCCTCAGGAGTTGGTTTGAATGGTATGGTGAAATTAACTGAATTGCCGTTGACGTACCGTCATGCGCAAAAATGTAAAAGTTACTGATACACATTGACCAAAAGGTATGAAGCCAAGATGCAAGTACGTTAGCTATGAGCACATGGATGTCGGGCTTCCGGTATATAGGCAACACCTAACCCGTTCTGTTATCTGTACGAAACGTGTTAAGCCTGTACTCCTCCTTGTTGCAAAGGTAGGGCGATTGCAAAATCGTCACAATGGGGTGCAGGTATGGGAGGATGGAATAAGCGAATGCCCAACGGTAACAGGTGTGGATAGAGTTTCAAAACTTGACTCCGGTGAAAACTGTGCTGAATTCCATCTGGTGATCTCTTGCAAGAAAACTGTAATAAGATCCTTATTCAAGAATGCAAATGAAATCTGCTAAAACAGATTGTGCGCTGGAAACCGGATTCTCCGACTGGAATTCCATCAACTGGAAGAAAATCGAAAGTTCGGTAAGGTCATTACAATTACGTATTGCATAGGCAACAAGGAACGGCAAACCGGGCAGGGTGAAAGCACTGCAATGGATGCTTACCCACTCGCTGGAGGCCAAATTAATGGACGTAAAACGGGTTACTGAAAACAAAGGGAAACGGACCCCCCTGCGTAGACAAAATACGCTGGAGAACCTCCATCCAAAAACTAACGGCTGCCAAATCTTTAGTCAGGAAGGACTACAAAGCCATGCCCTTGCGCCGTCTCTACATTCTCAAAAAGAACGGAAAGCAAAGACC
>JAFGAC010000201.1 GCA_016933835.1 Clostridiales bacterium
AGAGTAGGGTAGAATCCCGGCGCCTTTTTATATTTCTATAAGAGGTTTCCGGGGCATCTCCCTCCGAACCGGACATGCAGGTTTCCAAGCATCCGGCTCTCCGGCTATTCTGTACTAAATCTTCCTTTTATGAATAGTCCAATGACATTTCTTACATACTACCAGTGTTTTTCTTCTGATATGAATCATAATTTTTAACCATTTTGGAATCTCTATCTTTTTATTTTCATATTTTTCTTTTAACTTTTTAAGATTTCTGATATGATGTACTACAAGTTGTTCGGTTGTTTGGTTTTCCTTACATAATTCACATACATTATATAATAGACGGCGAATTAATTCATTTTTGTAATTTGTTTTTATTGTTCCAAAATAAATCTCTTCTTTTATCGGCTCATATTTACGCTTCATTGATTTGTTAAAGTATGTCATTATTTTTTCTCCGGTTTTATTGCTGTATTTAACACCAATGATATTAATTGTTCCTGTTCCGTCTTTTCTTTTAACCGGTATTCTGAATTTCCTTATTACTTTCTTAACCGATATTTTATATTTTTTTGCCAGAGTCTTTGCCAGACTGAAATAGTGATAGTACTTTAATTCGCTGAGTCTTTTTGATACATTGTTTGCGATACTGTAGTAGTTGAAAAGTCCTCTGATTTCAGCATTATATACGGCTATCATCTCAGTTACAGGAAGGGGTATTCTTTCATTGATATAAGCGGGTTTTCCGTTTTTAGAGAATTGTTTTATTTTTTTCCGTATTATTTTTCTTGGTACGAGAAGTTGAATCTGTCCGTTTATCGACCTTTGTCTTCTTCCGTTTGTGTTCACGGTCATTTTTGTATAGCTTTGTGCTTTGGTAATTTCGTATCCCAGAAAATATGCCTTATCCTTCAGAAGATTAGTAACAAGGGTTTTTTCAAGGTTCAGCTCAAGTTTCAATCGAACCTTTAGGAATTGCGCAATATTGTCCCGTATTTCTTCTGCTATTCTTTTTGAGCCGTGTATCAGCACAACAAAGTCATCGGCATATCTGATATACTTTACTCTTCGATAGTTTGAATCCATAGGGTCTTTTGCCTGCATTTTATACATCTGTTTCAATACTTCATCCGCTTCCAGATATTTACCTTCTGTTTTTCTTCTTGTTCGTGTACTTGAAAGCTTGTTATACTCCTTTGTTATCTTACGGCATTTACCAATTTCATTTTCAGATTTTACCTGTTTCATATATTTATCCAGCTCATTCAGATAGATGTTTGCCAGTAGAGGGCTTATGATACCGCCCTGCGGAGTTCCGGTTATTGAATTTCTGATTTTCCCTTCTTCCATGATTCCGGCTTTGAGGAATTTTCTTATTAGATTTATGAATCTTTCGTCCTCAATTTTCTGTTTCACTAACTCAATTAGTATATCATGATTGATGTTATCGAAAAATCCTTTAATGTCTCCTTCGATAATCCATGCGCTGCCGTTGCAGGTATTTTTAATTTGATAAAGCGTTGTGTGACAGCTTCTGTTCGGTCTGAATCCGTGTGAATCATTGCTGAATTGCGGTTCATAGATAGCTTCAAGAATTTGTCTTATTACTTCCTGTACAAGTTTGTCTTCTGTTGTGGGGATTCCCAGAGGTCTTAGTTTTCCGCTTTTTTTCTGTATGTATTTTCGTCTTACAGGTTGAGGATTGTATCTTTCATATTTCATTTGTTCAATCAGCTTATATGCTTTTTGTAATCCGAATCCATCAATGGTTTTGCCGTCAACCCCTTCAGTCATGTTACCTTCTTTGCTGTATATTTTTGCGTAAGCATTAAGATAGAAATCCATGTTAAACAGATTGCGGTAGAGTCTCCTGAATTTGAAAGTTGAATCGCTTTTTGATTTTTGATTTAGCATTGATAATACTAATTCGGCTTTTTGCATTCCGCATACCTCAAATAGTTTAACAATAAAGATAGCCTGCTTCCCTTCGCCATGCGGCTGGCTTTCCCAGCCTCCGACTACTATGAAAGCTCCGCAGCCGTGTCGGATATTCAAAATCCTAAAAAGATTTATAGCCGGTATTTGACCGGCGTTCCAATTTAGGCTGTCCCAGTTTAGAACTTAACTGCGATAGAATACTTTAGGTTTTCATTTCGTTTCTTTTACATATTATACGATATGCCGAAAAGTTTTACGGTGTAGATAAAACTCGCGTTATTTTTTATCTAAAAACTTTTGAATATGTATCCAACCGGTTTTCATATTCCCTGCTTTTTAAGGCCAAGAAACTTGAATTCAAGCAGTATAGCTTTAACCATAGTATTCCCTGAACTTACATGACAGTCTTTTATCCGGTATCATAAACTCCATGTGTTACAGACATGCTGTGTTTCCTTTTGACTTTTCAATCTCCGGTCAGTCTGTTGTTCCTATAAAACTCACCGTATTTTATGTATTCAGTTAAGCGCCATTACTGGCGCACA
>JAFGAC010000202.1 GCA_016933835.1 Clostridiales bacterium
TAATGGTTGTTAGACCTTTTTGAAAAGCATTAGGAAATATAGGTTATGCAGTGTTTAACAACAACCTGTAGTTGGCCGAATGCTTACATTATATTAACTATTCATTTCGAAATTCTTTAATCGTTATTGTTATGCGAAATTTAATAGGTGAATATTTACGATACAACCGCAAGATTCAATTTGGGAGGATCCTTGCGACAAAAAACAATTACTGCACTCGCAATATAATTAGGTCTGCCAACTGTTATTCGTTGAGGTTTATAGAAATATTCTTAAGATATAAAGTCTTTATTTCAATAATAATATTATTCTGTTTTAATAAATTTCATAGTCTTAAAACTATCTTTGGATATTGAATTAACTACATAAAATCCCTGTGGTATATCAGCAATATTTATTGTTTGCCGGGAATTATAATCTGAAATATTAAACCTGTTTAAAAACACCGTTCTGCCATTCATGTCAATAATCCTTACAATCAGATCATCAAAGATATTGGTTGTGGTTATCTGTAATTCATCAATAATTGGATTGTGAATGATTTCAATATCCCTGGAATCAAAAATCTCTTTTTTAATATTTGTATAATCTGGGGTTATGCCGACCGGATAAATATAAATTACGGAATCCACCGGATCGCTTGTATTAAGAGTGATCATTGATTCATAAAGTCCTTCCTCAAAAGGACTAAATATAACCGTTAGCCATGTTGAGGAGCCTGGTAATAGAGTACTGTTGTTTAAATAAGCAGAAAACACTTCACTATCGATTTGTAGATTAGTCAGAGAAACATTTTTATCACTATTATTAGTAATCTGTATACTTCTGGTTAATTTCTCCCCGACCGGGCAAGGTGCCATTATAAAAGTATACTCTGATACAAATATATTGACTGGCTTTACAACATATAAATTAACAGGAATATAATATATAGAATCATTTGTGTTATGATATTTTATCACAATGTTTGCAGAATGCTTTCCTTTATTTAAATTCTTTGTGCTAAAATATACAGGCACTTTTTGATCAGTATATGGATTAAATGAGTAAGTAGAATTCCCGGTTTTCAACCATCTGTTCTCATCCTGTGATATAATATAATAATAGATGTTACTAAGCAATTTACTGTCAGCTTGTTCAAATAGAGTATTCAAGTTCACTCCTGAAGCAAAAACCAAACCACTTCCATATTCATACTCAATAGTTGTAGGTCTTTTGGAAATAAAAGTTCTTGTTAGTATTCTGACTTTATTATTTAGATTTGAAAGAATGCAATTATTAACGGTATAATAATCATTCGAGATTCTCCCTGGGACATAGCGGAAAACAGGGTGTGCCGATTCAGTTACCTCATTAATATATTCAAGATTGCTTGAAGTAACAGTTATACCACTAACAATATATGGCGGAAGCGCTGTTCTGTTTATATCGAGACAATAAAAAATTATTCCCCCATTTCTGACATAGTCTTCGAGAATAGGATTCAGTTCCCGTTCTTCAAAATAATGAGGGCTGTGCACAACAATGAAGTCATATTTTGAATAGACAATTGTATCGGGCTTGTTTGTATATAAAACCATATCGAGGTCAACATCAAATGTGTTTGTTACATAATCCTGCATATCAGGTCCTATAAGTAAAACTTTTGGCCTATATTTTTCCTGTCCCTGATAAGTCATAATCGAATCATACATTACTTCTGTATCGGTTGTCAGATTATCAGGATAAATAATACTCAGGTCAAGTTTGCAATAAGTCGAAATGTCTTTAAATTCAAACGTCCTCTGCAACTGACTATTTACTGGCAGAAAAACATTCATTTCAGATGGAGATACATTCATAACAGGAAAGTTAAGCCCTTGACCAAGAAGAGGTATCGTAAAATAAGGAGTGCCTTCTACATTAGTCTTAATGTATAATTTACCGCTATAGCTAACGGTTTCTGCAGGATAAAATTCAAGATTTACATACGACGAATGCCTGGGAAGAATATAACCGGGAAATCCTTTTACTTTAAAAGATTGAGAATTGGTATATGCGTTTTTTATAAATAATGTATCATATCCCGAATTCTTTATTTTTACAGAATTAAGGACCTTTTGATTGACGTAAACTGCACCAAAATTCAGAGTAGATTTGTTAAGTGTAACTCCTGGATGCCCTTTTACATTTAGAATCAGTGGGACTTCTATTATAGGATTTACAGGATCATTGCTTTTAATAATTAATGCTCCTTTATATTCACCCGCTGAAAGATTATTTGATATGAACTTTAATTGAATTTTTTGTTGTCTTGTCGCATAAATAGTGCCATATGACGGGGCAGCTGTGACCCATGTCCTGAAATAAAAGTCATCAAGCCCCATTATCTGGTTATATGAGGAGATTACAACTTCTTTTATATCCTCACCATTCATCTCAAAATGCTTCAAGGTATCATTGGAATAAAAATTCAAGGAATCAACGACAATACCTTTGCTGTTGATTGCCATCATAATCAGATTACTTCCGTATCCCCATCCAATGTTAACACCAAAATTGGTTACTGAATTTTTAAATATCATTCTTTCCGGCCCGGTTGGACTGCCTTGATTCCCCAAAATAAAAAACGCATCTCCCCTTATTACCATAAAGTTTGGCTCACTTATACCAACCCAGCCCTTGAATAATTCATTGCTAATTATAGCGCCTCCACAAAAGGCCTCGGGACCCTCAAATATTATTCCTTTGTCACTATATTCAGTTCTCAGAGCTTTACAGTATGGTGTTGATGTAGGTGCAACAATATCATCAAATGTTATGAGAGTTTCAAAGCTTTGTAATGAATGACAACTATCTTTAAAAAAGAGCTTATAGGATAAAGTATTATCACCAAAATAATTTGCAATAGTATAATTGATAATTGTGGTATCATTAACATCCAGGTTGACTATGATGGGATCAGTTGACGCTGAAATTGAGGGAGGAGGTATTGCGGTACCACTCAAGGATACTTCTATAATGGAATCAACCGGATCATTGCACATGATTTTCAATTCAGCATTGAATTCCTTTTCTTCTTCAGCGATAAACCAAATCTTGATATATTTTTTCTCATCCGGTTCCATGGAGAAGTTTTTATTATCAGAATAGAAACTTGTACTATTTGTTTGTATATCATTAATGATAAGAATATCATCCCCTTTATTTTCGATCGCAATGGAGTCTGATATAGTCTGTCCTTTATAACATGTGTTCATGTCAAGATTGTCTGTACTTGCATATATCTTCGGAATTCCTTTTACCTTTAAATGAACGGGTATTTTTAAGTTTTTATGAAGTGGATCATTTGTACTTAATAAGATATTAGCATAATATTCACCTGGATGGATTGTACCATTGCTATTAATTCGCAGGTTGAGATCATGACTGGTCCCCGGTTCTACGGTATCGGAAAAACTATCAAACAAAAGCCAATGAGAATCTTTTAACCATATAGCATAATACATTGAGTTATTGAATGTTTTTGAGACCTTTTCGGAATAATCGAAGGACAACCAAAAACCGTTGGCAATAACCAAGCCTTCCCCGTATTGATATTCGATAAATGTAGGTTTACGGCCTGATGACGTTTCTGTAATAACATTAGTCCCCGGGTATAAATTTGAGAAATAGTTAAAACTGTTTATGGCATTATCAAGATTGTTATTGCAGTCATGTAATATAGGATGTTCAGGTATTAAGATATGATGCAATGATTCTCTGAATCCATACAATGAATTCACACCACCAGTCAGAGTTAATGCAACATTGAAATCAGTAGGGCAATAATACAATATTCCCCCATTTTGTACAAAATTCTCTATCTGAGGATTTCTCTGAGAAAGCAAATCATAATAACTATCTATTTGCCCCGATTGAGTTAAAATAAGTTTATATTTTGATAAATCAACTAACGATAAATCCTTCACATAAACAAAATCAGCAACCAGACCATAATAATATTGAAATATATAGTCAATTGAAAGTCCGGCAGGAAAATCATGAGTAAGGATTAATATTGAAGAATCATTGATAAAATCATTACGATCATAATCAGGTTCAACAAAGGAAGGTAGTTTCAGGAGTCTTTCATAAAAAGGATTATCTCTATAAATTGACTTCTTAGGATTGAATTTAGTATAATATTTATTAAAATGAGTTATCAATTCCTGTATAGTGTCAGTATTGTTTAACCGTACAGGATAAACCAGACTGTCTCCCTTATTTATTGTCAGATTAATTGTGTCTACTGAAATATCCATGTGAGGAGGGTAAATGGACGTGCATGTCAGAAGAACAGTATAAAGAGAATCGTATGGATGATTATAATGAAAAGTTAAACTACCAGTAAGGGATCCAGGTGAACCTGGTTTAAAGCCAACTTCAATTTTAGTTGAATTACCTGGATTTATTTTAATATTATTTTTATCTGTAAAAAATACACTGGTATCACTCAGGGATATTTTGGTTATAATAAGTTCATCCTTCCCTGTATTCGTCAGACTCAAAGTGTCAGAGATGCTTAAACCGACATACCCGTTAATTTCCAAAGTGTCTTTTGATATAGTCAATTCAGGAATGCCATTTACTGTTATATTGACCGGTAGTATATTAATCCTCTTTAACGGATCATTACTTTTAATTACAACTTTGGCCTTGTACGTACCCCCCATTAATTCTGTAGCATCACACCTTAGTTGCACAGTATCTGAACTTCCCGGTAAAATTTCACATGATGGAGGAATCACTGAAAGCCAGTTTAGCAAAGGATTATCATCAAGGTATATTTCATCCCACCATGCTGTTGAATTTGAGCTGTAATTATACAGGTACAACCTGTCCATTCCATTAATCTGGCCATAACTCATGAAACTTATGTTTGCGCTTACCAGTTTATTATCAATATAGAAATCAAATGTTTTATTATCCCAGTTAATATTTTTAAATTCAATATGATACCATTGGTATGCGTTATAAGCGTATTTGGCATCATAAATGAAATTGGCCATTCCCTGAATCTTCGGATTTAAATATATGAATCCGTCTTCAAGCGCAGTAACGTATAATAACAAATTATAACCTGAGGAAATCAGAAAATATGAATCACTTGTCTTTTTTGATCCTGATCGTGTATAATATCCCATATACGATGGTCTTGCATCTTTGATAAAATTTTTATGGATCCCCTTTTGGTGGCCATTGCTAACATATTGATGCAAATAAAAACTCCTTTCACCTTTTGCTGCAACATCACCTGAAACCATTGCAACCCCATTGACTCCGTCATTCACCCAGTTTTCCAGTTCAGAACTTTCAAATCCTTCTTTATAAGGCAGACTATCGATCGATACTGTGGAAGTATTTATTGTATTTAAATCCAACAATCCAGAATGCAAAATCTGTTTTGTGTAACAGGTTATTTCCCCTTCAACTGAAGAAGTTTTGATTTTTATATTTTCAACATATTGATCAGTAAATAATGAGCTATTACCATCGGTATTATCAATTTGAATATCATAATTTTCTATCTCTCCGTTTTCTACTACTACATTAATTGAATCTGGTATAATTTTAATTTTTGGCGGTAAAATGGCATTCCCGCTGAGATTTATTTGAAATACTGAGTCTGGTGAGTTATTATAAATTGAAAGTATACCCTCATAAAATCCTTCATATTCCGGAGTGAAATAAACGTAAAGTTTCAGATTCTTGTTACTGGCAATATTTCGATTTGAAATATTCTGTTTTAGTTTAAAAACATTCGTATCAACAATGGTGCTTATGATCAATAGGGAATCATTCCCCTGATTGATGATACTCAATAAAAGAGAATCAGTTTGATTGATAATTGAGTTTTCAAAATGCAGGTCAAAATTATCAGCTGTTATTGCAGGTATTCCTTCTACATGCAATCCTATGTGTACCTGCGTTATCCCTTTATTCGGGTCATTTGAGCATATGCGCAGATTTTTGGCATAATCACCGGGATTTATATTGGAAGCGTCTATTGCAAAACTTATAATGATGCTATCATTTTGATTGACGTGGCCATGTTTTGCAGATGATCCCAGCCAGTTATGAATGAAGATCTCATCAGAGGCTAACCCGCTTATCGATGTTGAATTAATTGTCTTTAATATTCTTTTATTATCAGGGTCAATAGCAAGGATTTTATTATTATTGATCCCGGCAAACAAAACATTGTTTGATTCTGAATAAGCAAGACCATAAGCGGGACTCTCCATTTCAATGATAGTGACAATTTTTTTTGAAATAAGGGAGATCTCAAAGATCTTTTTATGCAAGAGATCGGATACAAATACTGAATTCCTTGAACCGCCGAATGAAACTGCTCCGCCGACATAATCATTTATTTTCCAATAGCTTACGACAGTTTTTGAAGTGAAATCAATCTTATATAAAATACCAGCGAAAGAGTTTATTGCGTACAAATACCTACCTGAGCATCCGAGTCCATCTATATGATTGATCTCAAAATCATATGAAGATATGACGGTTTGATTTTCCGGATCAATCTGGTAAATCATTCCATTTTCATTAACGAAGTACAAATAATACCCGTCATAAGCCAGACCTTCATACTGACCTGTAATTGTAAATGGAACGAAAAATGACTCTATGATCCGGCCATTATCAGGATCCATGGAAAATACCGTATTATTTACCGGATTTAAACCAAAAATAGTTCCTTCAAGCATAAGCTCGTCAGAAATTAGTTCTTCATTAAGAAGGATATTCAGGGTATCATATACTGAATCAGAACTGAGTCCGTCAATGTTAAATAAAAGTTCGCCTGTACCGATATTTTTTATTACCAATTGGCAGGTTTCAGATTTACCTGAATCCAATGTTACAATATGGGAGTTCTTATTAACGGACAAGATGGGGGCGGGGATTGTTGATGATGAAATAACGTTTGAAATTTCTGATTTGTTAGCAGAATTATCAACTATTTTTACTGCAAAATAATACTTTGTGTCTGATTTGAGGTTTCGAACCTTAAACTCTTCTGCAGTACCGTATTCTTTTGGTCGGGGAGTACTCTGAACGTGGTATGCTGAATCAAAATTTTCTTTAACGATAGGATTGGTGGAATATACAATCTCATAACCTGATGCCAGATCATATCCATGATTATCGCCGGTTGAGGTCCATGAAAGTGTAACAGAATTTGATGAAGAGTCGACTGCTGAAAGATCTGAGATCTTGTCGGGTGATATTGAGTCATACGATTGAACTGACATAAAAGCATTTATCCTTCCTTTTCCCAGTAATCCTTTAAATTCAGGATTGAGATAGTCGATATCATCGACCGATGTCAGTAATTTATTTTTTAATGAATCAGAAGTAAATCCGGTCTTTCCATAATGGGAAAGCGTTAAAGCGGCAACACCTGAAACCTGAGGACATGCCATTGATGTTCCGGAAATTGTTTCATAATAATTATTAGGCCAGGTGCTGTTAATTGATGAACCCGGGGCAGAAATATCCACCCAATCTCCATAATTTGAATAGTACGCCCTTTTATCATTATTATCGGTAGCAGCAACTGCAATAACAGGATCATAAAAGGCAGGATACCATTTACCCTGATCGTCCTCATTACCAGCGGCAAATATAACAAGACCACCCTGCATCGGTCCTTTTGGATTTCCTTTTTCATCATATCCGGCATTCTCAATGAAATAGTCAATAGCATCAAGAATTGACCTTTCAAAGTATTCTGGCATTACATAACCCCAGCTGTTCTGAGCTATTTGAGCACCATTATCGGCTGCATAAACAAAAGCCTGTTCAAATCCTTGCGCGTCATTATCAGAAAAAACGCTGCATGACATTAATCTTACACCATTACTATTTCCATTACCTCCTGCAATACCGGAAATTCCCTTACTGTTGTTTGTGACAGCTCCTATAATGCCGGCAACATGGGTTCCGTGATAGTGTGGTATGATAGTACTATTTTCATCCACAAAATTATATCCATACACATCATCAAGTAGACCGTTATTGTCATCATCAATTCCGGAAATTCCATAATATTCCGGCCAGTTCTTCCATAGAGCATTTTTAAGATCCTCGTGGTCTGTGGCAATACCGCCATCGATCACGGCAACAATTACCGAGGTATCACCGGTTTCATATTTCCAGGCATTCTGAACATTTATGTCTGCATAGATTTTTCCACCATTCTGCCCTGTATTATTTAAATTCCACTGGCTGTCAAATCGGGAATCGTTTGGAAATCCGGTTATATTCGTCAGCGAGGCACTGGCATAATCATAACCTACTGGATTTATAAGCTTTTTGATATATCTGGATTCTGAAAGTTCAATGAACCTGTTTCGTTCATATTTCTTCAGACATTTAACGATGTCACTGCCTAATGAGTCATGAAACTTTATCTCATACCAGCGATCAAGTCCGTATCTGATATGTTTCTCTTCAAATTTTCCACCATAGGGAAAAATCCTTGTTACGGATGCGGCATTATATTTCCTATTCAGGCGGTCAAAGGATCCGAGATCATTATTTACCCTTGTATTCTTTCTTCGGATCTCAAATGTATGGGGCAGACTATGATATCTTTTATGAGCTTTCTCTTTGAGCTTTATTTTAATGCTCCTTTCATCTGACGGATTATCGGAAGAATTTTGAGCATATGCCTGGGTTGCAAAAAACAGAAGCAGGAAAATCGCTATGAGATATGTTTTAATAGCTTCCATTAACTTTGTTTGATTTGGCCTAATCTTTCAAAGATATAATATTTACGAGTGCAGCAGCGAAAAAGTTCCTAATCTTTTAAACAAGTTACTTATTCAGAAAGGTTTGAAAGGAGAGCTGTCTATTTTATTAGTATAATAAATTTATGGATTATTATTCTTATAGGTATCAAATTATTAAAATCACATTAATGTGTTAGCAGTATTTTACTAATATATTTTGGTTATTTTGCTAATATATTGTTGATTAAATATATTTTGGATCAATGATTACTTTTTCAAATATTTTTAAATGGGTTTTATATTGCTAATAAGATTACCTTATAAATTGGTTGAAACAAAAAGAAAAATAAATATTATACCTGTCAGAAATGATGAAACTTGAATAATTTCAGCGAGTATTCTATACTTGTTGATCTTCTTTCTTCGAATATTCCCAATATCCATCTCTTTTCTATAAGAGATATAAAATCTATCCCAACATTTCATATGGAATATACCTCCGATCAATGAAATTATAAGAAATCCCCAACCCAGTATGATTATAACCTTGTGTTCAGCATTTTCAATTTCTTTTACAAGATCACTCATAAATGCAATGGATATCACAAAAATACCTGCACTTAATGACATTAAATGCTTAATGTATTCGATCCTATAATTATTAGCTAATCCAACATCATAGTGGATTTCCTCAAGCGTTCTATTTTCCATTTTAGAATTGTTAAAGAATTAATGTCTCTGCATTTAGTTGAACAATGCCAATAAGTAATACACATATATTTCTTTTAGCTTGTATTTTATTATTTAATGACAAAAATTAGGAATATTCTACAAATCCCCCATCTCTTGGAATCCTCCAATGCTTTTTAATAAACTTGGCCTGATATTCCAATTCAGGAAACAAAGAAGCATCATGAATTCCTATCCTTTTCAATTGTTCTCTTAATAGTCTCTTTGCTGTTTTATCTACAACAAAGCAGGATAAAAACTTAGACTTTTTATTTATCTTTGATACTTCTTCATTAAATTCCGTTAGCGACTTAAATTCAAGAAAACATTCATTGCTATCAAAATTGGTCTTTATTTTGGGATCATAGCTTTTCCCTCCAAACAACGTTACTACACTAAGTTGCATTGACATTCTATCATTTATTCTATTAGGAAAGACTCCGATTGGAAGACTAAATTTTAATTTCACTTTATTGAAATCAATGTTTTTTGCTGATTTACCATATTGTAACCAGAGTTTTATATCTTCATCCTGTATTTCTGCTAATACAACTTCATAAGTGCCTTCTCGCATAAGGTTACTGCGTAATTGATCAATAGTTCTACTAATAGCCATATTACTTCTAAGAATTACGTCTGCACTTGTTGGTATACAAATATGTCTTTTCGACTTACTAAAGCGTGCAATTTCATTCAATCTTCCTGGATTTAAAGCATATAATACGCCATCACAATTGTCATACTCTCTGACCGCAAAATATAGGGCAATTAAAATGCTTTCAGTCCAATCTAATAATCTAGTCGGCAATTCATAATGTTGCATAAGACATAACCAATCAAAGCTTGTTGTATAGTTTTCTTGGTAATTAGGCATTCTTGTAACGAAATGATTAAACATGGAAGTTTCTTCATAGTATGAATGAACTTCCCTACTTCTGTATTGATGCTTATGTTTTGGACATACTATATCATTTTTTATTGATTCTCGATATAATGAGGGTTCCAAATTGTAACAAATTCTCGATTGTCCTCGAAACCATATGCCGAAAGGAAATTTATATCGACAAATTACATGGGGATGTGAAATATTCTTTCCTTCAAAAATATCATTAAGAATTTTAGTAGGTGGAGCAAAAGAATATTTTTGTCCATCAAGATTTCCTGCAACAATATTAATGGCGTCAGTAATATCAGTAATTTTCTTTATAATATTTTTACTTCTATTGGTTTGATAGGTTATTTTTCCAAACTCATTTATTTCATAATCTGAATCTTCTAAATATTTAGAAGCATCATGTTTAGGATTAAATGTTTTTTTCATAATCGATTTTAGAATTATTAACTCATAAAAAACAACAAGCTATTTTATAACTTTAGGTTTTTAAATAAGAATATTTTAATTCAAGGTATATTAAAAAGTTTGAGTAATTTAAATTAAAGCAAAGATTTTCAATACCTTTTAAAACTTGCATTTGTTTTCCTTGCTTTTCAAATTATGAAAATCCCCATAACATCCTCTATTATAAATAATAAATATAACAAATTATTAAAGAATATTATAAAATCCATCAAATTTCTATTGTGCTTATGAATTAGTTTCAATCAGTTTGTGAAGGCGAGCTTGAAATTTCCGGGATCGTTTTTTGTGGGAATAATGATTTATAATATCTAACGCAATAGTAATGATTTTAAATACAGAGCTTATTTTGCGCCTGATTAAGAAGTTAAAAAAGACTAAAATTATTTTTAGTACTGATAGGCTAAATTAAATATACCACATTTGCGGCATAAATGAATTTGCTTTTTACCGAGTAATGGTACTAGGTATGTCAGAACATTCGCTTGTTGGAACCTAATGGACTGAAGGATTTTTGATAAACTTGCAACAAAAGATATTATGTGAGAAATAATACTGAGTATTGAGGTTTAAACCCATATTATCACCTTGTTATAACTTTTACTTTTTGCTCAAAACCTGTTGATAAAATTGGCGATAAGAGGAAAACTATTTTTTTAATTATCAGTTATTTACTGAAACAGACGGGCTCGACCATTATATACAAAATGTCAATTTAATAAGGCAAGGAGGCCAAAAACCATCTCATAAAGTGAAGTCGGGGTGAGAAACTAAGTCTTTTATATGTAATTAATTATCAATGTAATATGGTTTATACAATCTATTCCAGATTTCAAACTTTTTATCAACTTAAATCCTTGAAATGTATCCCATATTTCAGCATAAAAATGGACATGTTTCTATAGCATGTCCAGAAATATTAAAAATATGGACATGTATAGTTGTTTTTAATGAAAATACGACATAAATTTGCGACATGTCCATAATTAAGCAAATATTGAACAGCTATGACTAAGCCAAAATTCGACAGGAATACTCCTTTCAATGATCTTCCTCTTCTTCCACCCTCAGCTGAAATAGATGATGACAGCGACATCCTAAAAAAGTTGGTATCTGCTTCCAGAGCATTGGCCTCAGTTAATATCAATGTGATGAGACTTCCAAATCCCTATATGCTGGTAAATACAATAGCATTGCAGGAAGCTAAAACTTCAACTGAAATTGAGAATATTTTCACCACTGAAGACGAATTGTATAAAGCAGTTTCGGATAATAAAAGTGAAGAAAAAGCAGATCTGGCTGTGAAAGAAGTTCTAAGATACAGGGAAGCTCTTTGGGCAGGCTACCATGCCCTGAATGAAACAAAGATTTTAAATCTGCAGTCAGTTCTGTCGATCTTCCGTCAGATCAAAAATACAACATCCGGAATACGACCTCCACAGGCTAATGTTGTTATCAAAAGAGGACAAAGTGAGTTAAGGCCAGGAGAAGTAATCTATACACCGCCAAGAGGTAATAAAACTGTGAAGCGACTTATGGATAACCTTTTAACTTATCTTAATGATGATAAGAATTATAAAACGGACCCATTGATAAAAATGTGTATTGCACATTATCAATTCGAAGCAATTCACCCTTTTCAGGATGGCAATGGGAGAACTGGCAGAATTATTAACTTGATTTATCTTGTACAAACAGGACTATTAAATCAACCAGTACTATACCTGTCAAAGTATATAATTGTTAATAAATCAGACTACTATTATAATCTTGGAGCTGTAACGCAACTAGGTTCGTGGAAAAATTGGATTCTGTTTATGCTTGACGCCGTTGAAAATACATCTGCTCTGACCAACAATCTGATCAACGACATATTGGAACAGATGGATTCTACATTGAACTATGGAAAATCAAAAATCAGATGGTACACAAAGGATGTAAATGAAGCCATTTTCAGCCAACCCTACATCAAACCTAAGATAATTGGGAAAGTATTAGGCAGATCATCCCGGACAACTCTGACAAAACGAATGGAAGAGTTGGTTACAGCAAAGATATTAACTCCAAAAAAAGATGGCTCTGAAGTATACTACCTGAATGATGACCTGATAAGAATCTTAGCTGGGTAAATTGTCAAAAATATTTGTACTACTTTTTGTACTACTAATGAAAATGGCCTCGTAAATATTTGATTTACAAGGCCATTTGATTTTGATAGTCGGGGTGAGAAGACTCGAACTTCCGACCCCTTGCACCCCATGCAAGTACATTCTAATATAATGGCATCGATTTTGGCTACTCTTTTGGGTACCCTAAAAAATAAAACCCTTGATTTTACTGCTAATCAAGGGTTTTTTTGTACCCGGAGCGGGAATTGAACCCGCACAGCCATTACTGGCCACAGGATTTTAAGTCCTGCGTGTCTACCAATTCCACCA
>JAFGAC010000203.1 GCA_016933835.1 Clostridiales bacterium
AATTGAAATATAATTTATTGAATAATGTATCGGTTTTTAATCCGATTGAATTTTGTATCTCAATGTTATTATTAAACCGATTCCAAACCGGAATATCATTTAGCTCTAATTTCGAAATGGAGTTATTTAAAAACTCTGATTTGGTAAGTATTAAGGTTTCGTCAATTTCGTGTAAATAAAGCGTATTGGCAATGAGGTAAAATAGCGGTGCTACAATCGCAAAAAGTAGGATTAAAAAGTAGAGGTATGTCCTCTGTGTTTTAACGAGTAATTTTTTATTCATTTTGCCATTTATAACCTAAACCATATATCGTTTTAATATAATTTTTATTCTGTGCGCTTTTTAGTTTTCCTTTAAGGTTTTTAATGTGTGCATAAACAAAATCGTGGTTATCCAACATGTCTGCCATATCGCCTGAAAGGTGCTCCGCAATAGCACCTTTTGATAACACTTTATTTTTATTTCCGACAAGAAACAGCAATAAATCAATTTCCTTTTTGGTCATTTCGATTTCTCGATTATTGACTTTTACAACTTTCGAGAGCGTGTCAATTTCTATTTCGTTAAAGATAATTTTATTATTTCCATGAAATTGTTTTCGTCTGATTAAGGCTTGTATTCTAACCAACAATTCTGACAAATGAAATGGTTTTACCAGGTAGTCATCAGCACCCAGATTAAATCCTTCAATTCTGGTTTCCAAAGTTTCCTTGGCAGAGATAATGATAACTCCATCTGTTTTATCCAATTTTTTTAGTTCTGTCAACAAGTCAAATCCATCACCATCTGGCAACATTAAGTCAAGTAAAATGCAATCGTAATTATAGATAGAAATTTTATCTACTGCTGAAGAGAAGTTTTCAGCCCATTCGCACACAAAGTCATTACTATTCAAATAGTCTTGAATGCTTTTGGCTAATTCTACTTCGTCTTCAACTAATAATAGTTTCATGGTGCAAATTTACTTTTCAATTTTGAATAAATTTTGAACTTGGCGTTGGCTAAAAAATAGCTCTTTTGGTTTTTTATTCGTTGGCTTTCGTGTCGGCAAAAACCAAATGTGCTATTTGTGTGTAGGCTTTTTCTGTATGCCGCACAAC
>JAFGAC010000204.1 GCA_016933835.1 Clostridiales bacterium
GATACTGCATGAAAATAACATTGACACTAATACTGATTGCGATTTCAACTTCGATTTTTTCACAGAGCCTTGAGGATTTTGAACAGGTCGATAAATTCAAGATAAATGATTTGACTGTTAAAGTATTTTTCAAAGACCCTCTCAAAGAATTGATTAAACAATATCCTGATTTTGACAATAAAGAAAATAAAGAGAAACATGATATATTATCTGGATATTTGCACAATAATATTCTATATATTTTTCAGACTTTCAGGAAGAAGGATTTAATTAAATCGTATTGTTTGACTGGTAATCCCAAGAAAGTTAAAAGTCGAAATTATTTCAATCTTGACATTTATAGCAATCAAGATAAACTTGAAAAATCGATTGATAATGTAAATGTTGGAGGTTCATTTTTTGAACACATGTTTTTCTTTCAGTCTTCGGAGGGTAAAAAGGTGGTAGGAAAAGGGATTCAAATGTGGGGATTCTTCGTAATGATTCAACCATATTCTCTAACCAAAGAGAACATAACAGAATTGATTAAAATGGATATCTCAAACTCGATTCCGAATGATTTTATTGCTAAGGATCAGGTTTTTATAGAACCTTTATTCGATTATCAAAAATGTGGATTAGATATAATTAAATCAAGAACAGAAACTATTACGGTTTATCAATATGATTCACTCGGAAACGTAAAAAATAAATATCCACGTATAGAAAAGGATACTTCACTTTATTTATCTTCAATAAGTAAGGATTTGGGAAGTGTAACCAGTTTTCCTTATTTTTCAAAGACAGACACAATCACAAAAGATGATAAATATATTTATGTCAAGAGTGGTTTAGAAAATATCAACCACTATCTGAAAGATATTCGTATTACTCTCGATTCTACTGGACAAAATGTAATTAGGATAGATGGGAAATTGATAATACATGGATACACAAGAGATGGTCATACTACATATGATGAAATTTACGTTGCAGATTTTGAGGAAATTGGAGATTGCTATTTACCAAAGACTATTAAGTATTTTCCACTTGAAGACAAAGATTTACTAATACCAAGGATAATAATAGAAATAGAATATAAACTAAAATAACGTTTGGCAACACGCGGTATAAAAAATTGCCGGGGCAGTAAGTTATTCAAGGTTTGTAGCCCGCTTCTACTTTTGTGTAGCTTGACAGGAGATTCGCCCGCAGCCGGCAACATTTCATACCGCAACCGTTACC
>JAFGAC010000205.1 GCA_016933835.1 Clostridiales bacterium
ACGACCTAAGGTGCTCAGAAGATGTGGTTTTGAAACCTAAACAATACGTTCTTGTAGCAACACTAGAAAGAGTGGAACTTGGACTGAGCCTTGTTGCCTTCATGCACATACGCTCGTCCCTTGCCAGAGAAGGAATAATTGGAAGTTTTGCAGTTATCGATCCTGGATTTCGTGGACAACTCACATTGCACCTCAGTAATGTTGGTGACAAAGAAATCAAATTCAAAAAAGGAGAACGAATCGTGCAAATAGTTTTCCACCAACTAAACACCACGGCAAAAAAAGGATATAATGGCTCATATCAAAACAGCCAAGGAATAGTAACAAGCAAACGAAACAAACAGTAATCACGAACCATAAAACAGGTCATTATCTGCTAGATTTTTAGAAAAAAGTTGATTTCAACATAGAACATCATTAGTATACAATTACCTACGTAAACACCTAGATTTTTTACTAATAACTTTTAACTCGATTTAGTTTAATGTTGTAAATAATTTTATAAACTCTCAACATATGCAATAACTTTTTTTATGACAAAAAGGAACTCTATTTTTCCTTGTGCAATATCCGAAAAACTGTTAAATCCACTTTTACAGATTGTTTTCTATTTAGATTTGGGTTTCAGTATTTTCTGTTATGAGAGAGATCTCCTATTCTGTGGCTGAATTGACATAATTCCATTTTATCATAACAAAATATTGACTCCTGGTAGCTTTCCAAACGGGCAATAAAAAGTGTTATTCAATTTTTAGGTATTTAATTTCTGCAGTTGGATAAGAAATCTGTATGTGAATTAAAAAAAATATTAAAATGAATGAAGTTTGGGCAACAGTTTTTTCTGATTTTGCTGAAAAATTTTTGAGATCCCAATTAATATTAGACCTATTGTCATTGCGACAATTGATGCCCACAGTAAGTCTGTTTCTAAATCGTAAAGAGTACAATTAATGGCAAAATCTACAGCTGAGTTTGAAGGATTGTAGATTAAAAAAAAGTATTCATTTCGATTTTTGATTTGTACAGTGTAAATATCTTGATTCACTCCTTCACAACTCCAATCAGGTTCGAGTTTTTCTTCTGAATTCCACAATGTGAAAGCGTCTCGATTTAAAATATAAAAATCAATAGTTGAATTAGTTTTAACATCCATCCTCATTGTGCGAGGTGCAAGAATGTAAGGCGTAGTATCAGTTGAATTTGGATCAATGTTCCAAGAATGTGGTTGTAAAGGCAGAAATCCAATAACTCCATTATTGAAATTTTCTGTTGAACTACTTCTGTAAAAGCTACACGCTAGAATCGTAAGTCCTACTGCGAATAAAATAATTCCCACTTGAGTTATTATCTTCATTTACATCCTCTATCCGTTAATCGATCTCCATAAAACGTTTAAAATAAATAAACGAAAGAACAAAAAGAGAACTAAAAATCAATATTGGAATTAAAAATGTTACAATAACATCACCCGATGTTACAATAAAATCGTCACCAAATGGTTTTATGTTATGACTTAATTCTCCAAAATATTGGAATTGGTATGTGAGTCTTCCTTCTGTAGAAAAGAAATTTGGAATGCTGAATAGATTTTCGATTCCAATAATTAGAAGAATTGATGCCATCATTGACAGTATCTCATTTTTTATTACCATTGAAAGTGAAATGGATACGCTTGAAACAACCATCAAATGAAGCAAGAAAGCGAAAAGAGACAGAAAAAATAATGGTTCCAGAGGTCTCAGATGATCTAAATATATATTTATGGAAAATGCGGTCCCATAAATAATGAAAAGGGGAATAAACATAGCTGAAAATTTTGAAAAAAATAGTTGCCATCTTTTAATCGGATATGATAACAACAACTTCAATTTTCCCTTTTCAATACTCCCTGCGAATGTGCGTGAAAAAAAAGCACTTCCAATGATGGTTAGAATGAAAAAAATTGACCCCGATTTATTATAGAGGTTAATAAAATTTCGTTCAGGATGGATGTTTAAATTTGATTGAGCTAGAACAAGAATAATTGCTGAAGAAATAAGAAAGACAAGTATTGGCAAAGAATAATGCTCTTCAAATTCCCAACGAAGTAAATTAAAAAAAGTCTTTTTAGAACGCATTTTTTTTCTCACTTAATGTTTTTGTGTAAATTTCTTCCAAGGTTCCCATCATTTGCGAAAATTCTTTGAGAGGTGCCTTTAACTCTGTCGTGATTTTTAGAAGTTCTTCGGTAAAAATGGTTTGATCTTTCACTTTGCAGTACACTTTTCCTTTTTCAATCCAGACTTTGTCTACACATTCAAGTGCCTGAACCTTATCAGCAAAAAGTTGTGAGTGTGGAACTTCTATTTTGTAAATATTTGCAGAGCATTTTTCAGCTAAATCCTTAACACTGCCTTGGTCAACAATTTTTCCTTCATCAATGATTGACAGCCAATTACAAATCTTTTCCAAGTCACTCAGAATGTGTGTAGATATTAGAAAACTAGTTCCATTTTCCTTGTGCATTTCATTGATTTTTTTTAATAATTCGATTCTTCCTATCGGATCAATGTTTGCTGTCGGCTCATCGAGAATTATCATCTCTGGATCACCTATCAGCGCCTGTGCTAATCCCAAACGTCTTAACATACCTGCCGAATACTTGCTAATTCTTTTTTTTCCAGCTTCATTTAACCCTACATCTTTTATTACTTCTCGAGCTTTCTTTTCAGGTTGTGAATTGCCATAAATTTTTGCCACATATTCCAAGAAATGTATTCCACTGAAGTTATTAGGATATGCGATAACTTCATGCATGATACCAATTCTCCGCCTTATCTCATAAGAATCACTTCTACAATCCAAACCAAATATTGTAGCTTCACCTTGATCAGGTTTCAACAAACCTAATAGAATTCCTATTGTTGTAGTTTTACCTGCTCCATTTTTTCCAATAAAACCCGAGATCCCTTTTGGAACACAGAAGTTTAATTCATTTAATGCAAAAACATTCCCAAAAGATTTTACAAGCCCCTTTGTATTAACAATTAGTGCACACAAATTTATGACGCATCTCCTTTTCACAACATGATTTGATCATCGTTAAGCTTTGGATACTTCAGTTTTATGATTCTAAAATTTTAATCCTACATTTTCCTAAAGTGGGTTCGTGTTGATTTCGGTATTTGTTAAAGCTTTTTCTCCTTTATGTGTCAATTGATAGAATTTTATTCGTCCGAAATCGATATTTCTTACTAGCTCTTCTTTTTTTAGCAATTTCAGATGATTTTGAACTGTCCACCATCCTAAACCTGCTTCTATCGCTAGTTCATTACAATTCTTTGGTCTAGGAATCAATTTATTGAGGATGTTTCTTCGAGATTCTGCTCCTCTGGAAAGGTACAACAATGCTAACAACTCACCATTCCCTTTATTTCTCATAATAGCGCCTCATTATTATTGTTAAAAAAATTTGCATATGGCACCCCTTCATATCCAAGATAGCTTCATTAATGTATCACCTCTCTTAAAAGTTTTATCTAAGTTGATTTTAATAATCTCTTTTATGTGGTTTTATTCCATTCATTTTCAGAATTGGAAGAAAAACATTATGTTTTATTATATTGACTGCTAATTAGCTAGATTATAGATTAACTGAACCATTGTGTTGCAGTTTTTTCGAGAATTTCTAATCATTTTGTTTATACTACCCTTAAAGAGTTCTGAAGTTTGTAATGATTTCAACAAAATGTACTCAAGTCGTAATCAATTTGACAAAAATCAGATTAACTCTAGGAACCATGCTTTAATTAAATAATTTATGAAGGAGGGATAATTTATGAAAAAAATTATTCAATCAGCTTTGGTTTCGACATTATTGGTGATTACAACAATTTCTGCAATAATGCCTGTTTGTTTTGGCCTAACCAAAAATGATTATGACTGGGATCCTAAGTTCCCCCAATATCCCTATGTAAATGAGTCAGTATCTGCTAGCGTAACAGGGACCTATAATTCAGGATACGATTTTCACCATGTCAGATTTATATCTAATAGAGGATTGGGACAAGCAGATGGATTTAATGGTTACTTATGGTTCTGGTGGACAGTTGATTCAGACACCATAGAATATTATTCAGCAGGTACTAATGCAGATGAGCAAGGAGAATGCGATGCTAGTTATCTAGTTTGTGAGACACAATCTGGTTTCTACGAAATGATCGGTGGAGAACCATATAGTTGGTATGATAATGCCCTAGCAGGCCCAATCATCTCTTAGAACTAAATGTCTATATTTTCCATACCCTCTTTTTTTGGGAGAAGCAAGGTTCAATTACAGATAAAAAGCATGTTTGCAATAATATTGAGGTTTATAATTTAATCCGAATTGAATGTTATTTTCCTCTGAAAATCGGTTGGTGAAAAAATGAAAAAGTATAACTCTATTTATTTAATAGTAACATTATTAGTGATAGTTCAATTTTCGTCCATGATGAATATCCCTACGGTCCATCCTACGTCATCAATTTATTCTCCAACATGGCTAAAACACGGTGCATATGTTGAATATGTTTTTGGGAACGGCGTTGTTCAATTTTATAATAGTTCAAACAAATTGGGGTTTGATTTTATTGTCTTCTCTGACGCATATTTCAAATGGGAATGTATTGAATTAAATGAAACAAGTACAAAAATTAGAATTAAGTTAAGCCTAACGGAAACATCCACTAATGGTAACGAATCTGGAATAAATTCGACTTCAGATATCACAACCGATGTAATCATAAACTTGAATAATCGAGGAGTCTACCTATCAAATGGAACATTAATTGGGACTACTCATCTGTGGCTTCCATCCAATCCCATTCCTGGTGACAATATCGTATTGTGGGATGTTCCACCTTACGAGGTGATTTTGAAGATTTCGGATGTAATTAGTTTTGCTCCAGAAACTCCACAAGGTTCACAAAAGGTGTTTAAAATCGAGGGGTCAGGATCAACAGGTGGGGTTAAAAGTGTTTTTACAGTCCTTAGTGATTTTGATACTGGAATATTGATTGATGGGGGGCTAAATAATGAAGGCACAATGAGAGCATTAAATATTCGAGATTTCAGTCATAACGGACGTATGTTCATGAATGATACAAACATTAACTTGGGGCCAGATGATACTTCTCTTGATGTCATAGCAATATTTTCGGCGTTAGCAATTCCGATCGCATCAGTTATAATTTTTATTGGAATTTATAGGAAAAGGAAAAAATGAACTCTAAAAAATGTTATAATACTATACCCACAAAAGTAACAGCAACAATTTGGTAAACATCAACCGTCAGCAGAACAAAAAATGTAATAAATGAAGTAATCATTATTGAGTAAATTTCTTTTTTAACTTGCATGCTTTGTCACTAAATTAATTTATTATAAATTAAATATTTTATTTATTAATTGTTTTTATTTTTGGCATTTTTTCAGGTTTCTCAGCCAACGGGTTTATGGCAGATATTTGAGCGTCCTCTTTTTTGTTTTGGTACTCAGCTTTGTGTTTTGCTTCCTGAATTTTCTTGAGTAGTTGTCGTCCTTCAAGTGTGTCTGTAATTTTACTAAAAATTGTTAACACATCTGAAAATGAGTAAACAATTTCCGCTGCACTTTTGAGTTGTTCCTTTAAGTCTTGAACTTCACCTTTAAGACTTTGAACTTCAAGTGTGTTGTTTGCAATCCCCCGCTCCAAGTCTTGGTTGCGTTTTTTTGTGGAATTGTCAGCCCCGGAAAAAACGGTCAAAAATGGCTCTGCGATAACGTAAATGCATTAAAAGAAAACGGTATTTTTTTCTAAATATCCACCACTCACATCCTGAGTATGACCTAAAAATGCACGGATGTAGCCCCCGTCAGTCTCTACAAGACTCAGGGAACTACGGAACAACCTTCGAAATCTTTTGGGTCTAAAAAGATTCGATTCACCTTTTTTTATTTCACCAATGTTCTGTGAGGCTGTTCTGAAACTTGACGAAACTGCATGCACTGTTAAGCGTTCATCTACCGTTATTTCTTTGCCTTTGTGTTCACCTTTTTTATTGTGTACTTTATTGAGCGCCCAACAAAAAGTGGTTCATCCTCCTTTGCGTTTGCCCTTTCTTGTGCAATATACCGTTTAAGGTAGGTGCTCGCCTCTGCAGAAAAGAAAGCCCGAAATGGTTGTCCCGTTTTTTTCCTTTTGCCACGCCAGAAGAAACATTTCTTGCCACATACGTTTCCGTCACTGTCACGAACAAACGACATGTCAAGAGAAAGAATATCCGCACAGTCGGCACCACTCGACAAAAGACAGAGTGCAATCACTTGGTCACGAAAAGGTAAGTTTTGTATAAAGTACCTTAATTTTTCGCTTTTAAAAATCATTTCTTTGGTTTCTTCGTCGTAATCATAAAATGCAACTTTATCATCTTTAGTTACAATTTGGCTTTCTTGTTTTTTGGGTAGTTTGAAACTTCTAGGAAAAATAATGTTGTTGTGAGTGTATAAGCCTCGTAAGTAGCCGACTGAAGTGTGTGCCGTGTTGTGGCTCGTAACTTCAGCTTTGGCAATAAAATAATTTTTTAGCCGTTCATCCGTTTTGTTAATGTCCTGCCGAGCCTCAGCCAGTAGTTCATCAGGGTTAATTTCACCTTTTTTAGTAAATTCCCAGAGCCCACCCAATCTCATTGACTTAGCAGTTGCTGTAAGTTTTTTACCTTTCAGAGCCTTGTTGCTCTCTAGGCTTTTGAACCATTTTTGAACACTTTCAAAATTTAGTAAGTCTTTTCGTATCAAATGATTTACTAATTTAATACTACTTAACCCCATCAATTTAACTATTACTAATAAGCGTATGTGGTTACCTACTAATTGTATACTAATATGTTTACAACTTCACAGTCATTTAGAACCAAAGACGATTATCGGATAACATAATATATAATATATTCAGTAATAATAAATATTGGGAACAAGAAGGATTAAAGTATATGTTTCCACGAGGCAATAATCAGAAACTGCTAGTAGCATTTTGTTCCGTTTTGTTATTGTTGCTTTTGCCGACTCCATGCTTTGCTGAGCCTTATGAGCAGACATATCAACTTTTGGACAGCCCAGATGGCTCAAAAAATTACAGGTTAACAGTTTCAATAACTGAATCATTGTATGAATACTATGTC
>JAFGAC010000206.1 GCA_016933835.1 Clostridiales bacterium
CCTATTGCTAAAACACCGATTAATATTATAGATACTAATTTTTTCATAATTTTTCACTCCTATTTTCATTTTATTTTTTATTTTTTTATTGTTGTTTTCCCTTTCGGTAATTTAATAATACAGGTGCAATGTGACAGTTTAATGAATGTTTAATGGATATTTATATATCAAAGAATTTCATTCTGTACTTTAATTTGAATTGTCTGAAGATGAGATAAAATTGTTGACATTGTGTTCAAATATCTTCTTATATGTTAAAATAATATCTACAATAATAAATTATACGGGAGAGTTTATGAAACTTTTTTTAGCACCCATTCAAGGAATGACAACCACAAATTATAGAAATCAATATGCCAATATATTTGGAGGAATTGATGCTTATTATGCGCCATTCTTAGAAACTACAAATATGAGTAAAATGGATCATTCAATCATTAAAGATATCCTTCCAGAAAATAATAATGATATCAATGTTACTCCCCAACTTCTTGGAAACAATGGTCCTGATTTTAATTTTTTTGCTAAAACACTTGTTGACTTTGGTTATAAAGAAATCAACTGGAACATTGGATGCCCCTTTCCAATGGTTACCAATAAAAAAAAAGGATCAGGAATTTTACCTTATCCTGATATGATCAAGGAATTTCTCGATGTAGTTTGTAAAAATAATTCGTATAACCTTTCAGTAAAAATGCGATTAGGATTAATTAGTATTGAGGAAGGCATAAGGGTAATTGATATCCTTAATGACTATCCAATAAGTAATGTTATTATCCATGGTCGAACTGGAAAACAGAAGTATTCTGGAACTGTTGATTTAGATTCATTTGAAACCTTGTATTTATCAAGTAAACATGAGGTCACTTATAATGGTGATATATTTTCTCATGAAGATTTCAAGATGATACAGACTAGATTCCCTACAATCAATCATTTTATGCTTGGAAGAGGTGCCTTAAAAGATCCGTTTTTAGCATCCAGAATTAAAGGTATTCATATTTCGCACAATGAGAAAATCGAAAAAATTAAAGAATTTCATAATTCCATTTATTCTTATTATAAGAATACGCTTTCAGGAGATAAACATCTCCTGGACAAAATGAAAGAATTTTGGATGTATAGCTCTATTCATTTGGATTCAAATGGAAAATATTTTAAAAAAATAAAAAAATGCAACACAGTCGCATCATATTTACAGATTGTGAATCAAATGCTTAACTCATCAAACACTTGGGCAGATTCATTATAAAATATTATTGTGAATCTTTCCTATCAATTCTCAATATCTATTTATTGTTGCAATCATAATGTACTACTTATTGGAATATTTGATTTTTATTATAATTGATTCACTTCATCTGATTATGCTATTTGAATTTCCTACATTGTATCAAAAATAACTAAAGTGTTTAGCTCCGAATTGATATCGAAACTAAACACTCTTATTATAATATATTCATTTGCTTTTTTTCTATCTTATCAGAAGCCATATTCCAATAACTGCAGCAATCAAAGCCCATACATAAAAGAATATTACGGTTCCTTTTTCACCCAATACCTTGATAAACATTTTAATTTTCTTCATTTCCCATATTTTTTGTGGTTTCATAACAGCCAAAGCCACAACCACTGCTGCATAAAGCAACAGAAATATTCCCAATAATGCTAAACCGTTCATTTCCATCCTCCTTCAGTAGTTTAAGTATCTTCAATACTATTTCATTAAAATTACTAGTATGAAATTTTATCTCCATCTTTAATTTCATCGCCTGGATCAATGATTACTTTTTCATTTTCCTTAAGACCTTCTAATATCTCGAAGCGTTCATTTCCTTTTGCTCCTACACTCACTTTTCTAAGCTCTGCCTTGTTATCATTTGCAACAAGTACATAATCATCATTTTCATGTTTTATAAGTGCATCCTTGTCAATTGTCAGTACACCTTGCCTTCTGCCTATCATAAATACCAAATCCACTTCACGACCTATTAAAGTAAATTCATGATTGACTGTGATATCCACAACCCCTTTTTGTTGGGAAACACCTAAATCTGAAATTACAGTTTTTATTGTTGGGTATATCTTACTCACAAAACCTTCAGCACTAACATTGTCAAAACTAACCTCTACAGGCGCATCCATTTCCATTTGAACAAAACTTTCCTCAAGAAGACTGGATTCCACATAATATTGATTTTCATATATTTGAGCCACATGACTCATCGGAAGCACATATTCTCCCTCTTTAACATATATCTCACTTACAATTCCATCAAAAGGTGATTTTATCAAACTTTTCTTAATCTGATTTTCCAAAAATTCCAACTGTGGAATCAATGATTTAAGTTGATAGTTGTATTGTTGTATGACATCATCATCTCCACCCTTTGATGCAGCGCTAGATTCATTCAAAGCCATGATGTAACTCATCTCTCCAACCGTACTAAGAAGTTCAAGTGAATCAATCTCGGATTTACTGATAGCACCAATTGCAAATAATTCCTTGGCATTCTCATAATCACTCTTCGCTTTCAGAAAATTCTCTTTTGCAATTTTTACAGAACTCTTGTAATTCTCCAATGACAAATCGCTGTATGGATCTGCGAGATATGCAATGTTACTTTCTAAAGATTTGATTTGATATTCAAGCGATTCAAGTTGATATTTGAATGCACTGTCATCTATAGCTACCAAAACATCTCCAGCTTTTACTTTATCACCAACTTCTACGGATATAGACAAAACTTCTCCATTTCCTGCAGCCTGAAGATCTTGAATTCTTTTACTTCTGACAATCCCAGTATCTTCTATTGAACGATAAATATCTGCCTTTGCAACAGTATCTATCTCTACATCTGCTGATGATTTCAAGAAAGCCCATACTCCAATCCCTCCAATTACAACTATGACCAAAAGAATAATAATCATCTTATTTTTTGATCCGAAATTAATTTTACCCATCACTATACCCCTCCTATATCAACTTTTCTATATTCCAATGAATTAAAACCGTGTATTTGATGTTTAATCTTATTCAATGCTCAAGCCCCTTTCTAATTTTAGGAGCAATCATTATAAATACAACGGAACTAATTAAAATTATAAATATTGTATACATAGAAATTTTACCCCAATTACCGCTCCTCGAAAGTATCAATTCATTTGCCTTATAAGTCCAATAAAATGGACTCCAGTAAAAGAATTTCTGCCATTTGTCTGCAAGCAGTTCATATCCCGCAACAGAACCCATTAAAGGCAAAAACAATATTTTTATATTTCCAGCGGCATTCATGACATCGTCATTATTAATGCCCTCAATAAATCCAACCAATACACTTATTATTGACGATGCTAAAAGCAATACCATAATCTGCAACATGTTTACATTCCCAAATCCAGTCATAATTAGCATTAATATAATTCCAACTACTGGAATCAATACTCCAATAATGCTTTTCCCAATAATATATCCACCTCTTGATATTGAAGATACATTTATAGCACTTATTGTATTGTCAATCTTCTCTTCGACTATATTCAAGGCAATCAGCATTCCACCCAGAACAGAACCAAACATTATAGCGACATTCACTAGAAGTTTTTTGATTGGAGGAATAGTGTTTCCAAAGTCTACAAATTCAACACTCGTATCTTTTGAAGTGACACCGAAATATTCATATGCTCTGAGCGTCTTAACAAAATCAACAATCCCTTCAGGCTCATTTCCCTGAGCAAGAATATAGTAATCATCCTTTTCAGGCAGTATTCCAACTATATTATCTCTTCTTTCTACCCTGTTCCGTACATCATCCGCAGTATCAAATAGCTCAACAACGGCATAATCCTTGAAATACCCTATATACTCAGGATTATCATTTTTAAGCATTGCTATAATAACTGTAGAATCATTGACACTTGGCACGAAAATGTTGATTATAATCGCAAAAATGATGGGAAAAGCTATGATATAAAGTGCAATGAAATCTCTTGTGCTGACTTTCATATCTCGCAGAAAAATCGCGAATATCTTTCTATTCATTCTGATTTCCTCCTCTCCATCATATTATCAGTGTTTTCTTGAACCTATAGTTTGCAAATAAAAACAGCAATAAACCAGCAACAAAGAAACCCGCAGATACATTAATAACATAACCGGCATCGCTTCCACCGGATACTACCTCCTTGTAACTTTCTAACAAATGATATGTCGGTATCCATTTTAGCCATCCCGGTTCCCAGCCAGGAGTAAAGTATGATACATTAGGAATAATCATGATCATTATTAAAATATAGAATGCACCAAATGACTGCATCATATCCTTATAGTAGGTTGTAAGAACAAGTCCAAGAGATGAAAATGTAAATCCAGTTATAACAACTAGTAGAATCAAGAGCAAATAATTCGCCTTAAGTCCTATTACAGGAATAACGATTATTAGACTTGTCACCATTGTCGTTACTATTAAAACTCCAACCTTACTCATAAGATATTGCCATACCTTTGAAGCAGTTACTGCGTAGGCCTGAATCAATCCCTCTTTCTTGTCCAAAAAAACATACGCCGCTATAATGAAAAGACCCATCAGACTTCCGTTGTAGGTAAGAAATACAGGAACGATGTTCTCCCTATTATTAAGAATAACAGGATTATCTTCGATATTTATCACTGTTTGTCTATCCATATGCCTATCAATCAGTTTATAGTTGACAATATTATTATGGAGCATCATATACAGATTTCTCAGTCTTGTCGATTCGTATCCCTGAAGATAATACTTGTAAACAAGTTCACCTTCTTTTCCGACCATTATTTCTACTCCAATTTCCTTATCTTCCTCTGCTAGCCTTAAAACTGCTTCCCGATCATCCACAAAGTAGATATTCTGCATATCTGTTTCAAAGAGGTCAGCACCAAAAACATCCCCGCCAACTTTGATTTCTACCCTTTCATACTTCTCATCTTCATCCTCTTCTTCAAGGATTCCCCTATATATCAAATCAACATACTCAGAAGGAAGTAACCCAGCATAGAGATATTCATCTGTTTTATTGTCAGTTTCTTTTGGTACTACAAATATGAGTATAAAAAGAAGTATAACAGCCATGCCTATTTCAATATAAAAATACCAACTTTTGGAAGATAATTGCAGTTCTTTTACAAAACTATACCATAATTTCATATCAAACAAGCTCCCTTCCAGTAACCTTAATGAATATCTCCTCTAAGGTTGCCTCCTTTGTATGCATTGTCTGAATTTCAAAATTATCTAGTATTTCCTTTAAACGTTCTATATCGTCTTTCTTTACGAATGACAGCGATTCTTTTTTAATTTCCTTTCCGTCCAGATATTCTACTTCAACAAATTTCTCTCCATACTGCAGTTTAAGATTCTTTGGAGAGTCAATCAATTTAAGTTCTCCATCTACTATGAATCCCACACGATCGCAAAGTTCATCTGCTATATACATATTGTGAGTAGTAAGAAATACTGTAACGCCTTTTTTATTCTGTTCCCTAATTATTACTTTTATCTCAGATGCAATAGCTGGATCCAGTCCAGTTGTCGGTTCATCAAGAAACCACAATATAGGATTATTTATCATGGACCTTGCAAAAGTCAACCTGTGTTTCATCCCTTTGGAGTATTCTCCCGCCTTTATATCACCCTTATTGCCCAAGCCAACAAGATCCAGAAGTTCTTGTGGATCCCGCGTCTCAACGTCAAAAAGTTTTCTATAAAAAGCCAAGTTCTCTTTTCCAGTCATTTTACTGTAAACATTGGACTGCTCAAAAGACATTCCTATTTTATTGAACATCTCATTCTTGATGTGCTTGATATCATATCCAGCTACCGTTACCTCTCCCTTTTGAAGTTGTAAAAGCCCGGTTAAAATAGCTTGGGTGGTTGACTTTCCAGCTCCAGATGGACCAAGGAATCCAAAAATCTCTCCTTCCTTGATTTCAAAACTCACATTCTTTACTGCATATTTTTCATCATTTGAATAGGAATGATATAAGTTATTTACACTAATCATTTTATAACTCTCCTCCCTTGTAGAACGCCTTTCTCATAACATCTATATAAAGGTCCATTCCAAAGATAATTTTTGAAAAGTCCAGTTTTACACCAGATTTTTTTATAAGTTCCATCTGCTCTTCAACATATTTCTCAAAAGTCCACTGAATAATCTGTATGACCTTGTTAAAATCAATATCATCTCTGAATCGATTCAAATCTATATTTTTTGTATAGATTTGATGATAGATATCTGGAACCATCTTTTCAATCATCATCTTTATTTCATTAATAGATTTTTTTTCATAAATTACTTTCCCAAATGTTTCAATTCCAGGATACTTAGATATCACTTCCATCTTAATTATGGCAATCTGCTTGATGCGATTAAATATATCTGATTCATTCCAATCAATTTCTTCAAGGATTACATCCATCATTTTTTGAAACACAAAATTTTCAAGATAGTTATAAAGCTCCTGTTTGTTTCTGAAGTAGTGAAATAGAAGCCCTTTTGAAATACCTGCATTTTTAACGATATTGTTTGTTGAAGCTTTTTCATAACTGTTATGACCAAATTCATCTAATGCACTGTTAATAATACGATCCCTTTTCTCTGAATCCAGTTTCTTTAAGATTTCTTCCATTTATACCACCTCCATTGACCATTCTAGTCAATTTAATTTTAACACTTCAGACCACATTGGTCAATAATTTAAGCAAACATGATATTATTAAATTTTAAATTCAATTTTTACATTTTATTAAATAATTTTCCAAAGCCATATTAAACTTATACCCACTCTACTGAGCTCTAACATTTCCGTTGAATCATTGCTTAATTTAATAATTATAAAATTTCAGCTTAAAAAAATTTAAAATCAAGATTTCATAATAAATTAAACTAATTTTTCTTTGAAATATATTTCCATTTTCTTAATCTATAAAAACACACAAAAAAAACACCAGAAAAATATCTGATGTTTTTATGTGACCAAATCTATAAGCCGAGTTCTGTGTTGAGTAGTCATCAATCTAGACCTGCTGTTGCCAACAGGTTCATGCGACCTACCACGGGCAGCGACGAGCAGCCGCTTATTTATATGCCCTACTTGGTCTTGCTCCAGATGGGGTTTACATAGCCATATAGTCACCTATATGCTGGTGCGCTCTTACCGCACCGTTCCATCCTTACCATTTCTGGCGGTTTATTTCTGTTGCACTTTCCTTAGAGTTGCCTCCACTGGGTGTTACCCAGCACCCTGCTCTATGGAGCTCGGACTTTCCTCGTGCAATTAAGCACGCGACTACCTGATTTGGTCACTTTGACCATTATAAATGTTTTTAAGCAAAAAAGAAAGCTTTCACAAGATAAAATATGTGAAAGCTTCATTTATTTATATTTTGCTTTAAATTTAATAAATTGCTGGTGTTAAAATAACTAATCCCTCAGTTATTTCATCGGTTGGATTATAATATTTGTGCATAGCATTTTCTCTGATATAAATATTATCCCCAACTTCTAATTCGAATTTTTCATCATCAACATATGCCAATAATTTTCCTTTTGTGATGAAAACACTTTCATCAGCTGCGTGGACAAGAGGTTCTTCACTTGTCCAACTTCTTGCTTCTAATTTAAAATAAATTATCTCCATTTTTGGCATTGCGGCTTTGTTCGCTGCCATTGGTGAAACAAATTCATAAATAATATTGCTATCCGGTACTTCCAATTTTATTCTTTCGTTAGCCTTAGTAATAACATGTTGGCTTTCCTCAAATGTCAAAAATGAATATATTGGAACATCAAGCGCATCTGATATTTTTCTAAGTGAAGACAAAGATGGTTGAATGATATTTCTTTCTAACTGTGAAATGTAACTTGCAGTAAAATTAGTCTGTTTAGCTAGACTACTCAATGTCATTTTTTTACTAACTCTTAGTTCTCTTATTTTTGTACCTATCACGACAATTCCTCCTATAGAATCAATTCCTATTAAAATATTAACTTCAAATTAAAAATTTTACAAGTATTTACGGAAAATGTAAACGTTTCTTAACAGTTTATATATATTTAAATGGATTTATATCAAGTTTTGATTGAAATAGGATAACATCATAAGATTTTTTTTCTAATTCAATTTTCAATATTTCAGTCAATTCCTGAATATAATATTGTTCAGTTTCATAATGACCTGCATCTATGAGATTTAGACCTAATGCTTTTGCAAATTGAGCTTCATGATATTTAAGATCCCCTGTTATAAATACATCTGCACCTGTTTGATAAGCAATTTCAATAAAATCTGATGAAGCGCCTGTGCATAGTGCTACTTTACTGATCATTTTATCATTTGATTTTACAACTCTCATAGCGTCTGCTTTTAACAATATTTTCAATTCATCTGCAAAATCTTCTAACTTTTGCGTTTTATTCAGATAACCTACTAGTCCCATATTAGGATTATTCATCTGATTTTCTAAATATATGACATCGTAGGCAGGTTCTTCATAAGGATGAATACTAAGTATTTTTTTGATTATTAAATCTTTTTTTGATTCTTCTACCATTATTTCAATTTTAATTTCTTCAACAGTTTCCAATTCACCAACTATTCCTATTGCAGGTATAGCTCCATCTACTGGTCTAAATGTACCTTTCCCTTCAACACTATAAGTACACCCTTGGTAATTGCCATAAACTCCAGTATTGACTTGTTCAATCATATGGATAACCTTTTCACGATAATCAGTTGGAATATAAAAAGCTATTTTATAATATTTATTTATATATCCATCAGTTAGATTACTCAGTCTTTCAATATTCAATCTATTTGCCAGAAAATAATTCATTCCCTTTTCACTTGAATCTAAATTTGTGTGTGCTACAATAAGATTTATTCTATTTTGAATCAGTTTTAGTATCATGCTACCAACTGGATCTGAATTTATTACACTTTTAATAGATTTAAAAATCAACGGGTGATGAACAATAATTAAATCTACACTTTCATCTATCGCTTCTTGAATTACTTCATCTGTTACTTCAAGCGCTGTCATTATCTTGTCAATTTGACTATCGGAATTGCCTATTTGAAACCCGACATTATCCCATTCTTGTGCATATTTCTGTGGTGCAAACTGTTCTAGAATTTTAATCACATTTTTCGAATTTATTTTCACACTCATACACCTCCAGCAGTTTTTTTAATTTTAACTCCATCTCTTCAATCCTTTGACTTTGACTACTTTCTTGTTTTAATTTTTTTAAGATTTTTTTTGTAACATCTATTTTGTTTTCAACAAATTTTTTAGTATTTTTGTCTCTGTTTCTACGAAGTGCTTTGCTGATCTCAAATTCAAAATCATTTAAAATAACCATTTTACCTTTTTTAACTTTAATTATTTCATAGAATTTATACCCTTCTTTTGCTATTAGCTCTTCAATTATTTCAAAATTATTTTCATATAGAAATTTTCTTAATTCAATACTGTTTTTCATAGGTTGAAGAATCAATTCTTTTGCATTGTAAGCAATTGCTGGATTTTCTTCAATTATCTCAGTAATCAACATGCCACCCATCCCTGCGATGATTATAGTATCAACTGGATTTTCTATGCCATTTAACCCAGATGCCTGAATAATTTTAATGTTATCTTCCATGCCATGTTTTTTAACACTTTTAATCGCGTTTAGTACAGGACCTTCAACTATGTCACTTGCAATAATGCTGTCAGCTATTTTATTTTCAACTAGATAAATAGGAATATAAGCATGGTCTGTGCCGATATCCGCCACTTTGTTCCCAATTGTTACTGAATTTGCAATCATCAATAATCTTTGATTAAGTCTCATAAGTAATCCTCTCCAAAAAATAAGACTCGCTTAATTGCGAATCTTATTCAAGATAATCTTTTAGTTTTTTACTTCGGCTTGGGTGTTTTAGTTTTCTAAGTGCTTTTGCTTCTATTTGTCTGATCCGTTCTCTCGTTACTTCAAATCTCTTGCCAACTTCTTCAAGAGTACGTGATCGGCCATCTTCCAATCCAAATCTCAATTTCAGCACCTTTTGCTCTCTTGGCGTCAAAGTATCCAACACTTCAATCAATTGCTCTCTAAGCATTGAAAATGCTGCAGCATCAGCTGGTGCAGGTGCATCATTATCCTGAATGAAATCCCCAAGGTGAGAATCTTCTTCCTCGCCAATCGGTGTTTCAAGTGAAACTGGTTCTTGAGCAATCTTTTGAATCTCTCTAACTTTCTCAACTGATATATCCATTACATCGGCTATTTCTTCTGGCTTTGCTTCTCTTCCTAGCTCTTGAAGGAGTTGTCTCGATACTCTTGTCAATTTATTGATTGTTTCAACCATATGAACTGGTATACGTATTGTTCTCGCCTGATCCGCAATAGCGCGAGTAATTGCCTGTCTTATCCACCAAGTTGCATACGTACTAAATTTATATCCTTTTGTATAATCAAATTTCTCAACTGCCTTGATCAATCCAAGATTCCCTTCTTGAATAAGATCCAAGAAAAGCATTCCTCTTCCAACGTACCTTTTTGCAATACTAACAACTAAACGAAGATTCGCTTCACAAAGTTTCTTCTTCGCTTCATCATCGCCTTGCTCCATTCTTTTTGCAAGAGAAACTTCTTCGTCCGCAGTCAATAACCTGACTTTCCCGATTTCTTTAAGATACATTCTGACCGGATCATCAATATTGACACCTTTTAAAAACATTATTTCATCTGCAGGTTTTCTCTTTTTGGATTTTAAGCTTACCTCATCATCCTCATCATCCTCATTATCGGTATCATCGTCAATAATCACATCATCAATTTCAATATCACCTAACCCCAATACAGTAACATCAGCATCAGCGATCATTGAATATATATCTTCAACTTGGTCCTTATTTAAATCAAATTCAGATAGAGAGTCACCTATTTCTTTGTAAGTCAATTCACCTTTATCTTTTCCTCTTTTTAACAAAACATCTAGAGCGCCTGATAATTCAGCTCTGGTTTTATTCGATTTTGCCATCTGACTCCCTCCTTTCTAACCTCTTTTTTTATTTATATCCGCAATCTGAGTATTAATTTCATGTTGTAATTCAGCATACTTCATTTTTGTTTTATCATAAATAGGACTTTCATTATTAATATTCGATAATACCTTCTGACTTTCCTCTTTTATTTTTTGTAAATATCGCAATTTATCAGATAAAAGAAGTTCATAATAAATTTTTTCAACTTCCTTTAAACCATTTTTAACAGGTACATATTCAATATTATCCTCTGTTTCCTTAAGCATTTCTATTTCTTCAAGTGAAAGAACATCAATCGCATCAGATATTTCAAATTTTTCATGGGCTAATAAAAATTCACTTACTTCCTTCAATAGCTTATACTTCAATTCGTCAAAATCAAATTTTTGAATTAATTCCAGAAAATATTTTCTTTCATGGATAAAAATTTCAAATAAACGACGATACAATTTCACATCCTTTAATTTTAACACAATTTCATCCTTTTTGTCAGTCTCTTTTTTATTAAATTTCGAATGTTTCAATTCTTTGATTAAATTCTCCGATGAAAGACCTGTTTCGTGAGCAATTTTTTTAATATAAAGTTCATACTCTATGGAATTGCTAATTGTAGAAAAAATCGGTCTAATTCTATCAATATACTCAATCAAATCAGATTTAATCGTAAATTTCAGACCTTCTTTATAATAATCAAGCATATATTCAATGGCATCTTGAGAATTATCAATCATCTCTTGCAGTTTATCTTTCCCAAATTTGATAACATATTCATCTGGGTCGAGTCCATCCATCAATGATAATACTTTTACTTTTAGTGAAAATCGACTCAATATATCAACTGCCCTACGAGTAGCTTTGATTCCTGCTTGATCACTGTCATATAAAAGTACAACTTCTTTAGCATATCTTTCAATCAGCTTTCCGTGTCCATCTGTCAACGAAGTTCCTAGACTTGCCGCTACATTCTTGATACCTTTATCAAATAATGAAATAACATCCATATAACCCTCTACAATGACAATCTGTTTACGGTCACCTAAATGATTTTTTGCGAAATTCATACCATACAGATGATAACTTTTATTAAATACTGGTGTATCTGGTGAATTTAAATACTTTGGCAAAGTATCATCCATAACTCTGCCACCAAAACCAATTACTCTGCCTCTAATGTCAAATATAGGAAATATGATCCTGTTTCTAAATCTATCATAGTAACCCTCTGAATTTTCTCTTTTAATAATTAAACCTGATTTTTCTAAAAGAAGCTCTGAATATTTCATTCTTAAGTTCTTATAGATATAATCCCATTGATCTGGTGCAAATCCCAATCCAAATTTTCTTCTAGTATCTTCAGAAATTTTCCGGTTAATCAAGTATTCACTTGCTTTTGAGTTATTCTTCAAAACATTATAAAAACCTTTTGCTGCCAATTTATTGATATTGAATATTTTTTCTTGCTCTTCATGACTTTTAATATCATATTTTTTTACTAGGTATTCATCAAGATTTAAACTATATCGATCTCCAATTTGTTCAATTGCATCAATAAAATCCAAATTTTCCATTTTCATAACAAAAGAAATTGCTGAACCTGAAGCACCGCATCCAAAACAATGAAAAATTTGTTTTTCCTCGGATACTACAAAAGACGGTGTTTTTTCTGAATGAAACGGACATAATGCCTTATAATTTCTACCTGTTTTTTTTAATGGTAAATAAGAATTGACAACATCAATAATATTTAATCGTTCTAAAATAATGTCTGCAATGCCATCTACGTATTGTTTTCCCATAATTCACCGCCATACTGTATACAATCCTATAACTCTTTTAATTCGACACAAACTCAAAGAATCCTTCAAAATTATGAAAGTTTAAATATTCAGATTATTTCCAAAACTTCGGAACAAAAATATCCATATATTTATTGACAGCATATCGGTCTGTCATTCCTGCAATATAATCGCGAATTGCATCATCTTTCATGCCCTCGATATAGTCCTCATATCTCTCATTGCTCATTTCACTTGGATGTTCCTGAAAATATAAATACAGCGCTCTTATAATGTGTTTCGCTCTGCCTTCTTCAGATTTTGCATTCATATTCAAATAGACATGGTCAAACATAAATTTTCTAAGCATATTGGTATAATTCAATATATTTGGACTCATATTAATTTCATTGCTATTATGCGAATAATGAACAATATCTGTAATCATTTTATTAATTCTTTTTGAATGAGAATATCCAAGAACCATTAGTATTTCTTCGGGTATTTCTTCTAATTTTAAAACTTCAGCTCTAAGAGCATCATCAATATCATGATTGATATAGGCTATACGATCACTTATTTTTACAATCTGACCTTCTAATGTTAAAGGTTTATTCGGCCCGTTGTGATTTAGAATACCATCTTTTACTTCATAAGTTAAATTTAAACCTTTGAATGATTTATTAGTTTTTTCTATGTATTCTACAATCCTTAAACTTTGTTCGTTATGTGTAAATCCATTCGGCTTATGAACATCATTTAATTCATATTCACCACTATGACCGAACGGTGTGTGCCCTAAATCATGTCCAAGAGCAATTGCTTCAGTCAGATCTTCATTTAACCTCAAAGCTCTAGCAATTGTTCTTGATATTTGTGCTACTTCAAGTGTATGTGTCAATCGCGTTCTGTAGTGATCACCTTCAGGAGATAAAAAAACCTGTGTTTTATGCTTAAGTCTTCTAAATGATTTAGAATGCAGTATTCGATCCCTATCCCTTTGAAATTCAGTTCTAATTTCACATTTGTCTTCAGGATATACTCTCCCTTTTGTGCTAACACTCAAAGTTGCAAACTCAGATAAATATTCTTTTTCAAATTTTTCCTGTTCATGTCTAAAATTCATCGCGCACCTCCACGGTGTTAATTATACCCAATTATATTAACACTTTAACTAAATAATAGAAGCTTGCCACATAGCAAGCTTCTATTATTTAGTTTTATCTTATTTTTGCTTGATTTTTGCTTGAGCTGCTGCTAATCTTGCGACTGGTACTCTGAATGGAGAACATGAAACATAATCAAGTCCAACTTTATTGAAGAAATCTATCGACTCTGGATCTCCTCCTTGTTCACCACATATACCAACTTTTAAATTTGACCGCGCCTTCTTACCATCTGCTGTCGCCATTTCAACTAATCTACCAACACCTTTCACATCAATGGTTTCAAACGGATCTTTCTCAAATATATGTTTTTCTTTATACACTTTAAGAAATTTACCTGAATCATCTCTTGAAAAACCCAAAGCCATTTGAGTCAAATCATTTGTCCCAAATGAGAAGAATTCAGCCTCTTCTGCAATTTCACCAGCAATAAGTGCTGCTCGTGGTATTTCAATCATTGTTCCAATTTTATATACCATTTCCATCATATTATTTGCCTCAAGTATTTCATCAGCTATCTTTTGAATCAATTCTTTTACAAGTGTAAATTCTTTTACCAATCCTACTAAAGGCACCATTACTTCTACTGTGGGCATGAAACCTTTATTATTGTAAACATTCACTGCACCTTCAAAAATTGCTTTTACTTGCATCTCGTATATTTCGGGATAACTTATCGCTAACCTGACCCCGCGATGTCCCAGCATTGGATTGAACTCGCTTAAGTCTTTAACAATATTCATAATTTCATGTTTATCAATATTCAATTCTTTGCTTAATTTTTCAATGTCATCTTCTTCTTTTGGTAAAAACTCATGAAGTGGTGGATCTAAAAGTCTAATTGTAACTGGCTTTTCTTGCATTACTTCAAATATTTTTTCAAAATCATCTCGCTGATAAGGCAATAATTTATCAAGAGCTTTTTGACGGTCATTAACATTTTGAGCTAAAATCATTTCTCTCACATGATAAATTCTTGATTCATCAAAAAACATATGCTCAGTTCTGCATAAGCCAATACCTTCAGCTCCAAAATCAACTGCATTCTGTGCATCTTTTGGTGTGTCCGCATTTGTTCTTATTCCAAGATTTCTTACTTCATCTGCCCATTTCAATATTTCATTGAAATTTCCTGTTAAAGTTATTTCAGTAATAGGAATTTCACCTTCATAAATTTTCCCAGTACTTCCATTTAGGGAAATCCAATCTCCCTCTTTTAATATCAAGCCTTGTACTTTCATTTCTTTTTTACTTTCGTTTACAAGAACTTCGCTGCAGCCAGCAACACAACATTTACCCATTCCTCTTGCAACAACAGCAGCATGAGATGTCATACCACCCCTGGATGTTAAAATTCCCGCTGCGTGAATCATTCCTTCAATATCCTCAGGTGATGTTTCCTGACGCACTAAAATAGCCTTTTCACCTCTTGCTTTCGCACTAACAACATCTTCTGGAAAGAAATATATTCTTCCAGAAGCCGCACCTGGGGAAGCAGGTAAACCAGAAGCAATTAAATTTGCATCTTCTAATGCTTTCAAATTAAAATTCGGATGCAACATTTGGTCTATATGAATAGGATCTACTCTCATCAGCGCTTCTTCTTTAGTCAATACTCCATTATTACACATGTCCACTGCAATATTTATAGCTGCTTGTGCAGTTCGTTTTCCAGTTCTTGTTTGCAGAACATATAATTTCATGTTTTCAATTGTAAACTCAATATCCTGCATGTCTCTGTAGTGAACTTCCAATATCTCACACATTTTCATGAATTCATCATAAACTTTTGGCATTATATCCTTCATTTCACTAATTGACAACGGTGTTCGAATACCAGCGACAACATCTTCTCCCTGGGCATTGATCAAAAATTCACCAAATACACCAGATTCACCTGTTGAAGGATTACGTGTAAATGCAACACCCGTGCCACATTCACTTCCCATGTTACCAAACACCATTGATTGAACATTGACTGCTGTTCCCAAATTATCTGAAATAGCATGCGCTTTTCTATATATTTTAGCTCTCTGATTATTCCATGAGTCAAAAACAGCATTAATTGCCATATACAATTGTTCTTTAGGATCTGATGGGAAATCTATATGAGCTTCATTTTTAACTATTTTGTAATACTCATTTATGATGTTCTTTAGATCTTCTTCCGTCAGATCAAAGTCATTGTCAATATTCTTCAATCTTTTTTGATTGTCAAAAATAATATCAAAATGATGTTTGTCAATTTCTAAAACAACATCAGAAAACATTTGAATAAATCGTCTATAGCTGTCATATGCAAAACGTCCATTTTGGGTCAACTTTTTCAGACCCTCAACTGTTTCTTCATTCAATCCCAGATTCAATATAGTATCCATCATGCCAGGCATTGAAACTGCTGCACCAGAACGAACCGAAACAAGCAATGGATTTTCAGCTTTACCAAAACCTTTGCCGGTTTTCTTTTCAAGTTCAATTAATTTTTCATCAATCTGGCTAATTACATCTTTATCAATTTTTTTCCCATCATCATAATACTTGATACATGCCTCAGTGGATATTGTAAAACCCTCAGGCACAGCCAATCCAATATTAGTCATTTCAGCAAGATTGGCCCCTTTACCACCCAATAATAATTTGAGTTCTTTTTTACCTTCTTCAAATGAATAGACAAACTTTTTCATTAATGGCACCTACCCTTTTTTTGATTGTATTATTTTTGCTATAATATTAGCAGTTTCTTCTACTGCTTTTGATGAAACATTAATGACTGGACATCCTATTTTTCTATAAATTTTATCTGCATATTCAAGTTCATCCAGTATACGATCTAAATTTGCATAAGTGGCAGTTGTATTGGCAAGTCCTAGTGCTTTAATTCTTTCAACACGTATTTCGTTCAATTTATAAGGATCAGTTGTAAGACCTATAATTTTATCCTTGCTGATCTCATAAACTTCCTTAGGAACAGGTACTTCGGGAACCAATGGTATATTTGCTACTTTAAGGTTCTTATGCGCAAGATACATACTCAAAGGTGTTTTTGAAGTGCGTGAAATTCCAAGTAAAACAATATCAGCTTTTTTTACTCCTCTAGGATCTTTTCCATCATCATATTTTACAGCAAATTCAATTGCTTCTACTTTTCTAAAATATGTTTCATCTAGCCTTCTTATAATCCCAGCTTCGTAAATCGGTTTAGCATCAAAAAAAACTTCAAATTCTTTCAATAATGGTGACATAATATCAAAATATAAAAGATCAAACTCACGAGAAAGACGTAAAATTTCATTTTTAACTTCAGGTATGACTGTAGTAAACACTACTAATGCATTGACATATTTAGCATCTTCCATTATATTTTGAATTTGACTTTTAGTACTTACATATGAAAATTTTCTGATTTCATATGCTCTTGAAGTAAATTGTTCAGCTGCTGCCTTTATAACAAGTTCAGCGGTATCTCCAAGTGAGTCAGATAAAATATATATCATTTTCAAATTCATTCGTTACCTCCTAAATGCCCATCAACCAAGTCGACGAATATCCTAGTAATTGTAGTCTTAGAAATTCTTCCAATAATTTTCAACTTCTCTTCTCCGTTTATCAATACTTTCTCTATGACCGGCATAGAATCAATTTCATGATTTATTAATTTTGAAGCTGCTGAGCAAACACTTTCCAGCGGATAAGCATAGATTATATTTGGCATTCTTGTCATAATCATTCCTAATGGCGTTCCTGTAAGATCAGAAGTACCCATTATATTTTTCATGAAATCTTTTCTTGAAACAACACCTGCCAAATAACCATCTGATACAACAAACAAAGTTCCCACATCCTCAATGAACATCGATACAACGCCGTCGTAAACTGGTATCTTTTCATCCATGACAACAGGTATTGACATAACACTATCAACTGTGACATTTGATAGTAAATCTTTCAAATCAGATGATAAATTTTTTTCAACATAAAAATATCCAACATTTGTTTTAGCTTCTAGAATACCGATCATATTTAAAAGACTTAAATCATTTCTAAGTGCAGAACGCGATAAATTTAGTTTAACAGCAATATTTTCACTCGTTATCGGTTGATCTTTTTTTACAATTTCAATTATTTCTAATTGTCGATCTGTTAATTGCATTAATTCACCTCTTTCAATTCATATCTTGCATTTAGTATATCACATTAACTTCATTAGTGTAGCTTTATTTTAAGATATTTTAATATATATTGCAATAAAAAAACAATCAGCTTTCTCATCGAAATAAGGAAGCCAATTGCTTTAAAATTCCTAAAAATTCTTACCATAGAATATTTCTTCTATTTCTTTATATACTTTATCTGTTATTTCATCAGTCTCTTCTTCACTTAAATCTTGTTTATTCAGATTAAAAAGATACTCATCAAATTCTACTTCTGTTCTCATCATTTTTGTATGAAAAATATTCTCTTGAAAAACATTGACATCAATAGTACTGTAATTGTCCAAAATATCATCTTCTACAAAATCCTGAATTGAATTGATATCATGATCTATAAAATACTTATTACCTTCAGTATCTCTTGTAAACCCTCTAACTCGATAATCTACAGTAATGATATCAGAATCGAATGATTTAATGAGCAGATTCAATGCTCTCAATGGTGAGATCGTTCCACATGTGGAAACATCAATATCCACTCTAAATGTACTTATGCCACCATGAGGATGACTTTCTGGATAAGTGTGGACGGTGATATGACTTTTATCAAGATGTCCCACTACATGTCTTGGTAATGGCAATGATCCTGAATTGCATGAAGAATCCAATACCGCTAACGGTACTTCTTCTTCAGAAATCAATATTGTTACACTTGCTCCTTGTGGATCATAATCCTGTTTGGCTATATTTAAGATACTCGCACCAATGATGTTTGTAACTTCTTTCAATATATTTGTAAGTCTTTCAGAATTATATTGTTCATCAATATAATTGATATAACTTCTACGATCTTCTTCAGACTTAGTATAGCAAATATCATAAATATTAAAACTTAAAGTTTTGGTTAAATTATTAAAACCATAAAGTTGAATTTTCTTTTGAGATTGCTCGACCATCTCTTGCCCCCTAACTATATAACTAATTAAAATTTTCCATTTAATAATACAACTATTTTAAGTAATATTCAATCATTTTTTATGATCAATATTCGAATTTTTCTCTGAAAATATTTACAATTTCAGAGATTGAATGCCTTGTTTGTTCCATTGTATCACGATTTCTAATAGTAACTGTTTCATCTTCGAGTGTATCAAAATCTATTGTTACACAATAGGGTGTTCCAATTTCATCATAACGGCGATATCTCTTTCCTATGCTTCCTCTATCATCATAGTCAACATTGAAATGCTTAGCTAAAAGCACATATATTTCATTAGCTTTTTCCCCTAATTTCTTAGTAAGCGGCAAAATTCCAATCTTAATTGGTGCCAACGCAGGATGAAATTTTAAAATTGACCTTGTTGAACCATCCTCAAGAATTTCTTCTTTATAGGCATCAAGTAAGATTGCAAGTGTAACACGATCTGCCCCTAATGAAGGTTCGATACAATAAGGTACATACTTCTTATTTGTCATATCGTCTTGATATTGCATATCAACACCAGAATGTTGAATATGCTGTTTCAAATCGTAATCCGTTCTATCAGCAATTCCCCAAAGCTCACCCCATCCAAATGGGAACAAATACTCTATGTCAGTTGTAGCATTTGAATAATGAGATAATTCTTCTTCATCATGATCTCTGAATCTCACATGTTCTTTATTCACTTCAAGATCAATCAGCCAATTCATGCAATAATCTTTCCAATAATTGTACCATTTGATATCTTCACCTGGTTCACAAAAGAACTCCAATTCCATTTGTTCAAACTCTCTCGTTCTAAAAGTGAAATTCCCTGGTGTAATCTCATTTCTAAAGGATTTTCCAATTTGTCCAATACCAAAGGGTATTTTTTTTCTGGATGTTCTCTGAACATTTTTAAAATTAACAAATATGCCTTGAGCTGTTTCCGGTCTTAAAAATATTTCAGTATTAGAGTCATCTGTTACTCCTTGATGTGTTTTGAACATCAAATTGAATTGTCTTATATTTGTGAAATTGTGCTTGCCGCAAGATGGACACGCAATTGCTTTTTCTGCAATATAATTTTCCATCTTTTCATTTGACCAGCCTTCAATATTTTGAAATTCATCAATAGATTTCATGAAATCTTCAATGAGTTGATCTGCTCTATATCGGGTCTTGCATTCTTTACAATCCATAAGTGGATCATTAAATCCTCCAACATGGCCTGATGCCACCCATGTTTGTGGATTCATTAATATCGCACTATCTAATCCAACATTAAGAGGATGCTCTTGAACAAATTTTTTCCACCATGCTTTTTTCACATTATTTTTTAATTCCACACCTAATGGACCGTAATCCCATGTGTTTGCCAATCCCCCATAAATTTCAGATCCAGGAAATATGAATCCTCTTGATTTTGCCAAAGATACAATTTGCTCCATTGATACCATTTAATTTCCTCCTAAACAAAAATAAAAATCCCCCGTCCGCAAGGGACGAAAGATTTAATCTTCCGCGGTTCCACCCTAATTGAATAAAACCTCTTTTTTTTAATAGCTCCGAAACGCCTTCACAGTCTTCAACCATTGATTTTCACCTGACATCAACTCTCTAAAGATATTATAACTGTTACTTCTTTCCATCAACACTTAAATTATTCATATATTCAATTATACTCTATTTTTAAATATTATTCAACTTTATCATCTTCTGAATTCACATCTGTCTCTTCAGTAAATTCTTCTTCTAAATCCTCTTCTTTTGATGATTTTTGAAATTTTTCTTTTACCTCAGTTGCCTTTTCTTTCACAGTTGAAACAGTTTTATCCGTATATTCCTTAAAATCGATTACTTCACCGTTCTCTTTAATAATTTTCACTGAATGTCCTGTAGCTAAAGCAACAATAACCGATGTCAAGACAGCAGGTGCAAAAATAATTGCCCCCACTATTCCTGCAGTAACAGGAATATCCATGATGACTTTATTGTTCTTCTCAATAGTGATCCGATTTACATCACCTTTTTCTAAAATTTTTTTTAATTTTTCTGTCAACTCTTCAGCAACACTGTCAATTTTTTCTTTTGCTTTTTCTTTTACCTTGCCTTTTGACTCTAAAAGTATAATCGCTTCTAAAATATCTCCCTCTGTTTCTAAAAGTGCTTCTTTTGCATCTTTATATGAACAATCTGTTCTTTCAATTACTTCATCAATCATTTCCAGGTTCAACTTCATGCCTTCACCTCATTCATAAATTTTTAAAAATTTTTTAGATTTAATATTTCCCATCTGTAAATAATACTCCATGTAACTATTTATAAATATATCCATTTTATCGATTAATAAACTGTTTATATCTTTTTTTAAATATTCTGAGATATTGCTTGATAATGTAAATTGCATCAACTTTATAACCATCGGGTGTAAATCTATTGCACTTGGATGTTTTTTTGAACATTCTTTGCATATAACACCACCACTAGTTACAGAAAATTTATTGAAATTTTCTTTCTTTGAACATATCATGCATTGATTGACAAGGGGTGCATAACCTAATGCTTTCAGTGCTTTGAATTCAAAATACAATTTTAATTTTTCCTCATAGCCAGTCGTTTTATTTAGAATCATCAAAGATTCAATCAATAGTTGAAACAATTCAAAATTACTTTCATCTTCATTGATCACATGATCTACAATATCTACAAAATAAGAAGCATAAGATAATGTTTTAAGATTTTCTCTAAAATTATAAAACGTATCTTTTGTCTCAACATTGGATAAAGAATAATTTTTCTCGCCTCTTATAGAAAAATCAGCATAAACAAAAGGATGACTTCCTTTATTCAAACTATTTTTAGGATTATTGGCACCTTTGACAAAAACTTGTACTTTCCCCAGTTTTTTTGTTAAAAGTGTTAAAAACACATCTGAATCATTTAATTTTCTCTTCTTTAAAACAATGCCTTCTGTTTCAAAATACATATTTCACTCCTATGCCAATTTAACTATCATCAACGTTGCCATTGCATAGTATATGCTCATACCTGTAATATCAATCGTAGTTGTTATAAAGGGCGCAGATGCAACAGCTGGGTCTATTCCAATTTTTCTAAAGATCAGAGGAATCAGGGTTCCAATCGTAGCTGCAGTCACCATATTGATCCACATGGCAATTCCAACTATTAGTGCAAGTATCTTATCCCCATTGAGAACAACAGCCGCTATTCCTGCAATTACGGATGAAATTAACCCTACAATAAAACCTACAGATATTTCATGTGTGATTGTTTTAAGTATTTCATTGCCTTTGATTTGCCCAACAGCAATACTTCTGACTGTCAGTGTTGATGATTGCGTTCCAACATTTCCCCCCATTCCTGCAAGTATCGGCATAAATAAGGCAACTGTTGTGTTTGCATCCAAAACAAATTGATAACTTTTTATAATTTGGGCAGATAACAAGCCACCAAATATTGTAATAATCAGCCACGGCAATCTGGCTTTAACAGATTTAAAAATACGATCACTAAAGTCATTCTCTTCATAGTATTCAGGTTCATTGGCACCAGCAAATTTTAAGATATCTTCAGTAGCCTCTTCTTCAAGTACATCTATAATATCGTCAACTGTGATTAAACCTATCATTTTCATTTCATAATCTACAACTGGAACAGCCAATAAATCGTATTTAGATACAATCTTTGCTACTTCTTCCTGATCATCAAAAACATTCACATAGATAACCTTGTCACTCATCACATCTTCAACTAGTTTATTAGGCTTTGCAACAATCAATTCTCTAAGTGAAATAACACCGACTAATTTTTCTTCTTGATCAACAACAAATACATAATAGATTGTTTCGGCTGTTGGAGCTGTCTCTCTTAAAAGTTCTATTGCATTATAAATAGTAATGTCTTTACTCAGTGCAATAAAATCTTTTGTCATAATACCGCCGGCGGTATCTTCATCGTATATCAATAATTCTTTGACATCTTCTGCCGATTCTAAGTCAAGAAGGCTAATAATTTCATCCCGGTTAATTTCTGACAAATCACCTAGTAAATCTACTATGTCATCATCTGCCATATTATCTAAAATGGCACTTTGTTGTTCGTTTGAAAAGAGTTTTATTAGAGAATTAAACGTTTCAGAATCAACTTCCTGCAACACTTCTGATGCTATTTCCCAAGAAAGGTATTTAAATAACTCTTCTCTTTCACTTTCTTCAAGCTGTAATAAAATTTCCGCTACATCCACAACATGCAGACTCTCAATAATTTCAGATATTCTAATTGCATTTTTTTCCTTCAAGTATTTTAGCAATAATTCTGCTTCTTCAATCAACATATCTTCATATTTTTTATCCATAGTTCACCCCGCTATTCTTTGTATCCGTAATTCTTTAGTTGAAAGTCACTATCTCTCCACCCTTCTTTAATTTTAACCCATAGTTCAAGATACACTTTCGTACCTAAAAATTTTTCAATATCAACTCTTGCTGCTTTGCCTATACCTTTTAATTTTCTTCCGTTTTTACCTATAATAATTCCTTTATGCGACTTTTTCTCTGTTATTATTACAGCTGAAATATCATAGATGTCTTGATCTCCACGAGGTGCAAATTTTTCTATTTCTACTGCAATACCATGTGGAATTTCTTGTTCAAGGTACATTAGAATTTTCTCGCGGATAATTTCAGCTACAATAACTTTCTCTGGTTGATCACTAATCATGCCGCCAGGAAAATACATGGGACCTACTTCCATTTGCTCCTTAATTTTTTCCATAAGCAACTCTACATTTTTTCCATTCATTGCACTAATGGCTATGACATCATCGAATATGTCTAAATCCTTAAGCATACCTTGCAATCTTATGAATTCATCTGGTGTAATTAAATCCATTTTATTGAGTATTAGAAATTTTTTAGTTTTTACATTTTTTAGTTGATCAATAATAAATTGATCTCCTTTACCAAAACCTGAAGCAACATCAATTAAAAAAAGAATCAAATCAACATCACCAAAAGTATTTGTTGCTGTTTTTACCATGTATTCTCCTAAAAGATGCTTAGGTTTATGAATGCCAGGTGTATCCAAAAAAATTATCTGTGTTGATTCATCATTATAAACAGCTTGAATTCTATTTCGAGTTGTTTGTGGTTTATCAGTAGTTATGGCAATTTTTTCGCCAATAATATAATTCAATAAAGTAGATTTACCTACATTTGGGCGACCTACTATTGTAACAAATCCTGATTTAAAATTCATAATTCCACCTTTTCCGATTTATCTAAATCTTTTTTAGTAAATGAGTGTGGCAATATTTCATCCATAGTAAGTATTTTGAAGTTATCTTCATTTCCTATAATTATTTCTGCATCCAATCCAAACTCAGCAATAACCTGACGGCATATGCCACAAGGATATGTCTCATTTAAGTTGCTAATTATTGCAATTTTTTTTATATTTCTATGTCCTTCCGATACAGCTTTGAATATTGCTGTTCTCTCTGCACAATTCGTTGCACCAAAAGAAGCAGATTCAATGTTACATCCTGTATATATTTCACCCGACTCTGTCATTAAAGCAGCACCCACAGAAAAATGTGAATATGGAACATATGCATTCAATCTTGCTTTTTCAGCTTCTTTCATTAATCTTTTATTAATTTCATCATTAGTATTTTTACTCATGTTTTCACTCCTCTATTAATTCAAATTGATTTAAATTGTCAACCACTTGAATGACTATTTTCCCAGGATTGTAAATAATTTCAACATCATCTACAAAATAATGCGTTGCTTCATTAAAACTATTTTTTTCCCATCGCATATCTGTCATTTTTCCATTGCTTATATAATAACCTACACCAGTGCCTATCATGTCTAAATTTCTTCTTCCTTCGCTGTCGATGATATGATGCTTGATTTTTTGGATAATAATATTTCCAACTTCAATGCTTTTATCACTTTCTTCATCTTGTTGTACTACATTATTTATAAGTCTCTCATAAATATGTTTTAATTCATTATATCTATAACTTACGACATAACCATTTAGGTCATTGGCAGATGGGGTTTTATATATTATCTGAAATCCTTTGACCTCAATTTGACTATTCAAGTCTACAAATTTATTATATATTTTTAATTCCGAAAAATCATCACTTTCAGTCTTATATTTTAATCGATCCACATCTTTTAAAAGTGCATTTGCTGATGTGTATAAATTATGCGGTATTTTTTTTTGATTGACTCTCCAGAAAATATCATTACCAGCTTTTAACCCATCTAAATCATTCACTTTAAATGATTTTATCAATCCAAGTGCATCAACAGATCCGCCTGCATGAACATACAAGCTATCATACTCCATTGCAAAAGATAAAAAATATGGACGCGCGCTTCTAACAGGTCCAATATCACCTTTAATCGTTTGATCTGTAATTAACATATATCGCGTTATGGAACCTTCCGCTAAAATTTCATAAATGATTTTAGCTTCAGACAGGCCAGCTTGTGGCCGTGCTGAAAATTGATTGTCAATCATTATAGCAAAAGGTCTGCTTTCATCGAACATATTCATGACTTGCAACTGATTTCTCTGTTCGATTATAGTTTTCATCTTTAATTTTTTTTCAAATAATAGATCAGTCATGAAAAACTGAGTATAATTGACTATGATAACATTTGGCTCCGAATCAATTTTATTATCTTCTAAATCGTTATTCATTTTTGAACATCCAGACAAAATAAGCAAGAATATCGACATAACTAAAAGTTTTTTTTTCATAGCTTTTTTATCCCCTAAATATTTGTAATTTTTCAAGAGCAAATTTTTCTTTAGCTCTCATTTCTTTTTTTTCTTCTTCATCCAAATGATCAAATCCTAATAAATGATACATGCTGTGCACGACTAGATACGTAAATTCTCTTTCTATAGAATGTCCAAATTCTTTAGCTTGTTCAAGTACTTTTTCAGCTGAAATTACAATATCTCCCATAACCAGATATTCGATTTTTTTTAAATTATCAATTAAATTTTCATACTGCGGAAATGATAAAACATCAGTTGCTTCATCCTTTTGTCGATGTTCATAATTGAGTTCTTTTATTCTGTCATTGTCTACTATAATAACTGAAATTTCACCTTCATTTTCAATTTTTTCAATAGCTAATATTTTCTCAATTGCATCTATAATATATTTTTCGATTGCATTGCTTATTTCAAGTTTGTCCTGTTCATTTCCAATAAATATATCCATTATACTCTCCCATTATTTATTATTTTGACGTTCATATTTCTCATAATTCAAAATTATTTTTTTTACAAGAGAGTGTCTAACAACATCTTTCTCACTTAAATAAATAAATTTTATCTCTGAAATATCTCTTAATACTTTTGAAGCATGCAAAAGTCCAGAAGGTTTACCATAAGGCAAATCAATTTGAGTTATATCTCCATTAATGACAACTTTAGAACCAAATCCAAAACGTGTAATGAACATTTTCATTTGCTCCTTTGTTGTATTTTGAGCTTCATCTAGAATAATAAAACTGTTATCAAGAGTTCTACCTCTCATGTATGCCAGAGGCGCTACTTCAATAAGCCCTCTTTCCTTCAGCTTATTATAAGTTTCAACTCCCAAAATATCAAACAACGCATCATATAATGGCCGTAAATATGGATCGACCTTCATTTCCATGTCTCCAGGTAGAAAACCAAGTCTCTCACCTGCTTCTATCGCTGGTCTTGTGAGAATAATGCGCTTTACTTCTCTATTTTTAAATGCCCTTATTGCCATTGCAACTGCAAGATATGTTTTACCCGTACCCGCTGGGCCTATTCCGAAGGTGACAACATTATTTTCTATTGCTTTATAATATTTGTATTGACCCTGTGTTTTAGGTTTTATGAATTTTCCATTTGAAGTTGCAACTATAATTTCACTGTTTATTTTTTCGAATTCTTCATATTGATTGTTTTCTATAAGATTAAGTCCGTTTTCCAATTTGTGGTAATCTATATTATGCCCTTTTATTATTTCGCTAATCATTATGTCTAGAAGTCGAACTGCTTTATCGACATTTTCGCCTTCACCCTTTATAATTATTTCATCCAATGATGAGAAAATTTGCACTGCAAGACGTGATTCAATTATTTTTATATTTTCATCAAAATCCCCAAATAACTCACGTAGAATTTCATTGCTTTCTACTTTTAATTTTCTCTCCATATCAACACCTCAATTATCCTTTAATTTTATCATAATTATGGCAAGTAAAATAGAAAAAGCTGCCATTTTGGCAGCTTCCTTTTTTAATTGCTTAAACACTCTTTGATAATTGTTGATAATGTTTTACCATCTGCTCTTCCAGAAGTCTTGTCTTTCATGGCAGCCATTACGCTCCCCATATCCTTCATTGAAACAGCACCTACTTCTTTTATTGTTTCAGACACAAGCTTTCGTAATTCTTCAACAGTTAATTGCTCTGGCAAATAGTCCATTAGAATTGCGATTTCAGCCTCCGTCTCATTAATGAGATCTTCTCTCGAAGCTTTCATAAATTCTTCTAATGCAGCTTTTTTTTGTTTAATCTGCTTCTGAATTATTTCAATTACATCTTGGTCTGCTAGTTCGACTCTTGTATCAACTTCTACTTGCTTAATCGCAGCTCTCAACATTATTACAGTTGATTTTTTCACTACATCTTTATCTCTCATAGCTGCTTTTAAGTCCTGCATCAATAGCTCTTTAATCAACACTCGAAAAACATCTCCTTAGAAAGATTTTTTCTTATTCTTTTTCCTAGCAGCTTCTGATTTCAACTTCTTTTTAACGCTAGGTTTTTCGTAATGCTTTCTTTTCTTGATTTCGGCCATAATACCAGAACGAGAAGTTTCTCTTTTAAATCTCTTCAAAGCACTATCTATAGACTCATTAGGCTTTAACTTAATCCCTGACATCCATATTCCCTCCCTCCGATTTAAACTTGCATTCTGACTAATTTACAGAGGAATCCAACAGAATACTAAATCATTATAATATAGTTCAATAAAAAAATCAATGTTTTTTAACCTGGAGGCCACTGCATTTGTCGACCTGCCACGAGATGAAAATGAATATGGTAAACTTCTTGTCCACCCATTTTATTTACATTGATCACTATTCTGTATCCATCCTCTGAAAACCCTTCATTTTGCGCGTATTTCTTTATAGATTTAAGCATTTTTTTAAGAATTTCAAAATCATTTTCATCTGCAGTATCCAAAGATTCAATATGTTTTTTAGGAACAAATAAAAGATGTATAGGTGCTTGAGGATTAATATCATTAAATGCAACCATTAAATCGTCCTCATAAACAAATTTAGATGGAATCTCACCACTGATAATTTTACAAAATAAACAGTCATTCATATTTATTACCCCCTTAACTTACCAATCATAAAGTTATCACTCAAATCAATCAAATAAACTGATATTATTTTATTAGTTAAATCCATTTCACCTGTGTAATCAATTTCAACTTTGATATATTCAACCGTATGACCCCACCATTTGCCTTTATCATGAGACTCAAATAGTACATCGACTTCTTTACCGATGAATTTGTTGAAATAACTGTGTCTCGATTTTCTTGTCTCTGCAATCAGTATTTCACTTCTTGTGTTTTTTATTTCTTCATCTACTTGCCCATCCATCTCAGCTGCTTTTGTGCCTTTTCTTTTTGAATATTTAAAGACATGAACATCACTAAATTGAACTTTTTTTACAAATGATAGCGTTTCATTGAATTCTTCATCTGTCTCACCGGGAAAACCCACAATTATATCCGTTGTGATACTGGCATCTGGAAAATAATTTCTTATTATTTTTACTTTCTCAAAATATTCATCAGCATCATATTTTCTATTCATTCTTCTCAATACTGAAGAAGAGCCGCTTTGCAAGGATAAATGAAAATGTGGACATAATTTAGGAACAACTGAAACAGCGCCATTGAAATTTTCACCAATGATATTTTGTTCTAAAGAACCGATTCTGATTCGTTCAACTCCCGGAATATGTTGAAGTTCAGCCATCAATTCAAAAAGACCTATATCATTTTTTTCCTTGCCGTAACTGGCGATATGAATGCCCGTCAGCACTATTTCTTGGTATCCTTTTGATGCCAATAATGAAACTTCATCAATAATATTTTTTTTATCTCGGGAGCGTATATTCCCCCTTGCATATGGAATAATGCAATATGAACAATATTGATTACACCCATCTTGTATCTTAATAAAAGCCCGCACTTTATCATGAATATCATCAACAGACATTTCTTCATATTTCTTCAATGTATATATATCATACACTTGGAGTCTGTTTTTAACAGTCGGATGATTTTCCACCAATTCAACCATTTTATTTTTATCGATATTTCCTACGATCAGATCAAGATCTTCAATCTTCTTTAACTCAAGTGGTGCGATCTGAGCATAACATCCTGCTGCAACAACAAGCGCCTGAGGATTCAATCGTTTGCATCTCCTGATTATTTGTCTTGATTTGCGGTCACTCAAATGTGTGACTGTGCAAGTGTTCACAATATATATATCTGATTTTTCCTTAAAATCCACGATTTCATAACCTTTTTTTGAAAATTGATCCATCATCGCTTCTGTTTCGTACTGATTGACTTTGCATCCCAAGGTATGAAAAGCTACTTTTGACATTTAATCACCTATATCTCCCAAATAAAATTGCACTATTCCAACTGAAAATACAGCCGCTGTTTCTGTTCTCAGAATTCTATTTCCCAAACTGACTATTCTTGTTTTTTCAGAAAACAGTTGTTTGATTTCCTTTTCATCAATGCCACCTTCTGGGCCAATGAAAACACCTATATTTTTCATGCCTCTGCACTGATCCAATATTTCTTTCAACTTGCTTTTTCCCTCATTTTCATAAGGGACCAACAACACATCCAACTCAGCAAAATACTTCTCCTTTAAATCTTTCAGATCAACAGGAGCGTCAATCAAAGGCACTTTCACTTTTTTTGATTGTTTCGCTGCCGCATAGGCTATTTTTTCCCAACGGTCCAATTTTCCAGATTTATTGATCTTCATGATTGTCCTCGATGTATTCACCGGAACAATTCTGTAAATACCAAGTTCCGTTGTCTTTTGTATTATCAAGTCCATCTTGTCTGATTTCGGCAATCCCTGAAAAAGGGTAATATTTATATCCGATTCTCTTTTTATATCTAATGAAGCAATAGTTACAAATTCAACAACATTATCCATATGCACGATTTCACACAGATATTCTTTCTCATCATAAACGATTTCAACTTCGTCTTTTACTCTTAACCGCAGCACTTTCTTGATATGCTTCACTTCATCAGGATCTTTAACAATAAATCCATTATCTATTTTTTCATCAGCAAAAAATCTATTCATCATAACCTCTTCTTTGATACAATTGTATACCATTCACCTTTGTTAATTGTTTCAACAATTTCAAAGTTATTTATTTCTAAAGCATTTATAACTTCTTCAAATTTAAAATCAATAATTCCTGATGAAATGAAATACCCGTCATCAACAATGTAGTCTCCAATAGAATCACTTATTTCAATAATGACATCGGCTATGATATTGGCGACAACAATGTCTGCTTTCCCTGTTATATCGTCTGTCAAGTTACCATGAATAATTTGAACTTGATTATCCACACCGTTCATTTTAGCATTTTCGATTGCTGTTTCACATGCAACTTCTGAGAAATCAACACCTATCACTTTCTTAGCTCCAAGTTTAGCTGCTGCGATGGATAGAATCCCACTGCCACATCCGATATCAAAAACCAATTGATCTTTCTCAATGAATTTCTCAAGAGCTTCCATGCACGTAAATGTAGTTTCATGGGTCCCTGAACCAAACGCGCCACTTGGATCCATAAGAAGCGAAACTCTATCATCTGGAATTTGAACTTTTTCCCATGACGGAACAATAAATAATCTCTTTCCAACAAGAAATGGCTTGTAATACTTCTTCCATTCATTTGCCCAATCTTTCTCATCTAGTTCATTAATTTCTATGTTGAACTTTCCTATATCCAATCCAGAAGCTTTAATTCTCATCATCTCTTGAGTCAAATAATTTATCATCTCTTCATAATTATCAATTTTATTCACATAGCCTTTTATCACAGCTCTTGATTCTTTGGGCATCACTTCATCATAATCTATATAGTCCCAATCACCATCTTCTGTGCTGCTAAAAACTGGATCATCCGGATCTTCAATTACCAATCCATCAATGTCAAATTGGTAAAGCATATTTGAAACCGCTTCAACAGCCTCGTGTGATGTGAATATTTTCAATTCAAACCAAACCATAAAACCACCTCCTGATTATTCTCATTATAGCATAAACCATACTTAAATTTTCTTCAAGAAAAAAGACAACTTTACAGTTGCCACGAATTTATTATAAGCACCAAAGTTTCTAATGCACCGAATACTTATAAAGTATCGCCTTACCGCAACAATATATTTACTGAAAATCCGATGATGAGCAATACAAATAATGCAATTATCACAAAAATTTTAAATTTTTTTTCTATATCATCCAACTCTGAAAATCTTCTTCTATTCTCTTTCCATTTATTCTTGTTGGCTAATCCCAGTATTGTAAAAACTACACCCATTCCAATAAATCCTGGATTGTTTGTACTGATTAGCAGTGGAACACCTGCTCCAATCCAAGTGATACCTATTACAAATAACGCAAAATAATCAATTGGTCTTTTTGGTCGATCCCGAAAAATTTTATAATATATGACTCTAATCACTAAAATGAGTATAAGAGTCAATCCAATCAAATAATTAAACATTAAAATCTCCTCCTAATTGATAAATACCATTTCAGACTATTTTCAATAATATTTTTTCTATAAAAAAAAATAAAAACTTCTGCCAATTAACAGAAGTTTCATTTACTATTCTTTTAATCTTGGATCAAGGGCATCTCTTAAGCCATCACCCAATAAATTGAAACCTAAAACAGTAATCATAATAGCTACACCAGGATACATGACAGACCATGGAGCTTGTCTCATGTACCCTCTTGCATCAGCAAGCATTGAACCCCATTCTGATATAGGAGGTTGTGCTCCAAGCCCAAGAAAACTCAAACCAGCTGCTTCCAGTATAGCTGTCCCTATAGTCAAAGTAGACTGAACAAGAATTGGTGCAAGACAATTAGGTAAAATATGTCGAGTTATAATTTCAAAATCAGTGCAACCTATAGAGATGGCTGCCTCAATATATTCATTTTCTTTAACAGAGAGTACTGATGATCTGACAATTCTCGCGAACCTGGGAATATTGACTATTCCCACTGCAATCATGGCATTGGTAAGACTAGGTCCTAAAATAGTTACAATGGCAAGTGCCAAAAGTATCGTCGGAAAAGCCAACATAATATCGACAAATCTCATCACGATTGTATCGACTTTACCTCCATAATATCCCGAAACAACGCCCATGGCTGTTCCTAATATTAGTGCAATTCCAACTGAAATAATTCCGATTTCAACTGAAATTCTTGCACCATATAAAATTCTGCTGAATACATCTCTACCTTGTGAATCAGTTCCCATTATATACTCCATTGAAGGTTCATTATGTCTTAATGCCAACTGTCCAACAATTGGGTCATGCGGAGCCATCAAAGGTGCAAAAACAGCGGTAAATAAAAGAATTATCACGATTAAAAGCCCAAACATGGACGTTTTACTTTTTTTCAAACGCTTGAATACATTCGCCCAGAGACCTGTTACTTCATTGTTTCCTTCTGCTAAGTTCTTTTTTTTCATCATCATTCTCTCCCTTCAATTAATCTAATGAAATTCGTGGATCAATAAACATATAAGTGATATCCACAATTAAATTGACAAGAACAAAGAAAAATGCAATTACAAGGATACCTCCTTGCACCATGGGATAATCTCTGGCCATGATTGATAAATACATCTTTCTTCCTAATCCAGGAAGAGAAAAAACAGTTTCTGTCATAACTGCCCCACCAAGCAATAGCCCGATTTGAAGTCCAATGACAGTAATGATTGGTAAAAACGCATTTTTTATTGCATGCTTAAATATAATTACTTTTTCGGATAATCCCTTGGCTCTAGCCGTTCTGATATAATCTTGGCGCATCACCTCAAGCATACTTGAACGTGTCATTCTCGCAATGATTGCCATCGGAATGGTCGCTAGAGCAAAACCAGGCATAAGCAAATGCAAGATTCCATCTTTAAAGGCAGCAAAATTTCCTGCCATCAACGTATCTATTAAAATGAAATTGGTAATTCTCGGAACATCAAAGCTCACGGCTAATCTTCCCGAGGCGGGTAATATTCCAAGTTTATATGAGAATAACCAAATCATTAATAATCCTAGCCAAAATATAGGCATGGAAACACCGACAAGCGCCCCTACCATACTTACATTATCAAAAATTGAATATTGTTTTACTGCAGCTAATGTTCCAGCTGCTATCCCGACAACAATTGCAATAATCATTGAAAAGATTGTCAGTTCTAATGTTGCCGCAAATGCGGTAAATAATTCCGTTGTTACTGATTCATTTGTTATGATTGATGTTCCTAAATCGCCATTAATGATATTTTTCATAAAACTGAAATACTGAATGATCAACGGTTCATTTAATCCTAATTTTTCCTGTAGTTCAATAACAGCTTGAGCTGTTGCTCTTTCACCTAAGATTACTCGAGCAGGATCTCCAGGTATAAAATGAAGAATTGAAAAGGCTAAAATACTAACTCCGATTAAAACAGGTAATACCAATAGGATTCTTTTTATGATTGCATTGCCCATAGTTGATTCTCCCTTTCATCAAATTTAAATAATAGGGAGCATTCTCAGCTCCCTATTATTTAATTTAAATCTAATTCTCTATATCCACTTGCCAGAAAGTAGACTCGCCACCTGTTGGGTGAGGAACATAATTCTTGACTGCAGTTCTTGCTGCAATTGGTGGAGTTGAATGCACTAATGGAACCCAAGGTGCATCATTATGAATGATAAGTTGTGCTTTTTCATAAAGTTCTGCTCTCTTTTCTTGATCAGATTCAATTTGAGCAGCAATTAAAAGGTCATGGACTTCTTGATTTTTATAGAATGCCACATTACCTGCAGATCCTATATTTGCATTATCTTGATCCAATAGAACATATATAAAATTATCAGGATCTCCATTATCGCCAGTCCATCCTAACAAGTATGTGTCATGCTCGCCATTTTGTCCTTTTTCAAGATAAGTAGCCCAATCCATTGTAACGATTTCAGCTTGAACACCAACAGCCGCAAATTGTTGCTGTAATGCAGTCGCAATTTCTTTTGGTTGAGGCATATATGGTCTTGCCACTGGCATAGCCCATAAAGTTGTTTCAAATCCATCTGGGAAACCAGCTTCAGCTAATAATTCTTTAGCTTTCTCAGGATTATATTCATAAGCTTCTACATTGTCATTATATCCCCATAATGATGGAGGTAATGGATTTTTTGCAGGTTCAGCTAAACCAGCATAGAATGCATCGATGATACTTTGTTTGTCCACTGCATAGTTTAATGCTTGACGTACTCTAACATCATCAAAAGGTGCCTTTAGTTCATTCATAGCTAGGTAACCGACATTCATTGATGGTCTCAAGTATAGATCCAAATTAGGATCGTCTGCAACGATTTGAGCATCATCAGGACTTAAACCAATCATCATGTCAATTGTTCCAGCTTGAAGCTCTAATAATCTTGCAGAGTTATCTGGAATAGTTCTGAAAATCAATTTGTCAAGAAGTGGTCCTTCTCCCCAATAATTTTCATTTTTTTCTAAAACAATCTTGTCGTCTTTAATCCATTCAACAAATTGAAAAGGTCCAGTTCCAACTGGATTTTTAAAGATATCAGCTCCATACTGCTCAAAAGCAGCCGGGCTCATGATTGCAAAACTAGGCATTGCCAAATTACTTAAAAATGGTGCAGATGGTGTAAACAATTCAATTTGAACAGTGTAATCGTCAACAACTCTTACTTCCTTGACGATTCCAGGGTAACCACCAAACATGTAACCCCAGTATTCAAAGTTTTCACCTGGATATCTGTATGCGTTGTCTTCAAACATCCAACGTTCAAAATTGAATTTTACTGCTTCAGCATTGAAATCAGTACCGTCATGGAATTTGACGCCTTCACGCAATTTGAATTCCCAAATAGTACCTTCTTCATTGATAGTTCCCCAACTAGTTGCCAATGCAGGAATGATATTAGTATTGTCAACTTCATAGTCTACTAATGTATCCAAAACACTTCTTGCAACATAGAAAGATTCTCCATCAGTTGCATTTGATGGATCTAAACTTACACTATCACCGCTTCTTGCAAAAATAAGTACTTTTTCTGCCGGCACTTCAGGTTCTGTAGCTACAGGTTCAGTAACTTCAGGTTCTGTAACTTCTGTTTCTTTAGAAGCACATCCTGTAAATGCAAATGTTGCCAATAAAGCCAACACAAGAACTAAAACTAAATACTTGTTCTTCATTTTAAATTTCCCCCTTTTTTATTTAAAGAAACTTGATGTCCTTATTTGTCTAATTATATGACATAAATGTCTTTTGACAAAAGTTTCTTTTAATCAGTTACATGGTGACACGCCACTTCGTGTCCATCATTGATCTTTCTCAATTCAGGTTTTGTTGTTTTGCAAATTTCTGTAACATAACGACATCTAGTGTGAAATTTACATCCAGAAGGTGGATTTGTTGGACTTGGTATATCCCCTTCTAATATGATTCTATCCTTGATCGCCTTTGGATTAGGTTTAGGAATGGATGACAGCAAAGCTTGTGTATAGGGATGTAGCGGTTGTGCATATAAATCTTTGTAGTCTGATATTTCAACAATTGACCCTAAATACATAACTGCTACTCTATCACTTATATGTTTAACTACACTTAAATCATGTGCAATAAAAATCATAGTTAAATCGTATTTTTGCTGTAGATCTTTCAATAAATTTATCGTTTGTGCTTGAATAGATACATCCAGCGCTGAAACAGGTTCGTCACATACTACAAGTTTCGGATTAGCACTAAGTGCTCTCGCTATTCCGACTCTTTGCCTCTGTCCTCCGCTAAATTCATGTGGATATCTAGTAGCATGATATGGACTGAGTCCTACGACATCCAGCAGTTCTTCCACTCTCTTTTGTCTGCTTTCTTTATCACCAATATTAAAATTTTTCATTGGTTCCATAATCGTTTCACCCACAGTCAATCTGGGATTCAATGATGCATATGGATCTTGAAAAATAAATTGCATATCTTTTCTAACGCTTCTCATTTCATTTTTCGATAAAACAGATAAGTTACGACCTTCAAATTTCACTTCCCCATCTGTTGGTTCTATCAATTTCAGAATACATCTACCTGTTGTAGATTTTCCACAACCACTTTCACCAACAATTCCTAGTGTTTCTCCTTTATTCAAAATAAACGAAACATCTTCTACAGCTTTTACATAATCAATATGTTTTGAAAAAAAAGACCCCTTTTTTATCGGAAAGTATTTTTTTAAGTCCTTAACTTCTAAAAGTACACTCATTCAATTTCCCTCATTTCTAGTATAAATTGCAAGCGACTAAATGTCCTTTTTCCAATTCCTTTAGTTCAGGTCTTTTAGTAAAGCAAATATCCATTGCATGTTCACATCTAGGAGCAAAACTGCAACCTTCTGGTAAATGTCTCAAATCAGGTGGCAAACCTTGGATAGGATCCAAACGATCTCTGTCATCGTCAATGTTTGGAATTGATTTAAGCAGTCCCCAAGTATATGGATGCTTAGGATTTTCAAATAGTGTATTGACATCAGTATGTTCGACAGGACGTCCTGCATACATTACAAGTACTTCATCACAAACTTCTGCAACAACACCTAGATCATGTGTAATCATGATTATAGCGGTGTTGAATTCATTTTTCAAATCAATCATCAAGTCTAGAATTTGCGCTTGTATCGTTACATCCAATGCCGTAGTTGGCTCATCAGCAATAAGAAGCTCAGGATTGCATGAAAGTGCCATTGCAATCATCGCACGTTGACGCATCCCACCACTGAATTCATGAGGATAACTGTTGGCTCGAATTTTCGGTTCTGGTATTCCGACTTTATCAAGCATTTCAATCGCTTTTTCCCATGCATCTTTTTTATTGAGTCCTAAATGCAGCCTGACAGCTTCAGCAATTTGCTCGCCAACTTTTAAAACAGGATTAAGAGAAGTCATAGGATCTTGAAAAATCATTGAAATCTCGTTTCCTCTTATCTGCCGCATTTGATCCTGCGAATATTTAACAAAATCATTTCCTTTAAAAATAATTTCTCCATCAATAATTTTTCCAGGAGGTTCTGGAATTAATCTCATAATCGACATTGCAGTAATAGATTTTCCTGAACCAGATTCTCCAACGATCCCTAAAGTATGACCTTTTTCAAGTTCAAACCCAATACCGTCGACAGCTTTTACTACTCCCGCTTCAGTAAAAAAATGAGTTCTTAAGTTCTTTACTTTTAATATCTTTTGTTCTGTCATTACCTTCCCCCTCATTCGCTGTGCTTCAAAATGTAATAAATTTACTTATTAAAGTAATCATTACACTTTTGAATAATATATTTTACTATAAACCTTTTCAAAAAAAATGTCAAACAATTCAGACTATTATAAATTGTATAAATATTCAAAATAAGGAATAATCAGATTCTCTGTTTCAGGAAAATGGTTTATATATTTTAAAGAAATTTATACTTTGACACTAAATTTTGATTACTGGCTTGATTATTCAATTTTATTGATCAATTCTGTAATATTTTTAAGCATAAATATTCGTTTTAATTCAATAATAAGAATTATTATCAGTTTTTATCACAAAAAATGGAAAGAACCATCTCTTTTTTGAGACAGTTCTTTTTCTTTTTATTATTTAACACATGTGTAAGCTCAATTAAATGCGTCTTTCATTTTATCAAAAATATTTTTTCCTTTATCTGTAATAGTTTCTCCCATTTCCTTAGCATATTTCTTCAAGGCTTCTTTTTGTTTATCCGTCAATTTGCTTGGAACATCAATGATAAGCTTGACATACATATCGCCTTTGCCATAACTATCCATTACAGGAAATCCTTTGCTTCTCAATCTGAATACAGTACCACTTTGAGTACCAGGTTCAATTTGATATTTCACTTTGCCATCAAGTGTCGGAACTGTCACTTCTCCACCAAGTGTCGCATGGGTAAAACTGATGTGAAGTTCTTGATAAATGTCATTGCCATCACGTTTGAAAATTTTATGAGAAGTCACTCGTATAACTATGTGAACATCTCCCCGAGGACCACCTTTGGCACCAATATCCCCTTCACCTCTTAAATTTAAAACAGTCCCATGATCGACTCCAGCAGGAATTTTTATTTCTACTTTTCTTTTTTTCTTAACTTTCTTTTTCCCTTTACAAGTATGGCAAGCATGCTCAGGTACTTCACCGGTTCCATTGCATACATTACATTCTTTTACTGAGATACTGTCTCCAAAAAGTGTTCTTTGTGCATATCTAACTTCACCAGAACCCTTGCATTGATGACAAGTATTTACTTTTGATCCAGGTTCAGCACCAGTTCCATTGCAAGTAGGACATTCTTCAGTACGGAAATATTCAATTTCTTTACTGACTCCAAAAGCTGATTCTTCAAAGGAAATAGTCACATCCGCTCGGACATCAGCACCCTTGCTAGGTCCATTTCTTCGTGTTCGGGATCCACCTCCAAAACCACCTCCAAAACCACCACCAAACATTTCGTTGATTATGTCTTCAAAACCAAAGCCACCACCGCCGAAACCTCCAGCACCTGCATTTTGATTTACACCGGCATGCCCAAATTGATCATAGTAATGTCTTTTTTCAGAATCACTCAATATTTCATAAGCTTCATTTATTTCTTTAAATTTTGCTTCCGATTCTTTATCATCAGGGTTTTTATCAGGATGATGCTTCATCGCAAGTTTTCTATAAGCTTTTTTAATCGTCGCCTCATCAGCATTTTTATCGACGCCCAAGATTTCATAATAATCTCTTTTGCTCATTTTAAACCGCCTTTCTCACAGGAAACGGCACCAATAAAGGTGCCTTTTTCCCAATTATTCTTCATCAACAACTTCGTAGTCAGCATCAACCACATCGTCATTTCCTGAATCAGCAGTTTGATCAGCTGCTCCTTCTTGGGCTGCTGTCTTTTTGTATAATTTTTCAGCAATCGGATGGAATGCATTTGTTAAGTCTTCAGTCGCTTTTTTCATTCCTTCAACATCTTCATTTTCCATTGCTTTTTTCAATTCAGAAATTTTTTCTTCAACATTTTTCTTCTCTTCAGGTGTAACCTCTTCGCCAAGTTCAGTAAGCGTTTTTTCAGTTTCATAAATCAATGAATCCGCTTTATTTTTAGTTTCTGCCAATTCTTTAATTCTCAAATCTTCATCTGCAAACTCTTCTGCTTCTTTTACTTTTCTTTTTATTTCTTCTTCACTTAAGTTAGTTGAAGCAGTGATTTTAATGCTTTGCTCTTTACCAGTTCCTAAATCTTTTGCACTTACATGCACAATTCCGTTTGCATCAATATCAAATGTAACTTCGATTTGAGGAATACCTCTTCTAGCAGGAGGAATACCATCTAGCTGAAATCTTCCTAAAGTTGTATTACCACTTACCATCGGTCTTTCACCTTGAAGAACATGGATATCAACAGCTGTTTGATTATCTGCCGCAGTTGAGAAAATTTGACTTTTCTTAGATGGAATTGTTGTATTTCTCTCAATCAATTTTGTAAATACACTTCCTAAAGTCTCAATTCCCAAAGATAGAGGAGTTACATCAAGCAATAACACATCATTGACTTCTCCAGATAAAACACCCGCTTGAATAGCAGCTCCAATTGCAACACATTCATCTGGGTTAACGCCTTTATGAGGATCTTTATCAATTAGTTTTTTTATCGCTTCTTGAACAGCTGGAATTCTTGTTGACCCACCAACTAAAATGACTTCACTTATTTCTCCATTTTTAATATTAGCATCTTTAATAGCCAAACGCGCTGGATCTAACGTTTTCTTAATTAGGTGATCTACCAGTTGTTCAAATTTAGCTCTTGTAAGATCTGCATTCAAATGTAAAGGTCCATTTTCATTCGCTGTAATGAAAGGCAAGTTAATATTAGTAGATTGTGTTGTAGATAATTCTTTTTTAGCTTTTTCTGCTGCTTCTTTCAATCTTTGAAGCGACATTTTATCTTTTCTCAAATCTATCCCATACTCATTTTTAAAATTATCAGCCAACCAGTTCATAACGACTTCATCAAAATCGTCTCCTCCCAGATGATTGTTTCCATTTGTAGCAAGAACTTCAAATACACCATCACCTATTTCAAGAATTGACACGTCGAAAGTACCGCCACCTAAGTCAAATACTAATATTTTATGAGAATGATCAGCTTTATCAAGTCCATAAGACAATGATGCTGCAGTTGGCTCATTGATAATTCTTTTTACATCAAGTCCTGCAATTCTTCCAGCATCTTTTGTAGCTTGTCTTTGTGCATCAGTAAAATATGCTGGTACTGTAATAACTGCTTCAGTTACTTTTTCTCCCAAATAACTTTCAGCATCTGCCTTTAATTTCCCTAAAATCATCGCTGATATATCTTGCGGTGAATGCTTTATTCCATCTATCTCAATTATTTCGTCTGTTCCCATATGTCTTTTAATAGATAAAATTGTGCGTTCCGGGTTTGTGATTGCTTGTCTTTTAGCAGTTTCTCCAACTAGCCTTTCACCACTTTTAGTAAATGCTACGATGGATGGTGTCGTTCTATTTCCCTCCGCATTTGGAATGATAACTGGTTCTCCACCTTCTAATACTGCAACACATGAATTTGTTGTTCCTAAATCAATACCTATTATTTTTCCCATTATATAATCCTCCTATTCACTCTTCTTTGATACTTTTACCATTGAATGGCGTATCACTTTATTATTTAATTTATAACCTGATTGAAACTCGTCAATGACAGTATCATCTTCAACTTCTTCATTTTCCTCAGTCATGACTGCATGATGATAATTGGGGTCGAATTTTTCTCCCTTTGCCGGAATTATTTCAATACCGTTCTTTTTCAAAAATTCATCAAAACTTTTTTTAATAAGATTTACCCCTTCAATAACTGATTTATGATCTTCCGCACCTTCTATTGATGATAAAGCACGCTCCATATTATCAATTACCGGTAAAAGTTCAACAAATATTTTTTCATTTGCATATTTGTAAATATCACTTTTTTCTTTTTCAGTTCTTTTTTTGTAATTCATAAATTCAGCATTGAGTCGCAGAAATTTATCATTCAAATCATTGAACTGGATTTTAAAATCAACTTCATCTTTTAGTATATCCTCTTTTGCATTTTCATCTTCAGCCATGAATTTCTCATCTTGATCTTCTAGCACTTCTTCGTTGATGTTTTTTTGATCTTCCATATTCTCCACCTTTCAATTACAGATATATACCAGAGAAAATATCTGTAAGTGTATTTTTAGTGTATTCCACAACAGATATTATCCCTCTATAATCCATTCTTTTTGATCCAATGACTGCTATTTTACCTAATTCATTATTTTTATAACGATATGCAGTTGTAATAACACTACATTCATTCAGTTCAAGCAACTCATTTTCATCACCGATTTTTATATAGATACCCTCATCTTCAATGTTGTTGAAGAGCACTTTAAAAATCGTTTTGTCTTCAAACAATTTATATATTTTCCTAACTTTTTCAGAATCTGAAAATTCAGGAATTGATAATATGTTTTCAACACCTTCAACATGATACTCAATTTCTTCGATGTTTTTCAAAGAATCTCTCAAAATCGGTACAAGATAATCAATGACGCTTTCAAATTGGCGTAAATCATATTTCAATCGACTAATCTTCTTCACATCAATATCTTCAATTGTAGATCCCTTTAAAGTACTCAATAGTGAGTTTGATATCAAATCTAGAATATCTTGACTTGTCCCCGAAAATGGAAGTGTAATATTCTTAACGATCTCATTATCAGATACCAAAATAAGAAGCACCTTCGCATCACTGATTTTAATCAATTTTAAATTGTTCAACGTTCTTTTTCTAAATCCAGGAAAAGAACTTACTACTGTAAGGCCCGTCAGTTGTGTCAATAAATGCACCGCTTTTTCTATTACCTCTCCAGCACTTATTTTACCACTTACCAATAAACTTCTAATTAATATTCTTGACTCAGAATTTATCAATCGATCATCTAATAGATTTTCTACATAAAGTCTGTAGCCTAAATCTGATGGAATTCTTCCTGCTGAAGTGTGTGGTTGATACAAATACCCCAGCTCTTCCAAATCAGCCATTTCATTTCTAACAGTTGCAGAACTGATGCCTAATGATGATTTTTTTGAAATCGTCCTCGAACCTACTGGCAATCCAGAGTCAATAAAATCATCAATAATCAATTTTAGTATTTGCAATTGTCTTGTATTCAGCATATTGTCCACCTCTTTGTTAGCACTCCGAGTTTGTGAGTGCTAACTCTATGAATAATATAATCCTTACGCAAACTTTTGTCAATATTATTTATAAAAAAAAGATGAATTTTTATATTCATCTTAAAAACTTTCCATAAACTGAATTTGATACATCAAATCCATAATTTGTTAAAAAAATCCTGCCATTTTCTATCGATACTGCATTATTGCTCACTAAATAATCAATTTCATTATAATATTCAACATAGAAATCTAAATTGAATTTATTGTTGAATTCTGATATAGCAAATCCATCAGATTTTCTCAAATTAAGCATGATATATTCAAAAATTTCTTCCTTATCATCAATAAATTCTCTATAAACAACTGCACTTTTTCCTTCTGACATTCTCTGAATATATGTTTGTATATCTGATTCATTCTCATATCTATATCGTTCAAGATATCCATGGGCTGACACACCTGCGCCAATATATTCTTTTGCACTCCAATAAAGTAGATTATGATTTGATTCAAAACCTTTTTTAGAGAAATTTGAAATTTCATATCGTTTATAATTTTTTATTTCTAGCTGTTTTTGAATCAATTGAAAAAACTTTCTATCAATTTCATCTGTTGCCGCTTTTACAATTCCATCTATTCTTAAACTATCTAAAAAAGTTCCTTCTTCATACATCAAACTGTATGTTGATATGTGTTCGGGTGACAAATCCATGATTCGGTCTATATCAAGTTGTAGACTTTGCTCACTCTGTTCAGGCAATCCATAAATCAAATCAAGATTGACATTGTCAAAACCCATTTTTCTAATTAATTTGAATTTTTCTACAACATCAGAATAGTTATGCAATCGACCAATCAATTTCAATTGCTTATCATCAGTTGTTTGAACGCCCATACTTATCCTGTTGACTCCTAGCTTTCTATAGCACATCAGTTTTTCTTCAGTCACCGATTCAGGATTCACTTCAATTGTAAATTCCTCAATCTTTTCAAAATCAATCTGATTTACAATTTTTTCTAATTGACTGCAACTTAATAGACTTGGTGTTCCTCCACCAATATATAAAGTTACAATGCTATTCATATAGCTTCTATAACTTTTCAATTCTTCAACTAGAGCATCTGTATAGCTATCTATCAGTGAGAGATCTGTTTTAGAAACAAAATGGCAATAATGGCATTTTTGTTTGCAAAATGGAATATGAATATATAACCCTCTCATAACGCACTACTTGCTGTCATCAAATTTGAGAACAGATAAGAACGCAGATTGAGGAACTTCAACATTTCCAAATTGACGCATTTTCTTTTTGCCTTCTTTTTGTTTTTCAAGCAATTTTTTCTTACGACTTATATCGCCTCCATAGCACTTAGCCAATACATCTTTTCTCATTGCCTTGATGTTTTCACGAGCGATAACTTTATTTCCTATCGATGCTTGAATCGGAATCAAAAACATCTGTCTTGGAATTGCGTCTTTAAGCCTGTCACAAACCTGTTTACCTCTTGATACAGCTTTACTCTCATGAACAATCATGCTAAAAGCGTCAATAACCTCTTTATTGATTAATACGTCCAATCTAACTAAATCCGACACCCTGTATTCTTTAAATTCATAATCAAGAGATCCATATCCTCTTGTTTTTGATTTTAATGCATCAAAAAAATCGTAGATAACTTCATTAAGTGGCATATCATATGTCAGTATTACACGTTTCTCATCTATATACCTCATGTGATCCATAATGCCACGTCTATATTGACAAAGTTCCATTATATTGCCAACATATTCACTCGGAACAATAATATCTGCTTTAACAATAGGTTCTTCGATAATATCTATTTGTGTTTTTTCTGGCAAATTTGTTGGATTTTGAACCATCAAAACTGAGCCATCTGTTTTAGTCACTCTATAAATAACACTAGGTGAAGTTGCAATCAAGTCCAAATCGTATTCTCGATCAAGCCTTTCTTGAATAATTTCTAAATGCAGCAGTCCCAAAAAACCACATCTAAAGCCAAATCCTAAAGCAACTGATGTTTCTGGTTCGAAGGAAAGTGCCGCATCATTGAGTTGAAGTTTCTCAAGAGCATCTCTGATATCATCATAATGTTCACCTTCAGCAGGATAAATACCACAATAAACCATTGGTGTTGCTTTTTTGTAGCCTGGAAAAGCCACTGCTGTCGGATTTTGTGCATTTGTAATAGTATCTCCTACTCGGCAGTCTTTTACATTTTTTATACTGGCAGTTACATACCCTACATCTCCAGCAGATAATTCTTTCGTTGGAATCATCATTGGAGAAAAAAGTCCTACTTCTGAAACCTCGAAATTTTTATTAGCAGCCATCATTTTAATTTTATCGCCTTTTTTAATTGTCCCATCAAACACTCTGACTAAAGCGACAGCACCTTTATAGGAATCATAAAAAGAGTCAAAAATCAAAACTTTTAAAGGTTTATCTCGATCACCTGATGGTGCTGGTACTCTCTCCACAATTCTCTCTAGTACCGCACCGATGTTGAGGCCCTCTTTTGCGCTTATCATTGGTGCATCATCAGCTATTATCCCTATTGTCTCTTCAATTTCATGCTTGATTTCATCTGGTCTCGCACTTGGTAAATCAATTTTATTCAATACAGGTATAATCTCAAGTCCCTGTGTGTCAGCCAAATAGACATTAGCCAAGGTTTGTGCCTCTACACCTTGTGTTGCATCAACGACAAGCACAGCTCCTTCACAGGCAGCCAGCGAGCGAGAAACCTCATATGTGAAATCGACGTGCCCTGGTGTATCTATTAAATTCAAAATATACTCCACACCATCAGCTGCATTATAAAGCAATTGAGTCGTTTGAAGTTTAATCGTAATACCACGTTCTCTTTCTAAATCCATATTGTCAAGTATTTGATCCTTCATTTCACGATCAGTCAGCATTCCCGTTTCTTCAATTAAACGGTCAGCTAAAGTACTCTTCCCATGGTCAATATGTGCTATTATTGAAAAATTTCTGATTCTATTTTGTCTCTTATCCATAATTTTCACCCTTTTTCCGTGAATTCTAATAAATTATAACAGAATAATATCTTTAATAAAAGTAATTTAATATTGATTTTTATTTATAAAAGTGATAAAATCGATTTGTTGATTAGGAATTGAGGAGGTGAATATAATGGCTAACATTAAATCTGCTGAAAAGAGAATTAAAGTTATCGCTAAAAAAACTGCTATTAACAAGTCTCGTAAATCAGAATTAAAAACTGTTATTAAAAAGTTTAATGAAGCTGTTGATTCAGGTGATAAGACATTAGCGGAGAATAGATTTAAACTTGCAGAAAAAACTTTGATGCAAACTGCTAAAGACAATACAATACATAAAAATGCTGCATCTAGAAAAGTTTCAAGATTATCAAAAAAATTAAACAAAATGGCATAATAGTTCAACAACATTTTTTATATTCACCGTCAAGATATAAAAAACAGTGCGTACCTTATCAAAATAGGTACGCTTTTTTATTTGCTCATTGTCAAATTTATAAACAAACTCTCCACATGTGCCCTTTTATTTACCCCTTCACTTTTGGAAATGATTTCATAATCAATGCACTTCCCCAACGCCTCCATCAAATAACCGCGACTCATTTTCGAAGTTCTCTTCAATATTAATTTAACCGGATATGAAGATTTAAAAGCAAGAATTTCTTGAATGCTATCAAGAGGATGCCCTTTTAGATGAAGTATTTTTGCCAACAGCATATTGTGATATTGTTTAGTCATAAGTGGTAGAATTTCATAAGAATTATGACCTTTTTTCATTAATTCATCCAACTTTTGCATACTCATTTGAATATTTCCTTCTACAAGATAATCTGTCAACGCAAAAATATTCATTTCTAACGGCATTACCATGATTTCTTTTAAATGTTCTATCTCTATAAACTCATATGGCAATGATGTAATTTTTTTAATCTCATTCTCCATTTGATAAAGACTTATTGTTTGATTTCTATCATTGTACATTGAATAATTGATAAAAAAATCAAGAGACTGATTGGATATTTTTTTGCCGTATTCATTAAATTTTTTCACAACCCATTTTTTAAAATCGTTTTCGCTTAGTTTTTCAAACTCAACAATTTCAATTTTTTTCTTTTTAAAAAGCTTATATGCCTTTGACATTTTATTATTAAAAGTAAAAATATTAACGCATCCAATTGCGTGGTGACTTACTTCAATAAGTTTTTCAATTTGTTCATCAGATAAATTCATTTGATCCAAATTTTCAATTACTTGTATTTTATGTTCACTCATCACTGGTAATGTTAAAATACCATTTACAATTTGATCATAATTAGAACTAATGCCATCATAGTAGCCAAAATTGAATACATAAAGTTCTGGATTCAAGTAATCAGATTTTATACGCTCAATTGTATGATCATAAAGATACGCTTCGCGATTAATCATAACGTACAAGCTTTCCAATGATCTTGTTTTAGATTTTTTAATCACTTCAAGATAATTCATTTCATTTCTCCTAAAAAAATTTATATAATAAACGGTCGTCTTTAATTTTAATCATGATTGTTCCAACTTTATCAGTTCTTAAAACTTTCCCAGAATATCTTTCCAGTCTTTCGATTGCCTCTAAATGAGGGTGTCCATATTGATTGTTTTCCCCAACCGATACCACAGATATAGCAGGGTTTATTTTTTTTAGAAACTCTTCTGACGATGATGTTTTGGATCCATGGTGAGATACTTTAAGCAATGTCATATTTTTTACTTGTAAATTCTTTTCAATATCAGAGGAAATATCCCCTGTAGTTAAAAGATCAATTCCATTGTATTTAATCCACAAAACTTGCGATAAATCATTTTCATCTTTTACCAATGATGAATTTTCAGGACTTAATACTTTAATGTCAATGTTTTTAAAATCAATCAAATCATTTTTTATTAATTCTACTTTATGATTATATACTAATTTCATGTCTTTTAAAACTGAATCATCATTAATAAACAAACATTCAATAGAGATTTGCTGCAAGTATTTAAGGCCTCCATAATGGTCTAAATGACCATGGCTGATAAAAGCCGCAGACAGTGACTTTACTCCTAGTACATCCAAATAGTTTTTTACATCAATATATGACCCTGCATCAATGAGTATTTTTTCTTTGTGATCATTAATTAGCAAGCTATCCCCATTACCTACATCGAAAAAGAAGATACCTTCTTCAAAATATCGATAAGTCATGCTGTTGACAAAAAATAGAAAAGCCACTGAAAATACAGCCATCCAGTATTTCATATTCAAAAAACAATTATACAATTCTTCATTTTCCTTGATTATAAAATAAATGAAAAAAACAAAATAATAAGCGGCTAAAATAGGAGTATTCCAATAAAACAGTTTAATATTCAGAAAAGTATAATTCGATAGCCAATCGAGAACAGATATAATCGATTCATACCCTATCTGCACAAATCGATTCAGTAGATCAATATTTAAAGGCAGTATAGCCACAAGTGCTGTCATTGGTAATAATCCACTCATGACAGCAATAATTAAAATATTTAGAGGTATTGTCAAAATATTAAAACTCACGTCCATAGTCATTAATATAGGAAATATTCCAATATAAACTTTTAAAATCTGCATCCAACTTTCATCCTGAGCTAATGAAAATGCAGCAATGAAGCTTAATTGATAGCTGATTGAAACACTGTAATAGGGATTATAAATCAAAAACAAGATATTTAAAACAGCCAACGCTGACATACTGTCATATTTCTCATTTGAAACAATACTCAGCTCTTTCAACAATCTTTGCCCTACTGCTCTCAATATTGAAACATGGTAGCCCGATAGAAAAGTAAGACTCAGTAAAATTATCAATACTATAGTTTTTCTAATAAAGTAAAATATTCTAATACGCATAAGTAAACTGTCAATACTTTGAGCAATAATTGAGACATGAAGACCTGAAACAACTAGCAAGTGCGATAATCCAAACAATGTAAAAATATTTTTAGTGTTTTTATCCAAAGTCTCCTTAATACCAAAAAACATTGTAAAAATAAGATTGCCTGAATCTCCAAATTTTCTTATAAGTCTATCACGCAAATTTGTTAAAATCTTATATTTTAAAGTCGGACCATTTGATTCAATCAATTCAAATTTCTCAATATCCAAAGTAAAGAAAATATTTTTAGCAGCCAAATAAGCACCTGTGTTGAATACAGCCATTTGTGGCTTTCGCTCAATTTTTTCTACTCTTCCAAAAACTGATATTTCATCACCATCATTTATTGGTTCAACATACTCATCGATTAATAGTTTTCGATTTGTACCCTCTACAATAAAATAAAATGTTTCATTGTCCTTCAAGTCAACTGAAATGACAGTCCCTTCTAAAAATTGTTCACCTTCAGTGAAAGAAATTTTATAAAATGAAGAAAGCATCATTAAAATCATAATGACAACAATAATAAAAATAGGCACCTGAGACTTATAAAAAAGTATCAAAGTACCTATTGTCAGGTAAAGAAAAATATAATAATGCTCTCGTACGAAGGCGAGTGCCAACACATAAAAAATCATACTCAATATCATTAATTGTCTTCTCATATGTTTATTATCAGATTATTCCGTAAACAATTCAATTGATTAGCAATATTATTCCTTACTGTTCATAATTTTTTTATACGTAATTCCTGTTTTTTCTAAAGCTAAAAGTACCGGTAAAGCCAATACACCTCCGCCTATACCTTGAATTATATTTGGTACCACACCAAGAAGCGAAGCCTTATAACCATACAATGCAGATTCAAAAATATAATAGCCTCCTACCATGATTATTGTTCCGGCTACTACTGATATTGCAAAATAAAAAGTTTTTAAAGACAATTTTTCAACATTCTTTGATAGTGCGCGATAAATCAATCCCACGGCTAGAGCATCCAATCCTTTAATCATAAATGTCGGAATTGCATAAATTAAATATCCTGAAAAGAAATCTGCTAAAAATGATCCAAATGCAGCAGCTAAAAATCCAAAAACATTCCCCAACAAAATTCCTGAAAGATACACTAATGTATCACCGATATGTATGTAACCTTTCGTTGGTGTAGGTACTTGAATGACCATTGTTCCAACTGTTACCATAGCTGTGAATAAACTTGCCAATATCCATTTTTTTATATTTTTATTCATAAATTTAACCTCCCACAAATGTATTTTAACATCATCTGTGCCGTAAATTAATATAATTTAAATTTTATTTATTGTTCTGTACCCATACAGCTATAAAAATTATCTATAAATTTTATTTCATCCAAAGATAAACTGTACAACTTATAGATCAAATCATTGATTTTATCAAAATTATTCATATCAGTTTTCACTTTCATTAATTCATCTAAAACATCTAAATCACTATAACTAATAGGAATCCTTTTTAAAGGGGTACTATAAAGTTCCAACATACTGCCTTTTTTCTTTCCATTATTGTACAACCAGAAATACATTAATTTAGAATTTAATATTGATACAATTATTTCAAGTTTAAATATCTCCGTTCGTGGCACTATATAATAGACGTCCGCACTCGCATAGAAATCATTTTTAGAAAGTGCAAATTTATTACAATTGCTTCTATGAGGAACTACTATTTTAGATGTTTCAAAAATATTTTTATTTCTCGGCCATTGAAGTGCGTACCACTTTCTCAAACCGTTCTGTATTTCTCTTCTTGACAATAAAATTTCTTTAAATTGCTTCAAATACTGATATTCTACTGAAGATTCATCTAATTCTGTATACTCATCAATATATAAAATATATTTAATAATGTTTTCTTTTATTTGAAAATGTCCAATATCTGAGTTTTTGTAAAACTTTTTCAAATATGGTGAATCCTTCAATTTAAATTCATTGATTTCTTTTTCAGTAAGAACAAATATTCCTTGTCGTTCATATTCATTTTGAATTTTATATTTTTCTTTCTTCTTTTGATTAAGAAAATCTGCTCCAGATACAATTCCCTGATGTATTTCAAAAAAATCACCTAGATTATATGTTCCTTCACTTTTTATCTTTTCAATCAATTCATAATCTTTTTCTGAAGTGTAGACTTGTAAATAACCACTATCAGAAAAAATTTGTTTTCTTGTAATTTCAAAAGTTTTATTCTGATTATATATCTTCACCAAATTATTTTTTTCATTTTTTAATGAAGTAATTGTAATTACACTATGCTGACCGACAGCTTCCTTGAATAATTTCTGGTCATTAAAATTAATGATTTCCAAAATATCAATATTATTTTTAATATATTTTCTTAAATTCACAGCCCCATCAGCAGTGAAATAATAGCTAGTTGAAATTACTCCCATGATGCCGTCTGGCTTCAATACTTGCCAGCCTTTATATAAAAAATAATAGTAGAAATCCATCTTGCTTTCATAATATTTGTTTCCAAAATCATTTTTTTTAATTTCTCTAAAGAAATCCTTATTGTTTTTTTCACCGATATAAGGCGGATTCCCTAAAACAATATCAAACCTCTCGTTTATGTTCATTTCAAGTGTATTTCCCAATGTGATATTCAGGCACAAATCAAAGGGAAATATTTCATACATCAGCAATATTCTATTGATGTATATCAATAACGCTTCCCACTGCAGTTCATAGGCATAGATACGCTTTAAAAGCGCTGTTCTCTCTTTGTCATCTTGCACTTCGCACTGGTTGATGTATGCAATCAACAAATTGCCAGTCCCTGATGAAATATCAGCCACTTTCACTTTTTTCAAGTCGCCTTCATAATTTTCTAATGTTTTCAATACAATTAAATTTGCAACATCATGAGGTGTATAAAAACTGCCTGTCAGCAATTTTTCTTCTTTCGAAACCCCTTCATGATGATCAAAATCCATAAAAATATCCAGAAAAATATTCTTTGATTTCAACCCAAGATTATACTTTTCTTCTATGTAATTCTCATATGCATCAAAAGATAAATGGAATTTATTCAATACTTCAGAAACTGATTTCATAATTGTTATTTCCATTTAAAATACCTCCAAAAAAAGTTTGGCTTTAGCCAAACTCTATTTTTTTAGGGCATATCTATCTTGCCCAATCTTTTTTACACCAGGTAGTTGTTGAATAATTTCATCCACTACTAAATCAATATCTCTTATTGCCATATCAATACCTTTTTTCTTAAGATACTTCATGATTGTGATCAAGCGAATATAATAATGATTTGGATTTTTAAAAAAAGGATGTCTTAAAATTAGATTTTTTATTTTTTCTTTGTCAACAACTGCTTTTTTCTCAATGATTTCTTCGACTCCATTAATTAAATCATTGATTTTGATTGATGGATTTTCATGGTTTTCCATAATGTTCTTGATATCATTTATTATATCTTCAACAGTAACGTCACAATTTTCCAATGACATATACTCATCTCTATCGTCTTTCTGATCAGGTTTACCCGAAGGTAATTCCATTTTAAATCTCCTTTCAACTACTTTTTACTTCATCTATTATTTTACTATTTTAAGAGCAAATTTACAATAGGTCTTCTACTACTACAACTTGATCTGTTAAATGAATCAAAGTATTTTCAAATAATATTTCAATAATAACTTTCCCTCGTTCAAGTGCTTCTGCCGTAATAAAATCAAATTCAAGTTTACTTTTCAAATCTATAATTTCTCCTAAAACAACACCATCATCTATTAATTGATAAATACCCTCATCAGCAGCAATTATTCTTATTCCCTCACTACCTTTCAGAACTTTATCAACACTTGAGCGATTTTCTATAATATAAACTGCTTCATAAATATCATAATTTTCAACTTCATCAGCTGCATTAACTAATTCATCGACTATATTGGCAAAAGCATAAAGCAGAAATGAATTCCTGTCAATGAATTCATCAATATTCAAATATCCTATCAGGTCTTTTGATTCGTTGAATTTACCCATTATTCCCTTAATTAAGTGATCTTTATACCCACCATGAAAAACAGTCATCTCATCAACATAGTAATATTGATTGCCATTTTTATAAATTCTAGCAAAAATAATACCCGTCTCATCTAAAAGTTCATCATTTAAAATAGAATAATCCGATTTATCGAAAATATCCTTCAAAATGAATCCACTTGCTGTTTTTACTACTACAAAGTATGAAATCTTTGAATTGTTGAACACATTGTATAAATCTTCATCAATTGAATGATTAGCTTTATATATATCAATTAAGTTATATTTGTTTTCAAATAAATAATCATGTATAATCCAATCGTTAAATCCATTAACTCCTACAAGATCAGATATCTGACCTTCTAAAGTAAATATTGTATGAGCCTTTCGAATTTCGTTTTCCAATAAATCAGTTGACAAAAAATTCAAAAGTTTAACTTTTAAATCCAAAATTTTTTCTATATTTTCAGTGATCAAATTTTACCACCTCTCATTAGTATTGTATAATGATAACTGAATAGATTGAATTTCGCAATAGGAGGAGTATAAAATGACAGAAAAATTATTTTTAAAGGATTCTTACGTACAGGAATTCCATGCTGACATAATCAACATTACAGAAGAAAATCAACTTTATAAAATTGAATTGAATCGAACATATTTTTATCCAGAAGGTGGAGGGCAGCCTTCTGATAATGGATTTATTGACTCTTCAGAAATATTTGATGTTCAATATGAAAATAATCACATAATTCATTTTTCAAAAAGTAAACCTTCAAATCTAAAAAATGTAGTTTGCAAGATTAATTGGGATAATAGATTTGATTTGATGCAGCAGCATACCGGACAGCATATACTTTCTGCTGCGTTCGAGAAGTTGTTTGAAGCAAATACTGTAGGTTTCCACTTAAGCAATGACTATGTCACTATTGATTTAGATAAAAGACTGACAATGGTCCAAGTAATTTCAGCTGAAAATCTCAGTAATGAGATCATCTATAACAATCTAGCAGTGAAAACTCATTATCCAAATGAGAAAGAATTAGATGAAATGCCACTAAGGAAACCACCAAAAGTAACTGCGGATATAAGAATAACTGAAGTAACTGGTTTTGATTTTTCACCATGTGGAGGTACTCATGTAAACTTCACAGGTGAGATAGGGATTATAAAAATAAAAAAAATAGAAAATCACAAAGACGGCATTAGAGTAGAATTTATTTCCGGTTCAAGAGCGCTGAAAGACTATCAATTTAAAAATGAACTTATTTATAAATTAGCGATTGATTTATCTGTAAAACCCGATGAAGTGGAAATCAGTTATGAAAAAATGAAATTTGAAATGACTGCTTTAAAAAGTGAAATAAAAGATTTAAAAGAACAGCTGATAGACTTTAAGATTCAAGAGCTCGTTCAACAAGCGCAATCATTAAATCATGTTAAAATAATAACTCATCTCTTTACAGATATTGATATGTCATCTATGAAGAGAATATCTGCTTCAATTGTAAGTCAAGCAAACTTTATTACATTATTCGCACTTGTCACTGATGATGTCAAACTATTATTTGCAAAATCAGCAGATGTTGATTACAACATGAAAGAACTCATTCAAAAACCACTGATATTGATTTCAGGTCGAGGTGGCGGAAATCAATCAGCTGCCCAAGGAGGAGGACCAAATATTGATGGTGCAAAAAGTGCACTCCAAACTGCATTTGAACATTTAAACAGCCTCTTATCCTAGAGGCTGTTTTTTATAAAATATTTCACCTGAGGATACATAAAATTCAATCATATTTTCTTCTATCAAGTACGCTAAATGAGAACTGAGCAATGAATCATTAAGATAATAATTAGATATTGTTTCTTCAATTCCAAAATATTTAGTCATTTCTCTATGAATATCATTTTTATTGTATTCTTTATTTAACATACCTAGAATAAATTCATTCAAGGAATTTATTGCAATCATATTAATTTCAATATCATCTTTAATTGTTCGCTTGACGCCACCGTGAGAAAGCACGTAGTATTCAGCGTTTATTTCCAATACTTTATTCAGTGCCTCCAACAAATCTCTCAATGAATAGTTATAAAGAAATTTATATTTCTCTACAATTTTCGATTCTATCACAGCATCGCCGACAAAGAAAACATCATCTTGAGTGATTATGCCAATATGACCAGGCGAGTGTCCTTTTAAATCAATAATTTTAAAATCAACACCTTCAATAATCATATTATCTCTTTCAATTAAACGATTAATAATTGATGGGTTTGCTTGTAAAAATTTCGCTCTCATAATTTTAGGTGGATATGATCCAAATAAATAATGAGGTTCACTAGATGGCGTTTCTATATAACTTTTCTCAAATGCAGTTGCATAAAATAATGCATCCGTTCTTTTTTGTATAAAATGATTGCCACCACAATGATCCGCATGAGAATGCGTATTGATTACAGCTTTTATTTTCCAATTTCTTTCATCTATAATTCTTAATACTTTTCTTGCTGCATCATCATCCAGTCCTGTATCAATCAATAGCACATCTGTATCATTTAATCGATACAAACCTATAACCGAAGGGTTATCAAAATAATATGTATTATTTTTTATTTGAATTAAATTCATCTTAACACCTCTCTGTTCTCTGATTTTATCATATTTATATAAAAAAAAATCACTCATGAAGAGTGACTTTCTCTAAAAAATTATTTTAGTAATTACCCTGTGCAATCATTGCTTCTGCAACTTTTTTGAAACCTGCAATATTTGCTCCAGCTACTAAGTTGTAACCGAAACCGTATTCTTTAGATGCTTCCATTGCACTTTTATGAATATTAACCATTATATTCTGTAATTTCGCATCAACTTCTTCAAATGTCCAAGAATATCTCATTGAGTTTTGAGACATTTCTAGAGCTGAAGTTGCAACTCCACCAGCATTTGCCGCTTTAGCAGGCGCTACTAAAATATTGCTTTCAAGCAAATATTTCAATGCCTCATTAGTTGTCGGCATATTTGCACCTTCACCAACAGCTAAAACGCCATTAGCAACCAATGCTTTTGCATCTTCAATATGAATATCATTTTGTGTAGCACATGGAAGAGCTACATCTACTTTAAGATTCCAAACGCCTCTGCCTTCATGGTACTCAGCACCAGGATGAGCTGTTACATATTCACTGATTCTTTTTCTTTCAACTTCTTTAAGTCTTTTTACAGTATCTAGTTGAATACCGTTTGGATCATAGATCCAACCTGTTGAATCTGACATTGTAACAACTTTAGCTCCCAATTCAGTTGCTTTTTTGCATGCATAAATTGCAACATTGCCTGAACCAGAAATCGAAACAGTCTTACCTGCTAAATCTTCATTATTAGCTTTCAACATTTCTTCTACAAAATATACCAATCCGAAACCAGTTGCTTCAGTTCTAGCTAACGAACCACCATAATTCAAACCTTTTCCAGTCAAAACGCCATTTTCAAATGCGCCTCTTAATCTTCTATATTGTCCATAAAGGAAACCAATTTCTCTTCCGCCAACACCAATATCACCTGCAGGAACGTCAACATCGGGACCTATATGTCTGTATAATTCAGTCATGAAACTTTGGCAAAATCTCATAATCTCACCATCAGTTTTTCCTTTTGGATTAAAGTCAGCACCACCTTTACCCCCACCAATAGGTAAACCAGTCAATGAATTCTTAAAAATTTGTTCAAATCCTAAGAATTTAACAATTCCCAGATAGACAGATGGATGAAATCTTAAACCACCTTTATAAGGTCCTATCGCTCCGTTGAACTGTACTCTAAATCCTCTATTGACTTGTAGTTTTCCTTGATCATCTACCCATGGCACTCTAAAGATAATTTGTCTTTCAGGCTCAGTGATGCGATCAAGAATATTAGCCTCCACATACTCAGGATGTCTCTCAATAACGGGCTCTAATGATTCAAAAACTTCTTCTACTGCCTGTAAAAATTCTTTTTCGTTTGAATTTCTTGCTGCCACTCTTTCAAATACTTCCTTTACGTAAGACATGACTCAACTCTCCTTTAATAATCTCTCTTTTTTATTATACTTACTACATATAACCATATATATGGTATCATAAAATCTATTATTTGAAAACATTTATCATTATTTTAAAAAAGTTGATGCGATTGATAATTAATTAACTTGTAATTGCGAATCGTTATCAACTAATATCGTAAACCAAATTATTTGGCACTTCTCCATCAAGTGCCTGAATGATATTGTTGACAGCTATAAATGCCATTGCTCGCCTTGCTTCTTCCGTTGCACTTCCGATATGCGGCAGCGTCACAACATTCTTCATTCCAATCAATGATTTTGGTACAACTGGTTCATTTTCATATACATCCAAGCCAACTCCAAAAAGCCTTGCAGATTGAAGTGTTTCGATTAGTGCTTCCTCATCAATGACAGGCCCTCTGGATGTGTTGACCAATACCGCGTCATCCTTCATCATGTCAAATTGTTCTTTGCCAAATAAATGGTAGGTTTCATCACTTAAAGGCGTATGAATGCTTATAAAATCCGATTCTTCAAGTAAATTTTCAAATGATACATATTTTGCGGAATACAATTCTTCGACTTCAGATTTTCTTGATCTATTGTAATAAATTACTTTTAATCCAAACCCTTTTGCCCTCTCGGCAACAGCTTGTCCAATTCTGCCAAATCCTACAATTCCAAGTGTTTTTCCAAACAGTTCTTTTCCAAGAAGCAGTTTTGGCTTCCATTCCTTAAATAAGCCCATTCTAACGTAATCATCACTTTCCACAACACGTCTCGCAACACCTAAAAGTAAAGAAAAAGCTAAATCCGCAGTAGCATTAGTCAATACATCCGGTGTGTTTGTCAAATATATTCCTTTTTCTTTTGCATATGCCACATCAAAATTATTGAATCCCACCGAATAATCAGCAAATATTTTAACATTTTTAGCTAAATCAATAACTTCCTTATCAATTTTATTTGATAACATAGTAAGAATCGCATCATATTTTGGTGCAATATCAAGAAGTTCTTCTCGAGTTAATTCACGGTCTTCTTCATTGACATCAACGTGAAATTTTTCTCTTAATAATTTTACTGCGTCTTCATCAATCATTCTTGAAATATAAACTTTCTTCATTTAAAGCACTTCCTTTTATAGACTTTTAATTTTATTGATGTTAAAATAGCTAAGAATGGAGGTAGCCAATGCAATTATATCTATTGATAGCTCTATCAGGATACTTGATAGGTTCAATACCCTTTTCCTATTTTGTGGGTAAAAAAACTAAAAATTTAGATATAAGACAACACGGCAGCGGTAACCTTGGAGCAACTAACGTTATCCGAATTGCTGGTAAAAAAGCAGGTTTCATTGCTTTTTTATTGGATCTCTCTAAAGGCATTTTAGCATATTCAGTTGGTTATTATCTATTTGGTTTAACAGGAGCAGCAATTTCCAGCGGGTTTTCAGTCATCGGCCACAGTTTTTCGATATTCATGAAATTTAAAGGTGGTAAAGGTGTTGCAACGACTTTTGGTATTTTACTCATGTTCAATCCTGTACTAGCTATAGCAATTTTCATTATTCAAATTTTTATTGTATTAATAACAAAATATATGTCTGTAGGTTCAATTTTTTCTGCCCTATTGGCACCTTTATTAGGTTATTTATTCAACTTGCCAACAGAATTTTTATATCTCAGTTCATTTTTAGCTCTTTTTGTCACATATAGACATAAGGACAATATTAAAAGACTCTTGCACGGTAATGAGAACAGATTCAAAATATAGTCATGGGAGTGGTTAGGTGCTGGTGTGCCTCCTGGTCTTCAAAACCAGTGTGTGGCGTTAAGAGCGTCTCTGGTGGGTTCGATTCCCATTCATTCCCGCCAAAAGTCTAAAACGATTACTTGCTAAGTAATCGTTTATTTTTTTACCTTATGCATGATCCCATATGAAATATAACCAATCCCAACTAAAATTGATATTACATACATGACAGGAGAAGGAGATTTGTCAGTGGAAATATACAAATCTATCAACGGAAAAAATATGAACATAAGTCCAGTAAAGATCAAAAAAATTTTCTGCGTCTTACGATCACTTAACATGCTCATCCCTTCTTAAAAATAGTCTTATTATATTAATACCCTATTTATGATATCTAATGTCATTTTTTCTGAATCTATATCATGCAGTATTTCATGTCGTCCTTCATATAATATGACTTCTGAATTTACCATTGAGAATTTTTTATAAAAATCACCTAATTGAATTATTTCTTTCCCCATCAATCCTATAGGATCCTCTTTTCCCGACATAAAAACAATTGGCGCATTGAAAGGACTTAACTGCCTTTCTTTTTTAATCACACGATCTGAAAGTTCTAAAAGCATCTCGGCAAAACCAATCGATATTGGAAAAGAACACAATGGATCCCTAATATAGTCTGATGTCTCACTAGGTATAGAAGTAATGAAATCAAATCCAGTTTTATTACCAAATGGCTTATTGAAATCATTGAAAACCATATCTAAAATCCACTGATACGTTTTATTTCTGGGAATAAATTTTCCCACAAAAGAAACAAGTGGTTTTGACCACGCCATCTTTTTAGTATCAATAAAGGCACTGCCTGATAAAATAATTTGCTTGACATCTATTTGATCGACCACCAGTCTAGTAAAATAAGTACCCAGACTATGCCCAAAATGAACGATTTCATTACATGAAAATTCTGTTTTTAAAATTTCATGGGATTCAAAAATCGAATCAGTAATTAAATCTATCATTGTGGTTTCCATTACACCTAACTTTATATTTTCACCATGCCCAAAATAATTAAATCCACTGACTGTTACTCCATTTTCATTGAGTTTATCAATTAATCCTCTATATCTTCCAATATGCTCATCCATTCCATGTAAAATATGAAAGCCAATGCCTGAAGCTATTTTTGCTTCATATACTTTTAATGTCAATCCACTTCGTAATTTTATTTCTTTCATATTTTCCTCCTAGTGTTGAATAAGTTTAGTTAAATCAATCATGTAGCTATCCTTGCTTTTAATCACTTTCCATTGTTCTACAATCTCGCTTTGATTGCCATCAACAACTTCATTTTCAATGAATTTTACTGTTACAATATCATATTCATCATAATTTTGCATAAAGTAAATATTTCTTTGATATCCATCATGATAATAAATATACCCTTCCATCATTTCTTGAAAAACTTGATACGAATAAGAAAGTTTTGAATTTTCATCTAAAAATTCATATGCCAAATCAAATCTTCTACTGAAAATCATTTCAATAAATGAGATTACTACATCTGAACTGCTGATATCTCTAATATAAATAGCTCTTTCATCACGGTTTAAAGGCTCCATCAAACTGATTCCATGAACTCTCTCAGTCAACTTTTCACCATCAATCAAAAATTGAACTTTTATGTTATGTTTCATTTCAGTAAGTGTATTGACATACGCCATTAAATGAAGAAAGAAATTTTCATCTGTAAAAAAATCGTTGTATATAAATTTATTATCAAAATTTATATATACAATATTGTCAATTACTTCAAAAGATTTGACACTGACTTCTGTAGGAAGTGAATTCTCAAAAAGTTTTGTTTTAGGTCCTTTTATTAATTCTTCAAATATCGATTTTTCAAATTCTCTGTTTTTGACATCAACTGTTCTTGTTTCACTCCTCAGTTTGTCCTCATATACAAAATACAATTTTGTTGTGACTTTCATATTTTCCATTGCGGGTTTTACGACATACACTTCGTCATAAGTGTCAAAAGACCAATTAAAATAAATTAAGACATTAGCAAGGAGTAGTATAATCAAAAGCGTGAAAATTATTTTATAAGCATATTTCAACATATTTTACACTCCTATATTTTTCGGCAATATGATAGTAAATTTTGTCCCCACTTCAATAGTTGAATTAACATTTATTTGCCCCTGATGCAAATTGATTATTTGTTGAGCAATAGATAACCCAAGACCTGTACCGCCTGATTGCCTTGCACGTGCACCATCAACACGATAAAACCTGTCAAAAATGTATTTTAAATCATCTTCTGGTATTCCCATTCCGGTATCTTCAATTTCTATTGTCAGTGTGTCTTTTGGCGAATAATAAATTCGCACATAAATATCACCATTTTCTGGTGTGAATTTTATTGAATTTCCGATGATATTGATAAGCGCTTGTTTTATTTTATCCTGATCAAGACTTACTTGAATTTTATCTTTTTCAAGAAGGTGAATCCTTATATTTTTCTTTTCTGCTAAAGGATTCAATCTTTTGATAATATTTCTAACTAAATAATTGACGTAGACCAGTTTCAACTCTAATTCCAACTCTTTTTTCTCTATATCAACTAGATATAAAAGTGAATCAATAATTTTATTCAGGCGATCTACTTCTTGATCAATATCTTGTAAAAAATCAACAACAATTTCATCAGGCAATTTACCTTTTTCTGCTAATAATGCTTCTGAGATAATTTTTATTGAAGTCAAAGGTGTTCTCAATTCATGCGATACATTTGAAACAAATTTTGCTCTCTGCTCATCCACCTGATTTAATCTTGTACTCATTAAATTAAATGCATTTCCAAGATTACTCACTTCGTCGGTACTTGTGATTTTAATTTTTTTGCTGAAATCGCCCATGGTAATTGAACGAATTGCTTCGGTCATTCTCTCTATAGGTCTTGAAAGCACATCAGATATGATGAAGCTGACCAAGCCTGTAATAGCTAATCCAATCAAAGAAATTAAAAAAACACGATTCATTGTACTCTGAATATCTAAAAATACATCTTCAGCATCTTTTGAAATAAATATCATGCCCATGACATTTGATTCTTTATCAGTAATGGGAACACTAACATAAATTGTTTCACCCACATTTTTTATATTGTAAAGATTTGAAACACTTGCTCCTGTTAATGATTTGTCAACATCTGGCAAATCTTCAATAGTAAATCCCTTTAAAATATCATGTGAATCAACAATAACCTCTTTTTGCTTATCTAAAATCAATATTCTGGATTCAAGTTTTAAACTAGTGTCTTTAATGTACTCTGAGACATAGGAATAGACTGAATCTTTTTCAATATTATCAAAATCTTTTGAAATTTGATTTGACAGAATACTACCTTGTGTCAGCAAATTGATTTTTATTTCATCAATGTAGTCATTTATCAGCGATTGATAAAATATATTGATCATCATAAAAATTGTAATCAACAGCAATAATAAATAGGTGGAAACAAGTTTCCACCTTATACTGACAAACTTCCTATTGATTCCTAAAATAGTAGCCAACTCCCCATTTGGTCAATATGTATTCAGGATGTGAAGAAGTACTTTCTACTTTTTCCCTTAATCTTCTTATATGTACATCCACTGTTCTCACATCTCCGAAATACTCATAACCCCAAATTATTTCCAATAATTCTTCTCTGGAAAAAACTTTGTCTCTATTCATCACAAGCAATAAAAGCAAATCAAATTCCTTGGCAGTAAGATTTATATCTTCATTTTTCAATACCACTTTTCTTCCTAAAGTATTGATAATAAAATCATCAATTCGAATTTCAGGCGTTTTGTATAATTCACTTGGAATGACTCTTCTTAAAACTGCTTTTATTCTTGCTTTCAGTTCTAAAATATTGAATGGTTTTGTCAGATAGTCATCTGCACCAGCTTCAAGTCCGGCTATTTTAGAATCATCATCACCTTTTGCAGTCAGCATGATTATAGGTACCGTTGATTTTTCTCTAATTCTCCTACAAACTTCAATCCCATCAATTTTAGGCAACATAAGGTCTAAAACGATTAAGTCAAATTCTCCTGATCTAAATTTATCTAACGCGTCTTCTCCATCTACCGCAGTATCTATTACATATTCATCTTGTTCTAAGCTAAATTTCAATCCTTTCAACAAAATTGGTTCATCATCAACAACAAGCAACTTTTCCATCACAACACATCCTCAATAAAGTATTCTATAGTCTGCAACCCTTTTTGTTAATTTGATATCATCAAAATGTTCTAAAAGTGGAACTGAATATTTTCTTGAAATATCCATAATATCCTTTAAGTCTTTTACTTTTATCATTTTGTTTTCTTCCATATACTTTATTATATCCTGTTTTGCTTTTAAATAAAAATTTTTTTCAAAAATCAAATCACTGTTGATTTTAACTAATTTATCTTCATTGATAAGTATATTTATCAATTCAAAGTCTTTTTTTGAATATTCATCTTGCAATTGTTTAAGGCTAGGTGGTTTTAAGGCAGCAAGAGTAAAGGTTTCCAATATTCTATTTTTAGCCTTCATTTGAATGTCGTTTAATTTTATTTTGAAATTTTTCAAAGAAATTATCCCCATGCTACTTTTGATAATATCCTGATCTATAAGATATTTCATCAAAATATCAAAATGATTTTTCTTTACTTCTTTAAAAAATCTACTTCTCACTTCTTCTTGTCCAATACCTGATTTTAATGAATTTTTATCATGAAATTCATTTAAGAAAACAATCAATGCCTCAGTCGATTGATTTATTTTAAATTCATGACAATAATAACCTTCCACTAATTCATGAATCACACCTTCATTTTTCAACAATTCAATACCTTCCTTGACTAAATCCTCACTTTCACCAAATTGTTTCATAATATCATTTAATGAAACAAATAATTCTTTGTCATCATTGATCATTGATGCAATCAATGCATCAATCGATCCTTTTTCTTTTAAAATCATTGATTCGATGATTTCGTTATGATACCTCTTATGTTTATTTGCTTTTGGATCAATAATCACTCCACCGCCAACTGTTTCAACAGGAGAGTAAAATCTCACTACAAATCGATCTCCATATTTACACGCCAATGGCCTTTCAAGTCTCAGTTGTGCAAGAACTTCATCACCTGGAGAAATTATTTCTTCATTCAGTAGAATTAATCTTGCCATTATTTCTTGTGTTCCATGATAAAATCTAATTCTGGAACCATGTGAAAGTTCCCTTTTTGAATGACTGAGCAATTTTAATTTTACATCTATAATCGAAGAAGAAACCATGCTGTGAGGTTTTGCCATCACATCACCTCTCATTAATTCTTCTTTTTTAATATTGGCAAGATTAATAGCTGTTCTTTGACCAGCATAGGCAGTCTCTACAGAAATTCCGTGGACTTGAATATTCCTCGCCTTTGTCTTTATATTTTCAGGATAAATCTCTATCTCGTCATTTATCGAAATCATTCCCTCCAATAAAGTTCCTGTAACGACAGTGCCGTGTCCTTTCATTGTAAAGACACGATCTATATTCAATCTGAAAGAAGCTTGGTCATTATGATCTTTTATCTTTGCTGTTTCTGAATCGATGGTTTCAGTCAAGAGTTCTAAATTCATCCCATTTATTGCAGAAACAGGTATTATAGGACTGTCTTGCAAAACAGTCCCTTTAATAAAGTCTTTAATATCTTCTTCAACAAGCTGCAACATATCTTCATCAACCATGTCGGCTTTTGTAATGACAACAATACCTTTTTCTACATTTAAAATGTTCAATATATCAAAATGTTCAACTGTTTGAGGCATAATTCCTTCCTCGGCAGAAACAATAAAAAGAACTAAATCTATTCCATTAACACCAGCTAACATGTTCTTAATAAATTTTTCGTGTCCGGGTACATCTACTATGCCAGCACGCCTTCCACTCGGCAAGTCAAAATACGCAAAACCCAATTCAATCGTGATACCCCTTATTTTTTCTTCTTTCAATCTATCTGTCTCAATACCTGTAAGCGCTCTGATCAGTGTTGTTTTTCCATGATCAATATGTCCTGCAGTTCCAATAATTACATTTGCCATAAACTCACTCCAATAATTCATTAATTGATGCAGCAATATATTCAAAATCTTCGTTCATCAATGTTCGTACATCCAATAAAATTTTCCCTTCACTTATTCTGACAATAATCGGCGTTTCCAATTTTCTTAATGCTGCAGAAAGTTGCGCAGCAGTTTTATTTGAACATGTTATTTCTATTAGTGATGATTTGATTACATCAAGTGGATAGGTACCTCCTCCAACTTGTGATTCACCATCAATTATTTGTATTTCACCATATTTATTATCCAATAACTTCAATAATAAATGTGCTCTATTATTTACACTTACATATGTCTCTGCAATCATCTTTAAAGTCGGTATATTCTCAATTGCCTTATTTTCATCAAAATAATATCTTAAAGTCGCTTCTAAAGCAGAAATTGTCATTTTATCAACTCTAAGAGCTCTTGTCAGTTGGTTTTTTTTAATTAGGTCTATATATTTCTTCTTTCCAACGATTATTCCAGCCTGTGGTCCTCCCAATAATTTGTCACCACTGAAAGTTATAATATCAATTCCCTTTTGAACCTGTTCCAATACAGTAGGTTCTTTTGACAATCCATATTTAGTTAAATCTAACAAAGTCCCACTGCCAAGATCCATTACTACTGGTATATTTTTCTTTTCACCAAGAGCAACCAAATCTTCTATTGCCACTTCTTGTGTAAATCCTAGAATCTTATAATTGCTTGTATGGACTTTTAATATTGCCCCTGTATTCTCATTTATATGATTTACAAAATCTTTCAGATGCGTCTTGTTCGTCGTTCCAACTTCTATCAAAGTACCTCCGCTTATTTCCATTACTTCAGGTACTCTGAAAGAACCACCTATTTCAACAAGTTCTCCCCTTGAAACAATGACTTCTTTATTTTTCGCAACGGTATTCAATGCCAGCATAACTGCTGCAGCATTATTGTTTACTACCAATGCAGCTTCTGATCCAGTCAAATCATTGATGATGCTTTCTATATGCGAGTAACGCAAACCTCTTTTACCATCAAATAAATCATATTCTAGGTTTGAGTAGCCACTATTTATCCTACTGATATGCTTATTGGATTCTTCATTAAGAACTGACCTTCCCAAATTAGTGTGAATAATGACCCCTGTAGCGTTTATAACCCTTTTTAAACTATAATTAAGATATTTCTCTACTTTTATTTTAATGAGTTTTACTATATCTTCTTCAGAAGTCAGTTCAGAAATTTCATTATTCAGCACTTTGCTTCTTATTTCTTCTAGAACTTCATTGATCATGCGCATAACAATTTTTCTTGGTTGTTCGTCAATCATTTCTTGAATTTCAGAATTACTTATAAGATTATCCATTTTAGGTAATTGTCTTAACAATGTATTCTTCATAAATATCCCTCTCTTTTCTTAGAACATTATAACATAAATCTTATTTGATTATTTGTTTTGAAAAACAGAAAAATCGCATTTCTGCGATTTTTCCATTAAATAATGTATATGTCTTTTTCTCTCTTCTCAACCACTTCGCCAATAACTGCAAAAGGTAAATCATAGTTGACTGCAAGTTTTTGAAGATATTCTTCAACGCTCTCTTTTGGCATACTGACCAAAAGCCCCCCTGATGTCTGGGGATCATAGAGAATTTTATCAAAAATCGCTTCTACACTTTCATCAAATACAACAAATTGTTTATAGTAGCCAATGTTTTTAAAAGTACCTCCTGGAACAAGTTTCAATTTTGCTTTTTCTATCGTTCCTGTCATCAAAGGAATACTTTTGTGGTCAATTACGATGCTCACACCTGAATGTGAGGCGACTTCATGTGAATGACCAATGATACCAAATCCAGTTATATCAGTTACAGCATTGACATTCAACCCTTCAAGCGCTTCTGCAGCATGTTTATTCAATGTAGCCATAACTTTAATTACTTCATTTGTATCTTCTTTGCTTATTTTTTCATTCTTCACTGCAGTATTCAAAATACCACTTCCAATAGGTTTTGTTAAAATTAAGACATCACCTATTTTTGCATGTGCATTGGCTCGAACTTTATCTGGATGTACCAACCCTGTCACTGAAAGTCCATATTTAGGTTCTTCATCTTCAACAGAATGGCCTCCTACTAGCAGTGCGCCAGCTTCCTTGACTTTATCTGCTCCGCCTTTTAAAATTTCAGCTAAAATATTCGGGTCCAAGCCTTTCGGAAATCCTACAATATTCAACGCTATCAGTGGTTCACCGCCCATGGCATAAACATCACTTAAAGCATTGGCTGCTGCAATCTGTCCAAACATATATGGATCATCGACAACTGGTGTGAAAAAATCCAGTGTCTGTATAATTGCTTGTTCATCGTTTAACTTATAAACCGCTGCATCATCAGATACATCCAGACCGACAATTAATCGATCACTTGAAAATTTAGGTAACTGACTCAAAACTTGAGTCAAGGTCTCAGGACCAATCTTACCCGCTCAACCAGAAGCTGCAACCATTTCTGTCAATCTTATTTTTCTGACTTCTTCTGCTTTTGTTAAGCTATTGAATTCTAACACAATATCACCTCATTGAATATTATAACATATCCTTTTAGGTAATATCATAATAACTATTTATAATTCTTATGACATCTATTAATTTTCTAAATAGTGCTTTATTATTTCCAATTTCTGTTGGCCGATGCCTTCTACCTCGATAATATTTTCTAAAGTTAAATAGCCATTTTTCTCTCTGTAATCAACAATTTTCTTTGCAGTCACTTCACCGATACTGTCTATTTCCATAAAATCTTCTATTTGCATTAAGTTTAGGTCTTTAATAGACTCTTTTATATTTTCACTGTATTTTGGAATAACAACTTTTACACCGTCATCAATAATCATAGCAAGATTGATATTGTTGATATTCGCTTCATCAGTCAAGCCACCTGAAATTTTTATTAAATCTTCCAACCTTGATCCCTCTGTCAGTTCATATACGCCAGGATTAGCAACTTCACCTGCAATATAGGCTTTCATCTTTCCTGGTATAAATATTTCAGATTCTATAGCAATTTCACCATCAAATTTGAACCAATCAAATATATAATAACTAAATATCGCCATGCAAATACCCATAAACACAATTATTTTTTTCTTCATTTTAAACACCCCACTACATTATACTGTTTTTTACTTTATATTCCATATTAAAAATAAAAAATTAACTTTCCCTGATTAAAATCGTGTCATTCCCAATAATTTTCAAAATAGAACTGCTCCGACAATCAATGATTTAAAATCTAAAATATCTAATTCAAAGAAAATATCCTTGCTGGAATTAAAATCAAGTATATGAATCCCGCCTACATAGACAGATTTGTAATGCTTTTGGTGAGAAAAATAAAGTATAAGCCAGAGAATACTCCCATTATCATGAACTTCATACCCGCAGAGATTTAAGAAGCGTGACGAGAATCCTTCCAAATCTATTCGTATGAAACCTCAATTTTATCCACATTAAATACAGGTTATATATGTTATAATAATACATATTTAATTTAGGAGGAATTTCATGAAAAAACCATACTTATTAATCACACTACTGTTAATAGCAATCCTCATGCAAATTAATTTTTCATTTGCAGTTGATAAACCAAACATAATCGGTGAAAGTGCCATTTTGATTGATTACTCTTCAGGTCAGATACTTTATGAAAAAGATGCCTACTCAAAATTCTATCCATCAAGTACGACAAAAATACTAACGGCTTTGATTATTCTAGAGAACCATAAGCTTGATGAAGTAGTCACTATAGATTCAAATAGTCCTTACGTAGAAGGCAGTAAAATATTTATTTTTGAAGATGAAAAATTAACAGTTGAACAACTTTTAAATGCCATGTTAATTGCATCAGCTAATGATTGTGCAGAGGCATTGGCTGTTTATCATTCAGGAAGCATAGAAGCATTTGCTGATGCGATGAATGAAAGAGCTAAAGAACTAGGAGCTTCAAACTCAAATTTTGTAAGCCCACATGGATTGCATGATGACAATCATTATACAACAGCTTATGATTTATCTCTAATTACGCGTGAAGCATATAAAAATCCCATATTTCAAGAAATAGTTGCGAAGTCTTTTTATTCTATAGAACCAACTGAATATCAACCGGAGACTCGCAACATGCAGACAACAAATCATTTTTTAGCAAGCAATGACTTGATTTATTATGAGGGCAAATATATTCCTGTCACATATAAAATTGTGGATGGTATAAAAACAGGCTATACAACAATGTCTAAAAACAATCTTGTTTCAACTGCTCAGAAAAATGGCATACGACTTATAAGCATCGTATTTAAATCAGATGCAAACAGTATCTATAGTGATTCAAGAAAACTCCTTGATTATGGATTCGATACATTCAAATATCACAGTTTTACATTTTCAGGAAATAAGATTACAAGTACACCCATTGAGAATGCTACAAAAAACAATGTTGATTTATTTGCCGATCAAACAATCAGCGGATTAATTCCAAATGATTTTGATGTTCAAAACATTGAAGAAGTAATCCAAGTTGAACCGCTTTCACTTCCCATATCAGAAAATCAAATCTTGGGATCTGTCGAGTACTATGCAGGTGAACAGTTTGTAGGGCGAGCTAATTTAATGACTGATGAATCCATAGAAGAAAAAACATTATTGATTACATTAAAAAACACATTCATAAAGAAAAATGGTCTTGGACAAATTGAATACGGTTATTACTTGAATATCTTTTTCAACATTTTGATTTCATTCATAATCTGGCGCACTGTTATAACCATTTGGAAAATAAGACAAAGAAAAAAGAAAAAAAAAATATATAGTTAATGGGGGTATTTTATGACTAATATTAGTTTTACAGAAGTTCTAGGCCCTATAATGATAGGTCCTTCCAGTTCCCATACTGCAGGTGCCGTCAAACTTGGACTGATTGCAAATAAAATAAATAACACTAGCTTTAATAAAGTAGATATTATCTTACACGGTTCTTTTGCCAAGACTTACCGGGGACATGGAACTGATCGAGCGATTATAGCCGGACTTATGGGAATGAAACCCCACGATATACGCATCAAAAATTCAATTGAATTGGCAAAAGAACAAAATTTAATTATAAATATTTCTGAAGATGATTTAGGATATTATCATCCGAACACTGCAAAAATAATATTTTACAATAACGATTCAACTGTCCATACCGTCATTGGCTCATCAATTGGAGGAGGCAGTATCATCATTAGTGAAATTGACGCTTTTAAAATATCATTTACTGGTGAATACCCCACTCTGATAATCAATCACTTGGACCGCAAGGGTATTATAAGTGAAATAACAACAACGTTAGCAAAAAACAATATCAATGTAGCGTCGATGAATGTGACGCGGCTTCAGAAAAATAAAGAAGCATCTATTTTAATAGAATCTGATTCAATCATTCCCAAATCTGTCAGTGAAGAATTAAAAAAAATCGATGATATCATCTCAATTAGAGTCATCAACATTGGAGCTGAGTTATAATGTTTAACACTGGAAAAGAACTGCTTGAACTTACAAAACAATTTAATTGCAATATTTCAGATATTTTAATAAAAAAAGAATTCGAAGTTTTTGAATTGTCTGAAGAAGAGGTTTTAAATAAAACCCGTGTTATCTATGAAATAATGAAAACATCCGCTCAATCTGCAATTTCAAATCCTGACTTGTATAAAGGACATATCATTGGAGGAGATGCTAAAAAAATGAGTATTTATGCATCTAAAGGAAATTCATATTGTGGTGAGACTTTGAACCTCGCCATGGCACGTGCTTTTTCCACTTCTGAAGTCAATGCTTCAATGGGGCTTATATGTGCGGCACCAACTGCTGGTGCAAGCGGTATTCTACCTGCTGCCATCATTACTGGAAGTGAAAAAATAGACGCAGATGAAAATTCAATTCTTCGCGCTCTATTGACTTCAGCCGCTATTGGTGAATTGATTACAAAAAATGCGACTGTTTCAGGTGCTGAAGGTGGATGCCAAGCTGAAACTGGTACAGCAGCAGCTATGGCCGCAGCTGCATTAGTAGAATTAAAAGGCGGCACACCGGAAGAAGCCCTCAATGCATCCAGTATTGCTCTTAAAAATGTCCTGGGACTTGTCTGTGATCCTATTGCAGGATTAGTTGAATCACCTTGTGCAAAAAGAAATGCAGCTGGTGTTGCAAACGCCATGGTGTCAGCTGATATGTCTTTAGCGGGTGTTAAGAGCATTATTCCATTCGACGAAATGGTGGAGACCATGCTGCGTGTGGGTCGTTCCTTACCTTTTGCTTTAAAAGAAACTGCACTTGGCGGAATTGCAATCACACCTACAGCTAAAAAATTAGAAAAGAAGATTTTTTTAAAAGAATAATATCAATTATAATAAGCTTCACACATCCCAAAAAACATCTTAAAACATTCTAAGGGTGTTTTTTTATTCGACATCATAAAAAACTTCTTTTTTTAGATAATAATGTTCAATATCAATTGACATGCACTGATTTACGTTATACTATCGATTACGTATAATTAATCAAATAATATTAAGGATGATAAAATGTCAAAAGATAAATTAAGTTATAAAAATGAAATTCAGAGAAGAAGAACATTCGCTATCATTTCCCACCCGGATGCCGGTAAAACAACATTAACTGAGAAATTTCTATTATATGGTGGAGCAATCAGAGAAGCAGGTACAGTAAAATCTAGAAAATCTCAGAAGCATGCTGTTTCAGATTGGATGGAAATTGAGAAACAGAGAGGTATATCTGTTACATCGAGTGTTCTTCAATTTGAATACAATGATTTCTGGATCAATATACTTGATACTCCTGGTCATCAAGATTTTAGTGAGGATACATACCGTACTTTAATGGCAGCTGACAGTGCAGTAATGGTTATTGACAGCGCCAAAGGTGTTGAAGAACAAACTAGAAAACTTTTTCAAGTTTGCAAGATGAGAGGTATCCCAATTTTTACATTCATCAATAAAATGGATCGTATGGGAAAAGATCCTTTTGAATTGATGGAAGATATAGAAAAAGTTTTGGGAATTCAATCTTATCCAGTTAACTGGCCAATTGGCTCTGGTAGAGGTTTTAAAGGTGTATACAACAGAAGAGAAAAACAAATTGAATTATTCAATGATAATAATCATGGGCAAGGTAAAGTCAAAAAAGTCATCGGTGATTTGGCCAACAAAGAATTGACAGATCTACTGGGCCAATCGCTTCACCAACAGCTGTTGGAGGATATTGAACTTTTGAATATTGCAGGCGATGATTTTAATCTAGAAAAAATTCAATCAGGCGAGCTGACACCTGTTTTTTTTGGAAGTGCCCTAACCAATTTTGGAGTTGAGGCGTTTTTAGAATCTTTTTTAGAAATTACACGACCTCCAAGTTCAAGAAATAGCAATCTCGGAAAAATTAATCCATCTGATGAAAATTTCACAGGATTCATATTCAAAATTCAAGCAAATATGAACCCTACTCATAGAGACAGAATCGCATTTCTAAGAATTGTTTCAGGAAAATTCGAAAAAGGAATGATGGCCAATCATGTTCGAACTGATAAAAAGATAAGAATTGCTCAACCTCAACAATTTATGGCTCAAGACAGAGTCATTGTTGAAACAGCGTATCCTGGAGATATTATTGGCATTCATGATCCCGGAATTTATAACATAGGTGATACTTTATGTGAAAATCAGGATAAAATTCAATTTGATGATATTCCTCAGTTTGCTCCAGAGCATTTTGCAAAAGTTGTGACAAAAGACACCATGAAAAGAAAACAATTTCTTAAGGGAATTTCACAACTTGCTGAAGAAGGCAGTATTCAAGTATATAAACGACCTCACATTGGAATTGAAGAATTAATTGTCGGTGTCGTTGGTGCTTTACAATTAGAAGTTTTGGAATACAGACTAAAAAACGAATACGGTGTAGAACTTTTAATTGAAAGGCTACCTTATCGCTATATTCGATGGATTCATATGGATGATTTCCATTCAAGTAAAATCTCTTTAACAATGGATACAATGCTGGTTGAAAATGATAAACAACAACCAGTACTTCTGTTCCAGAATGAATGGTCAATAAGAACAATTCAGGAGAGAATGAAAAATGCAACACTCTCAGAAGTTTCTATTTAACTATAAGGTGAGTTCATACTTAGAACTCATCTTTATTTTTATCAAGTTGACAAACACATCTTATCAATATAGAATCATTGAGATAGAATAAATACCATGGAGATAATATATGAAGACATTTAACGAGTTAAAGATCAACAATAAAATAATAGTAGGTTTAGAAAAAGAAAATATCATCATACCTACAAAAATTCAAATGGACACAATTACACTTGCAATAGACAATAAAGATATTATTGCACAAGCAATAACAGGAAGTGGCAAAACCTTAGCGTATCTAATTCCTTCTTTTGAGAGAATTGATCCAGATTCAAAAGATTTGCATACAATTGTGCTTGCCCCAACCCACGAACTGGTTGTTCAAATCAACAATGTCATAAAGAATCTAGCTGCAGATTCAAATTTTCCTATACGCTCAACAACTATTATAGGTGAAGTGAATATTAAAAGACAAATTGAAAATTTGAAAATGAAACCCCATATCATAGTTGGCACACCAGGAAGAATTATTGAATTAATAAAACTAAAAAAAATAAAAGCTCATCAAGTGAGTACAATTGTATTGGATGAAGCAGATAAATTATTGTCTGATGATTATATTCAAACAGTTAAAGATATCATAAAAACAACTCAACGTGACAGACAAATATTAATTTTCTCAGCATCGATTGACAAAATTGCATTGATGAGAGCTTCAGAATTAACAAAAGAACCCCATCTTGTCAATCTGAATGATGAAAGAATTAATAATGATATTGACCATCTTTGCATCATCAGCACAAAAAGAGATAAGATTGATACGCTTAGAAGCTTAATTCATGCTGCCAAACCTAAAAAGACAATTGTTTTTGTAAATAAGAATGATTTAATACAAGAAGTTGTCGCTCGATTGATTTTTCATAAAATCGATGCTGTTGGAATTTTTGGAAACGCAATAAAAGCTGATAGAAAAAAGGCGATTGATTCATTCAAAAACGGAAAAGCTACAGTTCTTGTTGCTTCTGATCTTGTTGCAAGAGGGCTTGACCTTCAGGATATCACACACATAATCAATCTTGATATACCGTCAAGTTTGAATGAATATCTGCATCGAGTAGGTCGAACAGGACGGGCAGACAAAAAAGGAACAGCAATTTCCATCATTACAGAAAACGAAGTGCAATATCTCATGAAAATTGAAGAACTCAATGGCATTGCTTTTAGTGTTAAGGAACTTTATAAAGGAAAACTCATCGATCCATTTGAATAGTCAAACTGAATTTAGATATAAAAAAACCTGTTCATTTGAGCAGGTTTTTTATATCTCATCCTTCGATATTATTCAAAATGTGACCATTAGCAGATAGCCACCGCTACTATTTTTAAAACAATTCAACATTATTTTTGCATGCCTCATCATAATCTCATAAAATACCGTACAGTTAAAAGAGGATGCAGTAAAGAAAATTTTATTTTTGTCTGGCGCATCACTTTTATTATTTGCTCTTGATGAGGTTTATCATAACAGTGAATTTTACATTTTACGCAACGTGGTTTTTCATCTGCATTGAATGGACATTTTTTTAATCTATCCATTGAATAAGCGGCTAGGCTTTCCTTATCCACATCATTTCCTTTATAAAGCTTGATCATTTTCTGAAGTGTTAGTTTGTCTGTTTCTTTCATTATTAGAACCTAAAATGAGGCACCTGAATGCCTCATCTCCTTTTTATTCTTTATATGCAACCATTTGAATTTCTACATTTGCATTAAGTGGCAATGCAGCCACTTCAAAGGCTGCTCTTGCTGGCTTATGATCAACGAAAAATTCTGCATAGATTTCATTCATTGCAGCAAAATCTGAAATTTTATCAAGAAATACCGTTGTTTTAACAACATCTTTAAATTCATATCCTTCTGATGCAAGAATTGCTTTTGCATTTAAAAGCGCTTGCTTGGTTTCCGCTTGTATTCCACCTTCAACCATCTTTCCAATTTTGGGGTCAATAGGCAATTGTCCAGATACATAAATAAAATTACCTGCTTTGATTGCTTGTGAATAAGGCCCTACCGCTTTTGGTGCTTCTTCTGTATGCACTACTTTTAAAGACATTATAATCCTCCTTATCTGATTTCATCTAAATAGTTATAAATTGTATATCTTGAGACACATAGAACATTCGCCACATAATCAATGGCACCTTTAATAAGAAAAGTCCCTTGCGAATCAAGTTTTTTTACTATTGCTACTTTTTCTTCTTTAGACATATAGACAATCGGCTTTCCAAATTCTTGAATTGCATGATTGACCAACTGACTGAGAACAGTGTTGACTTTATTTTCATCATCAATCTCATCTTTTGATAAAACTAGATCACTTTCAATCTTGATAATATCATTGAATATTTTTCGTGCACCAACTAGTTCAGTAATGTCGAAATTAATGCAAAAACAACCAATCACTTCATTATTATCATCTCTAATAAAGGACGTCGATGATTTTAGAACCCTTCCATCTTTGCTTTTTCCTGTATAATTAATTATATCCTTGTCAATATTGCCCTCAACAACTTTATTATATGAAATTTCTGTCATTGAAGAAGTATTATCTCTGCCAGTGACATGTCCATTTTCAATTGCTGCAATTGAAAATTTTAAATCCGAGAAATCATGAAGAACAACTTCACAATTTTCACCAAATGTTTGAGCAATAACACTCACCAAGGGAATAAATTTTTGAATAATCGGATGTACATTCTTTGGCATATCAATTCTCCTACTTATTTATTTCGCCACGACATTGACCAAACGATTTGGAATAACAATAACTTTCACAACTTTCATTCCGTCAATCAACTCTTCAAGGCGTTCATTTTCTCTCGCTTTTTTTTCTATTTCTTCTTTTGAAGCTTTGCTGCTGACTTCAATTTTATATCTAACTTTTCCATTAATTTGAACTGCAATTTCAACTATATCTTCTATTGTCTTTTTTTCATCATATTTCGGCCACGAATGATCACTTATATATCCACTATACCCTTTTTCTTGCCATAATTCTTCAGTTATATGTGGTGCAACAGGATTCAGCAGCAATAATAATATTTTAAAATCATCATCGGTTATAAATTCTTGTCTATAATATTCATTTACCAATGTCATCAACTGAGCAATAGCAGTATTTGCTTTCAAATTTTCATAGTCATATGTCACCTTTTTAATTGTTTGATGAATCAATATTTCAATTTCCTCTGAATAATAACTGCCTTTTTGAACACGTTCCTTTAAATTCCATACGCGATCTAAAAAACGTTTTGCTCCTTTGACACCATTTTCAATCCAGGAAACAGATTTCTCAAAGTCACCTATAAACATCTCATATAGTCGCATGGTATCTGCACCAAAATTTTCAATTATTTCATCAGGATTTACAACATTTCCTCTTGATTTTGACATTTTTTCCCCATTCTCACCTAAAATCATGCCGTGAGAAGTTCTTTTTGCATAAGGTTCCGCTGTCGGTACAACGCCAATATCAAATAAAAATTTATGCCAGAATCTTGAATAAAGCAAATGCAGTGTTGTATGTTCCATTCCGCCATTGTACCAATCAATTGGTGTCCAATATTCCAAATTCTCCTTGCTTGCAAATTCATCATTATTATGAGGATCTGTATATCTAAGAAAATACCAACTTGACCCAGCCCACTGTGGCATTGTATCCGTTTCTCTTCTCGCGTGTCCTCCACATTTAGGACAAGTTGTATTGACCCAATCATCAAGTTTAGCTAATGGACTTGATCCATCTTCAGCAGGTTCATAACTTTCTACTTCTGGTAAAACAAGTGGCAAATCTTTTTCATCCATTGCTACCATACCGCATTTTTCACAATTTATGATTGGAATCGGTTCTCCCCAGTATCTCTGTCTTGAAAAAACCCAGTCTCTCAATTTATAGTTTATCTTCTTGTTTCCAAATCCTTTATCAACTATAAATTCAATCATTTTTTCTTTAGCGTCTTTTACCTTCATTCCATTTAAAAAGCCAGAATTAACTAATATTCCGTCACCTGAATACGCTTCAACAGAAATATCTCCGCCTGAAATAACTTCAATTATTTCAAGATTAAATTCTTTAGCAAAGTCATAATCTCTTTGGTCATGACCAGGTACAGCCATTATGGCACCTGTTCCATAACTCATCATAACATAGTCAGATACGTAGATAGGAATTTCATTTTGAGTAGCAGGATTAACTGCCATTAATCCTTCTATTTTCATACCTGTTTTATCTTTATTCAATTCTGTTCTTTCAAAGTCAGACTTTTTCTTTGCTTCAACTTGATATTCATGAATCATTCCAATATTTTCAATCTTATCATGAAGATTATTCAATAATGGATGTTCAGGAGATATAACCATGTAAGTCGCGCCATAAATCGTATCAGGTCTAGTAGTGTATACTGACAATGCTTCATCGGAATTTGCTACAGGAAAACTGATTTCCGCTCCAGAAGATTTTCCAATCCAATTTCTTTGTTGAATCTTAACACGCTCAATATAATCTACAGTATCCAGATCACTGATCAACCTTTCTGCGTATTCAGTAATCTTCAACATCCATTGCTCTTTTTCTTTCCTTATTACTTCACTGCCACATCTCTCACATACTCCATTGACTACCTCTTCATTGGCAAGTCCAACTTTACATGAAGTACAAAAATTAATATCCATATTAGCTTTATAAGCTAAATCTTTTTCAAAAAGTTTTAAAAATATCCATTGTGTCCATTTATAGTACTCAGGATCAGTTGTATTGACTTCTCTAGACCAGTCAAATGAGATTCCCAATGCTTGCAGCTGTCTTCTAAAATTGGCTATATTTTGCTCTGTAATGATTTTAGGATGTACTTTATGCTTGATCGCATAATTTTCAGCAGGCAATCCAAAAGCATCCCAGCCTATTGGATATAATACATTATATCCATCCATTCTTCTCTTTCTTGCGACAACATCAAGTGCAGTATAACTTCGTGGATGTCCTACATGCAGACCCTGTCCTGAAGGATATGGGAATTCTATAAGCGGATAGAATTTAGGTAATTCATGATTTTCTTTAGCAAAAAAAGTCCCCTCACTCAACCATTTTTCTTGCCATTTTTTTTCAATATTTTTATAATTATATCTCATTAAAACACCTCTTTCCAAAAAATAAAAAAAGCACCTCTTTTTTTATAGGGACGAAGATTCCTCCGCGGTACCACCCTATTTGACATAAGTCCACTTGAAAGTCCGATATAGGAGACCAACCACTTTTAAATAAGGCGAGTTCAAGTTGCTATTTAACCAATTTCCACCATCCATTGGCTCTCTAAATAAATTTGCAATCCCTACTACTCCTAGCTAACTATTCCATTAGCTCTATTTTAATCAATTTACACCCTAACTGTCAATATCCAACTTAACTTTTTTTGCATCATGCCACAATCTTTCTAATGAATAATGATTTCTCGCATCTGCTGTAAAAATATGAATAACAATATCTTTTAAATCGACTAAAATCCATTCCCCGCTCACGTGACCTTCTTTTGATTTCATTTGTATGCCTATTTTATACGCTTCCTTGATTATATCATCAGCCAGTGATTTTGCATGCCTAGTATTTCTAGCAGATACGATAATAAAAAAGTCTGAAAGAATGGATTTTCCTCTTAAATCCAGTAAAAGAATATCATCTGCTTTTTTAAAATCTAAAAATCGGCACAAAGCAACAGCATTATTCTCCTCCAAAAATTTCATCAATTCAATTCCTCCTATGATAAATTAAATAAGATTCCCACATAAAAACCATATAAAAGAATTAATGTTGCTCCTTGAATTCGGTACATTCTTCCTTTGATAATACCCGGAACCACCAATATCAACATGAATAACAATGCAAAAGGTATGTCTAGATACAGCGTTTGTGGAATATTATTTGCAATAATACTAAAAATATTGATATTTGTCGTCGTCATTACTAATGAATCCTTTGCAATCAGTCCACTTACACCCATAATCATTGAAATATTCAAAATGTTGGCACCTAAGATATTTCCAATCCCTATATTGCTGTTTTTCTTGATGATTGCTGTAATTCCTGTCACTAATTCAGGTAAAGATGTTCCTAATGCAATTAACGTAAGTCCTATCACTGATTCGGGCACTTTTAATAATTTCGCTAAAATGATACCATTCTCAACCAATAGATTTGAACCGAATATGATTAATAATGAACCTAAAATGAATTTTGCAATATTTGAAAGAATTTCTTTTTTACTTGTATCAATAATTTGTTTGTCACTATTGTCAAAGTTTTTGTAAGACATAATGTTTATATAAAAGAACACTATCATCATACTCAGTATAATCAATGCCTCAATTTTATTAATAACATTATCCGATGCTAAAAATAAAGCTAATATTGTAACCCCCAACATCAAAAATGCTTTTTTCCCGAACATGACTTTATCAACTTTTATCGGCATGAATACAAGCATGATTCCTGATATAAGACCTATATTGCAAATAACTGAACCGATGGCATTCCCAATGGCAATATCCGTCGATCCCTTTAAAGTTGCGCTTGTTGATACCAGCAACTCAGGTAATGTTGTAGCAAAACTGACAATGGTAGCTCCTACAATAATAGAAGGAATTCCCGTCACTTTTGCAATCCAAATAGATGAGTCTACAAACCAGTCTCCACCTTTTATTATGGTAATAAGCCCTAATGCAAAAAGACCTATAACTATTACGTTTTCCATCAAATCAACACCTCATCAGAATAATATTCAATCGCGTCTAAGCTTAATGTATAAATTTTTTCGTTTTTAGATAGAATGTATTTAACAGATGCATTAAGCGCCATCAGCACTCCCTGATTCAAGTCTTCTCTGGCAACTTTTCTTATGTCTTCTAATCCAGCAAACTTTCTATCAGGTTCTATATAATCAGCTAGATAAACAATTTTTTCAAGCCTACTCATATTTGGCCTTCCATACGTATGATATTGAATCGCATTGAGAATATCTTGGTCCTCGATGTGGTATGTTTTTTTTGCAATAATTGCACTCGCCAGACCATGAGCCAAACCTATATTTTCTGAAAGCACTTCATCTAAAACAATATCTTCATCAGCAATTATTTTTCTCAGTGTTGCATCATCAAAACATTTTGCATAGTCATGTAATAGAGATGCCAAACTCGTCTTTTCAATATCTTCATCATATATCTTAGCCAACTCAACTGCAGTATGAAAGACTCTTATACTGTGTTCATATCTTTTTTGGCTTAAAATTCTTTTCAGTTCATCAATAATTTTCTCTATCATTTTATCATCCTCTACCTCAAAATTATAACATATTCTTATATGATTTCATACTTAATTCATTTTCATATCTGTTTAAATGAATGAATTTAAACTTGATTATTTATAGAG
>JAFGAC010000207.1 GCA_016933835.1 Clostridiales bacterium
AAAGGGGTCGGACCGAACTATATTATTGATAGTTGGTTAATTCATATTAAAAACAAGCCCTTTGCAATGCTTAGCGCATCGTTTTCAAGCCGGAAAAGAGCGTTCTAAGGGATGATTAAACCGAAACAGGAATCCTTCCATTCTCTTATGTCGGTGTTTTTACCCCCGAAAATAACCTTCTAAGGTTATAAAATGGCTGTAATTTTCGATTAAATAACTGTTTTATAACTATTTATTTGGGTCCGACCCTGTTATCACTGTAATTTTCGATTAAATAACTGTTTTATAACTATTTATTTGGATCCGACCCTGTTATCAGCTGTTATCAGTGTCTATTTATTCGGGTCCGATCCCGTTATCAGTTGTTTTTATTCTACAATTGGATCATTTTTATTTGATTAATCATTAATGTTGATTTTCCATAAGGAAGGCATGCCGTCAATCACAAGTGAATCCATTTTTTCCTTAAACTGTCCTTTTAAATTTTCCATCAATTCAGCAGATGCATACATGACATATAGATCAGAATAGTCTTTATCTTCAATCAATTCTTCCACATTTTCAATATCAGGCGAAGCGCGAAGGATATCGATATTTTGCGATTCACACTGAGTAATTAATCCATAAAAGCCATTTATTCCCTGCCAGTTTGAAAGATCTGTAATCAGCAGAGGTTTAGCGTCATTTGAAAATAATTGTGCTGCATCAATTCTCTCCTGACATTCCTCTTTAAATGCAGACCAGCATCGATGATTTGTGATATTGAATATTGAAATAACGGCCACGATAACCAGTGCTATATAAATTCCGGCAAAAATGTTTTTCCCTGTGTAAATTTTACCAGCTATGAAAAAGCCTACAATAAGAATGATTACTATAAAGTCTGGCAATTCGTATTTCCATGTATAAGAGAGATATGCATCTCTGACAAAATCAGAAATCCAGAAGGCTAATAGCATGGGCAGGAAAATCAGGGCTAAAAAATAAGAAGTCTCTTTTGATGATTTTCGAAGCAGATAGACAGTCGATATAATAATCAATAAAAGGATGAATACGCTTATGATAAGCGTAATAATCAGATCTGGTTTTGCATTTCCTTCAACAATAGCCCAATTAGCCCATAAATGATCTTCAAGAGAAACAAATATGTGGGTAAAGCCAAATAATTGCCAAGCCAGAGGCTCCCAAAATTGTTGGTGATCCTTCCATCCGAATTGCCAGCTTAATGAATTAGATATTTCTTCGTGATAATGAATGATAGAAAATATCCATGGCAAATAAAAAAGGCTGATTATAATCAGATTAACAGAGAAAATAAATCGTAGGTTTTTCTTCAATATGAAAATGTAGATCAGATGTCCGAAAATAATAAAACACGAAAAGATCGAGATATACAGTGCTAAAATTCCCAGGGTTGAATAAGCTACCCACCATTTTGCTTTATTGAATTTCATTGCCTGGAAAAAAATATAGTTAAGTAAGGTTATTATACATACCCATAACATATAATACCTGGCTTCCTGAACATAAATATGGAAAAAAGGAGATACGGCAAACAGGCTGATAATAATCCAGGCTGAAAGATCCGATTGGAAAAGAGTTTTGCTTAATAAAAACAAAAAAAGCAATGTCAGTAAAAAGCAAAATAAGGAAAATAGCCTGTAGCTCAAATAATCGTCTCCCACAATACGATGCCAAAAGATCAGAAATACATAATGACCTGGTGTGAGGCTTGGTGATATTGCCAGACCTTTCAACTGTGAGCTGATTATGAGATTTTGAGTATTAAGATGTAACAGATCATCGTAGAAGCTGATATTCTTCACTTCATTTATCGGGATCAAATCTATGTACTCATTTGCAGAAATTCCTGAAGTATGCTGTATAGTATAAACTTCGTCAATCCAGAAGTATCGACTATCAAGGTGATAAAACTTTAAACCGATGCCTATGCAGGTAATAAAAATGTACAGATATGGACGCTGCAGAAATTGTTGGAGTTTTTTCATGACTGGATTTAGGTTAAGAATCCCAAGTTAAGATATTAGTTGATGAAAATCAATTCTGAAGTCTGATTACGCTTGATGGGTAAAATACTGCCAACATTAGTTTAAAACTGTTGCTTTTATCATTACAAATTATGTAAACAAATGCAATTGTTTTTATGTATGTTATACTGTCAATCAATCAAATATACACTTAATAAAATTACAGGTCAATAGCCCTTTAGAAAACAAACATTTACCAGGTGACATTATAACGTACCGGGTGAAATAGTGGGCGTTGAGAATGAGTGGGGAATGTTTTATACAGAAAGCAGATCGGGATTGAAAGCCCAGGCACAAGCGGACGCTTGCGCCAGTGTGGCGCTAATTTGGGAAGAAAAATTATTCCGGGAAATCAGTCAAAGCCTGTAAATATATGTCCGACTGAGGTACAACCTCAGCCGAACCAGGCGTTTAGTTGTTTAATAACAATAATAAAATCAGATAATAGTAAAAATTTTAAAAATCAATAAATCAATTACTCCGAAAGACTGATCTCTCCGAAAATCAAAGATGTTGGACAATAATAGGTATCTATACCACCACTTGAAATTAAATAACTACCCACCTTAATTTCCTGATTTGTAAGACTGTTTGGTGAACTAAGTACAACAGTAAGACAATTAGAGCCAGGTGATGATACCTGACTACCACTTTTACTTCCTTTAACTTTTAATGAATATTGCTTACCATTCTCAATATTAAAAGTGCCTGAAACCTTTGTATTATCATCATTAAGAATTTGAATATTTATAATTACTTCACCTGATTCCTTTAATACACTAAAACTTCTATGGAAATAGTAACCAGAAATGACACCCCCAGAATATGTATATGTGGTTGTTGTCCCTCCAGAAATCCATTCAATTTCAGGACCTGATATTAATTCAATATTATCTTTTTCTTCGCATCCTGAGAAAAAGAATAAAAAAACTATAGCTGTTAAAACTACTTTTATTGTTTTCATAATTCATTCCTATTTTTTTAGTATCTTAATTTTACCCAAGTTAATTATTTTTCTATCATGATTTTTTTTCAGAATAAGAACGTTCCCTTCCTCATCTATTAAAGGATAGCTTAGTGTTCCTCTATAGTCTGTAAAATCAACAGCTATAATAAATTCACTCTCATTGTCAATAAATGAAGGACTCGCATTAAATTGAAAATTGCCCTTTTCATCCGTTATTGCACGAGGATTTGCTACTCTTCCATCAATTAATTTTATGGCACCACCATCCTTAACTCCTTCAATTTTTAATGTCAAAGTTCCCGTTCCTTTAATTTGTTCTCCCAATCCGGATTTTTTAGGGACAACTTTTTGAGTATCTAAAGTAGTCTCACTATTAGAAATATATAATGTCATTGATTCTTTACGCATTGGTCTTTCGTCATTATCAACCAATATTCCTTTGATAATCAATGAATCATTCTGGGCAATTAAAGTTGTCTGATTGTTGACCTGAGCAGACTTAAGAGAATAAGCAGATGCAATGTGGATTATAAGGAAACCATAAAAGAATAAAACAAATAATACACTAAGTCCATGTTGTTTTTTTTTGCTTTTCATTTTTTAACTCTTTGCTTTTATTGTTTTAAAAATAATTGGTATTAAGCTATTTTTCACAATGAACGCCAAACATTAGTATAAAACTATTGTTTTTTTTATCCTTAATCAATCAAATATACAGTTAATACAATAGCAAGTCAATAATACACATTTAAAAAAAATCATCCGAAAAGATCTCGTTCTTTAAATTATTTGTTTTGCATCAATCCCATCCAGATACAGCCTGTATTGATCTGAAATAAAAATTTGAAAAAAGATTCAACGGGTGTTATGATAATGTGCCGGGTGAAATTGTTTTCGTTGAGAAGGCGGGAGGAATTTCTTAAAGAGTGAGTATATCGGGGTTGAAAACCCGGGCACAAGCGGACGCTTGCGCCAGTATGGGATTTTATGAACCTGTCAAGGGTATAC
>JAFGAC010000208.1 GCA_016933835.1 Clostridiales bacterium
ATATACTAAACATTTTTATGATGGAAATCTTCGAATAAGAACCGAGCGATATACTTCACAAGATCATAACTTCCAAGTTATCACCTATAGTTACGATGTTGATGGAAATCTAATAACTGAAGAGTCTATTAAGACTGACTTCACAGTGGTTGCACCAATAGAATATTTTTATCGTTATGAATATTATAAATAAAGGCAAGCACATGCTGCCAACAGCTAAACTAAATTGCTTTTCTAAATTTACGAAACATATCAGCTTTAACTGGGCTTCGAGCCAAAACGTGCCAGAAAATCGTCGCCAAACGCAATTTGGTCCCGCCCTTGCGGGCTTCTCTTTCGCTTCAGTGCAAGCTCTGCGGAATCACACTCTGTGCGATACTTCGTTTAGCGCAGCATTGGCAGCAAGCGAATAATGCATCTGTAAATAGAACAATACTAGAAAGTTGAAAATAAGATTTGCAAAATATAAAGATTTAAAAAAAATAATTGGTATTTATAATCAGGCAATTATTGCTGGAAATGCTACAGGAGATACAAAAGAAATTAATATTAAGGACAGAAAGGATTGGTTTAATGAACATAATAGTGATAAATATCCAATTTATGTAATGGAGTTCAATGATACCATGATTGGTTGGGGATCAATTAGCCCGTATCGAAAAGGCAGAGAAGGATTTAAAGAAACTGCAGAGATAAGTTACTATCTTGATTATAATTATCATGGGCAAGGATATGGAAAAAAACTTATAGAATATATGATAGCTGATTGTAAACGACTTGGGATTAAGAATTTATTGGCTATGTTATTGGAGATCAATAAAAAAAGTTGTTCGATTCTAGAGGAGTTTGGATTTTCAAAGTGGGGATTTATGCCTGATGTAGTAAATATAAAAGGAAAAAGATGTGGACATTTGATTTATGGTAGAAAAATATATTCAGATGATGAAAAGAACGCCAGCATACACCCCAACAATCGGGCTTCGGCAGACGGAGCAAAAAGCACGCATAAAGGTTTATAAGACTTTAATACCAACTCACCGGACCTCTGACCGTTGGAGATAATTTTGTCAAAGCATCATGAGAAATTTATCAATATTCACAATTCTGGTTTTCCTAAACCTTGTTTCAGTTCAGTTACTTAAAGCCCAAAATAAAGGACACGAAAAGAATTATATGGTTGAAGAAATGCCATTATTTGAAAATGGCGATCCAGCTGTTTCATTTAGTAGATATATTCAAGAGCAAGTTGATAAATCATCATTACAAATACCTGATTCCATCTCCGGAAGAATAATAGTACATTTCTGGATTGATACAATGGGTAATGTTGTTGATCCAGAAATTATGAGAGGTTTAATTGAATCTCTTGATTCATTAGTGTGTAAGATTGTTTTGGATTCTCCGGTATGGATACCAGGGAAACAGAGAGGTATAAAAGTGAAGGTAGGTTTTACCTTTCCAGTATATATAAACATGGAGGATCCCAGACACACGGTAAACAGAATTAAGAAAAACAGGACAAGAAATCAATAAAATTACCCCCAACACAAGGTATACACCATTGGCAAACCGTCCTTTAGCCGAAAGGTTACCAAACCTTAAGAAAGATAGTGCAACAATGAAACACATATTCCTATTTTTTGCGACAATCTTGATTACTCAAATGAGTTACGGACAGGATTTACCTTTATTGAAAGTGAGTACAGATCGCAACTATCTTGTGCAACATGACAATGAACCATTTTTTTGGTTAGGTGGCACTGCATGGGAATTGATTCACCGACTGAATAGAGAAGAAGTTGATAAATATCTTACAGATAGAGCAAGTAAAGGATTTACAGTAATACAAACAGTAATTCTTGCAGAGCTTGATGGTTTGAATACGCCGAATGCTTACGGACAAAAACCTCTGTTGAATAATGACCCAACCACATTAAATGAGAACTACTTTACACATGTTGACTATGTATTGAAAAGAGCGAATGAACTTGGACTATACATTGCCTTGCTCCCGTCATGGGGTGATAAATTTAACAAAAAGTGGGGTGCGGGTCCGGAAATTTTTAATCCTGATAATGCAAATGCGTACGGAAAGCTGATAGCAAAAAGGTATCTCAATCATAATAATTTAATATGGATTCTTGGAGGAGACAGAGCTCTCGAAACTGAAGAACATTATGAAGTAATACGGGCAATGGCACAAGGTATCCGAGAAGTTGATAGCATACACTTAATATCTTTCCACCCTGTAGGAGGAAAAAAGGCCACGGATTATCTGAATGATAAATGGCTTGATTTTGATATGTACCAAAGTGGACACAGCAGAACATCGAAAGAATATTCATATGTGGTAAGCAGTAAAAAATCATCAACTCAACGACCAATAGTTAACGGTGAAGCCAGATATGAAAATATACCTGACAGATTTTGGGAGGAAAGA
>JAFGAC010000021.1 GCA_016933835.1 Clostridiales bacterium
AAAGACAATTCATAAGATGGGTAATGTTCAAAAATATTCGACAGATGATGAGCGAGCTGAAAAAGTCATGTTTGTTATCATTACAGACGGCATGGAAAATGCAAGTAGGGAATATTCTTATGATCGAATTAAGAATATGATTGATCATCAAAAGAAAAAATATGAGTGGGAATTCATCTTTCTGGGAGCCAATATAGATGCAGTTGAAACGGCAGCTCGTTTTGGAATTTCAGAGGATAGGGCAGCTAATTACCATGCAGATAGTGAAGGTACTATGCTCAATTATGAAGTTATCAGTGAAACAGTAAGTATGGTCCGATCAAAACGTTCTATTGATTCTGCTTGGAAGGATAGAATTGATAAAGATTATGAATCTAGAAAAAGGCGGTGAATATATGATAGGAGCAATCATCGGAGATATCGTTGGTTCACGTTTTGAGTTTAATAATAACAGATCAAAGGAATTTGAGCTGTTTAATGAAGATTGTTTTGTGACAGATGATTCTATAATGACACTGGCAGTTGCAAAAGCCATAATGGAAACAAATAGAGAAGTTATGTTAGGCATTTCAGATAGAAGACAAGATGATCATTATTTGAACAGATTGGCAAATAATACAGTTGCATATATGCAGATGATTGGAAGACGTTATCTAAATTGCGGGTATGGAAGCAATTTCGGTCAGTGGATATTTTGCGAGAATCCACAGCCCTATGGAAGTTATGGTAATGGTGCTGCTATGAGGATAAGTGCAGTGGGTGCAATTGCTGAAACTGTAGAAGATGTAAAACTATTGTCAAAGGTGGTAACTGGAATCAGCCATAACCATGAAGAAGGGATTAAAGGCGCTGAAGCTACAGCGATGGCTATCTTCCTTGCAAGAACGAGTCATGATAAAGAGCAGATACGCAAATATATTGAAGAGGGTTATTATACACTAGATTTTACACTTGACGAGATTCGGGACTCATATCGATTCAATGAGACTTGTCAAGAGACAGTACCTCAAGCGATTCAAGCATTTCTTGAGTCTGATTCCTTTGAAGGCGCAATTCGGAATGCTATATCAATTGGCGGTGACAGTGATACACTTGCAGCCATAACCGGAAGTATTGCAGAGGCATATTATGGTGCACCAAGTGATCTGGTGGAATTAGCTTTGACGTATTTGGATGATGAGCTGTTGGGGATATATAATGAATGGCGTGAAAGAGACAGAATATAGTGCACACATGTTATGGTGCCGTGTATTGAGTTATGGAGTTATTGAAACGGATTAATAAATCAAGGTGTGGAATTAGTCATTAAAAATGTAAAAATCTAATCTGATTTATTTTTAATATAGATCAAATCATTGTAATGAAATGAGAAAATTTTGAATTGTTTAATTCGAGTTTATTAATTCTAGTATTCAATATATAGCTATACATAAACATTCGGATAATATATTTGTTGGTGAGCAACACCCGACACACGTTGAGATGGTGTTATTGATGTCAAGGGTGAAATAATGAGTGTGTAAAAAGCCTGGTAATACTGGGCTTTTTACTATTTGTGGTATAATTTCATTGAATGGAAATTGGTAAATTATAGCTTTGCGGAAACATGTCTACTGAAGCGAAATTGATAGTTAAGTGGTCTGTTTAGACATCAGAGATTGATGAAACAGCAGTTTAGATGTATGGGGCTTACGACAGAACGGTTTAGATGTTTTTCGGATTTTCCGAGGTTGAGAAAGTGGTTTAGATTTCTGAGGAGTTGCAATAATATGCTTACATAATATAATATGAGAAAGGAACTTGATGTTTGAAGTTAATACATGGATTCAAATCTGTCTCGGATTAACGAGTTGTCAGAAAGTAAAATACAACACATACCGAGTGTTGCTTTCTATTGAAATGAAACCAGAGTTATGAATATTGGTGATTATCATTCAGCGATATCTTTTTACAAAACATACCAGATGTTTCATTAGGTTATGTGGATTTCAAAAAATCATGGGTCTAACCATGATTTTTCTACTACAATCGATATACATCATTTTTGTGATAAAATAGAATATGAATAAGTTTATGAGGATAGTGATGTTGAAATGAAAAAAATTGTAGTAGGAATATTGGCACATGTCGATGCAGGGAAAACGACACTTTCTGAAAGTTTGTTCTATCAATGTGGTCTAATCCGTCAAATGGGACGAGTTGATAATAAAGATGCGTATTTGGACACTTTTGAACTTGAAAAAATTCGAGGGATTACAATATTTTCTAAGCAAGCAGTAATGACCTATGAAAATACAGAGATTACACTTTTGGATACACCAGGACATGTGGATTTCTCAGCTGAGATGGAACGAACGTTACAAGTACTAGACTATGCCGTTTTGGTCATCAGTGGATCAGATGGTGTTCAAAGTCATACAAGAACACTGTGGGATTTACTTAAAATTTATAAGATTCCAACTTTTATCTTTGTCAACAAGATGGATCAAAGGGGGACCGACCGAAAAGAACTTCTAAATATTTTGCAGAAGGATTTATCGGAATTTTGCCTTCCATTTGATATATCTGGGGATGACTATATGGAATCTTTGGCTTTTTGTGATGAAAGCATTATGGAAAGTTACCTTGAAAGAGGCATTATTGATAAAGACCAGATACAAAATGCAATTGCGAATCGTAAGGTGTTTCCTGTCTATTTTGGATCTTCACTACGTCAGATAGGAGTAGAATCATTCTTAGAAGGGTTTGACCTTTACACGAAATCGAAAATCTATCCAAAGGAGTTTTCAGCTAAAGTTTTTAAGATTACAAGAGATGATCAGGGAAATCGATTAACTCATATAAAAATAAATGGCGGGACTTTAAGTGTAAAACAAGTTCTTAAGACAAATGAAATCGAAGAAAAAATAAATCAGATTAGGATTTATTCAGGAGAAAAATATGAAACGGTTAATGAGCTAGAAGCGGGGTCTATTTGTGCGGTCACAGGACTTACTAATGTGAAACCTGGTCAAGGTCTTGGAGCACAAGAGGATTCAATTTCTCCTCGTTTAGAAGCAGTCTTATCCTATCAATTGATTTTTCCTGATACTGTTGATGCGAGACAAATGCTTCCTAAGCTTCGAGAGATTGAAGAAGAAGAACCCGAACTACGAGTTTTATGGAATAAGATCCTTCAAACCATAAGCATTCAAGTCATGGGCACCGTTCAACTTGAAATTCTTCAGTCAATTATTTTAGAGCGTTATCAGGTCGATGTCTCATTTGATAAGGGGCAAATTGTTTATAAAGAGACAGTAAGCAATTTGAGTGAAGGGGTCGGCCATTTCGAGCCCTTAAGGCATTATGCTGAAGTACAACTTTTAATTGAACCCCAAGAGCGAGGCAGAGGTCTATACTTTGACAGTAATTGTAGTGAGGATATCTTGGATAAGAATTGGCAACGTCTTATTTTGACTCATTTAAAAGAGAAGGAACACGTTGGCGTTTTGACAGGATCACCTATTACGGATATTAAGGTGACTCTGATTGCTGGAAAAGCCCATAAGAAACATACGGTAGGTGGTGATTTTAGGGAGGCGACCTATCGGGCTTTAAGACAAGGTCTAAAAGAAGCGAAATCCATCCTACTGGAACCATACTATCAATTTAGATTAGAGCTTCCCAAAGAGTATATAGGGAGAGCTATGTCAGATATTGAGAAAATGTCAGGGACCTTTACAATGGATCAAGCTGATGATTATAGAGTAATTTTAACTGGTGAAGCTCCAGTTTATACCATGAAAAATTATCAAATGGAAGTCAATGCCTATTCAAAAGGCGAAGGGAGGCTTTCAATTGTAGTTAAAGGATATGATGTCTGCCACAACTCGGAAGAAGTGATAGAGCGTATGGCTTATGATTCTGAAAGAGATATAGATAATCCCACGGGATCTATTTTTTGTGCTAAAGGAGCGGGTCATTATATTCCTTGGAACGAAGTAAAAGACCATATGCATCTTGAAAGTTTTTTAAAAGTTGATAACAGAAGCAAAAGTCAACCTGAAAGTTATCAGCGCGAGTCGTCGTATGAAAAATCAATTAGTCTAGAAGAGATTGAAGAGATCATCAATAAGGCTTACTTTGCCAATCAAGGAAAAAAGAAGATAAGGAAAGTAAATAGAAAGGTAAAGGACCTTTATTACCCTTCTGTTGAAAAAAAAGAAATCGTAAAGCCTGAAAATTTAGGAGAAGAATATCTTCTTGTTGACGGCTATAATATTATCTTTGCATGGCCTGAATTGGATGAATTAGCATCCTTGGATATGGCCGCAGCACGATCAAAATTGATTGATATTTTAAGCAGTTATCAATCGCTAGGTAAATTCAAAATAATGCTGGTTTTTGATGCTTATCGCGTTGAAGGTAGAAAAGAATCTCTAGAAGAGTATCAAAATATTCAAGTAGTATTTACTGCAAAAGCTCAGACAGCCGATCAATATATTGAAAAATTCGCCTATGATCATAAGAAAAAACATCAGATTACAGTGGCAACTTCTGATGGTTTACAGCAGATTATTGTAAGAGGTGCAGGTGCACGTCTGATATCAGCTAGGGAGTTTAGAGAAATGATTTTTATTCAAAGGGATAAGATGAGTCGTGATCACTTAAGTCACAAGAGTCAGAACCATTCTAAATTGGAGGATATGATTGATGAGGATTCAAAGAATCAATTAAATAAGCTTTAATGGATTAGTAAAGATAAGATATAGTAAAAAGTAAGACAAACTTGTCTGAAAAATAATGGATAGAATCGCATATATTTAAATTTTAAAAAACAAAGAAAGCCTTAATCAGTTTAAAATGATTGAAGGCTTTTTTATTGAAATGATTTCCTTGATAGGATAAATCTACTAAGAATTTGTAAAGACTTCAATTCGATTTTTACCATGTTCTTTTGATTGATACAAGGCTTCATCAGCTTTACGGATACATTCAGAACAATTCGCATCATTTTCTTCAGATACATAGATTCCAAAACTCATTGTAATGCTGATAGAAGATTCTTTATAATTAAAAATTGTTTGCTCGATTTCACTTTTCAATTTCTGACAGACAGCAAGAGCTACATTTGTATCAGGAACTTGAAGAAAGATAAAAAATTCATCCCCTCCATATCGACAAACAAAATCGTCAATTCGTGTGAAGGAGGATAATTTATGAGCAACTTCTTTAAGAATATGATCTCCAAATTGATGGCCATAGTTATCATTCATCAATTTAAAGTTATCCAGATCACATAGAACATAGGCTCCTTTAAACTGTGAATTTTTCTTGATAATACTGTTGTTAAAAATTTTATCCGATAATGCTCTACGATTATAGAGATTTGTCAAAGAGTCAGAGTAGGCACTGTGCTTTAGACGTTCGCTTGAAACATGGTTCATTACAAGAAAAATACCAAAACTCAATACTCCAGCCCAAAAAGCAAAAATAATGGCTACAAAAGCATTGACGATACTAGAATCCATGAAGTTTGAAATAGGACTCACAAAGATTGTGTTGATAATTCGGACTATATAGAATAGGACTGAAGCAAGAAACATAACAGCCATATATATATTAAAGCTCTTTTTATCATAAACAGGTTTGTAAAGGACTGTGCATGTTATGGTGCCGTGTATTGAGTTATGGAGTTATTGAAACGGATGAATAAATCAAGGTGTGGAATTAGTCATTAAAAATGTAAAAATCTGATCTGATTTATTTTTAATATAGATCAAATCATTGCAATAACATGAGAAAATTTCGAATTGTTTAATTCTAGTATTTAATATATAGCTATACATAAACATTTGGATAATATATTTGTTGGTGAGCAACATCCGACACATGTTGAAGCTGTTGTTAAACTTAAACTAGCATTATAATTCACATGTTATGGTGCCGTGCATTGAGTTATGGAGTTATTGAAACGGATGAATAAATCAAGGTGTGGAATTTGTCATTAAAAATGTAAAAATCTGATCTGATTTATTTTTAAGGCTCTGTTAGACGGTAGTGTTGTTATTTGAGATAACGCAAACGTTTGTTCTATAATTATTATAGGTAGATATTTGCGATTTGTTCAGGAGGTTGGTTGAATGCCGTCAGTAGCAACGATAATGTTAGATGCTCTTGCATTAAGTTCACCACAACAAGAAGAATTATTTTCTTAATTAGGTGAAGTTATTACTCTAAACGCACACGGTAGCCTATTGCATCAGGAAGGTCGAGAGAAAAGATATTCTGACGGAGTAGTATGTTTGCACTGTGGTAGCGTTCATGTAATTAAGCACAGAAAAAAGAACGATGTTCAAAGATTTATGTGTAAAGACTGCGGTAAAACATTCAATGATCAGTCGTTTTCACCAATGAGCCGATCTAATGTTGAAACTAGCAAATGGTTAAACTATGCCAAATGTATGATTTTAGGCTATTCCATCAGAAAATTAGCAAAAATTGTCGAAGTAAGCGTAAAAACTTCTTTTTATATGAGGCATAGGATTCTCGATGCAGTTAGAAACTATTTGGGTATTGGAAGCGTCTCAGGCATAGTTGAAATGGATGAAACATATTTACCTGAATCGTTTAAAGGAAATCATCAGAAAAGTGGTTTCACTATTCCACGTCCTTCAAGAAAGCGTGGCAAGGAAGTTAAAACCAGAGGCATTAGCAGAGAACAAGTCTGCATTGCAACTGCTATTGATCGAACTGGAAATATCATTCTTGAGATGGTAACTAAGAGCAGGATCTCTAGCAAAGATCTTGAGCGATTATATGAGAATCGAATTGATCAAGATTCGTCTCTTTGCAGTGATTCACATAAAAGTTATATTGCATTTGCAAAAAATCACGTTTCTCACCATTATCGCATACCAAGAGGTAAGCATAAGACTGGCGTGTATCATATAAACCATGTAAATAGCCTTCATAGCAAGTTTAAAAACTGGATTAGACCATTCAATGGCGTTTCCACAAAATACTTAAGCAACTATTTGTATTGGTTTAAATGGCTACAATCATTTAATGATGAGAAGGATTTAGTTAAGGCGAAGCATCTTATAGTTGATAGCTTGACAAAACTGACCGATTTGAGAATAGATGAATATAGAGGCAGAATGCCTAATTTTGTATAAAATGGTAAAACAATTGACTATTGATGAGATTAGTGTCTATACTATAATTGAAGTTATTCATAAATTTCTAACAATACAAAATCATTCAAGAAACGAGGTATATGTTTATGAAGAAACCTTTATCAAGCTTCCTATCAAGGCTAGTTCTTTTCCCAACTCTGATAATTACATATGTGACAATGTATTGTATGCGAAATAATCCCGATTTTCTTATTACACATATGGTGAACTTCTTTGGATGGTTATTAACTATTATTATTATAAGTAAATATAAAGGATTCAATAAAGAACGTAGTTGTGCCATCAAACTTGTACTAGTTGGTATTGCTCTCACAATATTTCTTAAATTACAATGATGCGTAATTGTTATTTTGATTACACTTATACTATAAAAAGTGGGCAAAAAATCATTAATGTATTTTCTGGCTATGCACCCCATGAATGAGCAATGAAAAGAACATGAAAGTTGGTTAAGAAAACAAAACAAGATATAAAATTGAGCTATCAGTGTTATAAAGATAATCAGAATGTTTCTCATCCGTTATAGTAAGGAATATTCAATCGGATCAATTTGATTACATTGGGCAAATATAAGACTTCCTTAATAGAAGTCTTATATTATTATTTATTAACAACACTAAAGTCTAACATAGCCATTTTTAATATAGATCAAATCATTGCAATGAAATGAGAAAATTTCGAATTGTTTAATTCTAGTATTTAATATATAGCTATACATAAACATTCGGATAATATATTTGTTGGTGAGCAACACCCGACACATGTTGAAGCTGTTGTTAAACTTAAACTAGCATTATAATTTATTATGAAATAATTTTTCAAGTTAAAGAGCAGAAAATTTTCTGCTCTTTCTATTTTTCGACTTGTACGGTATAATAGTACAAGTAGGAGGCTTAAACGATGAATTATAAACCATCATTTACATTAAGTGAGAAAACTCTAAATTTGGTTGCTGAAATTATGGAAATAGTAACTAAGTTAACTATGATAGAGGTTGAAGGTATTAATCCAAAATTGAGAAGAAATAATAGAATTAAAACAATACATGCATCGTTGGCAATAGAAAACAATTCTCTATCACTTGACCAAGTAACTGCAATTTTGAATGGAAAAAGAATTTTAGGGCCAGGTCAAGATATCAAAGAAGTACAAAATGCATACGAAGCATATGAGTTATTACTTGATTTAGATCCTTTTGATGTGTCATCAATGCTTAAAGCACATAGGATTTTGATGAATAATCTTACCAAAGAAGCAGGTATCTTTAGATCAGGCGGCGTAGGCATATTTGCTGGAGAGAACTTAATACATATGGCACCACCTGCTAGTTTTGTTTCTGAGCAGATAAGTCAGCTGTTATTATGGGTAAAAAACTCAGAATTACATCCTCTTATCAAGAGTTGTGTATTTCATTATGAGTTTGAGTTTATACATCCCTTTGCAGATGGTAATGGTAGAATGGGTCGTATGTGGCAAACACTGATTCTTTATAAGTGGAAAAATTTATTTGGATGGCTACCTGTTGAATCTTTGGTAAAAGATCGTCAAGATAATTATTACAAGGTATTGGGTGAATGTGATAAAGCTGCTGATTCAGTGAAGTTTATTGAGTTTATGTTAGAGTCTATCCGTGACTCTTTAGTGGAAATATCATCGACCGAACAAGTTGGCGTACAAGTGAGCGAACAAGTTGAAATACTTTTGAGTGCTATTGGTAAAGATACAGTGTCAGGCAAGGAGTTAATGGAAAGAGTAGGCTTAAAACATAGACCTACCTTTAGAAAGAACTATTTACTACCGGCAATAGAAAATGGTTACTTGGAAATGACAATACCAGATAAACCTAACAGTAGTAAACAGAAATATCGTAAATCAAAAATATAGTTGTTTGCGCCCTAGTTACAACACATGTGGAGATTGTCTTTGAATCCAAAATATGGCGGATAGATTAGTAATATTAGGACAAGTATTTATTTGAAAATACTTGTCTGTTTTTATGATGATGAGCATCTTAGACTTATGCATGATGTATTTGAAATGAAATGAGTCAATAGTTGACAGTAATAAACAAATATTATATATTTGAATATGTAGTATGAACGCTTATTCAAAAGGAGTTTAAAATGGCAAATAAGAGATTTTACAAATTGGATCCAATTAAGCAAGAAACTATTTTAGAAACAGCTCTTTTGGAATTTATGGATAAAAATTTTGAAACTGCATCCATTAACAGAATAAGTAAAGAGGCTGGATTGAGTGCTGGTGCATTGTACTACTATTTTGACGATAAAGAAGAGCTATTTCTAAACACTATTGATTATGCACTTAAAGAAATAAACTTTGAAGAAGAAGCCTTACAGACTTTGTTTGAAAGCCTTGGATATTGGGAAGGGATTGCCGAAGTTGTAAGACGTAGATTATCATCTGCGATCTTATTTCCTGAAAAAGTGAGTTTTATACAGAGAATAATTTTTACAAAGGATTCTGTTGAAAATAAAGTTAAGAATAAAGTGTTACATGCCTTTAAGTGGCTTTTTGACTATGGTTATGATAATGGGCATATCAATAATGCATTACCTAGAGCATTAATGTTTGAAATCCACCTAGGCTTGATTACAAGTATTAATAAATGGGAGATGGAACGTTCTAAAGAGAAAGACAATGCATATATTGATGATGATCTTGTGAACAAATATGTGACATTGATAAAAAAAGCGATAGGAGCAGAGTAGCGATGATAAAAATATTAGCGATATCTGGAAGTAGTCAAAAAAATGGCACTGGTATTGATGCATTAAGAATGTTTGAAGAAAAATTCGACAAACAATCATATGCTTTTGAAGTACTACATTTAGCAGATTATCAGATTAATAACTGTATCGGATGTAAAGTTTGTTTTAAAAAAGAAACTTGTTTTATGAAAGATGATTTACCGTATTTGGTCAATAAAATGGAAGCAGCGGATGGTATTGTAATCATTTCTCCTGTGTATGCCATGAATATTTCTGGTATTTTAAAGACATTTTTGGATAGAACAACTTATTTACTTCATAAACCTAAGTTTTTTGATAAACATTCTTATATTATAAGTAGTACAGATTTTGGTGGTACAAAAATTGTAAACACTTATTTGAAATACATGATGAATGCTTATTGCATGGATAATGTAGGTGCGACTGGGGTTTTATCAAATAAGCTTAAAAAGGACGAAAATTATAAACAAAAATTATCTAAGCGATTTGAGAAAGAGGCAGAGAATTTTAAAAGAGCTCTAAATAACGGCAAGGAATACCAGCCGAAATTAGCACAATTGCTAAGATTCAATTTATGGAAAACTAAAGGTCTTAAATCGAAAGATTCATATCTTGGAGACTATCAATATTGGTCTGATTCCAAACGTTTGAATGCTCAGTATTTTTATCCTATTGAGCTGGGTTTGATTAAAAAAGGACTAGTAAAAATTGTAAAGTTTAGAGTAAGTAAGCTCATTGATAAAAAAACATAGATTAAAAGATATTACAGGTATTCAGCGGATTTGCCTTTTTATGGAACTGTAATTAAACTGAAGTAGAGTTACTGATTACGTATGGAGGGAATGATTCTTCTGTTATGTGCAGCCACCAACATACGGTCCATATTGAGTGGGTCTCATTGATAGAAAAATGCAAGTAAAAAGAGTAAATTGAATTTGATAAATTGATTGAGAAGCCATCAATCAATTTATCAAAATAATATCGTATTATAGAACTGAGACATCGATATTCATAATAATTTCAAACTATAGAAAAACATTCATCAGTGTAGGGTCGGTAATTGTCAAGAAAGTTAGTCGCAAATTCAGAGAGTGTAGCATAATTTGTGTAATATAAAAGTCCATGAAAAAAAATGAGATACTGATAATACATCAGTAATCTCATCTAACTTAATACTTTTTATTTTGATGTTTGCTTCTGCTTTACACAGATTTTGTTACACTACCTTAAATTATAAAAATTTTAAAAAAGAAAATCAGAGATTTGGAAGCCTTTGATACCTATTATTTTTCACTGGCACAAGATATCAGTATGAACCTAGACTCTTTTTTCTATTTCAATAACACATTCATTTTTGATTTTACCGACTAAAAATTGTAGCGCATCAATCACATGTGGCCGAATATCGCCTCCTATTAAAATATACATGATATCATCACCCAAGTTTAATATGCCTTTATTAAGCCATACTTTTATATGAAAGATCCCTTGCATTCTACTCGTTTCTTTAATTACTTGATCGACTTTTTTTTCATCATAGGAAAATTCCATGCTAACTACTTGGCTGCCATTATCAATCCCCTGACGCACTTTTACTTTAGGTGTTTGTCGAACAATCCCATTATGAACAAGATACATGCCTTCTTGTAATGATTCTGGATCTTCTTTAGCCTCTCTTAACCAGTCATCAATCGAAGGCTTTTTCACATCAATAAAAAAGTTATTCATATCATAATTCTCCTCTTTAAGTTAAGTGTCTAATTCCAACACTTTGAATATTTTTTTCTATAATTAACTTCAAATCTTCTTGTATAATATTTTTTAGATACCATATTTTACCTTGATAGATTATAAATAATTGTTCAATAGGCTTACTTACGCCCATGATATAATTGTCAAATTATCATTTACATCAGGATGCTGCCATTATTCTTTAACCCAAGGCATATACTGATATGAACCGTCTTCTAACTGCACCCATTGTATAGTTGCAATCGCGAACCAGAGTGTTTATGCATAATCATTTTCTTCAGAGTTGTAGACGTCTGTATTTGACAAAAAGTTAGAATATAATCTCATTTTTAAAAGCTGATAAAATATCTGCAATTTTTTTTAGGGCCTGTTATATCAAAAATAAAATGTGATAATCCTACTTGAAATAAGGTTATCACATTTATCAATGATTTTAAAATCTTTTTATCTAAGTGGAAATTCAATGAGTACACGAGTGTATATTCTTTTTATGTCCATGCAGTTAGAATACCCCATCTTCTATAAGTAAGTAGATGGTACCCATCAAGTCAAATTTGCTCTGAATGCGGTCATAGAGATGGCAAAAAACCCTTAAACGTAAGGGTTTGGACCTGCCCAAACTGCAGCAGCGTACTTTATCGAGACATCAATGCCAGTATCAATATAAAAAAAGAAGGTCTTAGACTGTTGTTAGTCTAAAACCTTCTTCAACCGTCGGGACGACGGGGTTAGCTTAGTAAAAAAGAGAAACCGCTGACATCGATTAAAACACTTCGATATCAAGTAAGCTCTATTCCTAAGAATCTCGTGACTTCAGTCATGAGTAATTCAATGTATCAAGATTTTGTATGAGTCGCATCAGCGATTAAGGTCTTACTTATCAAAACACCTTTTTCCAACGCTGTTTCTACAGTTTTTCCAATTAGCATATCTAGTACATTCATGTTTTTAATCGTAATTTTCTAAATTTTGTTAATGAGCTAGGATTTATTAAATCGGTTTCTTCTGGTGCTAGATTGAGAAAATATTTAAAAGACAAATCCGTTAAAGATCTTTTTACAACATCTACATCAGAAAGCTTATATATAGTTTTTAATAGTAAATATTTAAACATTAAAATTGAATCTTTTGTGCTGCGTCCTTCATCAAGGCTGTAGTTTTGTAATAGTTCATCGCAAATAAACGAAAAATCAACTAATTCATTTATTTTTCTTAAAATATTATCCTTCTATATGGATTATTCGGCATATGTATACAAACTCCTTTTTGTGCTTTTTTAGGGTGTTTTTTTAATAATTATTATTTTCTTAGTTTTTCAATGGCCTCCTTCAGCCATGAGAGGTTAAAAAGGGTTGAGTGGACTTATTATTAATTAATAATGTCATAATACACAATCCAGCTAGAAAAAATCAAAGATGTTTGAGTCTGTAGACATGTGTATTCCTTAGAAAATTGGCAGTAAAAAGCATGAACAAAGCACAGGCTCTTATTACAATGCTCATGGCTAGCCTACGCATTACCCAGTTCAAATCGAATCGCTTATAGTTGCTAAACAATGATGAAATAGAGTAAAATTTCAAATTGGCAAGATAGAACTGCTTTTGGAGCGCGTATGGAGTCATTTTTTTCGGAAAGAAAGTAACATTCATCATGTCAAAGTATTCCCAATCACAGTTGATCAGCCTATTTTCTTCTTTGAGTTGTTGATAAATAGGTGTTCCTGGATAGGGAGTTAAAATAGCTGGTTGAAGCTGATAGGCATTGATTTTTATGGCATAGTCTACAGCATGTTGAATGTCTGCTAAACTATCCCCGTCGATACCTAAAATAAGGCTGACAATCAGGCGGATATTATAATGTGAAAGTGTTTCACCACATTGATGGATATCAGCAACACTCTGCCTCTTATCAATCATATCAAGGGATTCTTGATTAATACTTTCCATGCCAATCAGAACCCTGTTGAGATGGGCAGATGATAATAGCTTTAATAGTTCTTCATCTTGCGCAATATCGGTACGTCCGAAAAAAAAAGTTTCTTTGAAAATAAGTTTTTCAGCAATCATACGTCGACAAATTTCCTTGGCCCTCTCTTTATCAGCAGTAAAATTGTCATCTTCAAAATTCATATAATGGAATCCTTGTTTCTTATATACTTTCAGTTCATCAATGACGCTTTCGATGCTCCTTCGCCTATAGGGGTGATACATGCGTGATGTGGTACAGAAAGAACAACTGAATGGGCAACCCCTTGTTGTCATGACGTTAGCACATGTACATTGGGTCTTCAAAAGAGTGTAGTCCGGGTAAGGCGCATCATCGAGATTTTTCAGATGAGGTGCATGAACCAGTTGATCAGTAATTCTTCCTTCAATAATATCAAGAATAACGGTTTCAGCTTCGCCGGTAACGACCTGGTCTGCATGGATTGCTGCTTCTTCAGGAACAAATGAAGCGTGCATTCCACCGATGATGATGCGAGCATGGGTATCAACCCTAAGCTTGTCTGCAATGAAATATGCTCTGTCTGCATTAGGCGTCATGGTGTAGATACAGAAGACATCTGTTTCAGTCAATTTTGAAAAATTGATATCCTGATATAGTTCCTCATATACAGATACATCATGACCAGCTGATTTCAGCAAGCTGCCAAGAATTAGTGGGCCAGTAATCGCATTGGAATGTCCATAGCTCATACTGCCCAATCTATAAAGATGTGATCTTCTAAAATCGCTAGCTGGAGTGATAAATACAATTCTCAACCAAATCATCTCCTCAGTTTTTGCTAAGCTGATTTTCCAAACTTTAATCTCAGTATATTGTTTACCACAGAGGCAAAGACTTAATCAGTTATTATTATATTAAACGTTTGAACTGCTCATGCAGCAAGTAACGAGAGTCTTTGGAATAGTGTGTACTTGATATAGAGTCGCTTCATATTTTTTCTTAATTATGGGGTGAAAAATGAGAAGTATTCATTGTCTGCGCAATAAAAAACTTGATGAATTTCAGAGATTGAGAGTTCATTCCGTCAACTCTCTTATCACCTGAAGGAAAGGGGGGTTGCCGCTGCCCAGTAATGAGAACGGCGTACGCCTCCTACCTTTTCTCTCCTCAAGATATATTAATATCTTGAAAGCTAAAATAGTGGACCAATTTTCAACTGATCAAAGCTGAGTTATTGGACCACTTTTAGATTACTATATACAATTGCACGGATATTTTGCTTTTTTCTTCAAATTTGTGTAATCTGAAATTGGACTTGCTTTTACTGAAAATACGCGCGCATCTATGATTGGATATGAGGAGATGCAATATTTTCAAAGATTGTCAAGGGAGGTAAAGATTTACTTGAAAAAGCGGTTCAGGAAATATTTGAGATATGGCGTAGTCCTGCATCTGCTTTTGTGAATGTAATATTAATATTCATTTTTTTATAAGATATTGTTGCATCTTCAAGTGGTAATCATCTCTTGATATTTATAATATTGCACGGATATAAACCCAATCCAAAATTGATTTCAACCAGTGCTTCACATCCCCCTATCAGTTGTGGACGAATGGCTATGGACTGCAAAATCCAATCACTTTTCTGATTTCCCTGTTTGCTTTGAGATATAGTTTGACAAAGTGATGATTGAAACATATTCAGAAGGGATTTACAGATACGTATGCCTCAGTAATGATTTTTATTTAAACGAGCTAATGAAAGAATGAGATGCTGTTGTCCCGATGGATGCAGTGGATTGATATTTCAGATACAAGCAATAGAGCGGTCTAACTGGTTTTTTGATAGTGGTCACACTGATACAATATTTTTGAATGGAGGTCTCAATATGTCAATGTATGATCTGCAAATGAGCTTGCCGAGCCTGCCTCTTTCCTTACTTGAAAGTTCGTGCAAAAAATTGCTTGAATGGAGTTACCCGCTTTTAAGTGAAGTCGAGTACTCTTCCTCGGAAAAGAGTATAGACTTCTTTCAGTCTCCAAAAGGGTTGGGACCTGTTTTACAAAATCATTTGGATGAATGGAATCAAAGAGAGGATATTTCCAATTGGCTGGAGCCATTTTGGTATGATACTTATCTTAAGAATCGAGCCCCCTTGCCCATCAATAGTAACGTCGCATTTGTCTTGGAAAAAAACAAAGAAGTTGAAAATCTCTCACAAAGTGGATTTGCAGCGAGTTTGATTAGTGCTTTATTCCAATATCAGCAGATTCTCTCAAATGAAACTTTGGCAATCGATTATCAGGATTCAACACCACTGTGCATGAATCAATACAAAACAATTCTTGGGACATCAAGAATTCCTAGCCAAGAGATAGATGAGCTTCAGACAGATTCACAGGCATCGCATATTATAATCATGATCAACGGACATGTTTATGTCCTTCGCGCACTGAATGATGAAGGACAAGTAATGGAGCATGACCTGATAGTTGAGAACATCCGGTGGATGATTGAAAATTCTAAAGAAGAGAATAGTCTTGCTGTTGGCAACTTGACTACCCTCGATAGAGGGCAGTGGGCAGAATTGAGAACATATCTGAATGAAATTGATTCGGTTACCCTCCAATCGATTAGCTTGATTGAAACGGCGTTGGCCGTTATAGTAATGGACCAGAATGAATATGCAGATGATTCTGAGATGTTTAAATCCATGTTATGTGGGGATTCAAACAATCGGTGGTATGATAAATCTCTTCAATTCATCGTGAATGCCCATCACATCGCTGTCAATTACGAACATTCTGGCGTTGATGGTACAACTTTGGGCAATCTTGTGAGATTCCTCTATCAAAATATGAAGGCAGGAGAGAACAAAGAGATTAAGCAATCTGTGTGTCAATCGGATGAGCTTATTTTCACACTAGATGATGTCATAAAACTGAAAATCTCAGAAGCAAAATTGTCTAGTGACCAGACTTATGATGACCTGGCTGTTGAGGTATTGTCTTTCACTGATTTTGGGAAGGAGCGAATCAAAAGTTTGCAGATAAGTCCGGATAGTTTTATCCAAATGGGAATTCAATTGGCACAATATAAGACGTTTGGAAAGATTTACAATACCTATGAAGCGGTCATGACAAAACGGTTTTACAAGGGAAGAACTGAAGCAATGCGACCTGTTACCAGAGAATCAACTCAATTTGTTGAGAATCGTACGAAAGACAATCTTATTACTGCATCCAAGAAGCATATTGAGCAGATAATAGAATGTAAAAATGGACAAGGCTTCGAGCGGCATCTTTTTGGATTAAAGAAAATGCACGAAAAATTCTATCCATCACAGCAATTACCTGAGATATTCACTTCACCAAGTTATCAGCGCATCACCGAAAACGTCATATCAACAAGTACAAGCAATTCTAGCGGCCTGATATATGAGGGGTATGGACCTTCGGTGAATGATGGCTATGCTGTAAGATATCTGATCTATAAGGATCGCATTCATTACGTGTTTTCATGTAAAGTACATAATGAATCCAATTTAAGAAAATTAAAAGCAGCCATGTACGAGGCGATGAATGAGTTGTCTTCTATTCTAGATGTATGATAAAACACTTATATTCATCGCATTAGATTCATTGAATGAATTTCATTGATTTGTTTTGATTTTCCTTGATAAAATGCACTGATGAGGCATAACCTATATGGAATAATTGATTTTGAAGATGATATGGCCGGCGGTGAATTCTGCCGGTTTTTTACTTAAAAAGCACGATAGACTTTTGATACCAACACTTCATAGTATTCTAGCAATGGTCAAATTCAGTTAAGGTATTTTAAGCTCTCAATAAAATCAATAATTGAAAAGGGGAAATATCGGTATAATATATATATGAGGTCATCTGTGCTTGATTGATGGAATAATATTTAAATGAAGATGACCACTCAAAGTTTTTATGTTATGAAAAAGACGCAAATTATAAGAGTATGAGGGATGCTCACTGATCGATGTGGTAAAGGTCTCATGGAGTTGTTTTAAAATTCATTTGGACTGTTTATTTATCAGAGAGCAGGTCGCATTCCCTGTGATGATATTTGAAAGATTTTATTGAGGGCATGACTTGCAAGGCTTTTTTGAAGTGATATGGCTAACCGGGACAGATAAAATGGTAGTGTGGGAAGGAGTGGTTGAGATATGAATTTAAGAATGAATGAAGTTAAAAAGACAAGTTTCTTGAAGGATGTATTTGTTTGTTCTCTAGGTGCTTATGGTGGACCCGAAGCTCACTATGGTGTATTCATCGATCAAATGGTAGTAAAGAAGAGATATTTAAATGAAGAGGATTTAGTTGAACTGATTGCCCTTTGCAGTATTTTGCCAGGGCCGACAAGTACACAAACCATTGTGTCGATAGGGTATAAAACTGGTGGACCACTTTTGGCATTCTTTACGATGCTTGTCTGGGCATTGCCGGTTCTAACCATGATGACCGCGCTTTCTTTTGTCTATCAGATTCTCGAGCGCATGAATCTTACCTCGGATGGTTTGAGATACATTGGTCCAATGGCTGTCGGTTTTATTGTTGTTGCGGCATTGAGAATCGGTAAAAAGGTTGTAACAGATAAAATGACAGGAATACTGTTGATCATTAGTGCTGTGACCACTTATTTTATACGAGAGCCAATTATATTTCCACTCGTGTTGATGGGAGGTGGCATTGTCAGTATTGCTATATCCAAGGAAGATAAGCTTTGGAATAGAGTTAAACTGAATCCACCGTGGATGTATCTTGTCATATTCATAGTGATAGCCATTGGAAGCTTGGTGCTCACAGTATTTTGGAGGAATCAAATTGTTCTAATTTTTGAGCATTTCTACCGGTATGGGTATCTGGTGTTTGGAGGCGGTCAAGTGGTTGTTCCTGTCATGCATAGTGAATTGGTACAAGTTAATCAATTTATGACCAATCAAGAATTCCTTACGGGATATGGTTTAGTCCAAGGTTTGCCGGGTCCAATGTTCAGTTTTAGCGCATATGCAGGCGGACTGGCAGCAAGGGGAGGCAGCGTCCTTCATCAAATATTTGGTGCAGTAGCAGGAGGCATCGGGATTTTTTTGCCGGGTCTGCTCTTGATATATTTTGTTTATCCAATATGGGAAAATCTGAAGAAAATCAAAGGCATCAAATTGTCCTTGAAAGGAATCAACGCAGTTGCTGGAGGGTTGATCAGCGTCTCAGCTATCATACTCATGCAAAAGAGTGGATTTGAAATTGAGAATCTTATCGTGACAGCTATCACCATCCTGCTCCTAATGTCCAAGCGAATTTCAGCGCCTCTGATTGTACTAGCAGCAATTGTGGCTGGAAGTCTGATTTGACAGCAAAATGAATGGGGGATGAAAGTGAGGCTAATGCAAATGTTGGATTCGAGTGTTTTAAACGGCTCTGATCCAGCTTATCTGGATAGGAGCATGATTTCATTTGAAATTAAATGAAGACATAACGTATTTAGAGAATCGTGCGTCTGATGAAAACAAGCCTTGCCTGATTGATATCAATGAGATGTCTATGAATTGTATTTAGCATGAAATCATCAAATGAGGACACGATGAAAATAGAGATCATATTAGGGGGATTTTATGATTAAAAGGTTATTTTAGAAAGGATGAAGAGTGATGATAGAAATACCAGAATCGACATGTCTATCAAAACAGCTGAATGAGATCTTGAATGAGAAAACAGTAGTGGAGGCAATTTCCATGAAGAATCCGCATCGGTTTGCATTTACACATGGTGATCCCACAGCCTATCCAGAGCTGTTGATTGGAAAGCGATTCAGGGTTGCCGAGGGGCATGGTAGCTGGATCGTAATGGATTTTGGGGATGTCGAGTTGATGGTCAGTGAAGGAACCCGACTTTTCTATTCAAGTGAATTCACTGAACTTCCCAGTAAGCATCAATTGTTAATCAAGTTCGATGACAACAGTTACCTAAGCGCTTCCATACAGTTGTATGGCGGATTGATTTGTGCGGTCAAGGAGGACTATGATGAGGAGTACTACCGGAACAGTCTTGAAAAACCATTTGTCCTAGATGATGCTTTTGATGAGAACTATTTCAGGTCTCTGTTGACCGAAGGCAATAGGAAGAAGAGTGCCAAGGCTTTTCTTGCAACTGAGCAAAGATTTCCCGGTTTAGGAAATGGTGTACTTCAGGATATCCTTTTCAATGCAGGCATCCATCCCAAAACAATAATGGGAAACCTTGCTGAAAAGCAAATAGAGGGAGTGTTCAGAGCGATAAAAGCCACAATCTCTGAAATGATTGCTTTGGGTGGACGCGATACTGAGAGAAATCTGTTTGGTGCGAAAGGCGGATATGTGACGAAAATGAGCAAGCATACAGTGGGAGAACCCTGTCCTGTATGCGGCAACCCTATAGAGAAAGCGCATTACATGGGAGGAAGTGTATACTTCTGCAGGACCTGTCAACCTCTGTCCAAGTGATTAGGTGACGCGCAATGAGTTATTAGAAAACACTAAATTATAATATAGATTCAATTTTATAAAAATCAATTATTAGAGGAGGAGGAAAATGAAAATTTTAACGAACAGCGCGGAATTCCCCATCCTATAAGCGAAGCGTAGGGTGGGGATGGATAGCGCTCTTTTTTTTGATAGGTGCTTTTGATATAATCAAATCAGAACAAATGTTTTGTATTTGAGGTGAAAACAAGTGATTAGAACAGTTAAAACAGCTTTCAACGCATCAAATGAAGATATCGATTATTTGTTTTTCAGCAATCGCACTTCTGCCGAAGTATGGAATTATTGCCTTGTTGTTGCAAAAGAATATTCTCTTGCAAACGATGGAAAATGGATCAATAAGATACTTCTTAGAAGGTACTTAAGAAGAAGTTTCCTTTGAGTTCTCAAAGCGTGCAAGCCGTTGCTCATAAGTATCTTTTTGCAAGAGATGCTGCTTATAAAGCAAGGAAAAAGGGACTCAAAAACAAATATCCCTATAAGAGTAAAAAACATTTCAATACGAAATGGGCCAACAACGGTTTCACTATCGATGGCAATCATGTTGAGCTATCAAAGGCATAATCAATGGTAAGCAGCAGCCTAAAATGAGGCTCAGAGCTAATCAACTTCCCGAAGGTGAAATTAAGGAAATCGAGCTTATCTTTGACAGAAAGCTGATGCTTGCCATTTCCTATGATGATGGCCAAAGGCCTAAAGAAATCACTACGCCTCAAAAGTATGCAGCTATTGATCCAGGGAACTACATACGATTTCAGCCTCAGCTGAAGGCGGCGAAGCCATTATCATTACGGGTCGAAAAATGAGAATCATTCATCGCCTTAGAAACAAAAAGCTTGGCGAACTTCAAAAGAAAATGTCTCATTGCAGGAAAGATTCTAAGCAATGGAAAAAATACAATCAAGCAAAGAAATTTATTTTGTCAAAATCAGATCGTCAGTTCAAGGATACTGCTCACAAATCAACGAAACAATTTGTTGATTTGTGTCTAAAAGAACAAGTCACCAACGTTGTAATAGGCAATCCTGATGGTGTTCAAAAAAAATCAAAGGCAAAAAAAGAAAAAAGACCACTCAAAAATTATCGAATTGGTCTTTTGGTCAAGTCAATCAAAAGCTTGAATACAAACTTGAA
>JAFGAC010000022.1 GCA_016933835.1 Clostridiales bacterium
GAATTAACAAAAGCTTCAACAACCCTCACAGGATTGTTCTCTTCAATAAAATCATCAAGGGAAGGGGGGAGCAGAAGAAGTTGATTGCGGTTAGTCCCTTTTTTATGCGACATTTTTCCTTGTTTTTATCTGTATACAAGGTACTTAATTACATATTTTTAATCAATAAGCAGAACGAAAAGTTATTAATAAGTTATGAGTTTTTGCGTAGTGTGACGTTTTCGGGTATGAGCAGTGGCGAGGTTCAGGGCGCTCACATGTCCGGGTACACAGTAGAAAATTAGTTGAACTGACCTTCGAAAGCCTGCCTGCCGGCAGGCAGGAGCACTTCGCCGGCAATGAACTATACCCGGTGTTAGCAGGCGTTAATTTTTTATAAATCTGGTTATATATTCTGTGTTATGGGTTTTAATTAAAACTCTTATCAAATAGGTTCCTTTTGCGATATCTTTTAATCTTACCTGACTGTATTTATTTAGTAATCCTTTTTGAATAATTTTCCCGTTTATATCAAGAATCTTATATTCACAATCGCTTGCAATTACATCTTGAATATATATGGTTAATATATCGTTAACTGGATTTGGAAATACTTTGAGACTTGAATTAACATTTTTTTGATCATGCATATTAGAGTATTTGTATGGTACGATTTCATCATTAAACAAGATAATAACAGAATCTTGAGTAATATTTGGAACAACTATCTCGAAACAATAACCACAATAACATGTTGTTAATGGCCCTACTTCCCAGGTTTTAATTTTAATTGTATCACCGGAATATCGAATTGTTGCTGTTTTATATGTACCACAATTGCCATAGTAAAAACCAAATATTATAAGGGAATCGTCTTTTAATTCAAAATGTCTATCATATCCACAAGGAGAAATTTGTCCTTCAATATAACATCCAGAAGTATTAAGTTCAAATTCTCCCTTCTGAGCTGTATCTTTTACTATGACATAATCTGATATGCTTTTATCACAGTTTAGTGTGTCAGTAACATTCAATATAACATAATAAGTATTTGGGTTAATATACAGGTGTGTTGGATTTATTTCAGAAGAAAGATGCCCGTCACCAAAATCCCAGCTATATGTAAGTTCTTGACAATCACCTGATATCGTCTTGTTTTCAAAATCAACAGTTAATGGAGCAAATCTTGATGAATCAAGAATAAAGATATTGAAACTTGGGATTGGTGGATTATACACTTTTATAAGATCATTTTTAATAATATTTTTTTCTACACCGTTTTTCCAAAGTGTCAATTTCACTGTATATATTCCAGGTGTGGAATAAGTATGAGAAGCAGCATCAGAATGAGATGTGCACTTTTTTATTCCATCGCCAAAATACCAACAGCAAGAATCAGCATCTTCTGTGCTTGAACTGTTATAATAAAAATCAGCTAATATTAAATCACAATTAGCCATTCTGATGTCATAGGTAAAATCAGTAACTGGTGATTGTGATAACAATTTAAACTGAATAGAAATTAGAAAAATAATTAAAATATGTTTCATACTGTTTTGTTTTTTATTAATGCCTGCTAAACGGTTTTGCATATGGCCATGTTGTGGTTTTCAGTGCGCTTACTTGTCTAGGTACACAGAGATACCCTTTAAAAGCTGTCTATAGCATTCTGAAAAGCCCGCCATTGGCTATATGCGGTGTTGGCAAACGTTAATATTTGACAATCACAATTTTAGCTTTTCTTACTTCTTTAGTAGAAATCTCAACAATATATAATCCATTTGGTCCTTCAAGGCTAAGATTAAATTCCCTAATAAAACCAAAATTGTTAGTTGATATAACTTGCCCAGATATATTTTTTATAATAGTATTTACGTTATTATAGAAAAATCCAAGATCAATTGAGATTAAGCCTTCAGTTGGGTTGGGAAAAAGTATTAAATCAGAACCAAAATTGTTTTCTATAATGCTTTCAATAATTATATTAAAACAATCTGATGTATCAGTACAATCATCCTGAGTAACTTCAACTGCATAACTTCCGCTTTTTGTTGCTGTATAGCTTTGATTGGTTTCGCCGACTATAATTGAAAACTCATCTGTACAATTTAGCCATTGATATTTTGCATTCAAAGCATTAGCCATAAGAGTGTTATCTGATTGTATAATAGAGGCATCTACTTCATTTATTGTTAAATCTAGATTCACGATTGAATCACAACCAAAAATGTTGGACAATCTTACAGAATACTTCCCTGTTTGATTAAAGATAGAATCACCAATTTGGATGCTTTCCCCTTGACATATTGCTTCAGTTATATTTGTTGAATGAGTTGGATTCACAATCAAATAAAGATTCACAATTGAATCACAACCAAAAATATTGGACAACTTCACGGCATACTTACCTGTTTGAGTGAATATAGAATCACCGATTTGGATACTATCACCTGAACAAATAGTACGATCCATTTTAATTTGAGAACAAGGTGCCCCAAATTCATAAGCACCAATATCTACTTTAGCAGTGTCATTTCCCAAACCTTCATAGATTCTTATTCTCCCGGCAAAATCTGTTTCGAAATCTACAAAGTCATTTGAACCTGAATTTATACAAGGAGAAGATGGCTGGAGGTTAAAATCGTTATTTTGAAAATCAATAAATAATGGATTTTCAAAAATATTTGAAAAATCCTCAATTTCACCTTGAACATCAACCGTGTTGGACCAAAATCCATTATTGTTCAATATTATTGATGTTGTATCTTCATTAATAACACCAGTAACGTTGTTCGTAATAATGTTATTGGCGATATTGTAATCAGTTTTGTCGAAATTATTATGAGTTGAATTTATTCCGGCGAAAGAATTCTTTGAAATAACATTATTTATAATTTTGGGTTCCACATTATCATCACCCTGACAATATATTCCATTTCTATTATTGTAAATTATATTATTATAAATTTTTGCACCAATATAACCACCCGATTTATATCCATCCCAAGCTTCTAACTCAATCCCGTTATTACCATTATTATAAATCTGACAATATTGAATTAAAGGACTACATGCACCAGTTTTCGCAGGTATGCATCCCCATTCCAAATCTCCTTCGCCGGTACAAGAAAAAGCATTATTCGAATTGTTTCTAATAATGCAATTTATAAACTCACTGGCATTACGGTGAGATTCACAGCCCCATGCCCAGGCGTAAAGGCTTATAGCTGTTGTAGCATATTCAAATATGCAATTTTTAAATTTACAGTTATCATTGGTTCCATTAATACTTATACCTTTCCAGCTGCCTGGTAGTTTATTCGCTGAAGTAAAGAGGATTGGATTGTCATAAGTTCCGTTTCCTTTTAATATGCCATTACAACTTAAATGGATATTTTCTTCAGGCATTGCTATAATTTTTACTCCCTCATTAACAATAAGAGTGTTATTTTCAGGGATAGTTACATTACAGATTAATAAGTATGTACTCCCAGCTTCCCAGGTTCCAAAAATATTTCCGCAGACCGGAATCACATCTTCATCGGTATAATAGAATTGTTTTGGAGATGAGTAAATTATATTATTTTCCAGAGGAATTTCTATTTTGGCGGCCCCCTCCGGATTGGGAGGAGAAACTATTGTTATCAGAGTGTCGCTCCAAGAATTATAATTCAATGTTTCAATTCCGTTAAAAAGAATCTTTTTGTTGTTTTTTTGGTTTTCAAAGTTTTTCCCTGCAATTATAATTTCAATATTCCCTGATGTTGGGCCATATCTCTCAATAACATCAGTAATTTCAGGCATTATCCGTGTAAAACTATTAGTTAGATTACTAACCCTATCAACCGCATCATGCAGGATACCTTCACTGTCAATCCAGTTACTGTAAAAGTAACCCGGAATTACCGGGTCTGGTAAGGCAAAATCATGAACATATGGATTATTTGAAAAGGCATAACCTCCAATTGACAATAGATTTTTACAACTTGTAAGGTCTACATCAATAATTTTATTTCCATAAAAAGCCCCATAACCTATTGTAGAAAGTGCCGTGCAGCCTGATAAGTTCAATGATGTTATGTTATTTGACTGGAACGCACTGTTGCCTATAAGTTTGATCA
>JAFGAC010000209.1 GCA_016933835.1 Clostridiales bacterium
ATCCATTTTGTATCCAATTTTATCCGTTTTAAATTTACGGAATAATTATGAATATATCCATTTAGTATCCAATTTTATCCATTAATTACTATTATCCATTTTTTGTTCTACTTGTCTGGTGTTTTCAATGTATCTATTGATTACCTGGTGAAAGGTAATTAATCTGATAAGGTGGAAATCCGATAAATCCCAATTCAGACAAACAAAAAAGGTCCAAATTATACTTCGTTAAACCTGTCTGCACTTCAGGCAGGCTTTAACCTGTTTTTTGTTTTTGTATTCTTGTGACAGATGAGGTTCACTATTTTTAGCAAAACAAAGCAAATAAATCAACCCGGCTCCGGAGGAGCATCCTGTTTGTAGCAAAGTAATGGTGATACGTCAACCAAGCTCCGGAGGAGCGTCCTGTTTATAGCATATCAACAATATTGAGAAAACATCATCGCAGGGCCTGCCCGTTCTTTAAACGAACTTGGAAGATCGTCAGCTTATCAATGAACTATTTGCCCAGCCATAAGTTTGACAAATATTTTACGCAACAATAATATTCTATAAGAGCCCGGTCCGATCCCTATAAACTCAATTTATATTTACCAAATTCTAAATAGTATAAATCCTAAACCAAAGAGCCATAAAATTATCAACACAAGAATAACTAATATTATGTAATTATTCTTACAAAGCATTGAATGATATTTCTTGTTTTCATCTGATACAATGTATCGGCCTTTTGAAAAATAAAAAGGTAAGGTCAACCATATAAGATTAGAAATATCTAATTTGTAAAAACATTTAAAACTAAAAATAAAATGATAGAAAGACTTTGTATCTTTCAGTTTTTCTGGAAATATATTTCTAATCAACTTATAATGAATTTCACCCTTTCTTAATAAGTATCTTATTAATAACAACAGTAGAAAAAGAAAACCTGACAAAAATATTTTTGATTTCAATTCCATAATATAAATTATTAAGTATTTAATATTTTACCAAAAAACCCAGGTATAACCTTTAGTAGCAGTTGCACCAATTGGTACCCCCCCCACTGCCGCAAGTTTAGTTCCGGTACTCCGGAACGTAACTTGTGGCTTTCATTAGTGTTCGGTCCGACCCCAAAACAGATATGCTATGGTTTCTGCTAATGGTATGACCACAAGTTACACTTCGTTAAACTTGCGGCAGTTGGGGGAATCTTTTTCATAAATGCCACGGCTAAAACACGTTTTATTACGGGTATACGACATCATCAGCAAAGATCTGTTCCCATAAACATA
>JAFGAC010000023.1 GCA_016933835.1 Clostridiales bacterium
CACTCCTATTTTCATTTTATTTTTTATTTTTTTTATTGTTGTTTTCCCTTTCGGTAATTCAATAATACAGGGCTAATGTGACAGTTTCGTGAATGTTTTATGACCGTTCGTAATTATAATCAATTTTGTAGGACCTAAAAATTTTTTTGTTTCGTATTTCTATTATAGATATATAAAATGGAGGGAAATGAAATGAAAAAGAAATTGAGTATGATGTTGGCTTTAGTTCTTGTAATAAGTTCATTGCTGCCGAGTGTGGCTTTTGCTGTACCATATAAAAATATCAACTTGAATATGGAAGAGTACACTTTACATTTCAGCAATGGAAGAATTTTCGGAGAACTTCCTTATGGGCTTGCAAAAAGAGGTGAAGGGAATCTGCCGCCAGGATTGGCAAAAAAAATAGTATTGCCACCAGGACTTGATATGTTCTTTAAGTCCGACGATTACACTCTATATGTAAATAAAATGATCATCAAGTACAATATTGATGATACGAAGGCTATAATAAGTGAGATAGAGGATTTGCTTGATTCGGATATTTTAGATGAAGATGCCATCAATGATTTGTTGGATGAATTGAAGGATACTTATCTTTGGAGTCAATATGTTCTAAAAGTAGAAAATATCATTGCGCAATGCGATGAGGTGGATTCAGATTTAGTTGTGGATATCGAAGCGTTGCTGGATAATCCTGAAAATAAAGATGCCATTGAAGAATTGGTGAAAGAACTTCAAGAATTATGTGATTGTCAAGTGTATATTGCAGATGTCTATGGAATACTTGATGAATATGACGCAGATGAAGATGTGAGGGAATCAATTGAAGCGCTTCTAGAAGAAAGACCGATAGATAAAGAGGCCGTACAAGAAATTATTGATGCACTTATTGAAGAGTATGAGAAATATGAATCACTAGTGGATCAATATGATGAATTGCTTGCTGATATCAATGAAATCATTGAATCCGAAGACTTTGTATGGATGGATGAAGATACAGGAATTTCTTTCATGACAACTTTCAATATTTGGAATGCATTGGAGATATCTGATCAAGAGGAATTTTTGGAGGCGATTGCTGCACTTCAGTTATTGTATGATTATTTAGATAATATGTATACTATAGATACCGGCATTGAAGAACTTGATGCTTATAAGGCTGAAATAGTTGCAATTATAAATGATGAGGGTTTTGAAAGTGGTGAAGGATTTGCTTTATATTTTACTTTAGTAGAAGATACATTCAATGATTATATTGATCAAATTGAGGACTTAGAAAATCCTGAATTATTTGATATAATAGTCCTAATAAAAAGCATAGAAGAATTTATGCTTTCATATGAAGAAATGCGTTATATAACTACTGATGAATTCAGTGATTATATAGCTAAAAGAGATGAAGGGCTTGCTCTGGTATATGATGATGATGATTTTGATGCATTATATGAAGATTTTGAAAGTCTTTCAGATGAGCTAGATGATGAAGACTATATAACTTATAATCAGTATCAGCAATATTTAATTCTTTATGACGATTTGATGGAATTGTATGAAGAGTTGACAGAGTAGTTTATTAGGAGGAAAGTATCTTGAATCAAACATTGACTGAAGCATTGACAGCAATTAAAGAAAATCAACAGGACGAATTGAGAGATGAATTGATCAAGGAATATTTTCCTTTCATAATCAAAAGAGTTTCATTGTTTACAAAACGATATGTGAATCCTAATGATTCTGACGAATTATCAGTAGCTTTAGACGCATTTAATGAGTCTATCAGTCGTTATGATATGGATAAAGGGAAATTTATCGAGTATGCAAAACTGGTTATTGAAAGCCGTTTAATCGATTATATTAAAAAAAATAAAAAAGCTGAAAATTACACTGAAGAATTGAAAGATAATGTAATGGACCGCAAAGATTTGGAAAAAGAATACATTTTAAAGAATGAAATTTTGAATTTATCTGAAGAATTGAGTAGATATGGTTTATCTTTTCAAAAGTTGATGTCGACACTTCCTAAACATCAATCGACAAAGATGAAAGCAGTGGAAGTTGCAAAAGTGATTAGTGAGAATGACGAATTACTGAAGGCATTTAGAGAAAATAGAAATCTGCCGAGAATAAAAATAATGAAGGAGATTGATGTTTCTCATAAACAATTGAAAAGAAGCAGAAATTATATCATTGCGGTTGTTATCGTTTTAACAGGAGAATATGAATCAATTAGAGAATATTTAGAAATTAACTGAGGAGGAACTACATTGAATAAAGGTGTAATTGTTGAAATAAAAGATAAATACTGTGTCGTGATGGCCAGAGGTTTAGAAACAAAAAAAATTATTAAAAAGGAAGATTGCAGCATCGGTCAAGAGGTCTATTTTTTACCTGAAGATGTTATATCTACAATCAGCAGCGATTGGCGAAAATATGCCATAGCAGTTGTTTTGATGCTGGCAGTTTCAGTGAGTGCCTATGCTTATCAATTGCAAAATGCTGTCTATACAGTGGTATCATTGGATATAAATCCAAGTGTTGAGCTGTCATTGAATCGCAATGATGTTGTAATAGCTTTAGAAGGTTTGAATGAAGACGGTTTAGCAATCATAGATGAAGATATGATTGGCCAGGATGTAGAAGAAGTATTGCAGCAATTGGTAGAAAACTCTAAAAAAGATGAGTACCTTCAAGATGATGGATTTGTTTTGTTATCCACTGTTGAAAAGAAAAATGATGATGATTCAATAGATGCAAGGCTTCAAGAAATTATTGAAGGCAATCCAGAACTATATGCAAAAGTAAATGTTGTCGTACTTGAGGCAACAGAAGAAGATTTAGATGCAGCTGATGATGAAGGTATCTCAGTAGGTCTTTATCAGTTGGAAAAGCTGGAGAAGGAAATCAACCCGACAGCTGCTGCAAACAGAACACAAGTAATGTCAGTGAAAGAGTTTTTCTATGGTCTTCAATCTGAAGATATTGATGCATTGGAAAATCAGGAAATGATTAAACAGATGAATAAAAAAAACATGAAAGATGCAATTGAATTGCACAAAGAAGCAATGAAAGATGAAATAAATGATAGAAAAGATGAGAATGGCACATCAGATAAAGGAAATTCACAAAACAGATCAGAAGAGCAGATTCAAGCTGAAAGAGATCAAGAGGATGCTGTAGAAGACCGTGATAGAATACAAGATGAAACAAAAAAAGATGATGATAAAGGTAAACCTGAGAATCCAGGTAAATCGAATGAAAACAAAGATTCCAATGATGATGAAGACGATGAAGTTGAAACAGATGATTGAGAGATCTCAATTCAGATAAAAAAGCAAATATTTCAATATGTAACCATGGTTACATACAAATTCGTCCCCTAAAGGTATAGTAACTTGAGGAGATGAGTGTATGAGTAAGAAGTTCACAAAGTATTTAAGATTGTTCCATCGTTATATGACACTTCCATTTGTTGCTGCGACGATAATGGTCATGGGATTGAAAATAAACAATCCAATCTTGGTCAATGTACAAAAAATTATGATGCTCACATTGGCTGTCAGTGGAACAATAATGTATTTACAGATTTACTATAGAAAGTATTTTGGAAAAAAGAAAAAAATATAAAGAGTAGTCCATGAGGCTACTCTTTTAATGTTATAAACATATGTGTTTGGTCATAATGCTCAGTCTTGCAGACAAAGACAATCGTATCATCTGCTTTGAATTTTACATTTGGTCCAGGAGATAAAATGGTTTTATCAAGCCGCTTGAGCATAATAATGGTTGCACCGGTATGATGCCAAAATGACATATCAGCTATTGAGTGATTTACAAGATGGGAATCAGCTGGAACTTGAAGTTCATAGGGATAAAAAGTAGATATATTTTTAGGTCTAGAACTGATTTCGATCAATCTTTCAATATTGCCTTTTAATTCTAAATCAATTTTTTGTTTTTTGTTGAGAAGTTCAATGATGTTTGTCTTTAAATCATTGGATTTTTCAGTGGATTGCATTTGATTGATGAATAAGTTAGCATTATTGACATTCAAGATAGTGATGCCACTCTTTTGAGACGAGGTGACAACTTCGTTGTCTTTGAGTAATGAGATGGATTTTCGTATGGTTTCTGGAGAAACGTTGTATTTTCCCGCAAGTGTAGAACGGCCGCTAATTTTTGAATTGACAGGCAATTCTCCACTTATGATTGATTCAGCAATGTCTATGGCAATGCGCAAGTATCTTGGCATGGGATGTGTTTTCATTGTATAACCTCTCTCTGTTATAAAAGTAATTATATTATATTACATAATTGAATATTTGTCGCTTGATTTGACTAATAACAATTTAAATGATATTATTAGATTGTTATATACGAAATGTAAATCAGTGAAATTTACGGAAGGGGAGAAATAGAGGATATGAAAAATACTAATAAAATATGGCTCTTTCTTTTTGTCTTGATTTTGATGGTTGGAGCTACGGCATGCAGCACAAATATTCCAAATGATTCGGAAAAGACTGAAGAAATAGATACAGAAGCAGTCGTTGAAAAAGAAACAGTTGTATTCGGCGATGCAGGTTGGGACAGTTTGAGATTGCATAATGCTATTGCGGCATTCATTCTTGAAGAAGGCTACGGCTATGAAACTGATGTAATACCAGGATCATCTGTAAACTTGATTGAAGGGATGGTTGCAGGAGATATTGCAGTAATGATGGAAATGTGGCAGGACAATACACCTGCATTCGGTGAACATGTCAAATCTGGAACATTGATGAATTTGGGAACTAACTTCGATGACAATGCACAGGGTCTTTATGTACCTCGTTATGTTATTGAAGGAGATGCTGAAAGAGGAATCGAAGCAATGGCACCTGATTTGAAAACTGTGCATGACTTGATGGATTATTCAGATTTATTCCCGGATGCTGAAGATCCAGGAAGAGCAATAATTGTCAATGGACCACCGTCGTGGGCAGTGACAACAATTATGGAAATCAAGCTTCAAGGTTATGGCTTGGATGAAAAGTACAATATCGTCGGTTCGGGTTCATCAGCGGCTTTGGCGGCTTCACTTGCTGCAGCTTATGAAAAGGGACAACCGTGGGTAGGTTATTACTGGGAACCAACTTGGATTAGTGGTAAATATGACATTGTGCTTTTAGAAGATGCACCTTTTGATGAAGCTTTATGGAATGAAGGAAGCAAATATGCCTGTGAATTTAAACCTGAAGATGTCGTTATAGGTGCAAATACAGAATTTATGCAGAATAATCCAGAAGTGATGGCATTTTTAGAAAAGTATAAAACTTCATCAGCATTGACAGCAGAAGCGCTAGCATATTTGCAGGATAATGATGCAGAAATTGATGAAGCAGCACAATGGTTTATATTGGAAAACCAGGAATTGGTTAAAGAATGGGTACCAGAAGATGTTTTCACTAAAGTCATGACGGCACTAAAATAAACATTTAGATAACAGGCCTAGGGGCCTGTTATTTTTAAGGAGGAAATAAGATGAATGAATTTCCACAATTTATTAATATCCCTTTGGGTGATTATATAAAGACTTTCATTAGTTGGTTGACAGTAAACTACTCAGGTTTTTTTGACGGAGTAAAAGCTGGGATTTTATCGGTTTTACTTAAAATGCAAGATTTTTTGATATGGATTCCTTGGTTCGCAGTCATTTTATTTATTTTTGCGCTAGGATGGAAAGTAAAAAATTTGAAATCAGGATTGACGTTTACGGCAATGCTTCTTTTAATTGGTTTAATGGGATATTGGGAAGCAATGATGTTGACTATTTCAATTGTTCTTACAGCTGTTGTCATTTCATTGCTTTTAGGAATTCCCTTGGGAATATTATCAGCTTACAATAAACGTATGGACAATATCATGCGACCTATACTTGATGCAATGCAGACCATGCCAAGTTTTGTGTATTTGATTCCAGCAATCATGTTTTTTGGATTGGGATCAGTACCCGCTGTTTTTGCAACTACAATTTATTCCTTGCCGCCAGTCATTAGATTGACTGCATTGGCGATTAATAGTGTTTCTCATGAGATGAAAGAAGCAGCACATGCCTTTGGACCTACAACTTGGCAGGCGTTAGTGAAAGTTGAAATTCCTCAGGCGATGCCTACAATCATGGCAGGTGTCAATCAAACGACCATGATGGCAATGGCAATGGTTGTCGTATCATCAATGATTGGCGCTAAAGGACTTGGATATAGCGTCTTGATTGCCATAAACAGGACGGATGTAGCAATGGGTGCTGAGGCAGGTATCAGTATTGTTTTCTTGGCGATTATCATAGACCGCTTGACACAGTCAGTGAGTGAAAAATTTAAATATGATGAATAGGAGGTTGCTGAAATGGAAAAATTAAGAGTAGAAAATTTAACGAAAGTATTTGGCAAGCATCCTAAGAAAATACTTCAATTATTGGAAGATGGGTTGAAACGGGATGAAATTTTTAAGACAACGCAACATACGGTGGGTATAGGTAATGTCAATTTCTCGGTGGAAGAAGGAGAAACCTTTGTTATCATGGGCTTATCTGGAAGTGGGAAATCAACTCTTATACGATGTCTCAATTTGCTGAACAAGCCGACTGCGGGGAAAATCATAATAGATGAAGAGAATATCATGGATTACGACAAGAAGCAGATGAGAGAATTCAGAAGAAATAAAATTGCCATGGTATTTCAACATTTTGGATTATTCAGCCATAAAACGGTTATTGAAAATGTTGAATTTGGTCTGGAAATAAAAGGTGAGAAAAAGGAATATAGATACAAGAAAAGCTTAGAGACCCTTAAAACTGTTGGTCTTGAGGGGTGGGAAGATTACCGCATCAGCGCTCTCAGTGGAGGCATGAAGCAACGTGTAGGATTGGCGAGAGCACTGGCGAATGATCCAGAGATCATCTTGATGGATGAACCCTTCAGCGCATTAGACCCACTTATTAGAAGAGATATGCATACAGAGCTTTTGGATTTACAATCAAAACTCAAAAAAACAATAATATTCATTACTCATGATGTGAATGAAGCCTTTAAACTTGGGGACCGAATTGCAGTTCTCAAAGAGGGTGAAATTGTTCAAATAGGAACACCAGAAGAAATTTTGGAGAACCCTGAAAATGAGTACATAAGAAACTTTATTCAAGATATTGATCGAAGCAGAATATTGAAAGCTGAAAATATCATGAGAAAATCGATTTTAAAATTGAATAATTCTCAAAAACCAAAAATTGCACTGGAAATATTGGATGATTCTGATTTTCAATATGGATTTGTAGTAGATAGAGAGACCAGAAAGATAGTAGGAGTAGTTGAAGCTGATGATTTGATTGATGCTATTAAAAATAAAAAAACAATTGAAGAAGTCATGCATTTGGATTATATAACGGTAAGTAAAGATGAATATGTAAAAGAAATCATTGAAAAAGCTTATGAAACGAAATATCCGATTGCTGTTATCGATGAAAGCGAAAATTATATTGGTAGAATTCAAAGAGGATCACTGTTAAAAGCATTAGTTTAATGTTTTGCTTGCATAATTATTAATGAAGTGCTATAATTTTGTATAAATATACAATTGGTAAAGGTTGATGAATATGTTTAGCAAATTATCTTATTTATTACAACTACATCATCATCATAGATTGAAGGGTTTGTAAGAATGAATCTCAAAAATTGAGTTCATAGATACAAGCTCTAGTTGTTTTGCTTTTTAAAGCGGGCTTGAATCTATGATGGGAATCGAAAGATATATAACCATATGGATGAGTCCATATGGTTTTTTATGTTTTTGAAATGGGGGAAATTAGTATGAAATATAAAAGCATTGAAGAGGAATTGAAAGTTACGAAATTTAGAAAAGTGCTCGAAAAAAAATTGGAAGCTTATTTTGAAGATAGAGGGTATTCCTTTATTGATCCAAAAATATTTCAAAATTATGATGAGTTCATATGTTCCAATTATCGGATTGATTCAAAAAAAACAGTGAAAGTGCTTTCTGGACAATCTGATGTTTATATATTGAGGCCTGATATTACAATGAGTATTCTAGGTAAAGTACTTAACAAATGGGATAAGGATAAATTGTTAAAAGTATATTATAATTCAAAAATCTACTTAAATGACGAATCATTGAATATTGGAGAGTACAAGCAAATGGGAGTTGAATCATTTGGTGTCGATTCTCTTGAAGCTGATCAAGAAATGATTGATATGGCAATTGCCTTGATGAAACAATCAGAGATTCCCTTCATACTTGAACTGGGCTCAAGTAAATATCTAGATGGATATTTTAAATCACTTGATTTAGATCAGGAAAGTGAAAAAAAGATTACAGAGTTGATATCAAAAAAAAACAGGAATGAAATGAAAAATCTAGAATTTAGAAGTTCGCTTATGGATAATATTTTAGATATGCAAGGTGATATGGATTCTGTACTTACAAAAGCAAGAGAATTTTCACTAAATGAAGAAATGGAAAGTGCACTTGATGAATTGGAAGCTTTAAAGGATTTTTTCGAAAGTAATAATTTAACAACCTGGATTCATTTCGATTTATCGATGGTGCCAGACTTGGATTATTACGATGGCATCATTTTTAAGGGTTATTACTTTGAATCCTCCAAGAAAATTTTAAGCGGTGGCAGGTATGATAAATTAACGGAAAAGCTTGGGAAGAGAGTTGCTTCTATTGGATTTTCAATAGATATGGATGAACTGGTAAGAATAAAGTTGGAGGAGAGCGAGAGATGAATAAACTGACTATAGCCCTTGCAAAAGGAAGATTAGGTGAAGAGGGTTTGCGCTTGTTTGAAAATACAGAACTTGAAATTGTAAGAGAAATAAATTCTCGAAAATTAGTCTTCAATAACGAAGCAGGTGAAGTATCGTATATATTTGTAAAACCTTCAGATGTAGTAACCTATGTTGAAAAAGGTGTTGCGGACATTGGGATAGTAGGTAAAGATGTAATTTTGGAGTCTCAAAGTGATGTCTACGAAATAATGGATCTTAAATTCGGAAAGTGCCAATTTGCCATTGCAGGATTTAGGAATCAAAAATTAAATAAAAAAAATGAAATTTTGAAAATAGCTTCGAAATATCCAAATTATGTTCAAAAAATATTTGCAGGTAGAGATCAAAAAATTGAAGTCATAAAGCTTAATGGCTCGGTTGAGCTTGCTCCCCTCATGAAACTTTCTGATGTCATAGTGGACATCGTGGAGACCGGGAATACGCTAAGGGACAATGGGTTGGTTGTATTGGAATCACTTGAAGACATCAGTGCACGACTGATTGTCAACAAGGTCAGTTATCGATTCAAATACGAAAAAATTCAAATGATAGAGAAATTATTGGGAGGGATCTTATGATTCGAATATTAGATGCAGCTAAGGATAAAATGAAAATACAAGAAATACTTGAAAGAACACAAATGGATTCGGATGAGATTATAAAAGTTGTTGATGAAATTGTCGCAGAAGTGAAATCAGGAGGAGATGAAGTTCTAAAAAAATATACAAACATGTTTGATAGGAATGAAATCAGTAAATTTGAAGTGTCAAAAGAAGAAATTGAATTGGCAAAAAAAGAAATAGATCCATTGCTAAAAAAAGCATTTGAAAAAGCTATTAAAAATATCACTGAATTTCACAAGAAGCAAGTAAAGAAGAGTTTTAAATTCAAAGAAAAATCAGATATTATTTTAGGACAACTTATTAAACCAATTGAAAGAGTTGGCGTATATGTACCGGGAGGAACAGCTTCTTATCCCTCAACTGTCATGATGAATGTAATTCCGGCAAAGCTTGCTGGCGTAAAGGAAATTATAATTGTAACACCCGCAAATGAAAATGGAGAAATAAGAAGTTCTGTATTGCTTGTAGCGGATATGTTGGGAATTGAAAAAATTTATAAAATCGGTGGAGCTCAGGCCATTGCCGCTCTTGCATATGGCACTGAGACTATTCAAAAAGTAGACAAGATTGTAGGTCCTGGAAATATTTATGTTGCTATGGCAAAGAGAAAAGTCTCAGGAATTGTAGGCATCGATATGATAGCCGGTCCAAGTGAAGTAGTGATAATAGCAGATGCTTATGCCAATCCTGAATACATTGCGGCAGATATGATAGCCCAGGCTGAACACGATGAGAGAGCGGCTGCTATTGTGATAACTGATTGCGAGAGATTAGCGGATCGGATTAAAATTGAAATTTTAAAATTACTTGAAAATTTAGATAGAAAAGCTATCGCAGAAAAATCTTTATCTAATTATGGCGCTATCATCATAAGTAGCTGTAAGAAAGAATCCTTTGATATGGCGAATGAATTGGCAGCAGAACATTTGGAAATATTGACTCAAAATCCATTTGACGATTATAAAAAAATAAAAAATGCAGGTGCGATATTTTTAGGAGAATTTACGCCTGAACCAGTTGGTGATTATTTTGCAGGGCCTAACCATACACTTCCAACGAGTAGGACTTCAAGATTTTCTGCAGCATTGTCAGTAGATGATTTTTATAAAAAAACTTCGCTGCTGTATTACAGTGAAAAAGCACTTAAAGAAGCTAGTGAAGATATAATGCTTATGGCTAAGGATGAATCGCTAACTGGACATGCAAACGCTATTAGAGTAAGGCTTAAAGGGTGATAAAATGCAAAAGTATGTGAGAAGAGCTGTGTTGGATTTGAAAGCATATGAAGTGAATGAAATAAATTGCAAGATAAAATTGGATGCAAATGAAAATGTTTCTAGAGAAGATGGACTCAATCGTTATCCCGATAATCTTGCAAAAGAGCTTATCACAGCACTAAGTGAAAAAACAGGTTTAAGAACAAGTGAATTGATAGTTGGAAATGGATCCAGTGAATTAATTGAGTTAGTTATGAAAACTTTTCTGGAAGCAGGAGAATATGTAGTCAGTTTAGAACCTTCATTCAGTATGTATCGAATTTTTACAACGATATACAATGGAAAATACAAAGGTTTTCAGTTAAAGGACAACCAATACTTTGACGTTGATGAATTTATTGAAATGATAAATGAAATGAATGTGAAGCTAGTTATTTTAAGTAATCCAAATAATCCAACGGCTACCATGATAAGTAAAGAGGATATTGGAAAAATTGTTGAAAAATCGGATGCGATAGTTGTCATTGATGAAGCTTATATTGATTTTACTTCTGGAAGTGTGATCAAGTGGATCAATAAATACAAGAATTTAATTGTTCTAAGAACTTTTTCAAAAGCGTTTGGACTTGCAGGAATTAGGCTTGGGTACTTAGCTTCTGATTCTAATACTCTTGAGTTTATTAAAAGAGTCAAATCGCCTTACAATGTTGGCACTATTACCCAGGAAATAGGATTGAATGCGTTGAGAGACCACCATGAATTAGAAAAAAATATTGAGTTCATTAAAAGTGAAAGGACTCGTGTCTGGAAGGCACTTGATATAAGTGGAAAAGAACCGATTCCTTCAAATGCAAATTTTATTTTATTCAAATCAAAAAAAGGATTATATGAATTCTTAATAAATAAGGATATTTTAGTAAGGAAATTTGAAGGGAATCTCGAAAATTATTTGAGGGTGACAATAGGAACAAAGGAAGAGAATGATATGTTCTTAAGTAAAATTGAGGAGTTTGAAGATGAGAAAAATTGAAATGACCAGGAAGACAAAAGAAACAGTAATTGAAATAATTCTTGATCTAGACGGTAATGGTATCCAATCAATAGATACCGGTATAGGATTTCTTGACCATATGCTTGAAAGCTTTGCTTTTTATTCAGGCATTGATTTAGAAATTAAATGTGAAGGTGATTTGGATGTTGATGACCATCATACGGTTGAAGATGTCGGCATTATGCTCGGAGAGGCTGTTTTAAAAGCGATTGGAGATAGAAAAGGCATTAGAAGATTTTCAAGCATGACAATCCCAATGGATGAAAGTCTGGCGATGGTATCAATAGATGTAAGCAATAGGCCAGGGTTTGTATATAATTTGCAATTTGAAAATGAGAAAATAGGAAGTATGTCTACTCAGAATTTCAAAGAATTTTTTAAAGCATTTGTCAATGAATCTCGCATCACACTTCATATCAATTTATTATATGGTGATAATGATCATCATAAGATTGAAGCCGTTTTTAAAAGCTTTGGAATGGCTTTGAAAGAAGCTGTTATGGTTGTTGATGATAGAGTGATATCTACTAAGGGGGTTCTATAATGAATATCATTGTAGATTATGGACTTGGAAATATAAAATCTGCTCAAATGGCATTGAATAAAGCTGGAATTGAAACAATTGTATCAGATAATCCAGCATTGATCGAGAAAGCGAAGTTTATACTGCTTCCAGGAGTTGGAGCGTTTAGAGATGCTATAAGCGCGTTATCAGAGAAAAAATTGGACCAAAGCATAAAAAAGTTTGCTGATAATGGTGGACTTCTTGTAGGAATTTGTCTGGGTATGCAATTGCTCTATGATAGAAGTTTTGAGCATGGTGAATATGAGGGATTAGGACTTGTTAAAGGTGATATTGTCAAACTGAAAAAGGAGAAGAAAGTGCCTCATATGGGATGGAACAATCTGAAAATATATAGGAAGGATCCGCTGTTTAAATATATTTCAGAGGGAGAGTATGTATATTTTGTACACTCCTACTACGCACATTCTCAAAATGATGAAATGATTGCCTATGCAGATTATGGTGAAAGAATTCCTGCGATAATCAGAAAAGGCAATATCATCGGATTTCAATTTCATCCTGAAAAAAGTGGTGAAACGGGTGTGAAATTATTGAAAGCATTGGGGGAGATTTTGAATGATAATTTTTCCGGCAATTGATATCAAAGATAAAAAGTGTGTAAGGTTGACTCAGGGAGATTATACGGAACAAACTATCTACAGTGATGATCCAATAGAAGTTGCATTAAAATGGGAATCGGAAGGTGCGACATTTTTGCATCTTGTCGATCTGGATGGTGCAAGAGATGGTTTTATAAAAAACAGCGATGTGATTGCTGAAATCATTAAAGCTGTGAATATACCTGTTCAATTAGGTGGCGGAATCAGAGAAACTGAAACAGCGATCGAACTTCTTGAATTGGGAGTTGACCGTGTGATAATTGGAACAGCTGCTGTTAAAAATATAAAATGGTTAAGAGAAATGTTGAAAAGATATGGGAGCAAGATAGTAGTTTCAATAGATGCTAAAGATGGTTTAATAGCAATGGATGGTTGGGAGACAATCAGCGAAATTGAATCAATTGGATTTATAAAAAAACTCAAAGAATACGGCGTGAAAACAATCGTATACACAGATATAGCTAAAGATGGCATGTTGGGGGGACCAAATTTTCAGATGTATGAGGAGTTGATGAAGGAAGTGGATATAGATATCATTGCTTCAGGAGGTATAACTTCAGTTTCTGATTTAAAAAGGCTGAAAGACATGGGGGTTTACGGTGCAATAATTGGAAAAGCGCTGTATGATGGAAAAATTACAGTTGAGGAGGCGATGTCATGCTGACAAAGAGAATCATACCCTGCTTGGATGTGAAAAACGGAAGAGTGGTAAAAGGAAAAAGATTCGAAAACATTTTGGATGTCAATGATCCTGAAATCTTAGGAGAATATTATTCAAATGCAGGTGCGGATGAATTAGTGTTCTATGATATAACAGCCTCTAATGAAGAAAGAAGCATCTCTTTGGAATTTGTTGAAAAAGTTGCACAGAAAATAAATATTCCTTTTTGTGTTGGAGGGGGAGTTAAAACAATAGATGATTTTTCTGAAATACTCAGAAAGGGTGCAGATAAAATATCCATCAACTCTTCTGCAGTCAAAAATCCGCAACTTATTAAAGAAGCATCTGAAAAGTTTGGAAATCAATGTGTGGTACTTTCTATAGATGCAAAAAAAGTTAGGAAAGACAAATGGCATGTTTTTTTGGGCGGTGGAAAAATTGATACAGGATTGGAAGTAATTGATTGGGCAAAAAAAGGAGTTGAACTTGGAGCTGGAGAAATTGTCATCAATAGCATAGATGAAGATGGTATGAAAAAAGGGTATGATATTTCGCTGTTAAAGAAAGTTGTTTCTGAAGTCAATGTTCCAGTAATAGCTTCTGGTGGAGCAGGAGTGTATGAACATTTTTTGGAAGCTGCTTTGGAAGCGAATGTTGATGGACTTTTAGCGGCATCGGTTTTTCATTACAAGGAGATCGAGATAATGAAATTAAAAGAGTATTTGAAAATTAAAGGGATTGAGGTGCGTATATAATGGATATAAAATATGATGAAAAGGGACTTGTCCCGGCCATTGTTCAAGATGAAGCAACAGGAAAAGTTTTAATGCTTGCCTATATGAACGAAGAATCTGTTCGATTGACGATTGAAAAGAAACTGGCACATTACTACAGTCGTTCTAGAAAAGAACTTTGGCTTAAAGGAGAAAGCTCAGGTCATTATCAACATGTAAAATCTTTTTTTTATGATTGCGACAGTGATTCGATATTGATCAAGGTCAATCAAATTGGGGTGGCTTGTCATACTGGCAGTTACAGCTGCTTTTTCAATGAAGTCTTTGATGAAAGCAGTGAGGATGGGATACTGGATAAACTCTATCAAGTGGTGCTTGACAGAAAAATTCATCCTAAAGAAGGATCGTATACAAATTACCTCTTTGAAAATGGCATCGACAAGATTTTGAAAAAAGTTGGAGAAGAGAGCAGCGAAGTGATTATAGGTGCAAAAAACTCAAAGAAAGAACTTATTTATGAAACTAGTGATTTGCTTTATCATATAATGGTATTACTGGTTAATGAAAATATCACGCTCTCTGATGTTTATGAAGAATTGGCTAAGAGAATGAAATAGGAAGGTAAATTTATGAAAATATACACAGATCAACATGTTCACACAGAGTTTTCACTAGATAGCAGAGGCAATATGCTTGAGTATATTCTAAGGGCTAAAAATAAAGGTCAGACGGATATTATGTTCACTGATCATGTGGACATTGGGAATCCAGATGAACTGTTCATTGAACCGATTGATTACGATACATACATTGAATATGCCAGAAAGTTGAGTGAAAAGTATGATATAGACATTAAAATAGGCGTTGAAATTGGATATGACAGTGCATATCATAACGAAATAGTAGCATTTGTAAATAAGTATCCTTTTGACTTTGTTATAGGATCTATACATATGGGTGATGGTCTTGATTTTTATACGGGCGATTTCTTTAAAGGAAAGACTCAAAGAGAAGCTTACTATCGCTATTTTGAATTAGTTGAAGAGATGATCGATAAATTTTCAGATTTCGATGTAGTAGGACATTTGGATTATATCACCCGTTATGGCAATTTTGTAAAGAAAGCGTACAATTATGAAGAATACAAAGAAATTATCGATCGTATTCTTGGTAAAATAATTACTAAAGGTAAAGGAATAGAATTAAATATGTCCGGGCTTAGAAATGACTTGAATGTGACACATCCTAAAAGAGAAGTATTGGAACAATATTTTCATTTAGGAGGGAGTATCATTACAATTGGCTCAGACGCACATTTTATAAAAGATTACGGTGCTGGAATAAAAGAAGGCATTGCACTCATGAAAGAAATTGGAGTGAAAGAAATAAATTATTTTCATAAAAGAAAAATTATAAAAAATAATATTTTTGAGTTTTAAAAATAGAGTCTTGGGTATAATAAGAATAGGAAGTTTTGCTTCCTGATAGAATCGGTAGTTTATGATTATGTAGGTTAAGAAACATGTAGGTTAAG
>JAFGAC010000210.1 GCA_016933835.1 Clostridiales bacterium
AATTAGAAGCTTTGCTCAAATTGAAAGTAATCTGTGATGAATTGCAAGTAACAACTCTTTCTGACGCAAAAAAATCCTTAATGTCGAAAATCTCAGAAACTCAGCAATGCCTTGAAAGTCTGGAAGCTTCAAAGAAGTTATTCCAAAAAAAGATGCCGAATGAGCAAAAACTCTACGAAGAATTGAAAATAATCTCTTTAAGTCAAACTCAACTTAAACGATCTTCAAATCTTTCGGTAATTCATAAGAAATTGAAAACGTTAGAAAACATTACAATCGTTAAAGATTTAATTCCAAGTATAATTGATTACGCCGTAAATATTGGCCTAAAAGAAACAAGCGAACAATGGATCAATCATCTAAATGAAAATGGGTCTTTATCTTCAGATGTTCGATTAAATTCCATTTTGGGTGAAGTTGGACTGAAGCTTGATTTTAATAAGCAAGATTGTTTCCAATCGTCATTAAGTTAACTTATTCTTTTGTTTTAATTAATTCTGAATATTTATTTTCTTATTTAGATTAATGTATAATAAATTAATATTTATTGAAAATTAAATTTAATGTTATTTTTTAATTATATTTTAAAAGTATATCTTAGGTGGTTTTTCTTTGGAAACTATTAATTTGTGTATGCTTGCTCCTGAATTTTATCCCGTTTGGGGTGGAACTGGTTCATATATAATTGAATTAGTCAAATTCTTGCCTAAGAATGTGAATATTCATGTTATAACCCTTAGACGTTATATTAATGAAATGTCTTCAAAAACGGTTCAAAAAAATTTATCATCAATAATTGATCGTGAAATTAATGTACATTATTTGACTAGCTCTAGGGAAACTTTTTTTTACAATTTTCCCTTTCAACTTGCATGCTTAAAAGAAATTCCAAAATTGCATAAAAAGTATGGTTTTGATATTATTCATTCCCATCTTTGTCATATGCCCGACATATATCTAAAATTATTTAAAATCACTCAACTTCCTACCGTTGCAACTATTCATAGTACAATGCAGATGCAAACAGACAATACCCTTAGAGCACAATCTCTCTGGGGAAATCTTGAATGGAGTGAGAAATCTTCATTATATTTAGCACCAATACTTACTTTTTTGCAGAAAAAATACGTAAAAAACGTACCAAACTTCATAGCTGTTGCAAAAATTACAAAAAAATTAGCTATTGAACATTTGAACCTTGACCCTGATCATGTTAGTGTAGTTTACAATGGTGTTAATACGAATCTCTTTCGTACCTTAGAAAAAGATGAAGTTGACCGAAAGAATTCTCATCCTACTGTAGTTTATGTTGGTCGAATTATGGCAAAAAAGGGAGTTCGTGTATTAATTGATTCCATAACACAAATTCTTCAAGCAGTTCCTCAAACACGATTTGTATTTGTAGGTGGTGGAAACATTTCTATGTATGAAAAAATTATTGCTGCCAAAAATATTCCTCAAAAAAATGTTTCTTTCATTGGTCACATTGGTTACTTTGATCGTCCACAAGTTTTACGTGATGCATCAGTCTTTGTAAACCCTTCATTATTTGAAAATTGTTCGTTAAGTGTACTCGAAGCGATGAGTTCTGAAACAGCGGTTGTTGCAAGCAATGTTGGAGGAAACCCAGAATTAATAAACTCTGGAAAAAATGGTTTACTAATTCCACCTAATAATCCTAAGATTTTGGCAAATTCTGTTATTTCCCTTCTTGAAAACAATGATTACAACAGACAGCTGGGTATGGAGGCCCGGAAAACAGTTGAAGAAAGATTTTCCTCTAAAAAGAATGCATATGAAACATGCAGTCTTTATAGACAAATGTGTGCAAATTAGTACATTTAATCTACATTGAATCTTATTGAATTCATATAAATCGTATTTTTTTGATAAATGGTGATTATATTTTGAATATCTGCATGATTACTGTTGAATTTCCACCGACACCAGGAGGAATTGGCTCTTATGTTTATAATTTATCAAAAAAGTTGATCCAAAAGGGCAATCAGGTTACAGTAATAACACGCGGCTCATTAAAACAAAAAAGATTAGAAACTGATGGAATCGAAATATTTGAACTTCCTTTCCTTCCAATATATCCTTTACATGTTTGGTTACATGGTATGTATGTTAAGCGATTGGTTAAACAACTAGAATCAAATTTTAATTTGATTCATGTTCATTCTCCGATTGCATGTTCAATATCTTCTTCATTACCTGTTTTAACAACTGTTCATACAAATTCAAAAGTTGATGC
>JAFGAC010000211.1 GCA_016933835.1 Clostridiales bacterium
AATATTTCTCGCTTTTGTGGAGTTAACAGTTTGGAATCTTTTACTCCAATTTCAGTCAGTTTAGGTAAATCGTCTTTTTCAATTGAACCTCCACCAATTACTAAGGGGCCGATAACACATCCCCGACCGGCTTCATCTACTCCAGCTACAAGCATTTCTAAACCTCACTGATAACCCATTTAATGATTTGGAAATTTGATGTTTTTGAAAGTTGACGCTTGTGCATTAATTACTTTACGGTTCAGCTTAAAACTAAATAGTGGATACGTCTCCACTTTGGTTTCTTGCAACCCTCCCCTTTTTTTCAAATTTACCGTAGAGGTGAAAACAAATTTTGAAACAAAACATAGATTATATTAGAATAGAAAACAAGCCGCTAGCGGCTAACACACATATATTTAATTATGAAAGTGTTGAAAAACAATTTTCTGACCAAAAAAACGGTTAAAAAGTAATTTAGCTTTAGCATATGGGATTATGCTAAAGTAAAAGTTGTTTTTTGTCTGTACCTAGTATTTTATCCTTATATGGTGTAGTTGTGGGGCTTCTGAACGAACGAATATGTACATACATTTAAAACTAATTTTAAAATAAAAAAGAAATGGGTTTGTCGAAGCAATAACACAGGTAATTGAAGGAAGGATTAAATGAAATAAACCATCTACTAGATGATTTTAATTCTGTGTTTAGCTTTTTCAACCCCATTTCTTTGATTGGTTTCTCCCAAAAAAAGGAGGGAGAAAATAATTTGGGATTTATTTTCGTTTCAGGAAGAAGTAAGCGGCTACACCGATCACGGCTGCGACTGCAACTGCTGCGACTATTGCTACTTCTGTTGTGATAAAACCAGTTTCTTCTGCATTAATGACTGTTGATGCTGAAGCTGCTGGGTCTACGCTCATGTAAGTTGTTGTGGTTGCACCATAGTATCCACCAGAACCTGCAAATGTTGCCATGATTGTGTATTTGCCTTGTGTTTCAGGTTTGAATGTGAAACCATAATTTCCAGAAATGTCGCTTGTTGTTGTTCCTAGATATTGATAGTTGCCGTTTGGATCAATTGCTTCCAGGGTTACCGTTACGCCTGTTGCGGATGCTGGTTTTTCAAATTGACTGTATACGTATAACATCCATTCACTCATGTCGCCGTCAGAGATTGCAGGAACACCATTTGGGAAGCGTATTGAAAGATCTGCATCTTTAGTTCCTGGAGAAACATCCATAACTGAGCCTTTTAATGTGGCTGAAGAGCCTACTGCAACTCCAGTATCAGGTGCGGATACAGTTATTGAGGTTGCGCCTTTCCCAATTGCATATATTCGTTGGTCATACGTGTTCATTGCAGCAATTACGCTGTCTCCAATTATTGAGTTTCCTCCCCAGTGGGTTTGTCGGAAACCTCCATCAATTCTCCAAACTTCTTGTCCGTCTGCTGATAGACAGATATATGGTGCACCTCGTGGTTTGGGATCAACAGATGAGTGTTCTTCCATTCCCAGGTAGATCTTTCCGTCAGTAACAAATTGTATCCTTGCTGGCCAGCCGTTGCTCCACAAAATTTCGTTGTATTCATCGTCAATTAAGTATGTCCATTCAGTATTACCAGTTGTTATGTCATAACAATAAACTATGCCTGCATAACCAACTGAGAATAGTTTTCCATAAGCAATAACTCGATTTGTTCCCGCATAGCTATCCATGTAATGTTCTGAATCAGTCACCCATAGATATTCGCCAGTGTTAATGTCAAAAGCATAGTATTGTCGGGTTTCTTTGACCCATATGGTGAAAACTCCATCTTCAACTGAACCTGTTGCAAATCCAATATCCAAGTTACTTGAAGCCCATATTGCTGGAGCGGTCCAAGTGTTTTTGAATATCAGATCTCCTTCATTTCCAGGCTCTAGACTTACAGCCCAAGATTCCACTTCAGTTTTGCTTATACTTACACCAAGTACTCTATCATTTACATAATAGGCTGATGCACTTCCTGATAGACCTCCAGGTAGATCTATTGTTAAATCAATTCCATAAGAGGCATCAAAGGTTCTTCCTTGAGGTCTCCACCGTCCAGCGTGATAATAATAATTATCAGTTTCTTCTAGTAGAGTGTTGTAATAGACAGCTGTTGAGTTCCATTGTGTTAATACACCATCAGCAATGTTGTATATCAAAATCTCACCATTAGGACCGAAAGTCCGAGTTCCACGACCTACATTAGTGATGCTGTATACCCATCTTCCAGTCTGTGCATCAAATGCCATCCAAGTGGTTCCAGATGTGGCCCATAAATACGTATAAACACCGTGACTGTTCATTGTGTCCCAATACATAGTTTGACCGAATTCAATTTGTTCATTGTCTAGCAAAGTTTTTTCCCAAAGTACCTCACCTGTATGAAGGTCCATTGCTACAACAACTTGTTCAACGTCGCTGCCACCTTGACCTTCAAATTTATTGTAATAGAGTTTGCCTTCGATAATTAGTGCATCAATGTATTTGCCTTCGTAAGCATCTCCACAGACCATTCCATGTTCGCCCATATCTCCTCCAGCTAAACCGCCCATTGTTAATTCGGTTGTCCAAAGTATGTGTGCTGTTTCAGGGCCATCATTGTAGGGCGCAATAAATCCGTTTCTGCCTGCACCCTCTAGCCAACTTCCAGCAATTGTTGACCATTCTCGAAGTTGAGCATCTATTGGACGAGCCCAATATTCATTTGGTATTGAGTGGGTAGGATAATATTCTATTGCACTATCTTGAACTATTAGTTCTAATTTGTCACTCACACTAGCTTGATATAAGATTTCACCAGAAAGAGACGGATCAAATGCAGCTGGGCTTACCCAGGTATATACTTGTTCGGGGAAGTGAGTTTGCAGACGATATGTTCCAGTCATTGTAGGAACATATACCCAACCAGTGCCTCCAGTAGAATCGGTTCTGATGGGTCCCAGAGTTTCAGATGAACCGTCAGGTTTTTCAACGGTTACTGTCAACCCTTCAAACCCATCTTCCGAGACCAATAGGTAATCAGTAATTCCAACATGTAAAAGGACTTCTTGATTGACCCCTACAGGGTTGGGAGTAGCGCCAATAAAAGCATAAGTTACTCTTGTTTTTTCTTGTGCATTTACTGTCGTTGTTAGAGCTAAAATCGGAAATATTAGTAAAAAAATAACTAAAATTGAACGAATTTTCGATTTTTTTATTATTTTTTTCATCTTTTCATCCTTCATAGTTCAAAACATTGTTAAAATTTTGTATTTTAAATCGACGGTTGCATTAAACTATTTTATAATCAGAAATAATTGGGTTAATTTCATAAGCAATTGAATATAATTAAATCCTTGAGGGGTGCAAAGTTTGAAGCAATCTAATAACAATCAGCATGTTACCCGCACATTGAGATTAAAAAAAGAACCAGATACCATAATGGTCAATGATGCAAAAGAAAATGGGTTGAGTATAAACACATACTATAATCAAGTAATAGATAAGTTCGTAAATTCTTTTAGATTAATTGATAAATTTCCTTGCCTAGCAATTCCTTGTGAAATGATTAAAGAATTTTTAAATGAAATCCCTGAAGAAAAAATGGTTAGGTTAGGGAAAATTTTTGGACAATACATTCCCAAACAATCATTATTTCTTAGAGAAAAAGATTTGTCTGCTCAAAATATGATTTTATTAATGAAAACTGCAGGTCAAGATAATAACTGGTTCCAATTTAACGATCAAAATCACAATGGGCAATCAAAAATAATGCTTAAACATCAGAATGGAATAAACTGGAGCATATTTTTGAAGAATTTTTATCAAACAATTTTTCATGAAATATTTAAAACAAAAATTAAAATTGATGTTGGAAACAATTCACTTGTAATTTTTTTGCCGAAAAACTCTTCATAAAACATATTGGTCAATATTTTTTCCTATTTGAAGGCCACAATTCAATAATTTGTTTTTTTATAAATTCACACATAGGTTCATATGTAGCACTATTATTAGGGAATAATCAAATGCCAAATAATGAGTCACGGGAAAGAGGTCGTCCCCGGGCCAGGCGTTATAATCTTGTTGAGTTTAAAGCTCTTGAATATCTTGGGCTTGTTTCAATGAAGTATGAAATTGATTCAAACGTGTTTTTTAATAGCTTGATTGAAGCTAGCGAAAACCAAGAATCCAAATGTGAAAATCTTGCAATTAAATGTTGTAAAAAAACTAAAGATTCTGTTATTTTTTTGGTAACCAAAGGTTCCAAAGTTGTGGGGCAATTCTCCATACCCAAAAAAATCCTTACACAAACAAATCCCATCAAAAATTTTGTTCCTCAAAAAATATTACTGAAAAAAATATCTGATAGGGATCGAATTGGAAATCCTCAAATCAAAGATTTGAAGGTAGGAATGAAGCGAATTTTCTTAACTGCAAAAATTATTGAAATCCAAAAGCCAAGAACTATTTTCAGCAAGTTCGGACAACAAAATATGGTAGCCAACGCAAAAATCAAAGATGAAACGGGAATTATTCAACTACCGTTATGGAACCAACAAATAGGCACAATTGCATTGGGAGATAATATCCGCGTTGAAAATGCCTGTGTGGTATCCTATCGAGGTGAACACCAGTTAAGGGTAAATAAAGGTGGACAATTGAGTGTCATCGAAAAATCTGCGCACATTAAGTAATTAATTATATTTGTTGCTTCTGATTCTAGAACTTGATGTAATCCTCAAAGAAATACTCAACATTTTACAATCCTTTGCATAGTTCACTACCACAATTTAAACACTTGAATCCTTTTTGATAATACCAACAAGGAACACATAAAGTTAAACCGCAGTTTTTGCAGGTCCAAGTTTAAGTTTGTGGATGAACTTTCCAACAAAGGTCACATTCAACATAGATTGTACCCGGAATCCTTTTCATAAAATCTAGGTTTACGTGTTGACTATTAGAAACATTCTTTGAAGATACAAACAGAAAGCAGAGAGAACAAACAAACTACTTGTTGTTAAAATCGAATTTTTGGCTTTGGTCTGTCTTTGTAAGAACAATATATTGTGATTGAAATCATAAACCCTACAAGGATTGATGTTGTAATTAATGTCAGTTCAATTGAAATAAGTTCAGCCATTCCTAAAAAAATAAAGGTAACAGCCAGAAAAATCATTATAATCATGGCATATGCTTGACATGTTCCTTCGAACATCTTTTTACAACTGAAAATATTTTGTGTTCATTATCATATATTTCTTATGTAACAATTACCTCTTCAAAAAAATTGAACGAAAATAATAATTTTTTCCTCATCTTTTTTAGAAAAATTTCTTACACATAAAAATGTCATTAAAAATTATATCTCTGATACAACTATGGGTATTTGTGGGGAGAGTTTAGCCCTTTTTCAGAAGAATAACCTAAGGGGCCACCAAGGGGAACAAATTCATTTGATACGTTTAGACACTGTTTTGCTTTGAGGACATATCATAAAACTAGAGAGGCCTTGTCAGTTATGGAAGCTCTAGGTCATAAGAAACTGGAAACAACTTACACATACATTAGGCTATACAATCAAATCTACAAGAACCAAAGAAATGCCGAGTTTGTAACAAAGATTGCTTCAACCAAAGAAAAACGCTGTGAACTCATAAACGCCGGTTGGGAGTTAATAGCTAAAGATGGAGAGGATTGGTATTTCTGGATTAGAAAGTGAAAATCTAAAAAGTTTAATTATCTGGGGTTTTCGCTTACTATTCAGCTTAAAATATAACTCAGGCAATAACTCTAATGGGAAAAATGAAATTAATTATTGTTTTAATGACCGCCTCCAGCAAAAAAGAGGCAGAAAACATAACTCAAAAATTACTTGAAGAGCGATTAATCGCTTGTGCTAACATTGTGGATAATGTTACTTCGTTGTTTTGGTGGAAAGAAAAGATCGAACAAGAAAACGAAACATTAGTTGTGATGAAATCTAGTGAAAAAATGTTCAAACAACTTATCCAACGAATACAAGAACTACATAGTTATGAAGTTCCAGAAATTTTGGCACTACCAATAGTCGCGGGTTCCCAGTCGTATTTGGACTGGATGAAAGGTAATCTTGAATAGGTGAAATAGTTGTCAAAAAAACCAGTAACCAGGCCAGACCTAAAAGAAGTAACGTACAGTTCA
>JAFGAC010000212.1 GCA_016933835.1 Clostridiales bacterium
ATTGTTAATAGATCATTCATCATAAAAATGAACTTATATGAAAACTAATTTATTGATAAGTGTTTTACTCCTTTTCTTGATTTCATGTAAGAAAGATGATAATTCAGGGCCGGATCTATTTTCTAATACAATCAGTTTTAAATTTAGTTTCTATACTGATCCAAATCCGATTGCGATTTCTATTGAGACAAAACATGGATTTATTTATGTTCCAACAAATAATAGTAATTCTAAAATTCAAAAATTCAACATACAAGGAGAGCTATTGAAAACATTGGTTGAATTTAGTTCATTTAATAAAGGCAAATATTCAAGATATGCACCAATAGATATTTGTATTGGTAATAATAATATCTACATTTTAGTCAAACCATATAAACCTCATATTGATGATTCTTGGTTTCCATATGAAGGATTCTGTATTTTGCAATTCGATTTAAATGATATTTTTCAGAAAGAATATGATTTTGCACAATCAGAGCCAATAAATTATCTTTCTTCTATGGCTTATCTAAACAAATACATTTATTTAACCAACGGACAAATCATAAAAAAAATATCGTTAGAAAGCGAACAGATAATTGATATTATTATTCCAACCGATGAAGATAGCATATCCACTTGGCCTGATATTCATACAACTGATATGGAAATTGGTTCAAATGGGATTTTTTACTTAGTTGGGCAAGCAGCTTTTCCTGACACAACATTAGGCTGTCATATTACTAAAATTAATCCTCAAATTAATGAAAGAATAACAAAATATTCACAAGGCAGATCATTAGAATTATATGCTATGTTAAATAATCCAGGTTTAGCATTGGATACTTACGACAATATTTATTTAGCCACATTTTATTGTAAAAGTTTGGAAATATTCAATAGTGATGTTGAAATTATAAAAGATATTGATATACAAGAAAATTCTAATGATCACACACGGCCATTAGATGTAGGCCTTTATAATGATCAAATTTATATTCTTGATGGATTTAATAATATTGTTCTTGTATATAGAATTGATTAATTATCGAATTTCTAATAATGAAAAAAACAACTATGCACAACACCGGGTATAG
>JAFGAC010000024.1 GCA_016933835.1 Clostridiales bacterium
TGAACTGCACCCCAAAAGTTAGACATAACATTTGGGGTGTTTTTTATGAAAAAGAAAACAAGAAACAAATTTTCAATTAAAGAAAAAGAACGCATAGTTCTTTTGGTTTTAGAGGAAGGCAGTGATTCTTACCATTCCATAGCCAGAACGTATAACACGAGCCACAGATTAATTTCCTTATGGGTTGACAGCTATAAGGTTCACGGCAAATCTGGTTTGTCATTCAAAAATGATTTAAGCTACACCGGAAGTTTTAAATTAAAATTACTTCAAGAGATGCATTCAGACAGGCTATCTTTACATCAATTATCTGTCAAGTATTTAATTTCACCGTCTGTTCTTTCTAAATGGAAACGAGAGTATAGAGAAGGCGGTATCACAGCTTTATTTATGAATAAACTTAAAGGGAGGCCACCTAAGGCTAAGAATAAGCAAAGAACTACACAAAAATCGTCTCTTAGCAATGAAGAAAAGTTGATTAAAGAGAACGAGCTGCTCCGTGCTGAAAACGATTACCTAAAAAAGTTACAAGCCTTAATTCAAAGTCGAAAATAGTCAAACCAAAAGTTAAAACTATGGCCATTAATGATTTAAGGCAGAAATATCCACTTCCAGTATTGTTGACGGTGGCACAAATGGCAAGAAGTTCGTTTTATTATCACTTAAAGCAATTAAAAGCAAAGGATAAATATTCAAATGAAAAAAAAATAATAACTGAGATTTTTCATCAGAACAAGGGACGATACGGATATCGGCGCATAACTCTTGAACTCAACAATAGGGGTACTAAATTAAACCATAAGACTGTCTATAAATTAATGAACACTATTGGCTTAAAATGTAAGGTGAGGATGAAAAAATACAAGTCATACAAGGGTGAAGCTGGAAGAATAGCTCCGAACATTTTAGAAAGGGATTTCAACGCAAATAAACCCAATCAAAAATGGGCTACAGATGTTACTGAGTTCTCGCTTTTTGGAAAGAAAAGTTATCTTTCTCCAATTATTGATTTATATAACGGCGAGATTGTATCTTACAATATCACATACAAGCCAACTCTTGATTTAGTTATAGATATGGTTGATTCTGCCTTGGACAAGATACCCGATAATACTAATCTGATTTTGCATTCTGATCAAGGTTGGCATTATCAGCATCCAAATTATCAGAAACGACTACAAAATAAAGGGGTACAGCAAAGCATGTCTCGTAAAGGAAACTGCTTAGATAATGCTGTAATAGAAAACTTCTTTGGATTATTGAAATCGGAGCTATTATATTTGCAGGAGTTTAATTCAATGGAACACTTTCATCAGGAAGTGAAGGAGTATATTGATTATTATAACAACGATAGAATAAAGGCTAACTTAAAAGGAATGAGCCCTGTAAAATACAGAACTCATTCCAGTATTATTTAATTTTAATCCGTCTAACTTTTTGGGGGCATATCA
>JAFGAC010000213.1 GCA_016933835.1 Clostridiales bacterium
CCTGCCTGTATTCTAAGACAAAACCAAATTTTTATGCAGCAAATTTATGTAAATCTACATATGGTGTTTCTCTTTGAACAACAGCAAAAACTCTATATACTAATTTGTTACGAATAATATTCATTGTGCTCATTTTGTTTTTGCCGAGCTCATTTACACGTTTGACATAGTACTGCTGATGTTCACCCTTTAGTTGGATGGCTGACATTGCTGCCAGGTTAAGGAGTGATTTTAGCTGTTTGTTGGCAAATGGATGGACCTTGGTTCTTCCTACAACTGTACCGGACGAGTTTTCAAAGGGAGCTATTCCAATATAGCAGGCAAAAGCACGAGCTTTCACAAATGCGGTAAAATTTGCTGTAAATGCAATCATATAATAAGCAACTATTTTGCCTATTCCTCTTATTGATATGATAAGCCTGAAGTTCTTTAGCAAGCTATCGTCATTCTTAATTATTTCATCGATCTTTTTCTCTATTTGCTTAATTTTTTCGTCCAGAATCTTAATCAAATCTTGCTGGATATTTTTAATAAAATCATTTTCACCTTCAATGTAACAATCATGAAGATCCGTTACTCCATTCTTGCATGCTGTACGATGTTTGATAAGTTTCTCACGTAATGATAAAAGGGATTTAATCTGATCAATCTTTTCATCAGGGAGGATCGTGGGAACCAAACTCTCTTGTTTCTCATATGTGTATTGGGCAATCCTACGGGCATCAATCTTGTCATTCTTTCCCCTGACTAAACCCAATGACTTCTTAATTCTTAAAGCTGATTCCATAACAAATGATATAGCTTGTGTATGAAAAAACACACTTAGCATTCTTGAATACTTTCCTGTATTCTCAAAACAAAACAGCATATCCTCTTGCTTACAGTCTGTTACTTTGTGGACTGTTTCCAAAAGGACAACAAATCCTTTTGGACTATTCTCAACTTTGAAGAAGTGTTTAAATCCATAGATAAAAACATCTAATGTCGCTTTTGATACATCAATGCCAATGAATACTTGTTTCTTTTTCATAATTTTGAATTTAGATTTGTTTGAAAAAGTTGCCTTAACTATCACCTTTAAAAGACCCTGGGTCTA
>JAFGAC010000214.1 GCA_016933835.1 Clostridiales bacterium
CCTGTCGTTTTCCGTTGGAAATACAAGATGGATGAACTGTTATGAAAAATATGTTATTGTACCCATATATAAAGAACGGAATACTAGACATAGAATCCTGGGAATTGCTCGGAATAGTTACTTTTTTTCTGAGTCGTTTTCTTGAATAAAACTTGAAGTATGAATTTTCACTTTGGGAAATATGTCATGTATTTTCTGTAGTCCCATTCTTTGCAATGTTTGTAACTTCTCTTCATACTCATCTATTTTATTAACGGATGCGAGCAGATATACTGTTTTCCGGCCTGCCGTTGCATCAAGAGATATCGCTTCCGTTTCTCCCCTGGGAATTATTATTGAGGATTGAGCTTCATACTTCGTGTGATCAACAAGATATTCGAGAGATTTTATGTTACCGTGAGCATTTACCAGAAATAAATAAACATATGCCTCGTGTGATAGTGAGAATTCTACTTTGAATGAACTGTCCCGCGATAGAGTATCATCTTCACCCAATTTGAATGTTCCATATATTGTGTGAAGAACGGTGGGTGTTTTATGATCACTAGGAACATCTCTTGTGGTCGATTGCTCCGTAATGAAACCCTTCAATTGCATTGATACAATGAGAGAATCAGTGCCATCTGTTGAAGGTCGTTCATAAAAAGTGAATATCGATATCACAATCAGAAGAGTAGCAACGATTCCAACTGAAACGACCCTTTGAGTCGGTAATTTCCATACGAAATCAAACAAATCTATTAATTTTGAATCGTTTTTTTTTATTTTTTTTTCCGGAAACATATCCCATATTGATTGTGGAACTTCAATATCATCCATATTGATACCGCTTGATTCTGCTTCAGCATTTTGGACATCAGCTACCAATTTCATACAATAACTGCAATCAGAAACATGATCTTTGACTCTTTGATGCTCTGAAGGATTAAGATCGTCAAGGGCATATCGGATAGCAAGATCAGACATTGAACATTTTATGTGATCACTCGCATCTTCATGTCCGAATGCTTCTTTAATAATTCTATCAGTCAGTTTTATGAAACCTTCCTCTTCTTTATATTCAGGCGTACTTTTGAACCACCATTTTTCACTACCTAATTCGCGATCGGACATGGACACCAAAAAATCTTTCTCTGTATGAAAATACCCGAAATATTTTTCGAAAAGTTGTTCCAAAGAATTAAATTTTTCTATAAATGCTTCACATGGGATTTTTTTATTCAAATAATCACTTTTCAATTCATGAGTCACATAACTATATTCTATAAAAGTTTGAAGGAATTGCTGGGTCTGCTTTCGTAGCTTCTTTGTCCTTTCTGTAGCATCATCGACTAACATGCAATCCTGTGCTGAATAGCGAACAGCAAGAAGCTTTTCTTCAAGATCATGGAGTTCCGGTAGTAAATCTTCTGAAATAATTTTTTCAATTATATTACTCTGTTCGCTAATGATAGTATCAAAAATCTCATTGGCATCTCTGAAAGCTTCTAAGAATATATCTTTGGAATCATCCATTTGATCATAGACGGACCTTTCAATGATCTCAAATGTCCTTTGGCTCCTTGCACGATTAGAGAGAAGCAATATACTTAGTTTTGCTCTCTCAGACTCACTATCCGACTGTAAGAATGATTTGGTTGCTTCACAATAAGCTTCAACATACTGTCGAGCAAGTGTAATAAAATCATTCCAGTCTAGCTGTAAACTATATTCATTATTCATGATTTCACCCATTTAGTAATATTATTTTCTTTTTCATTTGAGTGATTATCAAACATTTTTTAATACTCTCTTAAGTGTTTGTCCTTCGAAGAAAAAAAAAGTGACATTTATTCATTAAAAAATTTCTTTATATTTATTTTTCTATCTGAAAAGATCCTACCTGCTATTATAGTTAATCGTGCTAATGATCCTTTATTACATCGCTTATACTGTTTTTTTATTCTGTTCACCATAGTTGTTATTTCTTCTTTAGTGGGACTTTTTTTATCAAGGAGCTTAACAGCCATCTCCTTGTATTTTAATCTCTCGTATATTCTCATATAAATATAATCATGATCTCTGAATGATTCTTTCTTCAATTCTTCCATGGCAATATCCATGATTTCCTTACATGCTGATTTTCGTTTTTTTTGACTGCTCTGATCTAATATATGTATAAATATTTCCTCTGGATTTTGAGGTATTTGTTGAAAATTATCACGATTTACTCTTTTCATCGTTACCGCAGCTATTTTATTTTCTTCCGATTCGAATTTGCTTTTCTTTACTCTGATTCCTTTGCCTTGTTGACTGTATCGATTTGAGATTAATTCATCTTCGGACATCTTGGTAAAACCCTTTTCCTCATCATGATCAAGAGGTCTGTTTTGCACATGATATTTATCCAGTTTCTTGACCTCGTCAAAGTATTTGCTGACTTTATTTTTCACTATAGAGAAAAGATATGAGGTTAATTTTGAATCTCCATCATAATCACATATACTTTTTTTTTTGATCATATCATACCAGAAGTCGCTTATTATGCCATCTGCATAATCGGGATCTCCATTGCTACTTTTAAGTCTATTCTTTGCAAAATCGCCTATTCTCTTCTGAAATTTTTTATAAAATTCTTCAAAAAGTTTCTGGTCTTTGTTGACTAATTCTTTTGTGGTATCACAAATTCGTTGTATTGCCTTACAGATTTTATCTGCGTATTTTATATCTTTTTTATAGTCTTTCTTCTTATCCATATATTAACTTAAATCTTTCTATTACTCTTTTTCAAATAAAATCATAAAGTAAAGATCCTTTAAGCACCCACGATGTTTCGAATTTCTATAAGTGGCTCTTTTAATTCCAATCTCCATTAAGAACGAAGCCTGCCCAGAAGAAAGGATGAGATACATTTATTTCTATTTTTCTCTTTTCCCCTTGAATGACTTTCTCGATTGTAATCAATCTGTGGATGAAATCAAGTTGAGCTTTTCTCAGAGCTTCCGACGTATCATAACCGCTATGGAGATAACTGTAGAAATAGAGCATAAACTCAGCAGTACTTTGGTCTTCAACTTGCCATAATGTGGAGACAACTGATTTTGCCCCTGCATAAAGAAAAGCTCGATTTAGTCCGATGAGACCCTCACCGCTGATTTCCTTTCCCAGGCCAGTATGACAAGCTGAAAGTGTCACAAGATCTGCATCGATACGTAATGATTCAAAAATCTCCCAGACCTGAAAAATACCATTGTCCTGTCCTGAAGCAAACTCTTGAGGAATTGTTAATACGAGCCCGGAATTCATAGGAAACTGTTCATCCAAAATGCCATGACACGCAATATGAATCATACGTACATCTTCATCCAGTTTTTTTACATTTTCTTCCAATGCTGTTTCTCTTAAATAACTTCTTGATGTTGATCCATATAGGTTGCAAATATTTTCAACTTCCCTTTCTGAAGCTGGTATAGGCTTATATTCAAATTGCTCATTCATCGATCTCACTGTCGCATCACTCACAGCCATAGCTTCTTCTCGAGGATAGAGGGGATCGCCAAAAGCAACTAATGAAAGTTTTTTACCAGTGCTCGCAGGATCCTTGGTCAACTCAGAATATACAGTTGCAGAAATAACTGTTGAAACTGGCACATCATCAATAAGATAACGATTTTTTTTACTACAGAGGGCTGAGAATGGCAGAAAATGTAATTCCTTGTCGGGACAGATAATTACTCGTTTAGCTTTTTTTATATCATTTTTTTTTGTCCCCAATAAACGTTTAAATAAACGAATACCAATCTCTGATGGATTAATGTGTGGGGATATTAGAACATTTCTATATTCTTCGACAAGTTTTGCTAGTTTTTTCCTCGATATGGAAAGTGTATCTACCGTAAGAGATCCTTGAAAAACACTGAAAAGCTGTATCGTGTCATCTCCTACTGAATAAGACAGAAAAAGTGTGTCATTATCAAAAATATCAATTACATCTTCCATGTTCAATGGCTCAGGATACTGTAAAGAAACCAGGCGGGGACTCATATTTTTCAATTTTGCTTTTATCGCGTGCCTATCATCGTAAATTTGACGTAGCTCCTTTTCGAGTGCTTCTAATTCTACTTTATTGTCAATTCTATTCATTCTAGATGCATTAAAGAAAGTTTTATCATATTTGCTATCTAAATGGCTTAATTCCGTCAAAAGTTCTTCCGGGGCATCTAGGGAAAAATCCAAATCCTTCTCAGCGAGCATCTTTAATAGTATACTTGAACGATATTTTTCGAGAGTATGGAATGCTTCACTTTGTTTATTTAACAAAACCTGAACATCAATAAGGTCTTTGTACATAATTGCATTCTGAGTTAAGAAATAGTGTAAATTCTCTTCATTACCCCATGTTTCTTTTTGTCTCTCCAACGCATTCACCGCAGCTTGAAAATATCGTAACGCTCCTTCCATATCTTTCTGTTCTCTCTTTATTCTACCCATAAAGTGAAAAACCTGTGCTTCTCTTTCAGTTCCGGAAACTTGCCTTTTCATAATATCAAGTGCTTTTCCAACATTAGACTCTGCTTTTTTATAGTCTTGTCTTTTAAATTCAACGGTTGCGATATCAACATAACACTCAGCAACCTGTTGATTGTTGGGTTGCTTATTCAGCATCATGTTTAGGCTTTTAGAATAATAAGTCATAGCATCGTTTAATTTATTCTGTTCAGAGGCTAAATCACCCAGACTATTAATACAATAAGCTTCATCCATGCTATCCGGTGCGATGGCTCTTCTTATATCGAGTGATTCCTTTAGATATTTTTCTGCTAATTCAAAGTCTTTCATATCCATTGCATCTGTGGCCATATTAAGTAATGTCATTGCTACATCAGGACTAGTTGGTGAAATTTGTTTCTGAAGGTCTAGTGCTTTAGCATAATACTCTTTTGCAGCTCGAGTATTCCCTCGTTCTTTATTGAGTAAACCTAAATTGTTGTATGCCATTGCAACACCAGCACTAGTTTTGTTTATTTTCATTTTTATTTTTAGTGATTCATTATAGTATTCTTCAGCTTGGATGAGATTCCCTCTGTACTTAGCAACCTGAGCCAGATTGTTTAGAAGTTTTGCATGCAACATGCTCCCAGGTTGATTCTTGATACACAAATCATATGTCTTTTGGTAATATTTATCAGCTGATGCAAAATCACCTTTATAATATGCAAGAATTCCAAGATTATTGTAAAATATCATAATTGATGGATGGTCTGGAGAAATTTCATTTAAAATCTCAAGAGCTTGTTTATTGAGTATTTCGGCTTTGTCAAGATTACCTGCATGGCGTGCAATGATCGCCTTATTTCCAATCGCCATAACAGTTATCATACTCTTACTTTCAATCTTGCTTTGAATCTCGATTGATTTGTCCAGGAATTTCTCACCTTCATAATAATTACTTTGCTTCCATGCATTTCTACCAAGACTAAGATAATTCTTTGCCATATTCGAACTGTGTGGCGCGCTTTTTAGAAGAATTTCATGCTCTTCTCTATAGTATTTTTCTGCTTCAGATACCTTCTCTTTTTTCCAACTCACTCCACCAAAATAAGATAAACTGTTTGCATAACCAATACTATCTTTTCCTAACAATCGCTCCTTCAATTTCATAGCAGCAGTATAATATTCAATTGCTTTTTCATATTCCTGATTTTCGAAATAATGAAAAGCAAGAAAATCGTTGAGAATTATCTGGGCTTTTATATCTTGTGCTTTCTCTGCAAGATCGATAGCGAGTTGAATTTTTTGTTGAGTTTCTACTGTTTTTTTCGCATTAGTGAACAGATGACCAATTTTATAATAAATCCAGCACGCCAGAATGTTTATATTTTTCTCCAAGGCTGTCCTTGCCATCTGTTCTAGAATACTGACACGATTTTCAACGTGTTCTTTGGTATCAAACTCATTCAATGTATCGTACTGTTTTGTCATTTCTGCAGAAAGAACAGGTCGGACATCGAAATCCCATTCACCTAAAGGCAATTCAATTATCTTCTTTGATGCATCTCTTACAATCGTGACAAGCACAATCCCTCGAGGAGAATACTCCTTTAAAAAAAATAAATAATCAAATGGATTACTGAATTTTCCCGATAATTGTTTTGAAAATTTAATCTCATCATGATTTTTAAAAGACCAGGATTGTAAATTATCACCATCGAGAATTCCCGCCTTTGCTGCTGTCCCTTCCTTGAGTACATTTTCAACAACTAGTCCAATTGTTGCATGATCCCGATTACTTACCATGACATTGTCTTCAGCATAGCAGACACTTATACCACTTATGAAAAACAGCACACCTATACCTAGAATTACCAGAAAGTGGGATTTACTCCTTGAATGTATCATTGCCTCCTCCTCAACATGAATAATGAATGATCTAAACAATTAGTAACATCTCAGATATATGAAACGAATAAACTACCTAACTACTTTTAATTTTACAGTAAAACAGCAATCTGTCAAGAAAAAATAACTATTTTTCACTCTAATTCTGGTAAAAACCCACCGCAAGTGCAAATATTGCACTTGTACTTTATTTTTCTTGTTCTATAGATACCAGTATGGACCAGAAAAACAGTCATAATGGACTCAATTACGATTTCAAGACACCGCTCACCGAGACGCAGGCCGAAGAGATTTATTCGTTGGGTAAAGAGGCAGTCATCTTTGCCCTTGTGGTCCTTTCACAGTATCTTCAAGCAGGCAATGGTCCCTCAATTGAGACCCCTTCTGGTATGGTTCCGCCTTACAAGAAACCTGCTGTAAAGAAAAAACGGAAGAAAGGAAGAAGTGCAAAACCTGGACATCCTGGCCATACACTTGTCTTGCTCACCTCTTCCGTGAAATCAAAAAAGTAGACGATAAAAATCTATCACCTCAATGGGGCACATTTCGAAAAAGGGTCACTCGTCTGCTCAATGATGCAATTCGATTAAACAGAAATAGAAAGACAATGAAAGAGAAGCAGTATATCAAAAAGAGACGCACTATGGAGAAACGACTTAACATGCTGAGTGTGCATCCCTGGAACGATCCTGATGCAATCCGGCTCAGTAAGCGACTCCAGAAATATCAGGATGCCATACTCACTTTTTTTGACTATGATGATGTTCCTTTTACCAATAATCATGCGGAACGTGAAATACGCCCCGCAGTCATTATCAGGAAAAACTCTTTGGGAAATAGAAGTTATAATGGAGTAAATACCCAGGCAATACTTATGTCAATTTATCGAACCCTGAAATTACGTAATCATGATCCATTGAAAACTATCATTAACGCCATGAGATCATATGCAAAGAACGGGGAAATACCACCCATTCCTAAATGATATACATTTCATACACCTGAGATGTTACAACAATTAAGCTACTAGTGTAATTGTGTATCATATATAAAGAGATTCTAAAAGGAATTTTAACATTTCACTTTAATTATAACACACACAAGCCAATCTTTTCATATAAATAAGAAAGCACATATTGTGTACATGATTCATGCAGTGTCTGTATATTTAACAACAGACCATGAAGATCAAAAACTTAGAGTTTATCAGTTACGCTAGTTCGACATAATCCATAACATATGAATATTCATTTTATCACCACTGGAAGTTAGTAATTTAATCTATGCTCTTTTTCTCGATATATCTTCATTTAAATCTCACTAATTCATTTTTTTCTTATTCTCATGTCACTTTTTTTTGGGTTACCGGACAGAATACCAGGAGAAAGGAGATGACAAATGGAAGAAAAAATATTCAAACCACCTTGAGACCAACAGTAAAATTTGATCTTAGGGGCTTTTTTAAAGCTATAAGTAAAATTAATGATGATGTAAAAGAACAACTTGCAATAAAGTGCTAATCAAGGGGGTAAACATGAATATCGGTATTATTTTGTTTTCGATGGCGATGGTTATTTGTCCATCTGTCATGCTTGTTGGGGCATCCAATTATCCCTTAAAATTGTGCTTCATCTTTTTATTCACCCTCCTCGTTAAAACGTCAATCTTATTATCGTATTGGCGAACGTGCAAAGACCAGAAAAGGGGGTGATCAAAAATCCAAATTCGTAAACCATATCATCAGGATGTAATTACACAAGAACTTTCTTCAGTTAATATCTTGGGACTGAATAGTAATGCTTTTTCGAACTTGAACCTACGGGAAGATAACACGCCTTCCCAAAGAAAGGATTATGATCATGAAAACTTTTGCATGTTTCTTTATTATCATAAGTCTGGGATTTTCCTTCGTATCCGCTGAACAATGGACGGGGGAAGGGACCGAGGGTACTATCTGGAGAAATGGATCCGTTGGTATCGGTACTGCTACACCTCGGTTTCAGTTTGATGTCAAAGGTCGAATAAAATCTTCGAATGGCGCATGGATCGGTCTTGAAGATAATGGCGGCGGCCAACTCATCTTCGCTAATAATCCCGGGGACGACATGATCTATATCGAGGGATTCAGTGGGGATCTAAAACGTTCAGCCAAGGAAATCATTGTTTCCGGTATTTATGCCAAAAATATTGGGCGTTTCACTATTCGCGCCGATAATAGTTACATCAGGGGGAATCTGGGACTGGGGATCGGAACAGCACGTGCAGTTCTTGATGTATACGGTGAAGCGATTGTCGAGAAATCTCTTATGGTCAATGATCGAGTTTTCACCACGAATGGGCTTGAAGTCGGTCTACAGGACAAGGGAGGAGGTCGTTTGGTATTTACATGTAACGACAACGATAATCGCGTGTATATCGAAGGTTTTTCGACCGACAAAACGAAATCCGCGGACGAGATTTTGATCACAGGTATTGTATCGACAGAGCTTCCCCAGTTCACCGTAAAGGCTCAGAAGACTTTTATATCTGGTTCAATGGGCATTGGCACCCAGCCAGTCGATACATATGCACTCGTTGCCGAAGGTAAAATTGGCGCTCGTGAAATTCAGGTCCATGCGGCATCCTGGCCAGATTATGTTTTCGCTGACGAATATGAGCTCATGCCTCTTCACGAGTTAAATCTGTATATCCAGGCTGAGAAGCACCTGCCTGGTCTGCCCTTGGCAGAAGAAGTGGCTCAAAACGGGATAATGCTTGGTCAAATTCAGCAAAAAACCGTGGAAAAAATTGAGGAATTGACCCTGTACGTGATCGAGCAAGAAGAGCGGATCGTACGCCTCGAGGCTGAACTCGGGGCATTACGGACCATAATCGAGTCAATTATGAATCAATCGTTCGAGGATTAGTTGTGTCAGTGAAGGAGCAGGACGAACAAGAGTTGTCTTATTCGTTCTGCTCTATTCAGGCAATATGAATTTTACGCCAACAACCATATTATATGAACAGGAGCTGAGGAAATGAAAAAAATGAAAATTGCCTGCAGTCTGTTATTCATAATGCTCCTTTTTATCAAGGGACCGGTTCATGCCTTGGAGTATGAAGTCATTTTCCCCACGGATTATTGGGGTTACTGTGATCCATTAAAAATCCACGCTGAAATCACAGATAGCTGGCTTGAATTGGAAATCAGGAAAATTTCCGGTACTTTTCAGTTGTCTGGGACGTTCGAACTCAGATGGGGTGGTTTTTATGGTAGTACAATTGACACGCAAAGTTACAATGCCGGGGCAAGTTCAGTCACACTCGATACCCCTTTGTACTTTATCGAAGGCGAATACGAAGTATGGGCGGTTTTAATTACTAACGTGAACCAGTATGCATGTTATACCAAAGTTCGTTCACGTTTGTCACCTCCGCAGATTTTCGAACCTGGAAATTACAGCACTGATGTCCCGACCGACCCGACATATATCGCCTGGATAGCGGATCCTTATTCTGATACCAGTCGTATCCAAATAGCGACCATTAATGATTTTGATGAAGAGACTGGTTTAAACAATCCCGATCTGAATGAAAAAGTGTACAGTAATTACTATTACTGTTACAGTCTACAGCCATTGACACAGTACTGGTTGACCATCAGATCGGGCCATCAGAGTTCGATATATCAAAGTCGCTATTGCCAGCCAATCAGATTCACGACTGCAGGTGGCGTGCTTGATCCTGCAGATCTCGATATTCAGAACGGCAACATCCCCGCTCCGGTCCCAGCGAATGGTGGAACTTGGTATCTCTATGTAAAAAATCTGGGTGAAAGTACACTTGCATGGAATGTTGATAGTTCGACTGTACCCACATGGTTGACGGTGAGTCCCACATCCGGCAGTATCAATGCTGATGGTCAAAAATCGGTATATATTCAGGTCAATCAGAATGTGACCAGTGTAAATAGGAGCTGTAATCTGAGATTCTACAACACTTCAAATACATCTGATGATGCAAATTTTCCTCTCGCCCAGTCGGGAAATGCAACCGAGAATCCCGATATTGATCTCAGTCCAAGCAGTATTGTTTTTTATCAAAGCGAGACAAATTCTGCAGAAGATGAAGAAGTGCAGAGATCTGACAGAACCTCCATAGATATTTATGAAGAACGGAACGAATCAGATCTGTGCAGACCGATAACTGGTGATATACCTCCTGACATCCTCGAACACTGGAAAGGGAATCAACCACTCAAGCAACAAACTGAGAAAAATCTGCCGGCTACCCTTGATTGGTCAAGTTTTGACAGTGGAATTCGTCATCAAGGCACGAATTGTGGATCTTGTGCAGTCCATGCTGCCCTGGCCGGCGCCGAGAATTACATCAACAGGACCGGGTTGAATTTTTCTGATAATTTGTCAGAGCAGATTCTGATGTCCTGTACGAATATTGCCAGCTGTTTCGGTGGATGGCCAATTAGTGTGCTTCAGTATGTACGTGATATCGGAATCGAAGCTGAAGATTGTTATCCGTATCAAGCAACCGATAATGCTCCGTGCAGCAATAAGTGCATTGACGCACCCAAGGTAAAGATCGCCGGTTGCTCAGACTATTATGGTTTATGGGGTGATTCAGATTTCACAGTCGAAGATATCAAGCGTGAATTACAGGATGGACCATTAGTCGTTTCAATGAAGGTTTCAGATAGTTTTTTCACGTATAGTGGTGGTATTTTCGATTATTCCGGACCTGACTTGGGCTGGACGACAAACGCGCATGCAGTTCTCCTTACAGGATACAATGACGCGGGCTATTTTACGGCCAAAAATTCATGGGGCACAAATTGGGGTGAAAATGGGTATTTTCGAATCGACTATTCCGATATCGATCAAGCTGGGATCGCTTTTGGCAGTTATGCGGCCAAATTATGGACACCCTATATTGCTTCAGAAGAGAAAGTACTTAATATTTCAAATATTGGTCCTGGCAATCTCACCATTTACGGTATTGCGGTCAATAGATCATGGCTCAATTTTTCGCCGGATACTTTACCTGAAATGGGACCGGGGACGACAAATGTCTTGACACTGTCTGTTAACTGGAATGCTCTGAGTGGCCCTACTGATACAGCCACATTGGCCATATCGTGTAACGATCCTGATGAGAGTGTCGTTCAGGTATCAGTAACCGCTCTGACAACACAGTCCGGGGGACCGCCGGAATTGTCAGTCCATCCAGCCTATTTTGAGTTCGATGATTTCGGAGGAACAGGATCTATTATTATTGACAATATCGGTTCAGGTGACTTTGTCTGGAATGCAATTTCAACAAGAGAATATGTTGTTGTGGAAAATGAAAGTGGGACGAATGAAGATACTTTGGTCTTTAATGTAGACGCCAATCTATACCCTGAGCGTCAAGCTGAGATAATTATCAACGCTCCTGATGCATTGAATTCACCTGCTATTGTCACAATCATTCAGAACGCTGCAACTGAGGATTTGATACTCAGTAATATCACCATACCTTCGGGACACTTCAATGAATATCTAGCAAATAACTCCATCACTGCGACTGATGTAATTATCGAGAATAGTGGGGGAGTATCACTTCTATC
>JAFGAC010000025.1 GCA_016933835.1 Clostridiales bacterium
CGATATGCATCGCTCTTTTGATTCCAAATGGCTATATTTATTTGCGAATTCTTTATAATAATCTGATTTTTGCGCAGACTGACGTTGTGGTGAATTTTAAAAATGTACCCAGTAACTATTTTGAATATTTCAGAAAAATACTTATCTTTGCCGTTAGTATCGTAAAATGTTAGTATGATCATATCATTTGGGTCAAAGGATACTGAAAAAATTTGGAATGGTGATAGGGTTAAAAGAATTCCTATTGAAATTCAACAGGTTGGAAGGAGGAAACTAAGGATGTTAAACAACTCACAAAATATTGGAGATTTAAAAATTCCACCATCAAACCGCCTTGAAAAGCTATCCGGGAAACTTAAAGATTTCTATAGCATTAGGATAAATAATCAATGGAGAATTGTTTTCATATGGGAAAATAACCATACCAAAGAGGTTGAAATTATTGATTATCATTAAAAATTATTGGTTATGAAAAAATTGGCTAATATTCATCCTGGAGAAGTACTGCTAGAAGAATTTCTTTTGCCCTTGGAAATATCAGCTTACAGATTATCGAAAGTTCTAGATATACCACAGACTAGGATATCTCAAATTCTAAAAGGTAAAAGGAGAATTACTGCAGATACAGCATTAAGATTAAGTTCATATTTCGGTAATTCTGCCAAATTTTGGCTCGGATTGCAGAATGATTATGACATTGAGGAAGAAAAAAGGCTAAACGAACAAACTTTTAGGAAAATACAACCTATTAGCTATCAATAACAAAACTCACCACAACACCGGGTATAGTTCATTGCCGGCAAAGTGCTCTTTCGAAGGTCAGTTAAACTAATGTTCTTTTATGTACCCGGACAAGTGATCGCTCCGAAATCGGCAACGAACCATACCCGAAAACTTTAGCAGCAAGCAAAAATACATCCTACTAACCAGGAGTATTTTAGTTTTATATATCTTTGTATATAGATAAATCAGTTGATTATGAAAACTTTGACCATAAAGATACCTGACTCTGTTAATGAGTTAGATGTCAAAATGCAATTGGCTGCTCACCTTTTTGAAAAAGGCATAATGTCATCTGGACAAGCTGCTGATTTAGTTGGTATTACAAAAAGAGATTTTCTTGAGAATGTTGGCAAATATGGCGTTTCAATATTTGGAGAGAGCATCGAAGATCTTGATAGTCTCATAAATGAATAGAATTATTATTTCTGATACCAGTTGCCTTATTGCACTAAGCAATATTGAGCTGCTCGATATTCTTAAAGAACTATACGAAGAGATAATAATTACCAGGAGGTTCAATATGAATTTGGTAAAAAACTACCAGATTGGATTATTGCATTAGAAGTTAAGGATAAACAGAAACAGTCTGAGATTGAGAGAAATTTGGACAAAGGAGAAGCAAGTTCCATTGCACTTGCCTTAGAAATAAAGGACTC
>JAFGAC010000215.1 GCA_016933835.1 Clostridiales bacterium
AATTACTACTGATGCGTTAAAATTTAGATATTAAATAAATCATATTGTTCTTTGAAATTTTGATTGACTTGTATCTCTGTAAGAAGCTCTTTTACAGGTGTTTTATCAAATGATGATATGCCTAAGATTTGCATTATTTCGTAAATAGATAATGTACTTTGAAGCTTAAATTTGACTAAGGCTACAGTGAGATATGTGCAGATGGCAACCCAGATATGGACATTGACTGCATTTTCAGAGTGGCCCCAAAGTGTTTTTATTGTCAGATTCTGCTTTATCCATTTAAAGAACACTTCTATTTGCCAACGATTACGGTACAAACGTGCAATTTCCATGGCGGATACTTCAAAGTTGTTGCTAAGAAAGACGAATATCATGTCCTTTTCATCATCATAGTATTCCACCATTCTAAGCTCTTCAGGGTAAAGCAGCTTTGACTTTGGACCTTTCAGTTTAATAGTCTTATCGCTTCTTAATCCTGATTGCTCATCAATATTGAAATTGCACCCGATAACCATATAATCTTGAGATGCTTTTGCCCTTGTAACAAAGTATGATCCTATTTTATGCATTGTGTACAATGCTGCAAAATCGATATAGGCTTTATCCATTAGGTAAATAGCGTTCGGCAAAGGATTAATCTCGTCGAGTACGTTGCTATCGTGGTATTTACCGTCAGTGATAAAAATAAAAGTTGGAATGCTTCCCCTTAAATCCAGCATAGTATGAACTTTTATTGCCCCTCTGGAGTATTTTCCTCCTGCCCAGCTAAACAGCTTAATGCTTAAGGATATTGTTGTTGAGTCCAATGCAAATACTTCGTTTTTAAGATCAATATTAGGGATAGGGTTATTTGCATACAGAGGCCTGACCGTTTTTATCAGATACTCACCGAAGTCTGCAAAAATCTTCCAATCTCGTTTCTCGTTTGCACGGGAGAGGGTCGATTGATTGACATTTTGCTTTATGCCCAAATGATAGAGCTTCTTTTTATGCGCTTTTAAGCATGTGCAAATGTCGCGCAGGGAGTTAAGAGAGTTAAGTTGGCCAAAGAAAAGCTGAACAAATTGATTCCAACAGTTTAGCTCTCTAACACGATGATCGCCATTATATTTAGCAACGCACTTTTCAAACTCATATTTGTTGACAAACTGTAATATCTGGGCGAAAACATACTTACCTGAGTTCATAAATTTTGCACTTGGTTTGTGCAAAACTACGAGTCAATTCAAATCAAAAAATCAAAGAACGCTTATATTATATTTAATATCAATATTTTACAAACATTTTTAAAAAGTTAACGCATCACCAGTA
>JAFGAC010000216.1 GCA_016933835.1 Clostridiales bacterium
CCAACGGTGGCAATATGGCCTGAAAGGGATTGCGGAGAACATCACTTTCAAGATACAACGAGATTGATGCGGGTGATGAGCTTTGCATACAACTGAAACCCTTATTGGCTATATTGCATGTTGTGCACCGTAAATTATTCTTCAATATATATTATTTTATCAAAATTGTCAGGTTCCCCAAATAGATATCCATTTTCAATTGGAATCTCAACTGGAATAATTGTATCATTTGAAAATTCCAATTTAAATCCGTTAATATTAATACCTTCAAGTCCTTTCCAGTTATTATATGACCATAATCTTAACTCTTGATGGTCTGGATATTCAATTAATTGGTCTTTTTCTTTATTTTTAATTAAAGTCATACTTGGACAAAATGGCACAATTCTATCATATAATTCTTTGTCCTTTGCTTTAAATATCAATTTGTTTACTGTTTTGAAGTCATGTGAGATTATACTTTTCCCTGAAACTGACTTCGGAATGGAATGTGCAAAATACAATTCACCTAGTATTAGATTTTTGTCATCGCGTGCATCAGAGAGGAATCCAAAATAAAAATGTATCCTTGCATTGGGAATTTCTATGTAGAAATATTTTGAATTAAACTTTAAAAATGTCTCATTTTCCCACAAAGAGGTTAATTCATAATAATCCTCTGCTCCACAACATCCATATTTTCCAGTTTTGTAAAACTCTGTAAAAAATGAAATGTCATCGGATTCTGTATCAATAGTACTTATCAATTTCGAATCTGGTATATTAAAGATTTCGACTTTAATTGAAGAGCTTTGTCCCTCCTGACCTCTTAAAAACCTTGTTAATTGAGTGGTCTTTAAAATATAGTGGTTTAATTCATTTTGATAATTCAGAAAGTTTTCTGAGTAGTTGATATTATTTATTTCTGTCTCAATGCTTCCATCCTCTCCAGTTACTGTAACATAGGATTCACCCTGATTTTTGAATGCAGAAGTTAATTCATCTAATCCGGAATTATTTAAGATTACAGATTTTTTAACGATTACAGTATCAGCAGTCTCTTTTTGAGTATTTTTTGAATCATTTATACTCTGTGAACAAGAAATGAATCCTAAAATTAAAAGCAAATAACTTATTCTCATAGTGTCTTGTTTTATGGTGCACAACGTTTTCGGGTAAAGCCCGTTGCCTGGTTCGGAGCGCATACTTGTCCGGGTACAAAAAAGCAACCCAAATGAGCTGACACCCGCAAGAGCACTTCGCCGGCAATGGACTTTACCCGGTGTTAGCAAACGTTAATTATCATTAAGTTCTTTTTCTAAATCCTGTATTGTAGAAGGCCTGCTTGCATGCAATTTTAAAATATTCCCATTTTCATCAATTAAAATATACCATGGAATCAATATTGTCCCCTGCTGATTATAGATTGTGTACAATTCAGACAATAATTCTTTACTAGCTCTTATATGATTACCTTCAAGATCATAATACTTGATCATTCCTTCCCATTGTTTTTCCCTTGTAGAATCATCTATAGAAATATACAGCATTTCAATATTTTTCGATTCTAATAACTCGTGTAACTTAGCAGAATGTTTGAACTCAGCTTTGCAGGGTCCACACCATGTTGCCCAAACATCAATATAAATTTTTTTACCGGCAAATTGAGCTAAAGCATTTTTCAAAGATTTTATATTCTCATAGTCATGAACGAATAGAATTCTTTCACTAAATGGTCGCTCAATAGTTTGATGATATTCTCTAATTGGGCGAACCATTGGCTTAAGATATCGAGTAAATTTACTTTCAGGATAATTCTGATTAAACTGCTCAAAAAGATTTATGAGTTCCTTCTCAAATTTTTTCTGAAAACTTTGAAAGTAAATATAATATGCCGTATAGTATTCCAAAGGTATCCCTGAAAGCCACTTTTTCGATTCATTGATGTGATGAGTATGAATTAATCCCTCATTGTATAATTTGCTAATTTCATCAACATTGAAGTTTTCTCTTGTCATATCACGAAAATGAATATAATTGTCTGCATAAAAAATCCAAAGATAGGAAGACATAAGGCTTTCATTTAAGACCGGAAATTTCTCGAATATTTCTTCACAGAATTGTTTTATATCCTGAGGATAATCTTTATTAGTACGAAGCGCGTTATAAAATTTTCTTAAAGCAATTGTTGTTGATAAAGTTGCGTAATAACAATCTATTTCCCTTTTCATTAGGTTGAAAAATAATGGTGAAATATCATTGTTATCTAACATTTCTTTGAATTTGGATATATTATTAGATTTTAAAACTGATAATTTATCTTTTATTTTTGTAACTGAAGAATCATTCATGAACTTATCACTTTCACTATCCAAAAAGACATCGAGAGGAAAAATTGTATTATATAAGTTTTGCCCTCTCTCATTTAAGCCTGCAACATGAAAAATAATGTTCTCACCTGCAATTTCGATAGAAATAATATACTTCTGATCAGGTTCGACTATTACTTTTTTAGCAGGAAAACCATTAGGCCTTATTATTATGAAAGCAGGTTTGTCTGAATACAAATTAATTTGAAAATTCCCAAGGGAATCAGGCTTTACGGCTTCACTAAAACCCCAGTAACAAACACCATTTATCGGAATAGAGTAGTAGATTAATTCGGGAACTTCACCAGTAATTATTCCTGTAATGGATATATTTCCATTTGATGTTTGCAAACTTAATAAACAACAAATTAAGACTGCATAAATAACTTTATTCATAGTATGATATTTATTAATGTTTGCTAACGGGAGTTTGTGCGAAAACGGTTTTTTTAAATAATTAAAGTGTTGTGATTTTGATTTAGCTTAAAGCTAAGCGCATAAAAAC
>JAFGAC010000217.1 GCA_016933835.1 Clostridiales bacterium
AGGCTCTGATGGTGTTGTAGGCTCTGATGGGGTTGTAGGCTCTGATGGGGTTGTAGGCTCTGATGGGGTTGTAGGCTCTGATGGGGTAGATGGATAGTTTATTGTTCCATATGAAGAAATTGTTGTATTTGCTTCTGAATTTGATGCAGCTACGGCAATCTGAGCTTGGAATATGCTTATGCTAAGTGATAAAATGATGAAAAAATAATATATTTTTTTAATTGCACTCATTTCTGTTGCACGCTAGCGTTAACTTGATGATGTTGTGTTTTTTAACTAAGATACCATCTGAAAAAGGGACTATTAAGTATTACGCATATTGAATATTACGGTATAAGATATATCCTAATTTCCTGTTTCATGATTGTTTATTTTGATATGGTATTTGAATATTTTATCAAGCTTTCGAATAGATTTTTAATTAATTGTTTTTTATTTTCAAAGTTATATTTTCGACTAAACCCATGTTAAAAAACAAGAATGTTTTAATTTTGATACTTTCATTTAATGTTTTTAATGGTGTCTAAACATGAATCATAACTATCATCGAATACTTGTTACTGGTGGGGCTGGCTTTATTGGCAGTCACATAGTTGATCAACTTCTTGAGGAAGAATATGATGTTACAGTTTTCGATAACTTTCGAACAGGAAAAGTCGATAATATTTCGAAACATATGGGCAAGAAAAACTTTAGTTTGGTAAAGGGGGATATAAGAGATCTTCAGTTAGTTCGAAAAACATTAAGAGATATCGATGTAGTTTTTCATGAAGCTGCACTTGCTAGTGTTTCCTTTTCAGTAACTGATCCAATACTTAACAACGACATAAACATAACTGGTACACTAAATTTATTGAAAACATCTTCCGATCTTTCCGTAAAACGTTTTATTTTTGCATCTTCAGCCGCATTATATGGTGATAACGGAATTGCTGAAAAAATTGAAACCATGGATTTAAGTCCCACTTCTCCTTATGGAGTTTCTAAACTCGCGGGGGAGAAATATGTTTGTCTCTTCAATAAACTTTATGGGATTGAAACTGTCGCGCTAAGATATTTCAATGTTTATGGTCCACGTCAACTTTTTGACCTCAATAACTCATATGGGGGGGCAATAACAATTTTTACTAATTTACTACTTGATGATAAATCTCCAATAATTTTTGGTGATGGTAATCAAACTAGAGACTTCATTTATGTTCGGGATGTTGTTGAAGCAAATATGCTTTCATTAAAAATGAAAAATGCACATGGAGACGTGTTTAATGTTGGAACTGGAAAAAGTACAAGCATAAATGAAATAGCTAATCTTCTTAAGGAAAACTTGAATAAAAAACACATCGTAAACCAATACCTTGATACAAAACCTGCTGAAATAAAACATGGTTATGCGAACATAGACAAAGCAGAACGGCTTTTAGGATTTCATCCAGAATACTCTAATATTGATGGCATAAAAAATCTGTGTGAATGGTATAAAAATCGTTTCCAAAAGTGAAATTGTTATATTTTGCAAAATTATTCACTTTTTTATCCCAAAACTAGGTCAATGCATTAATTAACTGGTAAGATTTTTTTACATTTGAATATTCGTTAATTATTTTTTATCCAATTGTCTCGATAATTGAAGTGTAAACATATGTGTGGGATTGCTGGATATTTTGGCTCAGGTTCTTTACAACTATTGAAAGATATGTTAAAGTCAATTCATCATAGGGGGCCTGATGGTGAAGGTACCTTTGTTGCTCACAATGTAGGTTTGGGAATTAAACGATTAGCTATTGTTGACGTTGATCATGGTAATCAGCCTATCCATAATGAAGATGAAACTTTATGGATAGTTTACAATGGTGAAATCTATAATTATCAAGAACTCAAAAATGATTTAATCAAAAAAGGACATAAATTTTATACAGACACTGACACTGAAACAATATTACATGCATATCAAGAATGGGGCTCAGATTGTTTAAAATTTCTTAATGGTATGTTTGCCTTTGCTATATGGGATACAAAAAAGAAAAATGTGTTTCTTGCAAGGGATCGATTGGGAATAAAACCTTTGTATTATTTTTCAAACCCAGAAAAGCTAATTTTTGCTTCCGAAATTAAAGCGCTACTAGTGGATAGAGATGTCCCCCGAATTGTTAATGAAGATGCGTTACGTACATTTTTGTTAACGGGTTTTCAAAATACAGCTGAAACTTTCTTTTCAAAAATAAACGAGTTCCCTCCTGGGCACTTCATGATTATTAGCCAAGATGGGAACAAAATTTGTAGTTATTGGAAACTTTCTACAAAGCCCCTTCCAGATACAAACTGCGAGATAGATGATGAGGTCTTTTTAAAGTTCCAGGAATTGTTTTTTGATGCAATTAAGATAAGAATGCCTCCTGAGTTATCCATTGGTTCTTATCTTAGTGGCG
>JAFGAC010000218.1 GCA_016933835.1 Clostridiales bacterium
ACTAAAGAAGATATTGATTACATCGTAACTGCTCTGAAAGAAATTTCAAAGCAGAATTCAGATACTGTTCACTAGGTTTCAATCGAATTTACTGGAGTTTCAAAGGCAGGATGAAAATAGAAAATGAAAGTTGTAATGGTCAATGATTGCTCATTTGTCGGAGAAACGCTACTTAAAAATCTTCCAAAAGAAATTGATTCAATTCATTTGAAAAGGTCAAGAAATTTTTTTGATAAGACATTCAAGATAGCTTGGAAAATTTTAAGGACAAAAGGAGATGTTTATCATTTCAATTATTTGCTTCAGGATTGTTACATTGGCACAAAACTTGGAAAACGACCCCTAATTGGACACGCTCATGGAACTGACGTCAGAAAGAACATCAATCATTTTGCTTGGAAGCGCATTATCAAACACAATTTAAAGAAATGTAATACAATAATAGTGAGTACACCAGACATACTTGAGATTGCACAGAAATACCGTGAAGATGCCCTTTATCTCCCAAATCCAGTGGATTCAACCCTTTTTTATCCAAAACCCGTCAAAGAGCAAAACAAAAAGTTAAAAGTACTAATTGCAAGTGCCTTAAACTGGAATGTAAAAGGCACTGATATTGCAATACATGCCTTATCCAAAGTAAAACAAGAGGTTGAAGTTTCTGTTATAGGAAGAGGAATAGATCTTACAAAGACTTTAGCTTTGGCGGATTCGTTGGGGTTAGATCTAAACATTTTACCGGCGACATCACATGAAAAAATGAACGCGTATTTTTGGGACACTGCTTTGGTAATAGACGGATTCAAGCTTGGGGCTCTTGGAATGATCTCTTTAGAAGCAATTGCATGTGGTAGACCCGTTCTGAATTTTGTTTCTTCTGATTATAAAGAATATGACGATTTTCCAATAAAAGAAATTGATTCAGTAGAAAAAATTGTTGAAGTTCTAAAGAATCTATCCCCAAAATTGTGGGAATCAGAATATGGATATGTAAAAAAGCATCATGACAGTAAATTAATCGGGGAAAAAATAACAAAAATTTATGAATCCTTAACCTGAACAAAAACATGAAAAGATTATAACATAACAATTTCAATTTTGATTGTTTAATCAATCAAAACATAGGGTTGCGATTTTTTTCGTTTTCTAGGTGTCTGATTTTCTTCAAGAAAGCAGTTGTTGTTGTGTCTAGTTTAATTCTTTGGTTTGTTTCATCGATATTTACAAAATTGTATTTTGCGAGAAATTCGGTTATGTGTTCGACTTTGTTGCTGTTCAGACTGGTTAATTTGGGTATATCTTTTATGTAATGCCATTCGCCGTTTTCTAGTAGTTGAAGTAATGCTTCAGTTGGCATTTTTTGTACCCCACATTGGACAACTCACGTTATCACTCGCATGTTTAAATTGTTTCTGAATGGGCTCTACAGAAAAAATTTATAGAAAATTTTGTAGTAAATACTAGATTTTTTTCGTAGAGGTTAGTTCGGTATCAATTTTTGAAGTAAATTATTGTTTTGCCCTATTTTCGTGATCATCCTAGTAACTTAATCCTGCAGTCACACTCGTGGATACTGCAAACAACAGTATCATCTCGTTGACATCTCCTTGGTAACAACATATGACAATGCAATAGACGATCCATGAAAAATTGCTAATATCACAGAAAATTTTGGTTTAAATTGTAATTCCACAACCCTCACCTTCCTTTAAGCTCTTTTCCAATAACTCAAAACCTGTATTTACCAGATTTTTTCTGACTTCTTCTGGGCGAATATATGCTGTTTCGGAATTTGTGATGATTTGGGGTTTTTCTTGGGTAAGAAGCGTTTTCATGGGTTTTTTATGTCTTGTTCTTCGCAGACCATGCCGCTGCAGTGGTATTTGCTCTCGAGTTCGATGGTGGAGTGTTCGATGTGGTGTTTTAGTAATTTTTCTTTGATGGTGTGTTTTGTTGCTTCAGGGTTTTTGAGGGTTTGATTATCAAGAACCACGTGGGCGGTGAATATGTCGGTTTCTCCTTCTAGGGACCATATGTGAATGTCATGGATTCCGATTACGCCCTGGATGTTTTGGAGGTCTGCTTTGACTTTTTGGAGGTTGATGTGTTTGGGGACTCCTTGCATTAGGATGTTTATGGCTTCTCGTAGGCTTTTGGTTA
>JAFGAC010000219.1 GCA_016933835.1 Clostridiales bacterium
GGTGAACACGGCAAAGGATTTGCGGTTGTTGCGGAAGAAGTGAGAAACTTGGCAGGTAGAAGTGCAAAAGCTGCCAAGGAAACAACTGATATGATAGATTTGTCGATTAGAAAAGTTGAAGAGGGTTATGAGATTGCCAATGATACTGCTGGAGCATTGCTTAAGATAGTAGAAGGTGTTGACAGTTCAGTTACGATTGTAGAAATGATTGCTGAAGCATCCAATCAGCAAGCATCAGCTGTAGCTGAGATCGACAGCGGTATAGGACAAATTTCACAAGTGACTCAGGTAAATACAGCAACTGCTGAAGAAAGTGCATCTGCCAGTGAACAAATGGCATCGCAGGCACATTTATTGAAGACGCTGATAGGTTCATTTAAATTGAAAATATAATACCTTTATTAATAAATAACGAATTTAATTTTTAAAAGAACATCTTTAGAGGTATTGAAGGTGTTCTTTTTTTGAAAATCTTTTATTTGTATTATTATATTTCTTTAATTCGGAAGGTTATCAGATATAATGGAATTATAAAAAAATAGAAATTTTCGGGAGGATAATAATGACTATAGGAAAAAGATTGGCCCTATACATATCGGGATTGCTGTTTGTTTCTTTTGCTACAGTATTTCTGATTACAAACTATTATATTGCAGATGTCTTTTCAGATGTTGTAACCATGTCTGCTGCAAAAAAAATTGCAAGCATGAAAATGAACGTCGGCATTTCTGCCGCAGTTGCGGCAATCATAATAATTGGAGCAATTATTTTTTTGATCAGCAAATATCTATCAAAACCACTTGAGGCTATGATTGAATTAGCTGATGGTGTATCTAAAGGCAAATTAAACGTTGAATTTGATTTGAAACAATTGGAACGTAAAGATGAAGTTGGAAAATTGACAAGGTCTTTTTCTGGCATGATAGATGGTTTCAAGCACCAGGCAAAAGCAATAGAGAGCATTGCCAATGGTGATACGGATGTAGTTGTTGAAATCAGATCTGAGGAAGATGTAATCAATAGAAATTTATTGGTATTGTCTAAGAATATTGATGATATGGGCAGCCTGATTGGCGAGATAAGCTTAAAAGCCAGAAAAGGTGCGTTGAGAGAGAAAAGTGATATCAGCCATTTGAATGGCGGTTGGCGAGCTATTGCTACTCAAATAAATGGTTTGATTGCAGTATTTGAAAATATTTTTGATTCCTTGCCAATAGCTATTTCAGCTTTTGACAAGGAATATAACATACAATTTACTAATAAGCGCGGGGAAGAATTGTTGGGATTGACTGCTTCTGAAATTGCCGGAAGTAAATGTTTTGATAATTTCAAGACAGGCCATTGCAATACTGAAAAATGTGCATGCAGTAGAGCGATGTCTGAAAATATGATGGTTCAAGATGAAACAATATCAAATGCGGCAAACAAGAAAATGGACATTCAATACACCGGTGTACCGCTTAAAGATGAAGAAGGAAATATTATCGGTGCTCTTGAAATTATTCTTGATCAGACGGATGTGAAAAACAAGGAACGTATTGATTCAAAACAGGCGGCTTACAGGGCTGTTGAACTAAAAAAAGTGGTTGAAATGTTAGATAGATTTTCAAAAGGAGATTTATCAATTGTGGCAAGTACTACTGAAGGTGATGAAGATACAAAAGTGCTTGAAGGTGCTTTTAGAACCATTAATGATAGAATTAATATTATAGTTGACGCGATAAATTCATATATTGTAGAAATATCAGATGTTCTCATGAAAATGTCTCAGAAAGATCTTACAAATTCAATTGAACGTGAGTATATGGGTGATTTTGTTGATTTAAGGAACTCTATCAATCAGATTATTTTACAATTCAATGAAATGTTTTATGAAATATACGAGGCGACTGAACAAGTTGAAACTGGGTCACTCCAAGTGGCAGAATCAAGTCAGAATTTATCGCAGGGAGCTGCTGAACAGGCAAGCAGTATTGAAGAGATCAGTGCAACGGTTACAGAAATAGCAGAACAGACGAGAGAAAATGCAAAAAATTCAGCAAAAGCAAATATTCTTTCAAATACTGCAAGGGATTTTGCTGTTAATGGTAACAATCAGATGAAAGAGATGCTTAGAGCAATGGTGGATATAAAAGAATCTTCACATAATATAAATAAAATAATCAAAGTAATAGATGAAATTGCGTTTCAAACAAACATATTGGCTCTCAATGCTGCAGTAGAGGCTGCAAGAGCAGGAGAACACGGTAAAGGCTTTGCTGTAGTAGCTGAAGAAGTAAGAAATTTAGCTGGTAGAAGTGCGAAAGCAGCAAAAGAAACAACGGATTTGATTGATCTTTCGATTCTGAAAATTGAGCATGGATACGAGCTTGCAAATGAGACTGCTGAAGCGTTGGATAAAATTGTTGAAGGTGTTGATAATGCAGTTGGCATCGTTGAATTGATATCAGAAGCATCAAATCAACAGGCATCAGCTGTCGCTGAGATTGACAGTGGTATCGGACAAATTTCACAAGTGACACAGGTAAATACAGCAACTGCTGAAGAGAGCGCTTCGGCAAGTGAACAAATGGCTTCACAAGCAAGACATTTGAAATCCATGGTTAATTCATTTCAACTAAAAGGTTACGAAAAAAATGAAAAAACTCTAAAACATGAATCGCAAATAAAAAAAGAAGAAAAAATTATCATTGATTTAGATAATGTGGGATTTGGGAAGTACTAAATTGAAAAGCTGCATATGCGCAGCTTTTTTTGATGAAATTAATAAAAAGTAAAATTGAAAAATTGAAGTGGCAATGATACAATTAAAAAGATAAAAAGATTGCGATTTTATTGACCTGAAGATTCATTGGTGAATAAAACGATAGGGTTTCACTGGAAACGGTGTTGCCTCCCGGTGTGGAAAGTAATCTCAATTAAGTCATTTTTTGATTTTTTTGGTTTTCCAACCTTAGAAGTCTTTTTTTTGATACAAATACTTTCAAGGGGGAATATTAATGAAACGTAAATGGTGGTACTTAAGTTTTTTGATGGTTTTGATGATTTTTATGGCAGGATGTGTGGCGCAAAATGATGCAGTACAAGAAGATGTGGATACAACACCACCTTCAGATGAAATTGTTCTTGACGAAGCAGTGGTCGATTTAGCAGGTGAATTGATTGTTTATCATGCAGGAAGCCTGGCTGTGCCATTCGAGAAAATTGAAATGGCTTTTGAAACAATGTATCCAGAGGTAGATGTCATCAGAACTTCAGGTGGTAGTAGAGATATTACACGAAAAGTATCTGAGTTTGAAGATGCTGTTGATGTGCTGGCATCGGCGGATTATAATGTGATTGAAACGATGCTGGTTCCTGAATACGCTTCATGGGATGCTTTATTTGCGAATAATTCAATGGTAATCATGTATTCAAAAGATTCAAAGTATGCTGATGAAATAGACAGTGACAACTGGTATGAAATATTATTGAGAGATGGGGTTAATTTTGGATACAGTGCACCTAATGCTGATCCGTGTGGATATAGAAGTCTCTTGGTTTGGCAACTTGCCGAAAAACATTATGATGTCGAAGGTTTGAATGCTCAGTTGGAGAAGGCGACGCAAGAAAAGAATATTAGGCCAAAATCAGTTGAACTGATTGCAATGCTTGAAACAGGAGCTTTAGATTATGCATTTGAGTATGAATCTGTAGCCATGCAACACATCATGATGAATCCGGAAATGAATTATGTCGCATTGCCAAATGAAATTAACTTGTCTGCTGTTGAATTCAGAGATTTTTATGCACAAGCTTCAGTTGAACTCAATGGTTCAGAACCTGGCACTACAGTAACAACTATTGCAGAACCTATAGTCTATGGATTGACAATGCCTGCAACAGGTAAAAACTCATTGCTTGCAGAAGCATTCATCAAGTTCCTCTTTGATAATGAAGGCGGAATGGAAATTCTTCTTGAAGCCGGACAACCGGTATTGGACCAAGTGCTTGTCTTGGGTGGAGAAAATTTACCTGAAGGACTGAAATATCTCAATAAATAGAAAAAAATGAAAAAGGGGGAGGAAAAAATGTTTAATGGCAAAATGGAAAAAATGTATATTTTTTCATTGCTCAGTGGTTTTCTAATCTTGTTTTTTATTGTCTTTCCCATTGTAAGTACTTTTACTTGGACAGATTTAGGATTGGTTTTTCAAGCAATGAAAGATCCTGTAGTCCTGGAAGTCATATTGAGAAGTGTGAAAACAGCGACTATTACCATGGCCATAGCGTTCTTTTTTTCAGTTCCCTTTGCATATTATGTCGTAAGGCATGAGTTTAAATTTAAGAATCTCTTAGAGAGTATTATCGATATTCCTATGGTAATGCCGCATACTGTAGCAGGTATTGCACTTTTGACAGTACTTTCTCCAAAAAAAGATATTGGAAAATTCTTGGCAGGCCATGGGGTTGATGTTTTAGGTACTGAGTCAGCAATTGTTTTGGCAATGTTGTTTGTCAGCATATCACTGATGTTCAATGCTTCCAAGGAAGCTTTCAAATGGGTTCCTGTAAGAATGGAAAATGTTTCAAGGAGCCTGGGTGCCTCGCATTTCAGTACATTCATGCGTGTAACCTTTCCACTGGCATGGCGTGACCTTTTAAGCGGCATGATCATTACTTGGGCACGTGCAATCAGCGAATTTGGGGCAGTCATCATTTTGGCATATCATCCAATGATAGCACCAACATTGATTTATGAAAGATATACGAATTACGGCATGAACTATGCGATACCTGTAACCGTGATTCTGCTGACTTTGTCACTTCTTATATTTATTTTGCTTAGAGTGGTCTCATTGAATAACTACAAAAGGAGATTGCAATGATTGAAATAAAAGATGTACATATAAAATTGGGAGATTTTTCACTTGAACATATTGATTTCAAAGTGGAAGAAGGGATGTTTTATATATTATTGGGCCCGACAGGAGCAGGCAAGAGCGTTATTCTTGAAACAATTGTCGGATTGATCGAGCATCATTCCGGGCATATTTTCATTGATGGTCAGAACATTGAAAATTTAAAGCCTGAAAAAAGGAATATTGCCATTTGTTATCAAGATTATGTCTTGTTTCCTCATATGACAGTAAAAGAGAACATTGAGTATGGATTGAAATACAAAAATGTGAATGACAGCAATTATTTTAAAGAATTGATAGATTTGCTGAAAATAAGACATTTACTTGATCGTTATCCGATAAATCTGAGTGGTGGTGAAAAACAAAGAGTATCACTGGCAAGAGCGCTTGTTATAAAGCCAAAGGTGCTTCTTTTAGATGAGCCTTTATCTGCCTTGGATGTTCATATAAAAGATCAACTGATGCGTGATATAAAAAGATTGCATGAGCAGTTTGGCATGACTACGATAATGGTGACACATAGTTTCCAAGAGGCATATTATCTTGGAGATAAAGTAAGTGTCATCAATGATGGAAGAATAGTACAGAGCGGTACAATGGAAGAAATATTGAATCAACCGAATTCTGATTTTGTCTCAAATTTTGTTGGATTGAAGAATATCATTTCATCAGACAAATTGGGGTCAGTTTTCAACGGTGCAATTAATACGAACTATGTTGGCGTCAGGCCTGAAAATGTAAAAATTTTCAAAACTGAAATTGAAGGCGGATTTACTGGTGTTTTGAGTGAAATCATTGATATGGGAACGTTTTATGAAGTGATAATTGATTCTGAAATGGGGATTTTAGTAGCCTATATGATGATGGGCGAATTCATAAAAACAGATATTGAAGTTAATCAAAGAATTTATTTTAAATTCAGCAATGAAGATATTTTGAAATTGAACAACTATATAGTATAAATGGATATCACTTTCTTTTGTGGGTATGAATCATACAGAAAAGAAAGTGATATTTTGTTAGTAATATTGCGATTCAATTATATTCAACTGATGTTGATGGGAGGAAAAAATGAAAGGTTTGGTTTTAACTGCAAAAGCGGATGGGAATACTTATGCCATGGCGAAAAAGCTATCTGAAGAACTGGATTTTGAACTTCAGTATTTCAAAGATTTCAAAAATTGCATAAGAGATTATGACTGGATTATTCTATCGAGTGGCATTTACGGCGGTAAAGTCCACAAGGATTTTTTGGATTGGATCAACCGCATTGATTTTCACAACAACAGTAAAAAAATTTTGTTGTTTTTTACATGGATTGGTTTTGGAAAATCAAATATAAAAGCGTATAATGAAGTGAAAGAGTTACTTGCAAATAAAAATTTAATTGCAGATTCTGAATTTAAGACATATTATGGAAAGACATTGTTATTCAGGAGAAAGCATCCCAGTTTTGAAGATGAATTCGATTTGAAACATTGGGTTGTAAAAAAAATAGAATAAGAGGTAGATTATGATAGGAATTATTTTTTCATTGATTGCAGGTGCATTGATTGCATTTCAAACTGTATTCAACGCAAGGGTCAGTGAGCATGTAGGGCTATGGGAGACAACGACAATTGTACATGCAGTAGGTTTTATATTTTCTTTGTTGATGCTGGTAACTTTAGGCGAAGGACATATAAGTAAATGGGGAGAAATAAACAAATTGTATCTCTTAGGTGGAGCATTTGGCGTTATTGTCATATACTCTTTGACAAGAGGAATTTTGCAGCTCGGTACAGCCTTAGCTGTCGCCATATTAATCATTACACAATTATCGGTTGCATTGCTGATTGATGGTTTTGGATTGTTTGGATCAGCAAAATTAGCAATTGACTGGACAAAACCCTTCGGTATAGCAATTATGATACTGGGCATTATTGTATTTAAGTTAAAAGGATAAGGGGAGAAGAACATGCTTAAAGATTTGATTTTAAAAAATAGGACATATAGAAGATTTTATGAGGAATATGAAATATCAAAAGAAGAGCTTCTAAGCTTGATTGATCTTGCTCGATTGTCATCTACTGGAAGAAATATACAAGCTCTTAGATATATAATCGCAGATACGCCAGAAATTAAAGAAAAGGTTTTTAAAAATATCAGATGGGCAGGTTATTTTAAGGATTGGGAAGGACCACTTGTTGGTGAAAGACCATCAGCTTATTTGGTGATGCTATTAGATCAAGAGCTCACAAAATTTTGTTACTGGGACCATGGGATAGCTGCACAAAGTATTTTACTAGGTGCGGTTGAAAGAGAACTGGGTGGGTGCATGTTTGGTGCTGTGGATAAAGAAAATTTAAGAGTTGATTTAAAAATAAGTAAAAGATATGAAATTATGATGGTAATTGCTATTGGTAAACCAAAAGAAATAGTCGTTTTAGATGATATTTCTGAAGATGGAGATATCAAATACTGGCGAGATGAAAATCAAATCCACCACGTGCCAAAAAGAAGATTAGAAGATTTAATTCTTGATATTGAATAAGGCCCATATAAGGAGTCCTTATTTTTTTGATGAATTGGATGCTGATATGAACTGATAATTATTATCAATTAAGTGCGCTTATTGACTTTCAAATATAAAAATGACAAGCTAGAAAAGAGAATATTTGAAAAGGAGCAATAAGATGATTATAGCATGTGCAACGGATGATGGAAAAAAATTTATAGAAAGGCATTTTGGTGATGCTGACTATTATGTGATTTATGAACTTATTGATGGAAAATTTGTCATGATTGATAGAATTGTGAATACGACTGAAGAGGAAGAGCAACATGCGGACCCAGTAAAAGCAAAGGGAATTCTTGATTTGCTACATGAAAAAAATGTACAAGTCGGTATTACAAAGGTATTTGGACCTAATATCAAAAGAATTAAAAAACATATCGTTCCAGTTTTGGTTTCAAGTGATGATATTGAAGAAGGTTTAAAAAAAGTACTGGAGAACATTGAAAGTATTAGATATCAAATTGAATTAAAAGACAAAAGAAGTCATGTTGATTTGAGATAGGAGAATATATATGCTGTTTAAAAAAGATGGTTCAGGAAGCGGAAAAGGAAAAAATAGAACACATTTAGGACTAGGAAGTGGTGGTCTTTGTGTTTGTGAGAAATGTGGAACAGTGGAAAATCATCGAAGAGGTACACCGTGTTATGATATGACTTGTCCTAAGTGTGGTTCAAAGATGACTAGAGAAGAGCTTGCAAATAAGAAGGACAGACCAACAGTATTTGCTAATGCTTGCATAGGTTGTTTGAGATGTGTCAATGTCTGCAGATACAATGCAATAACAATGGTGAATGAAAAAGCGGTCATAGATGAAGATATATGTGTCGGATGTGAAAAATGCATACCGATATGTCCAGTCGGTGCAATAAGATAATCACACAAAATGTGTGATTATTTTTTATTTTTGATGAAATTATTTCCATCAGTGATAAAATATATTTATATTAGTTAAGGGGGGGTTAATTTGAAGATACTGAAATATTTAGGTATAGTATTGGGTATTGTTGTTATTCTTGTAATTGGATTGGTATTGTTTGTAGTTTTTACCGATTATGTGCCAGAAGCTATTGAAATACATGAATTTATTAATACAGACAATCAAAAGTCATTAAGTGATGAATTAACAATTACAACATTCAATATCGGTTATTGCGGTCTGGATTCAAATCAGGATTTTTTTATGGATGGTGGAACAGGTTCAAGGTCATCCAGTCAAGAGCAGACGCAAATCAATCTTGATGGAAATATTAAAACTTTAAATGAATTGAATTCTGATATTTATATCATTCAAGAAGTTGATATTGACAGCACTAGAAGTTATCACATCAATGAAATGCAAGCAATCATTGAAGGATTATCTGATTACAGTTATTCTTTCGTTCATAATTATTTAGTTCCATGGGTTCCCATTCCTTTGAATTTACCGATGGGGAAAGCTGAGTCTGGATTGTTGACGATGGTTAAAGGAACTATAGTTCAAGCAACACGCTATGATTTACCAAAAGATCCGACAATACCAGATAAATATTTTCTTTTGGACAGATGCATGGATGAAGTTATCATTCCATTGGATGACAATAAAAAATTGCATGTCATCAACCTACATTTGTCTGCATATGATTCAGCTGGTGTCATAAAAAAAGAGCAAATGCAATTTTTAAGAGAATTCATAATGGATTTAAATCTTGAAAATGATTACTACATTTTTGGCGGAGATTGGAATCAGTTGTTGTCAAAAGAAATTGTAATTGATCGTGAGAAATATAATCCTGAATGGCTTGGTAATGCGCCTACAGATTTTGACGATTTGCCATTTATATGGGCTTATGACATTACTGTAAATACAGTTAGAGATTTATATGAATCCTATCATCCAGGGAGTACATTTGAAACTGTGATTGATGGGTTTTTAGTATCTGAAAACATTGAAATAATAGATGTGAAAACAATAGATGCGGGATTTGTCAACAGTGACCATAATCCAGTTACTATGAAAGTGAAATTACATTGAATAAAAAGTCAGCAGTAAAAACTGCTGACTTTTTTATTGAGTAAAAATAAAATTGACAAATATATAACATAAATTTATAATTATATTAGTATATTAGAAAAAACTAATAAAATGATGAGGTGATATTGTGAATCAATTAGATCAATATTTAGTAGATATTTTTAAATCTTTAGCACATCCAATTAGAATCAATATTTTAAAAATATTAAAAGATGGACCAAAATGCGTTTGTGAAATTCTTCCTTTACTTGATTCGGAGCAGTCAAATGCTTCACAGCATCTGACGGTATTGAAAAACAGCGGTGTTATAGGCAGATGGAAAGAAGGTACACAAGTTATGTATGGTGTTTTAGATCAGGAAGTTTATCAATTGATGGGAATTGCGCAATCTATTTTAGTCAATCAATTAGAAAGAGCAAAAGATGCAATACTAAGCGGTGAATAATATGAATATATGGCGTAAAATAATAACCTTTGTTTTAATATTCATAGGAATATATAAATTGCCACTAGGAAATGCTAGAATCCAAAGTGCACTTTTGGAATCAGTCTACATGCTGCAAGATTATGCACAAAACCATGTGATCCTGTGTTTGATACCCGCATTCTTTATAGCAGGTGCCATATCAAATTTTATATCACAAGGAGAAGTATTAAAATATTTTGGGAGTGATGCAAAAAAATGGATATCATATACAGTTGCTTCGATTTCAGGAACTGTACTAGCTGTATGTTCATGCACAGTTCTGCCACTATTTACAGGTATTTATAAAAAAGGTGCAGGAATAGGTCCTGCAGTGGCATTTCTTTATTCGGGCCCTGCAATCAATATATTGGCAATTATTCTTACCGCTAGGGTAATTGGTTGGCAGATGGGAGTTGCAAGAGCTGTTGGAGCAATTGTTTTTTCAGTAGTTATTGGACTAATTATGGCTAAAATATACAAAAATGAAGATAAAGAAAGAAAAAATCAAAGTAGTACGACACACTTTAAGATCAAAGAGGATAGAAGTGGAAAACAAAATTTATTGTTTTTTCTTTCACTTATTTCATTTCTGATATTTGCGAATTGGGGAAAGCCAGCAGAAGCAAAAGGCTTTTTCATTGCAATATACCAAATAAAATGGATTATAGCAGGAGTCTCATTCATAGCTGCTTTTTATGCAACTTTTAGATGGTTTGATAAAGACGAGAGAATACAATGGTTTGAGGCGACATGGGACTTTGCTCAGCAAATTTTGCCATTGCTTTTCTTTGGTGTATTAATTGCTGGATTTATGATGGGAAGACCTGGTCTTGATCAAGGATTGATTCCGTCAGAATTTATAAGTTTTTTAGTTGGTGGGAATTCAATATTCTCAAATTTATTTGCTTCAATCGCAGGGGCTTTTATGTATTTTGCAACTTTGACAGAGATTCCTATAGTTGAGGGACTGATAGGACTAGGAATGGGTAAGGGACCGGCGTTGGCACTGTTATTGGCGGGGCCGGCACTTAGCTTGCCAAATATGTTGGTAATAAAGAGCGTATTGGGACTGCAAAAAACATTTGTTTTTGTTGGATTAGTTGTTTTTTTTGCAACCGTATCTGGTATGGTTTATGGTTACTTTGTTTAGAAAGGGTGAAAATATGATTATAAAGGTTTTGGGAACTGGGTGCAAAAACTGTATTAAATTAGAAGAAAATGTAAAAGAAGCAATAAAAAAAATGAATTCACCGGCTACTGTTGAAAAAATAGTAGAACTTGAAAAAATATTGGCGTATGATGTCTTTATGACGCCAGGACTTGTTATTGATGATAAAGTTGTATCAATGGGGAAAGTTCTGAGTCCAAGTCAAATCAGAAAAATTATTGAGGAAATCAAATAACTCAATTAAATGAGATATTATGTTACAATATAGATGGAGGGATTCGCTGATGAAGGTTATTTATGATATATTCATTGCATTTTTCAGAACAGGTTTGTTTGGCTTTGGTGGTGGTTTAGGTTCAGTACCTTTAATTCAACAAGAAGCTGTTGAAAGATACCACTGGCTGACTATTGAAGAATTCATTGATGCGAATGCTTTCAGCAACAGTTTACCAGGACCTATTGCAACAAAATTATCAGCTCTTATCGGGTATAAAGTAGCTGGGTTTCCTGGTATGATCGCCGGTCTTATAGGTGCTATTTTGCCATCCACCGTGCTTGTAATCGTATTGATGACATTTTATTTGAAATACAGAGATCAGAGTTGGCTTCAAGGGATGATGAAAGCTGTCAGACCTGTCGTGGTTATTTTGATTTTTCAAGTGGTATTGTTGATGAGCCGTTCCTCTTTTTCCAGTAATTCAACCTATTTTATTGCTGCCGCATCAGTTGTATTGGTGTATTATTTAAATGTACACCCAGCTGCAATGATTGTTTTGGCATTGATTTTCGGGGGTATATTTTTAAGATAATCAGCTGGGAGGGGATTGCACGTGAAAATTAACGGTAAAATAATTATTGTCAAAAATGCTATGTTTTTAATGACAGTATTAATCGCGACATCGTTTGTACAAAAAATATCAATAAAGGCACCTTTATTTTTGATTCGCGGATATATAGTGCCTATCATTTTTGGCTTAATAATAGGCTCATTTATTGGATATTACAAATATCTTTTATTATTAAAGAACGAAACATTGGAGATTGCAGTTCAAGAGAGAACTCATGAACTGGAAATTACAAATGAAGAGCTGAAAATGGCAGTCGATACAATGTTGAATGACTCATTGAAAGCAAATAAAGAAATTTCTGAAAATGCTGAATTGATGGATGAAAGACTGGTAGCTATGAAACTATCACTGGAAATCATGGAACATACAGTTAAACACATAAAAAATCAGAGAAATAATTTGAAAAACGAATTAATTATGGGACAAGACAATACCGCTAAAATCAATCGATTTTTTGAAACAATCGATACCATGTCAGAAATAATAAATGCAAACACTGCTAAAACTCTCAGAATGTTGAATCAATTGGGAAATACTAAAAAGGAAAATTAAATGATAAATGCGCTCAATTCAAGAGCGCATTATTTATTCGAATTCAACATTTCCTTTGACGTGATATATGACATCTTTTCGTTCAATGATAATATCAATTTTTTCTCTTAATGTCACATCATCTTTGATGATTTTCATCAATTCATGTGAAGGATTTATAGCTGTAGGATTTCCCATTAGTTTCAGCATGGAGTAGTCGCCATTTGTATCACCATATGAATACGATTTGGCTACATTAATTTGGTATTGAGTAATAAAATTTTTAATAGCTTTATTTTTGTTTTCGCTATCCCACATTTTATTGACTTTTCCTGTGAAATTGCCATTTTCATCAATAATGTATCCACTGCCGATGTAATCATCTGCACCATATTTCTGAGCCATTTTGCGCACAAGAAAATCTGGACTTCCTGAGACAAAAATAATGCGATGCCCCATCTCTTTATGCCATTGAATCCTGGAACGGGAATATTTATAAATGGCATCACCTTTAAGATTTATGACTTGATCAGAAATGAATTCAATATGGTTGAGATTTAAATTAGTCAAATTTTCAATATAGGCTTGCGCAAGTTCCTCCATGAAATCATCATAATCACCTTGCCTGTTTTTCCATCTGACATATAAGTCATTGATTTTGTTATACCAAATATTTGGTTCAATTACTTCGTATTTCATTAATTTTCTGAAGTGCTCAATCATCAATGACCCACGATAAACAGTGCCATCTATATCAAAAAATGCTGCAATATTCATAAAAAAAACTCCTTCGATAATAATATGAATATATTATATCATATGTTTAATTGAATAATGTAAGGGTATATAAGTAATATCAAAGTCCCTGATAGTAGGGGTTGATATATAGTGGGAGAGGACGTAATATTGAGCGTAGGCTCGAAAAACTATTTGGTAATGTTATAAAAATTCGCTTAAAACAACGGATCTAATGTCATCGAATGGAGGAATGCGTATTAAACAAGAACACATAATAAAAATTGAATATGGAGAAAAGCAACGTGCTCTAACTCACTAGTAAGGACTATCTTATTTAAAATATGGATAGTCCTTTAATAATATGTGTAAAATTATATACAATTCTTGCGGTAATGCCCCAAATGACATAGCCATTGTACTCATAAAAATGAACTGGGTAATGGCCTTCTTTCCAAGTGTAATTAATACCCTTTGGAATTTTGTTGTATGGAAAGTTTTCAGGCAAATCAAAATTGTTTTTAATATCGTAGATTGTTGGTTCTTTTTCGGTGAAAAAATTTAAAGGAACTGTAAAGATATGGTCAACTTCGTCTTTGCTGTATTTAATTGAATCAAGATCAGTTATCTTGAGATAGCCCACAAAGGGATGAACAATGAGATTGAAAGGTGTAATGATAGTATCAACACCACCATAGATTTCAATTTGATTTTCTAATATATTCAACTCTTCCATAGTTTCTCTAAGTGCAGAAAGAATAGGCAGTTCGCCGTCTTCTTTTTTCCCCCCCCCCGGCAGACAGATTTCCCCAGGTTGGGTGTTTAATTTGTGACTTCTGACTTCAAATAAAATATGAATTTCATCATCTACTGTAATCAATGGCAATAAAACAGCAGAAACTTTATTTTTTCCTTCAGGTTTAATATAATGATTTGAGATTGAGTTTTTAATATTATTTAACATTTCAAGACTCCTTTGTATTATTATAACTAATAGCATAAAATATTAAAAGAAGCAATACAGTCAAGGAGGAAAATTAATGATCAAAAGATTTTCGAAATATTACAAACCGCATATGACATTGTTTTTGTTGGATTTAATTGCTGCTCTTTTTATTTCTGCAGTAGACTTGGTATTTCCTATAATATCAAAAACTTTCATCAATGATTACATACCAAATGGACAAATTGATTTGATTATCAAAGTTGCTTCAGGAATTTTGTTTTTATACATACTGAGAATGGGAGCTACTTTTTTTATGGGATATTGGGGACACATTGTTGGTGCTAGAATCGAATATGATATGAGAAATGATTTGTTCAAACACCTTCAGGGTTTGCCTTTTAGTTTTTATGACAATAATAAAACCGGTCAATTAATGTCAAGATTGGTAGGTGATTTAGGCGAGATAGCGGAACTTGCTCATCATGGGCCTGAAGATTTGTTCATTTCAATGATTACTTTAATTGGGAGTTTCATTATTCTAATGACTATTAATGTATCGTTGACTTTGCTTGTATTTAGTTTTGTTCTTATATTGATTCTATATGCACTTTTCAGTAGAAAAGCAATGTCACGGGCTTTTAAAAAAGTAAGAAGAAAACATGCCGACATCAATAGTCAAATTGAAAACAGCATTTCAGGAATAAGGCTATCGAAATCATTTGCCAATGAAGAAAATGAAATTGGAAAATTTAAATCTGGCAATAAAAACCATTATCTTTCAAAAAAAGAAGCCTATCATGCTATAGCGATATTTACAACTGGAACCAACTTTTTAGTGGATATAATCAGTCTAATTGTAATTGTCATAGGCGGAGTTTTTGTTTTTAAAGGCCTGCTCAATATGGGGGAATTAGTGGCCTATCTACTTTATTCATCTTACATATTCAAACCGATAAGAAGATTGATACAGTTTACCGAGCAGTACCAATCTGGTATGGCGGGATTTGAAAGGTTTTTAGAAATAATGGATATCTACCCAGATATTGAGGATGATGAAAATGCAATTGATTTGGAGCATATAGAGGGAAAAATCAATTTGAATAAAGTGAGTTTTCGTTATAATAAAGAGAGCGAATGGGTTTTGAAAAACTTTGATTTGAGTATTGAAAAAGGAAAGAATATTGCTTTAGTTGGGCCATCTGGCGTAGGAAAAACAACGATAACTAATATTATACCGAGATTTTATGATATCAATGATGGAAGTATTACAATTGATGGCAAGGATATAAAAACACTGACATTAAAATCATTAAGAAAAAACATTGGTATTGTGCAACAAGATGTCATCATATTCTTTGGAAGCATAGAAGAAAATATTCGCTATGGAAAGTTGGATGCTTCAAAAGAGGATATTATTCTTGCAGCAAAAAGAGCTAATATTCATGATTTTATCGTTTCTTTGCCTGAAGGTTATGAAACGATAGTAGGTGAAAGAGGAATAAAACTAAGCGGTGGACAAAAACAAAGAATCGCAATTTCCAGAGTATTTTTGAAGAATCCACCGATATTGATACTTGATGAAGCAACATCATCCCTAGACAATGAAAATGAATTGGCAATACAAGAAGCAATCAGTGAACTATCATTAGGAAGAACAACAGTAACAATTGCTCACAGATTATCAACTATCATCAATGCAGATGAAATTTTAGTTTTGGATGGAACTGGTATCCGAGAGAGAGGAAGTCACGAGGAATTATTGAATTCAAAAGGAGTTTATTTCAACCTTTATAAAGCACAATTTAAAGGTTATATACCTGATCAAATACAGTAAAAATATAGTGACAAAATTATCAAAGGGTGTATAATTAATTGAATTCAAATTATGAGGTGTTGATGAATGTTATTTTATTTTATTGTATTTTTTGCAAAAATATTTGAAGTTTCAATTGGGACTGTCCGGGTTGTACTCATTACCAGGGGAGAAAGATTGATTGGCGCTATAATGGGCTTTTTTGAAGTTATGATATGGATTGTGATTGTTGGCAATGTTTTATCAGATATTTCATCAGATCCATTGAAAGCTGTTGCATATGCTGGTGGATTTGCAGTCGGTAATTATGTAGGTTCTTGGATTGAAGAAAAGTTGGGGATTGGTACAGCTGAAGTTCAAGCGATTGTTTTGAAGGAACATGGAAAAGAATTGGCTGAAGCAATCAGACAAGAAGGATATGCAGTTACAATTGTCGAGGGGCAAGGGAAAAATTTTCCTAGAAATATACTTTCTATGTATATCAGTAGAAAAAAAATCAAACATGTCATTGGCATTATTCAAAAGAATCAATCAAATGCTGTAATAACTGTTTCTGAAGCAAAGCCTGTGTATGGTGGTTTTAAATTGTTGAGAAAGTAAAAAATAAATCTGCTTGATTCAAGCAGATTTATTTTTTACCTGTGATAATGAAGATAAGTTCATCTAAAGGAATATCAGATGGAACGCTAAATGTTCCGGATCTTAATTTGCTTCCTAAACCTAGTGCTTCAACTCTTTCAATAAAAGAATTGACATTGGAAATTAACCCCTTTTCCAAAAGTAGATTGGCGATGTTATAGCCAGTTAAACCACTGTTGATTTCAAAAGCGACTTTAGTAGAAGGTTTAACTTCAATGGGAGTAACAGTAGTATCTGGGATTTCTGTAATTTCAATTTCTTCAGTTTCTGCAGGTTGATCTTCTTCAGGAATTTTAATCTGTTCCTGTACAGTAATCACAGAGTCGTCAATCGGATTGAAAATCTTGATTGTAAAGGCATCGGTAATTTTATAAGTAATCGAAACTGCTATAACTGCTATAAGTACAAGTGAAACTAAAATATCACTAATATCATATAAATAGTCTTTGATTTTTTCCATCATTTGCGCATCACCACCTTCTTATATAAGAATATCAAAATAAAATGATAAAGACAATTTATAAATATGATAAAATAAAATAAAAAGAGGTATAAAAATATGATTGAAATAAAAATAGGTTCTAACGAAAAAGAGCAACGGGTTGATCGGTTTTTGATGAAATTGATGGTCAATGATTCGAGAAATAATATTTTTAAATATTTAAGAAAAAAAACTATTTCTGTAAATGGAAAAAAGGTGAATGAAAATTATTTTTTGCAAGAAAATGATGTTATAAAAATCTTTCTGCCTGAAGATGTATTCAATAAACTGACTGAAGTTAAAAAAAGCGAAATCATTGATAAATATCATTTAGAGATTGTTTTCGAAAATGAAGATATTTTGATTGTCAATAAACCAATTGGACTTCTGACTCATCCTGATCAAAATGAATTTAAAAAAACACTTTCTTCATATGTGAATGTTTATTTAAGTGATTATGCGTCCAGAACGTTTAAACCGGCATCGATTCAAAGACTTGATAAAAATACGAGTGGTCTAATTATTTTTGCTAAAAATTATGATACACTTAAAAAAATGAATGAATTGATGCGTGAAAGAAAAATTAGAAAATATTATAAAACGGTAGTTGAAGGTTCAATGGTTGGTAAAAGGGAAGTCAAGGGGTATATTGTTAAAGATGAACGAACAAATCGTTCAATTATTTTTGATAAACCTGTAGAAGGAAGCAAAAGTGTACATACAATTTTCAATGTTTTACAATCCAATGCTCAATATACTCTTTTAGAGGTTGAACTGTTGACAGGCAGATCGCATCAAATTAGAGCATCCCTAGAAGCTATAGGGCACCCTATTGTTGGTGATGGGAAGTATGGAGGAAAATCTGTCAAAGGGGTTGAACGTTATTTGCTTCATGCTTATAAAGTTGAATTCAACGGACAAGAATACAGTAAGGATTCTGAGGAGATACAGGAATTTATCAAAAAGGAGTTTTAGACATGGCTCAATCATGTAATGTCATTCATAAGTTAATAGAAAGATATGATTATGGTGGAGCCTATGATATTATGCTTGAAAATGGTCTTGAGGAAACTGACGCTGGTAAAATTATCAATTCTTGTCGATATGCCATCAATTTTGACTTTAAAACGGCCAAATATAATTTGTCTGAACTCAATGAAACTTTATTGAATAGCGAAATTATTGTAGCTACAAAAAAAAATCTTGATGAATTGATAAAAGGAAATCCGGATGCTATTTTTTCTGAATTGATGGAAAATATAAAAATTCAAATTGTAAATGAAGAATTTATTGATTTTTTGGGAAGAGTCTATCGATTCAAAGAAGCTATTTACAAATTCATTTTTATCAGTTCCTTAGGGGACAAGAAAAAATTTTCTTTTTTAACAGATGTGGTACTCAAAAAAAACATACTAAGAATTCTTAAAAAGAAATTTAATATATATAGTGGGAGCACAATATATGGAATTTCAAATTACATAAATAAGTATCAGAAAAATGAATTCAAGTACATTAAAGTTGATAAAATATTGAATGCGGATAAAATGAATGAAATCATAGAATTGCGGCATAATTCAATTATTGGACATGGATTTTCAGGAGTTTCTGTAGATGATATATATAGAGCGTATGGTAATCCCTACAATGTTCTTGATGATTTTGAAGACTGCATGAATATTTTAGATATTAAAATATTTAAATATAAATATGGTCAGCTCAATGAAGTGCTTTATCATTTAACTTGTGATTTGAAAGAGAAGAATGAAGATGAATAAAAAAATCGTGTTTATTGTTTTAGAAATACTGTTCATATTATTGCTGTTGTTTTTTTGGGGAATCACTTATATTCAAGGTGATTCAATGGAACCTGAACTTTCATCAGGAGATTGGGTTCTATATTTAAAAAATACAGAGTACGCGAATGGAGATGTCGTTATTTTTAATGTGCAAGCATTAGATAAATGGTTGATAAAAAGAGTAGTAGCGGAAACTGGGGATGAAATTAGAATAATTGACAATGAGTTATGGATAGGAAATTCTAATTATGGCAATTCCTATATGAGCGATAGTTATATTCTTGATTTAAATGAATACTTTGTTATTGGAGACAATATTGAAAATAGTGAGGACTCGAGAAGTGAGAGAATTGGAATAATAAATAAAAATAATATTGCCGGAAAGGCTGTTTTTCGGATATTTCCTTTTAAAAAATTTGGGAAGTTAGGAGAATGATAATGATTAGTTTAACAGTTGATGGGGTCAATAAAGAATATCCACAGGGCACAACTTATGAAATAATTGCACAAGAATTTCAAACTGCAGACAGACCACTTATTGCAGCGGTAAAGGAAAATAATAAATTAAGACAACTTATGGTGCCGATTAAAGATAAAGCAAATGTGGAATTGATAGATTTGAGTATGAATGACGGAATGAGAATATATCAAAGAAGTTTATCTTTTGTTTTTATTCGTGCAGTCATGGAGTTGTTTGAAGAAACTAATGTTATTGTAAAACACTCACTGAGTCAGGGATTATATTGTGAATTTCTAGGTAAACATCGTTTAATCAACAGAGATTTATCCTTGATCAGTCAAAAGATGACTGCAATAATTGAGAGCAATGAACTCTTTGTTGAAGGATTGATTAGTGTATCTGAAGCTATTGAGATTTTTGAGAGATACCAGATGAACTCGAAATTGAATTTATTGAAATATAGAGAAAAAGACACATTGAAAATATACACTTTAGGATGGTTAAAAGATTATTTCTATGGTTATATGTTGCCGAGTACTGGATATCTAAAAGAATTCGATTTGGTTTATTATAAACCGGGAGTGATATTGAGACATCCAGTTGAAAACTCACCTTATTCTGTACCTAAATTCAATGAGCATAAAAAACTATTTGAAATTCATTCCGAAGCAGAAAAATGGGGAGAAATTTTAAACGTTGGATATGTTGCGAATTTGAATTGTAAAATAGAAAATGGGTTAGCAGATGAGTTTATTAAAATTTCTGAAGCCTTGCATGAAAAGAAGATCGCGATGATTGCGGATATGATCACTAATCAAAAAAAACGAGTTATATTGATTGCCGGACCATCTTCTTCAGGTAAAACAACTTTTGCAAATCGTTTAAAGATACAGCTTCGTGCGAATGGTCTAAGACCAGTCAATTTGTCAACCGATGATTATTTTGTAGAAAGAGAAAGGACACCTCTTGATGAAAAAGGGAATTATGATTTTGATTCAATTGAAGCTTTAGATATTGAATCATTCAATAAGGATTTAAAAGATATTTTAGACGGTGAAAAAGTAGATTTACCAACTTTCAATTTTCAAACAGGTCATCGTGAATTCAATGGGAAAGTGATACAGATAGATGAGGATCAAATTGTTATTATTGAAGGAATACATGGCCTAAATGAAAAATTGACGGGTGATTTGCTTAAAAAAGATAAATTCAAAATTTACATCAGTGCTTTGACTCAACTTAATATTGATTCACATAATAGAATACCAACCACGGATATTCGAATCATTAGAAGAATTGTCAGGGATAATAATTTCAGAGGACATTCTGCCTTAAAAACACTTCAAATGTGGAAATCTGTGAGAAAAGGTGAGGAGAAAAACATTTTCCCTTATCAAGAAGATGCAGATGTAATGTTCAATTCAGCACTTGTCTATGAAATGGCAATTCTAAAAAAACATGCTGTTCCTCTCTTGGAAGATATTACGCAGGATAATACTGAGTACTCAGAAGCTAGAAGATTACTTAAATTTTTGAGCTATTTTGTAAGTATTGATAATGATGAGTTAGTGCCGAGAACATCAATTCTCAAGGAGTTTATCGGTGGAAGCAGCTTTGATGTATAAAAAAAATTATATGTAAAAGAAGGGTTCAACATTGTGATATAGAATATTGAATTAGGGGTGACTTGGATGATAGAAAAGAAAAAAGCAAATCTTAATTTGTTTGTTTTTGTCATATTTATATCAATATTATTTCAATATTTTGCATATAATTCCAAAACGTTGGAAGCCTACTTTTTTGAACAGTTCAATTTGAAGCAATTGGATTTTTTAATAAAAATAGGAGGCGTTATATTAAGTTTATTGATACTTAATACTAGCTACTATTCACTTTTTACACATAAAAGAAAACGTATGTTGTATTTTGTAGTCATCTTTGAAGGATTTGCCATAGTTGAAATATTGAAAAATATTTTCTACAATCCCTTATTTGTTAATTATTCAAAAGTAACCTTTGGGTTGTTTGATGTGTATTATAATTTAATGTTTACTTTTCTTACTGTTTTGATTGCTTATGCTAGCATAATTGAGCTTGACGAAAAGATAAATGATCCGAACTTTAAAATTTATTTATTGACCCCTTTTTTAGAAGTCATCTTAATGATTGTCATTTTATATTCTGTCATGGCAAATTACTATTTGCTGGCAAATCAAATTTTAATTGAAAACACTTTAAATATTATTCAATTAATCAGTTTATCAATTGCAATTACTATGTACTTAAAAACATATTTCAATAATTTAAACAAATACGCACGCAATTTTGCAATAGGATTGACTTTGATTTTATTGACACATATTTTTAATTTTGTGATATCGATAAATGATTATCAACTTTTAATAGGATCAATTCTTTTTGTTTCAGGGCTTCTGATATTAAATCATTCAACATTCAGGTATAATATCGGAATTCCATATACTCAATTAAAAAATGCACAGAGGCAAATTAATCTATATGCGGAAAATCTGGAAAAAATAGTTGAAAAAAGAACAAATGAAGTATCTGCTATAAATCAAAAATTAGTAAGTGAAATTGAAAATGCAAAAAGAATACAACAAAGTCTGCTTCCGCCAAAAAGATTTGAATTTAAAGGTACATTATTTGTTTCGGATTATTTTCCATGCGAGAGGTTATCAGGAGATTTTTATGATATATATCCGATTGATGAAGAGAATATAGGAATGTATGTATTGGATGTTTCAGGGCATGGTATTTCTGCGGCACTGATGACGATGTTTTGCAATAATTATGTCAAATCTACGGAACGTCTGATTAAAAGATACAGAGGATTAAAACCACATAGAAATATTCAACATTTTTATGATGAATTCAATAAAATGAATTTTCCTGATGAGATGCACATGGTATTATTATTTGCAACTTTCAATGTAAATTCAAAAGTAATGAAATATTCCAATGGTGGGTTGAATAATTTTCCGATTGTTTTGAGACATTCAGGGGAAATAGAGTACCTAAATGATAATATAGGGTTTCCTATTTGTAAAATGAGCGACATTTATATTCCCGAGTACAGCAGTTCGGAAGTTCAATTGTATGAAGGCGATCGTGTGATGTTTTTTACTGATGGTTTGATAGATGAAAAGAAAAACCAAATTATGACTGAACAAGAGTTAATTGAAACATTGAAAGAATATCAAGGGCAAACAATTGATTTGTTCAATAATTATCTGCTTGATAAAATAAGACATTCAGAGATAGTTTTAGAAGATGATATCACATATTTCATTATGGAGATTAATTGAAAGGAGATTTAAATTGTATGAAAGATTTAATGATTTTAAGGGATTTAGAACAGATAAAAGCAATTTCTCAAGAGTATAGAATCACAATACTTGAAGCTTTCAATTATGAACCTGCTACTGCAAAAATTATATCGGAAAAATTAGGAGAACCTCACGCTAAAATAAATTATCATATAAAAACACTAGTGAGAGTGGGTATTTTGGAATTGGTTGAGGAGCAAGTGAAACTTGGAATTGTCGAAAAGTATTATTGTCCTGTAGCGAAAGATTATATCGTTGATAGCAGCTCATTGACTAGCAGTGAAAAGTCAGTCAAAACTATAGAAAAAGTGAGCATTGCATTTTTTGAACATATAGCAAAAGATTTTTACAATAATGTGGAAGTTGGTGGCAATAATCCTCCTAAAAAAATAAATCATCTGCAAGATATTTATTTGACTCCATTAGAAGCAGAAGAACTAAACAATAGAATCAATTCAACTATACAAGAGTTTTTACTTGACAAGCATAATCCTAGAAAAGATGCTGATAAATATTCTGTTTCCACACTATTGATACCTATCATACCTATTAAAAAATAAAAAGCCTCTAAGGAGGTCTTTTTTCTGAGGAGGTTTATCATGATAATAGGACCACATATTTCGATAGCAAAAAGTTACACTGATGCTGTGAAAAACGCTATCTCCATCAAAGCGAATACTTTTCAATTTTTCACAAGAAATCCAAGAGGTGGAAAAGCGAAGGAATTAGATTTAAAAGATATTGAGACAGCAAGCAAATTGATGAAGGAAAACAACTTTGGACCATTGCTCGCACATGCACCATACACAATGAACTTAGCATCTGAAAATGTAAATGTTGCCACATTTGCAAAAATTGCTTTTGCTGATGATCTGGATCGATTAGAAAAATTACCTTGCAGTTTATATAATTTTCATCCAGGATCACACGTAGGATTAGGTGTGGATGAAGGAATTAAGAGAATTATCGATGCAATAAATGAGGTGCTTACAGGAAAAGAGACAACAACAATATTGCTTGAGACAATGTCAGGCAAAGGATCAGAAATTGGTAGAACCTTTGAAGAATTAGAACAAATTATTGAAGGGATAAATTTTAATGAAAAAATAGGTGTTTGCCTAGATACTTGTCATGTATATTCAGCGGGTTATGACATTGTAAATAATCTCGATGAAGTAGTCAATGAATTTGATCGTATTATAGGTTTGGATAGATTAAAAGCAATTCATTTGAATGACAGTAAAACGCCTTTTAACTCGAACAAAGACCGCCATGAAAAAATTGGTGATGGAACAATTGGGCTTGAAACTATCGTTAAAATAATTAATCATCCAAAATTATCGCATCTTCCATTTTTTCTAGAGACACCAAATGAAAATGATGGGTATAAGAAAGAAATCGAAATATTGAAGGAAAAGAAAAATGAATAACAAAGAAAAGATTATTGATTATTCATTATCGCTAGGTTTTCATCAAATAGGATTCGGAAAAGTAGTTAAGTTTGAAAATTTAAAAAAAATATATGAAAAAAGAATTTTTTTAGAATTTGAAAATCCAAACATTGAAAAGCATATTAACCCTGAAGAACATTTTATTGATGGAAAAACATTCATAACAGTTGCTTTAAGCTATGATTTAGATAAGAAAATCAAATTAGATGAAAATCAAGTGAAAGTTGCATCCTCGATGAATCCAGATTATCATATTGTGATGAGGGAAAAATTAAATCAGTTGCTTTTATTTACTTGTGAATTGCTTAAATGCAATGGAAAAACTTTTGTAGATACTGAAGGGCTCAATGACAGAGAAGTGGCCTTTACAAGTGGCATCGGTTTTTATGGTAAAAGCAGTCATATCATATCACCTTATTTAGGAAGCAATTTCAATATTGGATACCTCATTGTTGACAAGAGTCTGGAAGCGAGTATCCTTATCAACAATGATTGCAAGGATTGCAATATTTGCGTCGATGCATGCCCTACGGGAGCAATTTTAGGAGATTATAGAGTGGAAGCTCATAAATGCCTATCTTATCTTACTCAGAAAAAGCATATCTCATATAATGAAAGTGCTATGATAAGAGACACTGTATATGGCTGTGATATCTGTCAAAGAGTATGTCCTTATAATCATGTTGCAGGAAATGGAAGTGAAAACATTTTTAAAATTGACGATATGTTGAAATTAAGCAATAAAAAATTTAAAGAAATGTTTAGAGAAAGAGATTTTAGCTGGCGAGGATATAGTATCATTAAAAGAAATATTCAATTAAATATAAAAAATAGGTAAAGAATATTTAAAATTTTTTTTTGTAGTGTATACTATTGATGGAATTATATTTTAAGGAGGAATATTATGTCAAACGTGCATGAGTTAAATTACCTTAAAGAAAAGATTCAAGAATTGAAAGATCAAGGTGTTTATAGAAAATTACCTGTATTTGATGGAGCAAATGAGGCAATCATAAATTTAAATGGAGCAACGGTTATCAACTTGTCATCAAATAACTACTTAGGTTTTGCAAATCACCCAAGACTTAAAGAAGCCGCTATAAAAGCGATTGAAAAGTATGGTGTAGGAGCTGGAGCTGTAAGGACAATTGTCGGAAATATGGATATTCATGAAGAACTTGAGCGTCTTCTTGCAGAGTTTAAAAGAGAAGAAGCGGTTATGTTGTTTCAATCTGGATTCAATTGTAATGCAGGGGCAATACAAGCAATCGCAGATAAAGGTGATTTAATTATTTCAGATGAATTGAATCATGCCAGTATTATCGATGGTGTAAAGTTATCTAAAGCTGATAAAGCTGTTTTTAAACATAGCAATATGGACGATTTAGAAAGAATTTTAAAAGAGAAAAGAAAACAATACAGTAATGTGTTGATCATTACAGATGGTGTTTTCAGTATGGATGGTGATTTGGCAAAATTACCGGAAATAGTTGAATTAGCTGAATTGTACAGTTGCATGACTTATGTGGATGATGCCCATGGTAGCGGCGTTCTTGGTGAAAGTGGACGTGGAACTGTCGATCATTTTGGTTTGCATGGAAGAATTGATTTTTCTATTGGCACATTATCAAAAGCATTAGGGTCAATAGGCGGTTATGTTGCAGGAAGCAAGACAATGAAAGAATGGTTAAGTCACCGTGGAAGACCGATTCTTTTTAGCACAGCACTTCCGCCTGCTTCAGTCGGAGCGCTTATTGAAGCGGTGAATCTCCTTATGGAAACAACGGAATATACGGATAGACTATGGGATAATGCAAATTATTTTAAAGAAAAATTAGGAAAATTAGGGTTTAATACTGGGCATAGTGAAACACCTATCACTCCAGTAATTATTGGTGATGAAGCAAGAACTGTTGCTTTTTCAGGTAAACTTCTTGAAAATGGTGTTTTTGGATCAGCTATCGTATTTCCAACTGTTCCAAAAGGAACTGGAAGAATTCGTTGCATGGTGACAGCAGGTCATACAAAAGAGCAATTGGATCAAGCGGTAGATGCTTTTAAAAAAGTTGGTCAAGAAATGGGAATTATTTGATAAAAAAAGAGCTTTGCTCTTTTTTTATTATTTTTAATGGTAATATAATAGTATAATAATATTATATTCTATTAAATAAGGGTGATAAAATGGATAAAGATTATTGGATAAACCTCCTAAAAGAAAATGAAATGGAAAATATGATGGTTTTGTCGAGTATTTTAAATCAAGAAAGTGTTGAACATATTTTTGACAACATTTCGGATGATACCATTATTGCTACTTATGATTTTGGGTTTGTTAAAAGAGGCAGTTTTTTTTCATCTGACCTGAATCATTCTATAAAAAATATTGCTCAGTGGCTACATATGCAGGGTGTGGAAGTAGAAACGACTTTTGACAATATGATTTTGTTGTATTCTGCATTAGGAAATAAAAATATTCCAAGCCGCTATTATTTGTTGAGATATTCATGCAGAAAAGATGTAATGATAGACAAGCATCTAGATTATGAAATAGTCGATCCTCTTTTAAAATATGCAGATTTTTTAAGAGAGGGAGTTGAAGATATTTATAAATTGAGTCGAAATGAGTTAAATCGACTTTTTAATAATAGTGCTTTCATAAAAGATATGAGCAAAGGAATTTATATTTTTAAAAAAGATGGAATTCCTGTTGGATATGTAATGGCAAAATATATTAGTGAAAACTTTGTAGAGATAAGCAATCTTTGGATAAAGAAGAATTATAGAGGAAAAGGGTATTCTAACGAAATTATTAAAACACTCATAAACATATATAAGGAAGTTGATAAATGTTTGCTGGTGACTGTAAAAAAAGATAATTTTGGATTGATTAGACTTTTTGAAGATGAAAATTTTGAATTAGTAAAAATTATGTCTAGAGAAAAATTGTAGTCAAGTACACTGACTGCTTTTTTTTTTCTAAATTGGGAGTTCTTTGATATAATACATGTATGGATAAAAATATGATGATTATTATTGAAAAATTGAATGGAATGTTTCCTGATGCTAAAGCAGAATTAGACTTTACATCACCCTTTGAATTGCTAATTGCGACAATTCTTTCAGCACAATGTACTGATATAAGGGTCAATAAAATAACGAAGGTGCTTTTTAAATATGGAAATACACCTGAAAAAATGTTGGCGATGGGCCAGAATGAAATTAAGGAAATAATTAAATCCTGTGGCATGTTTAAAACAAAATCAAAATATCTTGTGGAGGTTTGTAAAAAGCTTATTGATCAATATGATTCAAAAGTGCCTGAAACGTTAGAAGATCTAATGAAACTAGATGGTGTAGGCAGAAAAACAGCTAATGTTGTTGTGAGCAATGCTTTTGGAATTCAAGCTATTGCAGTTGATACGCATGTTTTTAGAGTTTCAAATAGATTGGGTATTGTAAATGGAAAAAATGTAGAAGAAACAGAAAAACAATTGATGGAAAAAGTTCCTGAAGAGTATTGGACTAAATTACATCATCAGTTGATTTTCCTTGGAAGAAGAGTATGTAAGGCAAGAAAGCCGCTATGTGAAGAATGTATATTGAAAACAGAATGCAAATTTTATAAAAATAAATAGAATAGGGATGACAGAATGATTTTAAAAGCGATAATACTTGGAATTATTGAAGGATTAACAGAATTTTTACCGATTTCATCAACTGGGCATTTAATAATTGCAAATAAATATTTGGACTTTACTGGTGAATTTTCAAATTTATTTTCAGTTGTTATTCAATCAGGAGCAATACTCGCTGTAATTTTGTATTTTAGAAGAAAAATTTTTCCGGAAAATTTACATAAAGAGTCACTGATCAAATTCTATAAATTATGGTCAAGAGTGTTAATAGCAATTATACCGGCAGGTGTTTTAGGAATTATGTTCGATGATAAAATTGAAGCTTTGCTCTTTTCACCAAAGCCAGTTGCTGTCGCTTTGATAGTTGGTGCAATAGCTATTATTTTAGTTGAAAACAAAAAACTGCCAGTTGTTGTAAATGATGAACTTGAAATGACTTATTTAGATGCATTCATCGTTGGTGCATTTCAAACACTCGCATTGATACCTGGCATGTCAAGATCGGCATCAACAATAATAGGAGGGAGAATAAAAGGATTTTCTAGAAAAGTGGCAGCAGAGTTTTCTTTCTTTTTAGCAATTCCTACTTTGCTAGGAGCTAGTTTGATTAAATTAGTAAAAACTGATATGCATATTACTTATAATGACTATATGCTTTTATTGGTTGGAACATTTGTATCATTTATTGTTGCATACATAGTTATTGCGGCATTTATGAATTATATAAAAACAAGAGATTTTAAGGTATTTGCGTACTATAGAATTGTGTTAGGTATTATACTTTTAATAATCTTATAAGGGATGTGTAACAGTGGCAAAAGTATCTCTTCAAAAATGCGAAAGTTATGAGTTGAGTGAATTAAAAAAATCACTATTGATGAACATAGCAGATATGGGTGGCCTTGACGGCTATTTGATTCCTGGAGAAACAGTATTGTTGAAAGTAAATCTTTTAATGAAAAAATCACCAGAAGAAGCTACTACGACGCATCCTAATTTTGTCAAGGCTTTGGCAGAAATTCTTTCTGATTTTGGTGTGAAGGTCATTGTTGGAGATAGTCCAGGAGGACCTTTCAATATAAAATCCTTGAATGGCATTTATAAAGGATGTGGGTATGATATCATACCAGATGAAGAAAAAAAAATATTTCTCAATGAAAATATCAATCAAGTGACAGTTAAAAGAGATGACTTGTTTTTATTGAAAAGTCTTGAAGTAATAGAAATATTGCAAAAGGTTGATAAGGTTATATCTGTGTCAAAACTTAAGACACACGGAATGACTGTGTTTACAGGTGCAGTCAAAAATATGTTTGGCACAATTCCAGGGATATATAAAGCAGAGTATCATTTCAAAATGCCTAAAATTGAAGATTTTACCAATATGTTGGTTGATGTATGCATCAATGCGAATCCTGTACTGTCTTTCATGGATGCAGTTGTAGGGATGGAAGGAGCAGGACCTTCATCAGGTGATCCAATTGATGTTGGGGCAGTGATAGTCTCTGATTCACCATATCATCTTGATGTTGTTGCAACACAATTAGTGGGTATTAATCCAAAGGAAGTGCCTACAATCGAAAGATGTATTGAAAGAGGAATAGTTGACAATGATTTTAGAGATGTTGAAATCATTGGATTAAATTTAACTGATTTTCCTGAAAGATCCATTAGAAGACCTAAGGTAGGTGGTGTAGGATTTGTCAAATGGAATTTACCTGAATTCATTAAAAAACCATTGATTAATTTATTGAATCCTAAGCCGGTATTTGATTATGATATTTGTGTAAAATGTGGGGAATGTGAGAGAGCATGTCCACCTGGTGCTATAGTTATAGATAAAGAAGGACCAAAAGTAAATTATGATATTTGCATTCGGTGTTTTTGTTGTCAAGAATTATGCCCGTATAAAGCTGTAGAAATATATAGAAATCCAATATTGTCTAGAATTATCAAATTATAATTGTAATTTGATAAAATCACACTATAATTATAAGAGTCAGGGGGGCGAAAAAATAGCTGTTGAAATAGTATTATACCAACCAGAAATACCTCCAAACACAGGAAACATTGCTAGAACATGTGCGTTGACAGGTACAAAACTTCATTTAATCAAGCCTTTGGGATTTTCTATCGATAGCAAAGCGGTTAAAAGAGCCGGTTTAGACTACTGGCATTTGCTTGATTTGGAAGTACATGATTCATTGGATGATTTTTTAGTGAAATATGGAGATAAAAAAATTTATTTATCGACCACAAAAGCTACAAAGAACTATTCTGAAGTAGATTTTTCAGAAGACTGTTTAATTATATTTGGGAAGGAGACTGCTGGACTGCCTAGTAGTTTGCATGAGAATTATGACAAAAACAGATTTATAATACCGATGTTGGTTCATGAAGATGTAAGAAGTCTAAATTTGTCAAATTCAGTAGCCATTGTTTTATATGAAGCATTGAGGCAACAAAATTTTAAGCAATTATTGTAGGAGGATTTATGTCTAATTCAGAATTATTAATTATATTTATTTCGCTTATGGGCGGATTGGGATTATTCCTTTATGGAATGAATATCATGTCTGACGGTTTAGAAAAAGCAGCTGGAGATAGAATGAAACATTTTATAGAAGTATTGACTAAAAACAGAGTGATGGGTGTTTTAGTGGGTACTTTGGTTACTGTTATTGTGCAGAGTTCAAGTGCCACAACAGTAATGGTTGTTGGTTTTGTAAATGCAGGCATAATGAATCTTACACAATCTGTAGGAATTATAATGGGTGCCAATATTGGTACGACAGTTACTGCCCAATTGGTTTCAATTAATTTGACTGCACTTGCACCGATAACAATTGCGACAGGTGTTGGACTTAAATACTTCAGTAAAAGCAGTAAGATAAAGAAATACGCCGAAATTTTATTGGGTTTTGGTATTCTATTTCTTGGTATGGATCTTATGAAAGAGGCTGTGAAGCCATTAAGAGAAATACAGGCGTTTAAAGATCTTCTACTCAGCTTTGGAAGCGGTAGCGCCATGGATACTTTTTTAGGAATCTTAACAGGCTTTGGCATCACTGCCATAGTTCAAAGTTCTTCAGCTACAACAGGTATTTTAATCGCTCTGGCAAGTACTGGATTATTGCCAATAACATCAGCATTTCCGATACTTTTAGGAACTAATATGGGAACAACTGTTACAGCTATTTTATCGAGTTTGAGTGCGAATAAAACAGCCAAGAGAGCGGCAATTATTCATTTTCTATTTAACTTGATCGGTACAATTATTTTTGGTGTGTTCCTGTCAAAATTGACGATAAATTATGTTTTGAGCATGTCCGATGATCCTGCTAGACAATTGGCAAATGCACATACTATGTTCAATGTTGTAAATACGTTGCTATTATTGCCATTTGCAGGAGTTTTAGTGTTTTTATCAAATAAAATTCTACCAGTTACAGAAGATGAGCTTATAAATGAAACTGGGATTAAATATCTTGATGACAGGATTTTGGAGACACCTTCAATTGCAATTGTACAAGTACTTAAAGAAGTGCTTCATATGGGCAATGTTGCCTTTAATTCATATTCATTTGCAATTGAATCACTCGTGACTCATGATGAAAGTAAAGCATTTGAAACATTCAAGCTTGAGAAAACAATCAATATGATGGAGAAAAAAATTGCTAGCTATTTGATTAAACTATCAAACAAAGAAGTATCACTTAAGCAAAGGGAAGTAATCGACAGCTTATTCAGTACAATCAATGATATAGAACGAGTGGGTGACCATGCTGACAATTTAGCTGAGCTTGGAATTCATAAATTTGAAAACAATCTCTTCTTTTCAGTAGTTGCAGTTGAAGAATTGCAACTGATGTCATCACGTGTTTCTAAATCATACACGCAAGCGCTGGATGCGCTTTCATCTGGTGACTACAGTATTGCCAGAAGAGTTATAGAGCGTGAAGGTGAAATAGACTTGATGGAAAGAAATTTTAGAAAAGAACATATTAAACGTCTTAATGAGGGCTTATGTTCTCCAGAAGCTGGAGTTATTTTCTTAGATATCATAAGCAACCTTGAGAGGATCGGAGATCATGCATCTAATATTGCATTGGCAGTATTGGATAATAATATAGAATCATAAGAAGGGGTAATGATATGGCGATTAAAATTATAACAGACAGTACATCTGATATTCCTCAATATTTATTAGATCAATATGATATAAGTATTGCACCGTTAACCGTGAATTTTTCGGAAGATAGTTTCAAGGATAATGGTATAGATTTACCTGGAGATGAGTTTTTTTTAAGATTGAAGTCTTCAACGGAACTTCCGACAACATCTCAAGTGAGTCCAGGTGAGTTTGTAACTCTTTTTGAAGAATATCTTTCTGATTACGATGAAATCATTTGTATCAATTTATCATCAGATTTAAGTGGTACGTATAATGCGGCTGTACAAGCAAAAAATATTCTGAATTCTGATAAAATTCATATGATTGATTCTAGATTAGTTTCATTTGCTTTGGGAATGGTGGTTCTTAAATCGGCAAAAATGGCTAAGGAGAATAAAACTGTAGATGAAATTATCTCTTTTGCAAAAAAAGCCTATCTAGATCTTGAAAATATTTTTGTATTTGACACTCTTGAATATTTGTTAAAAGGAGGGAGATTGTCTAAAAAAGAAGCGTTTTTAGGTAATTTATTAAATATCAAGCCGATATTGACGATCATAGATGGCAATCTGAAATCAGTTGATAAAGTCAGAGGGAGAAAGAAAGCAATTAAATACGCAATTCAACAAATTAAAGAAGATTATGAAAAAAATCCATTTTCTGAAATTGCAATATACGAAAGTTCTGATTCTGAAATGGCAGTTGAAATCAAGCAATTTATAGAAGAGGAATTGAAATCTGTAGAAATTTTCGAATCAAAAATAGGAATCGTTGTTGGAACACATGCAGGTCCTGGATGTGCTGCAATTAGTTATTTCAAGTAAGGGGTTTAGAAGAAATGAATGATAAAATATATGATGTAGTAGTAATAGGTGCTGGCCCAGCAGGTTTGTCAGCGGGGCTTTATGCAGCAAGAGCGAGAATGGATGTACTTATTCTTGAAAAAGAGAGAACAGGTGGCCAAATAGTAACAACTGAAGAGGTTGCAAATTATCCTGGTGCTATTGAAGATGAGACAGGTCCTAGTTTAATAGCAAGAATGACTAAACAAGTTAAAAACTTTGGGGCTCAAATTATTACAGATGATGTGATAGATGTTGATTTCACTCAAAATATAAAAATTTTAACAGGTGAAAAAAATACATATAAAACGAAAACGGTAATAATAGCAACGGGCGCAAAGGGAAGACTTCTAGATGTACCAGGCGAAAAAGAACTAACAGGTAGAGGCGTTTCATATTGCGCTACTTGTGATGGTGACTTTTTCTCAGATTTGGAGATTTTTGCAATAGGTGGTGGAGATACAGCGCTTGAGGAGTCGCTGTTTTTAACTAAATTTGCTAAAAAAGTAACAGTTGTCCACAGAAGAGATAAGTTTAGAGCGGCAAAATCTATTGTTGAAAAAGCTGAAAAAAATAGTAAAATAGATTTTATGATGAATAAAAAAGTCACTAAGATAATTGGTGAAGGTGTTGTTGAAGGCATTGTTTTTGAAGATACAGTGACTGGTGATATTACAACTTATATGGCGAATGATGAAGATATGACTTTTGGAATTTTTGTTTTTGCCGGATATATTCCTCAAACGGAAATATTCAAGAATCACATTAATCTTGACAGTAGAGGATATGTACTGACGAATGATTCAATGATGACAAATATTCCTGGAGTTTTTGCAGCAGGGGACTTGAGACAAAAGACACTTCGACAAGTAGTTACTGCTGTTTCAGATGGAGCAATCGCTGCAGTTGAAAGCGAAAAATTTATCGAAGAAAATTATTAAAAATTGTTATATGTAAAATTTCTTGGGGTATTAAGTATCAGAGTATTTAATTCTCCCTATAAGAAAGTAGAATATTTTATAAATATTTTACAAACAAATTTGATGTAATGTGTGTTATTATTATAGAGCACTTTACATATAAAATCGGGCGGTACATAAATAAAAGCTCGTAATTAAAAGGAGGAAACATAATGGGTAAAAACACAATAAAACTAGTATTAGTTTTAATGCTTGTTGTTGCTATGTTATCAGGATGTGCACAAAGCACTGCTGGAGATATGACAATAGGATTAGTAACTGATATTGGCGGTATCGATGACAAGTCATTCAATCAAGGGACTTGGGAAGGTATCGTAAGATTTGCAGAAGATAACAATTTGGCTGAAGATGATTACAAATACATTCAGTCAGAATCAGATGCAGATTATTTACCAAATCTTGAAACTTTTTCAGATTCAGGTTTAGATTTAATCGTTGCTCCAGGATTTTTATTCTTTGATGCTATGACAGAAGTTGCAGCAAAATATCCTGAGCAAAAATATTTGTTGATTGACAGTGTTGTTGATGCTAGCAATGTTGCAAGTGCAGTATTTGCTGAACATGAAGGATCTTTTTTAGTAGGTGTTGCGGCAGCTCTTAAAGCTCAAGATGCTGGAAAAGACACAGTTGCGTTCTTAGGTGGAATGGACTTTGATTTAATCCAAAAGTTTGAAGCTGGTTTTGAGGCTGGTGTGTACGCTGTTGATCCTAATATGACAGTTTTAGTTGATTATGCCGGTGCATTCAATGATGCTCAAAAAGGTCAGACAATTGCAGCTAAATTCTATGATCAAGGTGCTTATGTAATTTATCACGCAGCTGGTGGAACAGGCAATGGCGCAATCAAAGAAGCTAAAGACAGAGTAATCAATGGAGAAGATGTATGGGTTATCGGTGTTGATAAAGACCAATATTCAGATGGTATTTATGAAGGCGAAAAATCAGTTATCTTGACTTCAATGATGAAAAGAGTTGACGTAGCTGCTTATACAGTTGCAGAAAAAGTTTTAAATGGCGAATTCACTGGAGATACTTTGGTATTCTCATTAGCTAATGGTGGCGTTAGCATCCCTGCTGAAAATCCTAACTTGACAGCTGAGTGGACTGCAACAATTCAGGAATTCTCTGATAAAGTTGTTTCAGGTGAAATCGTAGTACCTGTATTACCTGTTAGATTACAATAATTAACATGTGCTTGAAAGCCGGGGTAACCCGGCTTTTTTATTATCTATATCTATATTAACTTCCTTTTTTTTATAGCTTATAATCATATTCATTTTTATAGTAGATGATATAATGGTAAAATAATAATAATTATATATATGTAATGGAGGAATAACTGTGGAATATGTTATTGAGATGTTGAACATCACTAAAGATTTCCCTGGTATTCGAGCAAATGATGATGTGACTCTACGTGTTAAAAAGGGAGAGATCCACGCATTACTGGGTGAGAATGGCGCAGGAAAATCGACTTTGATGAGTATTTTATTTGGACTGTATAGACCAAATAAAGGAATTATTAAAGTCAATGGAAAAGAAGTGCAAATTGATGATCCGCATGTAGCTAACGATTTAGGGATTGGAATGGTTCATCAGCATTTTAAGTTGGTTGAAAATTTTACTGTCACTGAGAATATTGTTCTTGGGTCAGAGCCCAAAAAATCCTTTGGTCGAGTTGATATAGAAAAAGCGACTAAAAAAGTAAGTGAGACATCTGAAAGATATAGCCTTAGTGTGGATCCTAGCTCTAAAATTGAAGATATTTCTGTAGGAATGCAGCAACGTGTTGAAATATTGAAAATGTTATATCGAGATGCTGAAATTTTAATTTTTGATGAGCCGACAGCTGTTTTGACACCTCAGGAAATTGATGACCTGATGGATATTATGAGAATGTTTGCAAAAGAAGGCAAATCGATAATACTTATTACACATAAATTAAAAGAGATTTTAGCAGTCGCAGACACGTGTACGGTTCTAAGAAGAGGTAAACTTGTCGGAACAGTAGATGTAGCTGATACAAATGAAAAAGAATTAGCGGAAATGATGGTTGGTCGTGAAGTCTTTTTTCAAGTGGATAAACCTAAAAGAGAGCCTGGGAAGAAAGTAGTTGAAATTAAAGGTTTAACAGTTAAAGACAATAGAAAATTAAAGGCTGTGAATAATCTATCAATTGATATATATGCAGGAGAAATACTTGGCCTTGCAGGAATCGATGGGAATGGTCAAACAGAATTGATTGAAGCTCTGACTGGATTACGAAAAATAGAGTCAGGGAAAGTAGTCTTAAATGATGTTGAAATATCAAATTATTCAATTCGTGAAATTACAGAAGCTGGAATAGGGCATATACCTCAAGATCGGCATAAATTTGGATTGGTACTTGATTTCAGATTAGATGAAAATCTTGTGCTTCAGACTTATTATCAAAAACCTAATTCGGTAAGAGGAATCTTGAATCAAGAAGCCATTACAAAAAAGGCAGAGCAAATAATTGAAGAGTTTGATGTCAGAAGTGGTAAAGGGGCTGAAACTTCTGCAAGAAGTATGTCTGGTGGAAATCAGCAGAAGGCAATTATTGGCAGAGAAATAGATAGAAGTCCTGCTTTTCTTATTGCGGCACAGCCGACAAGAGGACTTGATGTTGGTGCAATAGAATATATTCATAATAGACTTGTGGCTGAAAGAGAAAAGGAAAGAGCTATATTGCTGGTTTCTCTTGAGCTTGATGAAATTCTAAATATATCTGACAGAATTGCAGTTATATATGAAGGTGAAATAGTAGGTATCCTTGATCCTGAAAAAACAGATGAAAAAGAAATTGGATTGATGATGTCCGGTTCAAAAAGAGTAGGTGTCGCAAATGAGTAGATTAAAGAAATTGCTAATGGATGAATCAAAATATCAAATTACAGTGCCTATCATAGCTATTTTACTTAGTTTTTTAATCGGTACACTGGTTATGCTATTTACTGGGATTAACCCTTTAGGTGCGTTTAAAGCATTGATAAGAACAATGACTGGACTTAATCTTGAGCAAATGTTTACTGATAAAATGTTCAATATGCGATATGTCGGAGAATTTTTGACAACGGCTATTCCTATCACCTTAACTGGTTTGTCAGTAGCTTTTGCATTTAGAACAGGCTTATTCAACATAGGAGCAGAGGGCCAACTGCTTGTTGGTGCTACTGCAGCGACTTTGGCAAGTGTCTTGCTCGATTTACCAGCGTTTATACATGTACCGATTGTCTTGCTCTCTGCAACAATTGCTGGAGCGATATGGGGCATGGTACCAGGTTACTTAAAAGCAAAATTCAATGTTCATGAAGTCGTAGTAACGATTATGATGAACTATACGGCATTATATTTTACTAATTATGTTTTAAAAGCATTGCCAGGCAGCACTTTGATAAAAACAGTGAAATCGAATCCATCAGGTACTTTGGAAAGTGATTTTTTATCATCCATAACCAATGGGTCTAGACTTCATTGGGGAATAGTAGTTGTTGCATTGGCAATAGTTGCATTCTGGTATATCATTGAAAAAACCTCTTTTGGATTTGAACTTAGAGCGGTTGGGTTCAATCCTGATGCTTCTAGATATGCCGGCATGAAAGTAAACCGAAATGTCATGTTTTCAATGATGATTGCAGGGGCATTTGCTGGACTTGCAGGTGCTATGATTTCAGTGGGTACTTTTGATTATGGTCGTGTTCTAGTTGGATTTGAGAATTATGGATTTGATGGTATTGCGGTTGCTCTTTTAGGTGGCAATACAGCTATTGGCGTTATGCTGAGTGGTCTTTTATTCGGTGGCTTAAAAAGCGCACAGCCTTTAATGCAAGCAAATGGTGTTCCGATGGAAATCGCAAAAATTATATCTTCATTAATTATACTATTTGTTGCAATGAAATATGGTTTTGAAATGTTATTGAGAAATTATGCTGAAAAGCATGAAAAGGAGGGGAAATAAATGAATACTTTGTTTTCAATGTTGTCTCTTACTTTAATATTTTCAACTCCAATTATAATAACTGCTTTGGGTGGATTATTCAGTGAAAGAAGTGGTGTAGTTAACATAGCACTAGAAGGATTGATGATGATTGGTGCGTTTTCGGCGGCTACATCGGTCGTTTTACTTGAACATTTGACTCCTGCTGCGCCTTGGTTGGCGTTATTGCTTGGAATGTTCTTTGGTGCGTTGATATCTGTCGTACATGCGTATGTAAGTATCAATCTCAGAGCTAATCAAGTTATTTCAGGTACTGCAATCAATTTGCTGGCAATTGGACTTACTATTTATTTTGCTCAGATTATTTTTCATCAGCAAAGAACGGATTCCTTTACAAGAGGATTCATAAAAACAACTTATCCAGGATTATCAAGTATTCCTGTTATCGGACCTATTTTCTTTACAAGCATGTATTCTACTGCATATCTTGCATTGGCTTTGGTGGCGATTACATGGTATGTGGTATATAAGACAACATTTGGTCTTAGACTTCGTGCGAGCGGAGAAAATCCACAGGCAGTTGACAGTATGGGTGTCAGTGTTAAAAAAATGAGATATTACGGTGTAATTATTTCTGGTGCACTTGCTGGTTTGGGTGGCTCAATAATGGTTTTGACTCAAGACACACAATATACAATGGCGACAATACATGGTACTGGATTTATTGCACTTGCAGCTTTGATTTTCGGTAAATGGAATCCTTGGGGAGTATTAGGAGCGGGATTATTTTTTGGATTTTCTCAAGTATTTGGAATTTACTCAGGGGACTTCGCTTTCTTGGCAAAATTTCCAGATGAATTCTTCTATGCGCTTCCCTATGTATTGACGATTGTTGCACTGATTATTTTCAGTGGGAAATCAGTTGGCCCTAAGGCAGCTGGTGAACCATATGATGTTTCGAAAAGATAGAGAATGGCATTTGCCATTCTTTTTTTTTTTTTTTTTTTTA
>JAFGAC010000220.1 GCA_016933835.1 Clostridiales bacterium
GTTGGGCACCATATTTAAACAGTGAATCATGAATAAATCTTATAAGCAAACAATTGAAGACCTTGAAAGTGCAATTCAAGATATTGAATCGCAAGGCATATCTATAGCCCCATTAAACAAAGCATTAGAGAATTTAAAAACACATAGTGAGAATATTGAAGCGATTGAGAACAACATTAATGCAGTAAAATCTGAGGTAATAAATCCTATAAAAAAAGAACTTGATGAAAATAAACGAGCTGGTAAGTTTTCAATTATGGGATTCTACGTTGGTGCATTTGGATTAATAGCTACAGCTATAAGTCTTTTATATACAACATTCGCACCAAATTCTGATCAGTCCAAAACTTTTGTAAAAAGGGTAGATAATATTGAAAATTCCTTAAAGGAGTTGAACTATAATTTAACTGGACTTAATAATGACTATGAACCATTAACAAATGAATATCTAATCGAACAACTTGAGCAAGAAGCACTTTTAACACAAGATTCAAACAAATATATTATTGAAGCTTACTTCCCAGGAGAAATCAAAAAAAATAATAAATGGTACCCTATTGTTAGCTTACAATTTTTTATTAATGCTAACCAAATAGGAATAAAAGGATTAAGAGAAAAAGTTACTATTATTGATAGTAGTGGCGCTTCACAATATTACCCTAATTTTAATTCTATTTGGTTATCAGAGAATGATGGATTTATTTTATTAAATAAATATAGATATATTGTTAAGAGAATATACAGAAAGAATTCTCAAATATTGACTGTCTGTGATGACAAAGATGCAGTATTAATAAAACGAATTGAATAAAATACGGTGCCCAACACCGCGTATAAGCAATGGCGGGCTTTTGGCAGTGCTAAGGTATACGCTTCGCACAATTGCTCGTGTACCTAGACAAGTATTCGCCCTGAACTCCGCCACTGCTCATACGCGAAAACGTTAGCGGCCATTTAAAGATAATAACCTGATATTCAATGGCAAAGCTCATTGACTTTACAAAACTTAGTGCACCTGGATA
>JAFGAC010000221.1 GCA_016933835.1 Clostridiales bacterium
AAGTACTGGCGGAAGACTCTGAGTATATGATGATTAAAAACGCCCCCAAAGAACGTTAATTATATGTCATGCCTCAGTTAAATGATGAGCTTAACTTTGCTAAATTTGGAGTACCGTTCTTTCTTAGTTCAGATGCGACAGCTTATCGTTTGGGTAACAGAAGATGGGCAAAAACGAATTTTTGATCCAAACAAGTTATTGCCTAAAATTGGAGAAGTTTATTGATTACTACTTCAAATACATTTTATTCAACCTATAAATCAAATATTAGAAGTAGTTTTTGAAGAATGTCTTGGTTTTTATGATCCTGCATATAACTTTAGATTTGATAGTTTGAGTAGTCATTAATAATTGAGCAAGAAATGGCTTGATGCCTATGCAAGAACAGTGCAATAAAAAAAGGATGGATGTCATGAAAATTATTATAATTATTTGTATATTTTTGTCAGTTATTTCATTGAATGGAACTGATATGGGTGATATTTCACAAGTTCAGGATAGTTGTAAATTTAAAATAATTCTCTGGGATTATCCTATGAGCGAATGGGAGAACATGAAAAAACTGGAAGCCGATTCTCTCCTGAATTCTTATGAACCGGTGTATATTATTAAAGATAATTATATTTTCAAGTATTATTGGGATGAGCAGCTTTTTTTATTTGATCAAGAAAAGATGTATAAGGAAAAAGGGGATAGTTTACGCTATATAGGTGGTTTCCTTTTTACAATGGTATTTAAAAACAAAATAGTATATCATGGAATGTATTTTACCTTTTACTACTCTGCAATATTAAATTATGCGGGTCCTGTGATAAAAGAATATAATAGCTGTATTCCAAATTATACTGTTCTTGCCATAAAACCAACGTTACATCCGTTAAGGGATATTTTTAGAGATTTTTCTAAGAAAGATAAAAAAGAATTTCTAAAGCTGAATAAAGATTTATATGAATATTTCAAGTCCACCGATCGTCTTGTTAAGGGGAGAATTGACTTGTGGAAAGTACTGGCGGAAGACTCTGAGTATATGATGATTAAAAACGCCCCCAAAGAACGTTAATTATATGTCATGCCTCAGTTAAATG
>JAFGAC010000026.1 GCA_016933835.1 Clostridiales bacterium
CAGCTGCAGCCTGGAAGTATGTTGAATCTCCATGAACGATCAGTCGTTTATCATCATGGAAAACACTGATTTTTCTTCTATCGTAAAACCTTTGTAATCAATCTTCCGGGGTTTCATTGAATTTACAACCATCAGTGCCTTTGAGAGACCAAACTTTTTCATAAAAAGGTAAAGGTTATTATAATCGCTCTTTCTGATTTTGGATTTATATTTAACTTCAGTTGGGACAACACTTTTATTGTTAATTTCAATGAAATCAACCTCATGATTGTATGGATCCCGCCAAAAAAACTGATAGGACTTTAGAGAAAGAAGGGCATTTTCAACCAGTAAACCGGTATTCTCTGAATCGTAAAAATCTCCTTTTAATGCAGGGCAAAATGAAGAGGAGGAAAGATATACCCTCTTCATTTTTTTTTCAGAAGTGATCTGGTTCGCAGAATAATTATAAAGCACTTTCACAATAAATGCCTGTTCAAGTACACTAATATATTTACTGACTGTTTTTGAGGTTATCTTCAAATCGTTTCCCAAATTTTCATAATGGAGATACAAACCAGGATTTTCTGCTATTATTTTCACTATGCTATACAGAACTTCGGGATTATCGACCGGAAAAATAATTGGTATATCCTCAAAAATGATTCTCTTAATAATTCCCAGGATATATTCCCTGACAAAGGAATTGTCATCCATATTGACTGTTTCTACGAATTGCCTTGACAGGTAGCTTTCAAATTCAACGACCAGTTCATTTTGATAAATTTCAGGCATTGCCAGGTAATTATCCAACTCTCTGAAATTCAAGTATTCTTCAAAGTCCAGGGGCTTTAACTCAAAAGAAAAAACCCTTCCGGCAAGACTTTCCTGGGTTTTCTTTTTAATATATAAAGATGTTGAACCAGAAATGAAAAATTTCAGGTTTGGATATAAATCATAATAAATTTTCAGTTGGGCTTGGAATTTATCCAGTTTCTGGATCTCATCAAAAAAAATAAATATGTTTTCTGTATTTATATCCCTTCTTGTCTGGATTTTAAATTGAGTGAAAAGTTCATCCAGGTTATATTTATCCTCATCAAAAGAAAAATACCAGATATTTTGTGGCATAATTCTCCTTTCGAGCAATTTATTTATCAATTGAAGAAATAATGTTGTCTTTCCTACTCTTCTTAAACCTGTGAGTTCAATAATTTGTCTGGTATCTAAATGCTGTTCGAGTTTTTGAATAAACTTCCTTTTTATAGGAAATTCATATCTGAAACCCGGATTCCAATGCCTGTTAAATTTCAATAAATCCATTATATTTATATTTTATTAGAATTTGTATTCCGGTATTATATAGTTTTATCAGAATTGTAAATATAATGATTTTATGGAAAAGCTTAGGTTTTGATTAAGGGAGATGGTAAAAACATTTGCATTATTATATTTTGTTCGCTATATTTACCTGTTCGCGTTTCTCGAACATAATCATAAATCGAACAAAATGGAAAAGCATGTACATATTGCCCTTGAAAGGTTCAATAAGAATACCGGTATAAATCTTTCCTATGAAGAAATTAATAAAACTCCTCAGATAAGGGTCTTATTTGGGAAATCCGAAATAGTTATTCCCGCTTTTGTTACCGGGGAAATCAGGAAAACAAATCTTCCTGACATTTTGAGAAAGTTAAATGAAAGGCCTGAAACATTTATCATTGCCAAAAAAACCTATCCATTTATAAGAGATTTTTTTAAACAAAAGAATATCAATTATGTAGATCAGGATGGCTATGCCAGATTATTTGCCGAAGGTCTCGCTATTATGGTCAAGGAGAAAGGTGAAGAAATAGAAAGAAGACAAGTTTCAGGCAGAGCATTTACGAAAACCGGTCTGAAGGTGTCTTATCATTTTCTCAGGTACCCTGAAACGCTTAATTTTACCATGCGTGAAATCGCGAAATCAACCGGTGTCGGACTCGACACAGTGTATAACGTAATTAAAGACCTGGAAGAACAAGATCTAATTATTCAGGAAAGTACAGGACATTATATATATAATGACCGGAAAATAATCTATGATAAGTGGATAGAGCAGTATGAAATCAAACTGAAACCATCCATTCATTTGGGACGATTTTCATTTGGCGATAAAAAGAGAAACTGGAAGGATATTAAGCTTCCCGGAGATTCTGTATGGGGAGGGGAACCTGCTGCATCCCTAATTTCCGGGAGCCTGATCCCTCAAGTATTGACTGTGTATTCAGATCTCCATTTAAAACTTATGATTGATAACCTCAAAATAAAACCTGATAAAGGCGGACCCATTGTTCTGAATAAAAAATTTTGGCTTTATGAACCAACCTTTATAAAAACCACACATCCATTGCTGGTATATGCCGATTTAATCCATACCCGTGCAACGAGAAACCATGAAATTGCGGCAACCATTTACCAGGAGCACTTGATCGATCTTATAGAGCAATGAGGCGTTCAAGTTTGATCTCACCGGAAACAATCAGGCTCCTGACAAAGGTTTTCAGGAATGTAAGATGGTACATGATAGGTGCCAATGCGATCAATTTGCATTTTGAAATCCGGGAAGAATCCGAAATGAG
>JAFGAC010000027.1 GCA_016933835.1 Clostridiales bacterium
AGTGTCCGTCTGTAATCATATAAAGAAATGGGATTTTTTTGAAAAAAAATCAGTCAAAAGTTACTTTATAATATATCTGGTATTAAGCATTAATTGATATCGTCAAATATAGCTTAAATATGGTAAATATAACCAATAGGGACACATTAAAAAGCTTTTTAGACGTACGTCTCCCATGATTTGTCAATTTTATTTTAACTTTATTACGGAAGTCTTTCTATTATCACTTTCGCTATGACTATTAGATTAAAGGTAATGACATTCCACATAATAAAACTTTTGAAAGCGGGATATCCTTTCCATTTACAACGAGAAGCATCCAATCCTCGTTTATAATTGGAAATAATGGCTTCCATACCCGAACGCCATTTCTTTAACATCGTCTCCATTCTCTTACTGGTGACAATGTTTTGTAATTTGCCCTTACTTTTGGTAAAGACAATATTTTTTACGCCTAATTCTTTGGCAAACGTTAAATTTTTAATACTGGCATAACCACCATCAGTGGCAAAATCACGAGGCACCAAATTATAATTTCGTTTAACATTCTCAAGCGTCTGGGGAAAATAACCTTTATCATTGGGATTGCCTCGTTCCATGATCACATCAAATATTAAATTGCTTTTGCCACTGGTAAAATTGACCTTATGACCAAATACAGAGTTACGTTTACCTTTGGTGATACAGTCAGTATGGGATTCAAAAATTGAAAATAGCTTATCCTCAACGGGAATTTCTTCATTTAAAATCTCTTTACGATAGGCAACATTATATACTTTTCTCATGTTGGGCAGCAACTGTTGCAGTTGCAACAGATAGCTGGTTCGTTCTTTGTCAATTTTAGGATTAGTAACTTTAAGCTTATTCAAATAAGTGACGGCAAATTCAGCTTGTTCTATAAGTCGATTTTGTTTCCTTAACATCTTTTTAAATAATGGGATACGTTTCTCTTGACCTTGGGTGTTGACGATTTGATAATTTAGATCTTTGGCTGATTTCTGATAATTGGTCACCGTTATTTCCTTAAAAAGATAGGACGCTTTTTTGAGAATTCGACCGCATACCCGAATACAATCCCATAATAGCGAACAATTGGTGGGATAGTGAATATCAGATTGGATCGCCGTGGAATCACTGCGCATTTTTTTGCCGTCATCAACATCGAGTTCTATGGCTAATTTGCAGATCGCAATATTAATATCATAAAGAATGTCGTCAGTTATTTTAGACACATTCTCCTGAAGGGTCTGAAATTTAAAACCCTGACCATCATCTATTTTCATAAATACGATTCCCATCTTGGAATCATAACTATGTACCGCCAGTTCGCGGTAGGTTAATCTCTTTTTTTGTTTATAAATCGCACAACGAACAACCTGTTCTAATGTCATCCCAGTTCGTCCAATATTGTTGTTTTGATCTAAATTGGGAAAACAAGAAGCTGCCCCTTCAAAGGTTTCGGGAAAATAATTAAATATTTGATGAACGAGATAAAGTTCAAGGCTTTTTGACCAGTCTGGTTGTACAAAGTCGAACACCTGTTGTGCTTTAAAAAACTTCATGATTCACCCATAATCTAATTAATAATAATAAATTAGTTGTGTTAAATTATGAGTAAATATAATGAAATTATCTGAAAAATGCAACACTTTCCTTTGTTTTAATTCACTATTTTTTAAATAATTACATTAAAACCGACAGACTCTA
>JAFGAC010000028.1 GCA_016933835.1 Clostridiales bacterium
TGCCGGAAGGTGAATACTCACTAACTGCTGTGGCTACTGATAACCTTGGTAAATCAGCAACATCTGCTTCTGTGGATGTATTGGTGAGGAACAAAATGGATGTATTTATAAGAAACAATATTCCTCCTATAGTTACGATTGATTCCCCGTCCAATGGGACTGAATTTATAGCTCCAGCCACCATCAACATTGCTGCAAACGCATCAGATGCAGACGGCTCAATCAGTAAGGTGGAGTTCTTCAATGGAATTTTAAAACTGGGGGAAATGACTTCAACTCCTTGGTCATTTGCATGGGACAATGTGCCGGAAGGTGAATACTCACTGACTGCTGTGGCAACTGATAACCTTGGTCAATCATCAACATCTAGATCAGTTTCTATTATCATTCGTTCTGAAAATGTGGAAATTAATTCAATTTTTACACTTTACCCTAATCCTAACAATGGGATATTTACAATTGACTTCAGCCAATCCCTAAACACAATCTACGACAGACATTTGACAATTGCATCTGTTGATGGAAAAGTAATCTATAATGAGATTATTCTGAAAGATGAATTGATAAAAAAAATAAATTTAACATATATTGATTCTGGAATTTACATAGTAAAGATTACTGCTAGTAATATGTTCCAGACTTGTAGGTTTATTAAGTAAAGAACTTTTATAAAAACTATCAATATAAAAATTGAATAATATATTTCAATTTCAAGTCTGAGTGTATAACAACGTTACAGTACATCAATTATAAGAACAAGAAATCGTTGAACCATTTAAAATATGCGTCGGCTTCTTAATTGCACAACGGGTTAGCTATAAATTCCCAATTGTGAAACTCAGCGTAGATTAACCAACTGTCAACTTTGTATGAAAAAGTCCAGACATTATAAAAGAATTATACTTACTATTGTATCGGCAATTATTTCGTTTAATTCTTTTTCTCAAGAAATTGTCTATACGATAAGTGGAGTATTTAATAATCAAAAACTTTCTTTAGACTCGATTCAATTTGAAAACCTATCAAACGGGACTTCACTTACCTTCAGTGAACTGCTTAAGCAACAGATCTATCAAATTAATCTTTCCACAAAGCAACTGAATAATAATACGATAGCAATAGAAAGCAAGTATTTCAAAGACAGCTATCAGTTAATTAGAAATATACCAGGTCAGATCAGTATATCTTTTAATTCATCAATCAGAAGTGGGATTAACCTAAATGTCTACAATATTGAAGGACAACTATTGTACAATACAGAATATAAGGATATTGGAAGAGGAAGCATTATTAATATAATCTTGCCTTATTCTGGGATTTATATTGTCGAACTTAGAAATAACTTCGGGTCAATCACTTATAAAGGTGTTGGCGCACCGGAAGTCGGACAATTAAAAAGCTCGCTGGAAGTAAAAGGCAGTTCAAATGCTCGCATGTTGAAAAGTGCAATTCAAACAAGGGGAAGCGATTTCAACTTTTGCTATGGTGATAGTCTTAGAGTATCAATTTACCTCGAAGGTTACTACTCAAGACCAAAGGTTTTGGAGATTGTTGAATCAACTAATCTTGAATACACACTTAATATCAGTTCAGTAACCACTGAAGGAATAAGTGAGGGATATGTTAAAATAAGTGATGAAATTCAGTCATTTGTTGAGTATAATATACATAATGGGAATGTTACTTTTCCAATTGTCGATGGTTCTATCGACATCTATCCTGGGGATATAATGACCATTGATGCAGACACTACAGGTTTTCTAAGGAAAGTTATTGGGATTAAGGAGGATCATGGAAAAATTGTATTTGAAACACAACAAGCATTAATGAGTGAGTTGTTCGTAAACAAAGAATTTTCTCTCAGTACTGAATTATTTGAACCTAATCAAGTACTTAATAGTACAAGTTCACTTGAAGAGATCTCCGATGCATTAGTCGATGAAAGAGGATTTATCCATCCAGTGGAAATAATTTATACGGATTCATATGGGGGAACTATTCGGAAAAGTGTTCTTGACTTAAATGATAATGTCGATTCAACAGATATCATCAATATTAACTATCCTTTTTCAGGTGAATCAATTGTAGGTAATGAGGGTGAAACAGTCAATTTATACGCGGAGGAAGGGTATGTAAAGTTTAATTCAAATGCTGTTTTTTCATTTAAGTTTAATATCGATGAGGAAATAGATGAAAACACGAAAATCCATAAAGGAGATTTGGAATATTTTGAATTCTATCTTGAGAATACTGTTGATGTACTAGCGAGGCTTACATTAAATACTCAAAAGGATATTAATAATTCATATCAAGACGATTTGCATCACTTCAGTCCCGTAACTGCCAAGTTTATTATTCCCCCAGGCGTACCTGTTTGGATAAAATTTCAAGTCGATTTATTGAAAAATATTGATGTTGATGCAAGCACCAGCTTGGATGCTGAATGGGGTTTCCACTCTATTAGAGCGAATAAAACAGGTGGTAGATATGACAATATCAATGATAAACTCATTCCCATAAATGAATCGGAAAAAATAGATACTGTATTTCATTTGATAGTGGATGAAAAATCTAATGCCTATTCACGATTTGAAGTATATCCAAGGATTGAGATGAAGTTTTATTCTTATCTAGGACCGTATGCAGAAGTTGCTCCTTATGTTACAGGAGAGGTTTATTTAAAGAATCATGAAGTGAATACCTCAAGTGGAACGAAAAATACGGCATTTTGGAATAGCAAGATAGATCTTGGACTGGATCTCAGGTTAGGAATGACAGTTGATTTTATTCTAAGGAATAAAGATATTCCTATGGAACCTATTTCGTTTCCAACATATACATTCTGGGAAAGCCCGGATAATATTGAATTGATAAGCGAGTTGCCAACAAATCCTGAATTTGGGCAGTCGTATCCGATTATTTTCAGTGTAACTGATAATCTGGATCAACCAGTTTCTGGATGTCCGGTTTATATGTTCTCGGAGGGATATTCCTCTGCCGAAGTGAAATACACTGACTTTCTAGGTCAAGTTGAATTTCTATGGATAATAGGTGAAAATGCAGGAGACTATTCATATACTTCACAAATCTTTAACTCTGATTTTGAAATTGTTGATGAGTTTACATATATCTTTGAGATACCTGCAACAAAAGCAACTTTAACTACTGTTAAACCAAACAGCATTAGTTCAACAAAAGCTAATTCTGGTGGAAGTGTAATTTCTAATGGAGGTTCTCAAATTACGTCAAAAGGGGTATGTTGGAGTACAAAATCAGAACCAACAATCCAAGATGACAAGACCAATGATGGAACTGGTCTTGGGGATTTTAAAAGTTACATTTTTGACCTTGATCCGGGAAAAAAATATTATATTAGGGCTTATGCAATTAATGAGGCAGGGGTTGCTTACGGAGGACAGTATTCGTTTACAACCTCCACATCAACAACATCTCCAATTATAACAACCTATTCACTTAGTGATATTACAACAAACTCAGCAACGTCAGGTGGTAATGTTACTTCAGATGGGGGTACACCAGTGACTTCCCGAGGTGTTTGTTGGAATACAACTGGCAGTCCAACAACCTCTGACACCAAAACTTCTGATGGTGACGGGGCAGGGTCTTTTAACAGTTCATTAACAAGTTTGACACCTAATAATCAATACTATATCAGGGCTTATGCAATAAATTCTGTTGGAACATCATATGGTAGTGAAAAATCATTTTTTACATTGTCGTTTGGTCCAAGTGAACTTATCGTTACTGCCAAGAGTGAATCAGAGATAAGTCTTGCATGGACTGAAAGTGGTGAGACTGTTGATGGTTTCTATGTATACTATAGTACGGATAATAATACGTTTACACTTTTAACAGAAACAACACCAAATATAAATAGTTATAATGTCATAAATTTAAGTACGGGATATACATATTACTTTAAAGTTACAGCATTTAAGGGCAAAGAAGAAAGCGAAGCAGCTACAAAGGCTTTGCCATTTTATCACTGGACAATTAACAATTATTTCGTATTGCCACCCGCGAGTGACAATAATGGCATCCCAATTGTGTCGAACGTAACAAGCACAATTTATGGCAATACCCTTGCAAATTTCCCCCTTGAGTCCGAGGTTTTGTGGTCAATAGAGTATTTTTGCGATATTGGCTCACAATCTGGAGATGACTTTATTGTTACACCTACAGATAATGACATAGGGAATCACACATTTCGAATTGTTCTAAAATATGAAGATGAGGTCTATGCAACACAAACAACATCATTAAGTGTATACAGTAAAACACATTCTGGGACTAAGTCGATAATGGCATTTGGTAACAGTTTAATGTATTCTGGATTCGATCATGAAATGGATATTATTACAGGCATATTCGATGACATGACTCTTAATACAATAGGTGTTTTTACATTGGATTCATACAAGCATAATGCTATCAGCGGTTATCATTATGCCCGATATTGTACGAGTTCTCAAAGTCCTTTAGTAAAAGATGGAGAATTCAATGTTCCAGCTTTTTTTACTGATAATTCTCTTTCTACTCCTGATTATGTATATGTAAGACTTGGAGTTAATGACATTAATAATCAAACTCCTGATGGCATGACAGAAGCGGAGTTGATAACCATATTAACTTATATGGAACAATTTGTGAATGCCTTTCTTGATTATGATGCCAATATCAAAATTATTATCGGGCTTCCATCTTATTGTACTAGTATTAAAACAGTATGGGATAATGATTATGATGGCACTAAATATGAAAATAGGCATGACATATTTATTGAAAATGCCCACCGCTTTTATGTAGAGCTAATAAATAATTACAGAAATTCCCAATATAACTCAAGAGTTTATATTGATTATGCTGGGTTTCATCTTAACAGAAAAAATTATAGAGATGCCATCCATACTGACAATGCTGGTAGTGAGCAATTAGGATTGGGTTTCGCTAATATCTTTGCAAGGTCACTTACAGAATGAAAACAAATGATGTGATCTTATAACAAGGATCTAAAACAGTATCTGTAAACCGAACATAATGATACCACCCTTCTGTGTTGCTGATATACTGTGAAGTTCAGAACCTCGATTTTTAGTTTATTCCGGTGGATAATCGGCGGCTCTTTTCTTGACTCATCTTCTACAGTTAATTCAAGGGCTTAAAACCTTCATTACTATAAATCAATTACTTACGATTTGAAATTTGTCTATTTTCAAATAATGTAGTGCCAAATATGTTGATATATACAGTTGTAATTGCTGGATTAATGATAGATATTTGAAGTGTCAAATACATAAGTCATGTTTGTCAGGATCAAAAAAACCGGGGTGTAGCGATAGACCCTGCCCGTGGTACGATCCTTTTAATCAGCGGCTTTTAAGCATGCAGCAAAGATAAAGAATTGAAATACGCAAGTCAATAGACACTCTCGTTTTGGACATACCCCGAAATTTCCTTTTGATTCTCAGGGTTTGTAGGCTGGGTCTTTAGTTCAGGAGATGGACAAGTGATAAACCCAAAAAAATGGGGATACTTTTTTTAAGCTGGTAAAAAAGTATCCTCCTGTTTATATTTGTAATAGGCGTCACAAACACAGGAGGATACAAAATGAACTTTAGCCATTTAGCTAATAA
>JAFGAC010000002.1 GCA_016933835.1 Clostridiales bacterium
AAAAAAAAAAGCGTAAAAAAGTTGGTCCATAAGGGCCAACTTTTTTACTTAATCATTTCTATTTATTTTTTTTAAGTTCCATCAGGTATTCATCAATACCCACAGCTGACCTGTGACCGTCTGCTACCGCACTGATGATATCTGGTCCGTTGACGATATCTCCACCTGCAAACAACCATGGATAGTTTTCAAATTGTCCATTCTTTTTAACTTTAAGTTTGTTTCTATTGATTTCAATACCCGCCATCATTTCTTCATTGAAGAAGACAAAATCAGGATCACTACCAACTCCAAGATAAACATCAGTTCCATAAATGATTTCTCTTTCATCACCACAAACTGTCTTTACTTTCCCATTTTCATCTTCAAAAGATTCACAAAGCGCTACTTCAACACCATAGATATTATTATTATCATCAAGCAATATTGCTGTTGGTGATCGATCCAACTGGTAAATAACGCCTTCTTCTTTCGCTTCTTCTACTTCTTCAATTGAAGCTGCCAAGAATTTTTCTGGCTTTCTTGCGATGAATCTGACATTAGCTTTACCGTTTTTAATCATTTGGAAACGATTAAGTGTTCTAGCCACGTCAAATGAAACGTCACCACCACCTATGACAATAATATTTTCATCAAATTCAGGCATTTCGCCCATTCCTCTTGTGTAGTCCCTCGAAGCTGCCAAGAATCCTGTAGAGAATTTAATAGCTGGATGATCAATATTATCAATCTTCAATTTCTTAGGAATCCAATACCCGGATCCCGCAAAGATGGCATCATATTTTTCTTGCATTTCAGCCAAAGAAATATCTCTTCCTACCTTGGTATTGACAATAATATTAACACCTGATTTTTCAATCATTTCAATATCTTTCATTACACGGTCTTCAGGAAGACGGTATTCTGGTGCACCATATCTGATGACACCACCTGGCAGTGCTTTCTCTTCATAAATATCAACTTCATAGCCCATTCTTCTCAAATAATAACCTGCAGATAATCCGGCCGGACCCGATCCAATAATTCCGACTTTTCCATTCATTTGCTTGGAAACCTTTGCAAGAACAGCTTCTTCAAATTGATCTTCTGGTGTATTGTCAACAATATATCTCTTGAGCCATCTTATTGCAACAGGCTCTCCTCTGTTTCCAATAACACATGCAGTTTCACATAAGTGTGTACAAATACGTCCACAGACATTTGACAAAGGATTAGTTTCATAAAGCCATTCTGCACCTTCTTTTAAATCTTCAGTCCAAACTGATCGAATGTACTCAGGAATATTCATGTTGGCAGGGCATGTACTTGTACAAACACCACATTCAACACATCTTGAAGCTTCAGCCAATGCCATTTCTTTTGAATAACCTTTGATAAGTTCCATAAAAGACTCATTTCTGCCTTCATGAGGAATTTCTTCAATCTCATATCTTTCAAGATCTAGAAGTTCAGAAGTTTCATCTCGGTCATAACCTGTTTCAAATTCAATCTGATGAATGCCATCTATTTCAGGTAAAAAATAGAATGTTTCTGCATCTGGTGAAATATGAATATATTCTTTTGACATCGCCAGTGAATCAGATGTGCAGATATCGACACAAAGTGCACAGAAACTACATCTGCCATAATCAATGACTGGTCTTTCAGGCTTCATGCCATCTACTTGCTTCATTCCTTCTATCGGCACCATTGTGATGGCATTTGTCGGACAAATTTCACCACAGGTTCCACAGCCTACACATTTTTCCCAATCGTTGACATGGAAGCCTCTATAGTTGTCCGCTGCAACTCTTGGAGATTCAAAAATGTCCTTTTTAGGAATTGTCACTGGTTTTTTCAATAAATATTTCCATGCCTTTACTGGCGAAAATATACTTTTATCTTTAAACATTTCTATCACCTACCGATCTATCTCTGGTGCACAGACGCCCATGGTATCCATCCAAAGAGATGCATCATCAATTCTGTGTCCAGGAAGGTATTTTTCAACACCTAGTAATCCTTGTGGGTAAGAAGCTCCTCTAACTGCAATTCTATAAGGCATTTCGCTTCCATCAGAAACGATTAAATAACCGTATTCTCCTCTTGAAGACTCTATACATGAATAAACCATTCCTGCAGGAACTTTCCACCTGAGTGCGTTTCCTGTTGAAATTTTTGCTCTCACAGAACCTTCTTTTGGCATTTTTTCAATTGCCTGTCGAATGATGCTGATACTTTGTTCAGCTTCAATATATTTAAATCTTACACGTGTGAACGCATCTGAGTAAGGTGCATAAGGAAGATTGAACTCCACTTGGTCATAACGTGCATATGGCTTAACTTTTCTAATATCATATTCTTTATTGACTGCACTTCGCATTCCAATTCCTGTTACACCCAATTCCCAAACAACTTCTTCTGGAAGCAGTATATTGTCTACTGTTCTATCATGGAAAATTGGACTTTTCATAACCAAATCATAATACTCAGGCAATCTTGATTCAATATAGGCAATCGTTTTCAATATTTCTTCTTCAATTCCTTCGGGAAGATCTTTTCTGACACCACCCGGTACAATGTACATGTGATAAACTCTTGCACCTGTTATTTTCTCGAAAATATCTAAAAGCAGATCTCGATCTGCTGTAGACCAATAACTTGCTGTGTACAGACCTACAGGTGCGCCTATTCCACCGATTGACATCAAATGGTTTGCTAGTCTAGCTAATTCTAAAACAATCATTCTGATCCAGTGTGCACGTTCTGGCACTTCAATTTTCCCGAGTTTCTCAATTCCCATAGCATAAACCATTTCATTTGGATCTGGTTCCACAACGCAGATTCTTGGAATAAGCGCCAAGTTACCCATCCAATAACGTCTCTCCATCAATTTTTCAAATCCTCGATGAAGCATTCCAGGCATCGGTCTTGCCTTATTGATTATATCTCCATCAACATACATATGGACACTGTAATTGCCATGCATTCCAGGATGTTGAGGGCCTAAAAATAATTTTACTTCTTTCATTATTTAATGACACCTACTTCCGGAATAAATTGTGATTCATATTTTCTTTCTGGGAATTTATCTTGTGAATATGCCAATGGATCAAAATCTTTTCTCATTGGAGGCATCTCATCCCAGAGTTCAAGGAACAAATCCTTATAAGACATTGGGTTTCCTTCAAATTCAATGCCAAAGAACTCATGGATGTCTCTTTCATAATATTGTGCACCAGGGTAAATACCTGTAATTGTTCTAAAAACTGGATTTTCTCTATCTAATCTTGTTCTGAGTAAAATGTGGATTCCATTGTCCCAATTGAAAACAATAAACACTACTTCAAATTCATTTTCTTTAATCCAATCTACTCCAGACATCAAGCTAAGCTGTTTATATCCAATTGTCTTCAAATAAGAAAGTACAGTATGTACATCGTTTTTGTCAACATCTACAGCCATTTGCATGTCATCAGGGAAAACAACATTAATAATGTCGAATTTTCCTTTTAAATCATCTACAATACTATTCATGGAATTCATCTTTAACGCGTACCTCCTTCAATGAGTGAATCTGGTTGGCATTATACCATTCGTAATTATCCTGATAATGCTTCCAACCTTTTGCTTCACCCTTTTTTATCATTGCAATCAAAGTATCAAATGCATTCATGATAGCTTCTGGTCTAGGCATGCACCCTGCGATGTATAAGTCAACTGGAATGTAATGGTCCAATCTTGTCATAGTCGCATATGAGTCAAAGTAGATGCCTCCATTCAGTGTACATGATCCGAATCCAATAACATATTTAGGATCTTGCATCTGCTCATAAGAATATATAACTCTTCTAAGTGTTTTAGCACTCAAATAGCCTGTAATTAAAAGGACGTCTGCTTGTCTAGGTGTTGCCATCGGACCCATGCCAAGCTGTTCCATATCGAAACGAGAAGTCATTGTCGGTGGCATTTCCATAGCGCCACATCCTGTACAGTACCATTTCATCCAAATTGAATTTGCTCTAAAATAATCGGCAATTTTTTCCCATGTTTTTCGGGTATCTTCTCTAGTCTTTTGAGTATCTTCAACGATATTAAACATTTACGCCACCCCCAATCCTGTTACTATAATAAGCAAGCTCTGAATCATTGCCAGTGCAAGTGGTACTTTATAGAAGAAAGTGACCGCTTGATCAATTTTGAATCTAGGCAATATATTTGAAACAATATTCATAAATGTGTAAATCAAAGCATATTTCACAACATACTCAAGTACTGTTGCTCCACCACCAAAGAAAATATGGACAATCAATGAAACTTCGACAAAAGTTTGAAATTCATGAAGTAGAAACAACATTCCCAAATGTCTTCCGCCGTATTCAACCATCGGTCCAGATGCAATCTCTGCAGGTGCAATGAATGAGTCAAATGGTTTCTTTCCAAGCATCCCTTGTAGTGAAATCATAGCCACAAGACCACCTAATGGGAATCTGATGATATTCCATCCTAAAATGCCACCTTCTTGCTGAATAGCCGCAAACCCTGAAAGTGATGATGTGTCATATGCGAAAATCAAACCAAAAATCACAACCATGAATGGTATGTCATATGCCAGCATATTTGTCAGCGCTCTGCTGACACCGATGCTTGCCCATGGATTGCCTGAACCGGATGCACTCATTGCCATTCCTAGCATACCTACTGCAAGAACATATGCAATGATAAAAATATTATCTAATCCTGGCAGTGCTTGAAGTGGGCCTATCGGAATAAACATAGCTGTCGCCATTATACCACCCAATGCCATTACTACACCAAAATCGAATATCCAACCGTGACTTGTAGAGCTCTTGCTCAGTGCTTTAAAAATATCTATGAATTGCTGGAACCATCTTGGTCCTCTTCTTCTTTGTAAACGTGCAATTACTTTTCTATTGATACCTGTTATAGATGTTTGAAGTACAAATGCAAACAACAATAATCCAAAGGCATAGATCAAATTCATTAAATTCATATTCTAGCACCTCCTAGATAAATGATAGCGGTTACAACTGTAATCCAAAATACTGTAATACTTGGTTTATGGCTGAAGAACAGCGCATTGACCATTTGACCCAGCTCATCAAATTTATTGGCGATATTCACCAAGAAATTTTCAACAGAAGGATGATTCTTGTATAGTCTTTCAAATGGTGCGTAGAAATCATGTGAGTAATGATACAGTTCAGGTGTGTGAATAAATTCAGCTGATGTAAATGTATCCATTAAACCCACTTTTCTACTCTTTTGCAACAACATGAAAATAGCTAATGAAATCAAGAAACCAAACCCAAAGATGACAAATACATGGTATGAATTCAATAATCCATTAATTGCTTGAATCGCATTACCTTCAAGTTGTATAGGTGTAATGCCAATCGATGACTGAATCTCACCAATTACTTCTAAAATATATCTTGGGAAGACACCAAAGAATATGATTAAAGCCGATAATATTACCATCGGTATTTTCATCATAAGTGTAGCCCCTTCAAGTTCATAATTTTTTGGTGCAAGCTGACCAAGAAATACTGCCGCTAATGGTCTGAAAACATATAGGAATGAACCGATTGAACCAAAGAAGGCAGCCAAAGCCATAAACAACAGGCCTTTATCAGCCAATCCCTGAATAATCAACCATTTAGATACAAAACCACCCATTGGAGGAATTCCAGCCAGTGAGATGATAGAAATCAAATACACAGTGAAGGTTACAGGCATTCTGTGAATCATGCCACCAAGTTCAGAAATTTTAGTAGTGCCTGTTCTATGAGCAACCACAGCGATTGTCAAAAATGCTGCAGCTGATGCGATTGCGTGATTGAATAGATGCATCAAACTACCTGCACAAGAAAGTTGGTCCATCATCAAGATGCCTATTAAAATATATCCACCATTCGCTACAGATGAATAAGCAATCAGTTTTTTTGCATCATCCTGTTTGATTGCCATAAGTGTTCCAAGTACAATGCTGATTGCACCTAGGACCATCAATAAATAAATCTGTATTGGCATCCCCATAATTTTTAAGCTACCTGAAAATGCTTGATATGCAGGCAATACACCTACGCTCATATAAGCGATGAATGCGCCCATTTTTACCAAACCACCTGAAAGTACCGGAGAAAACGTATGTGGTGCGCTTCCATGTGCAAGTGGCAACCAGATATGGAATGGAAAAATACCGATCTTTGTCAACCCTGCTAAAATAAATATAAAAAATACAATGGTTGCCATAGTAGGATCTGTTGCAAGCCATGCAAAAGCTTCACTTATAATGAATGTGCCTGATTTTGCATGAAGCAGCATGATTGCATACAGCGTCGCCATTGAACCGATTGAACTTATTGTATAATAAACAACTGCCGCTCTTCTTGATTTTCCTAAAGGTACTATGAAAGTTGAAGACCAAACAACCATTTCCCAAAATATGAACAATGTCACTAAATCTGCTGCAAAAAACAGACCCACTGTTCCTGCCAATGAAAACAGATAAAGAAAATTATATGCATTTGGATATAACATTTGCTTCATCCAATAAGAATTGAAGAATGAAGTCATTGAGTAAACTAAAATCATTACAGCTGAAAAATACCAGCCAATTGTAGTTACTTTGAATGTCATATACAAAATTGCAAACTCATTCCCAACTTGACTCTTGCCTAACAACAATAAAACAAGACTAATAAGTGAAATGACAACTGTCGAGATACCACCAGCTTCACTGTTTGATTTGGAGATCAGATAAGCAAGAAAAGCTCCAGCAAACATCATTAATATCAATAGATCAAAGCTCATTTATATCCCTCCTTCTAAATCAAACATATACGAAGGGGATTCTTCATTGAGTAATTGACCCGACTCCGTTAAGTTGTTTCTAACCATACCTGGCAATATTCCTGCAATAATGAGTATTGCTGATAAAAAGACAACACCTATCACTTTTGCTAATTCTATTTTGATAGTGAATTTAGTTGCATATTCTTCAGTTGAAATATGACCTTCTTCACCCGGTGTCCACAATTTAACCAACAAACGGATAAAATAAACACCTTCTATGATTGTTCCTAATAGTATGACAACTGGCAACCAGAAATTATTCAAACTGAAAATCCCTAAAAGCAAATTGATTTTTGAATAAAATCCGTAGAATAAAGGCAATCCTATCAATGAAAATGCCGCTACTGTAAAACTCAATCCAGCCAATTTATTTTTTAAGAATGCACCTTGCAATTCATCAGCTTCATCTGTACCTGTATCATCTGCCATTTTTCCACCAATTGTAAACATGACTGCTTTTGAAAATATATTATTGAATATCTGTAGAACTGCAGGGAAAACCAATCCACTTAAAAATAAAGCTACAACCAAACCAGATTGTCCGATACTTGAGTAAAGTAGAATTTCTCTTATTCTTGTTTTGCTAAGCGCTGCTGCCTCACCTGCTAAAAGTGTAACTGCACCTATAATGATTAAGGTCACTTTCAAGTAACTTGACACCATCAATACTTGGACAAAAACTCTACCGAAAACAAACAACATTGTTCCTGCATAGGCAGATGCAAACAACGGGCCCACTAGACTGTTGGCATTACCATAAACACCTTTTACCCAACCATTGAAAGGCAGTATTTTAGCTTCTACTGCAAGTCCGACGAATATAAGAAATGTTGGAATAAGCATCTGATTTAAATTCGCAGTTGCCATTTGCTTGCTTATATCTGCCATATTCAAGCTTCCGAATACACTGTAGAGTATGATCAATCCAAACAAGTACAGACCTGAACCAAGGGTACCAAGCACTAAGTAGTTGAATGAATACTGATATTTCTTTGATACCGAGGAAAGAATATAGGCAGTGATTGAAGTGATTTCCAAAAACACAAACAAGTTGAATAAATCACCAGTCAACAACATTCCGTTCAGTCCTGCCAGGGATACAAGTAGTACTGTCCCCAATTTATCTATTTTATCAAAAGACATCAAATTGATTACTAGAAAAAGTCCATTGACTACTAAAATGCTTATGAAAGCATAATCATCTAAAACAAGATTGATACCAAATGGCGGTTTGAATCCACCGATTATATATTCACCTTTTTGTAGACCAAAAATTAAAATCATATTCACTGCTGAGCCTAAAAGCAGCAATTGACTTTTATAGTGTTTTAGGATAATAGATAGAAAAGCTAATAATAAAGGAATTGCAATCAATAAAACTGGATTCATCATTAATTATTACCTCCTATCTCTTCAAGATCCAATGTTCCGTATTTCATATAGATTCTTCTTGCAAAGGCCAGTCCAAGTGCTGTTGTTCCAAGACCAATAACAATTGCAGTCAGCACTAATGCCTGAGGCAATGGATCAACAAATATTAAACCTGAATGATTATTAACTGAAGTCAAAATTGGTGCGACACCATCTTTTACAAATCCTACAGAGATAATAAATACATTTAATCCTAATTCAAATACATTCAATGAAACAATAATCTTTATTACATTTTTATCTGTCAATAAACCATAAATTCCTATCAACATTAAAATAATTCCAGCGTATTGTATCATAATTATTCGACCTCCTCTTTTAGGAAATCTGTAATCACGCCTGTTAACTCAGAACCAACTTTCAACCCAACTAAAACATAAATGATTGGAATGATGCCTGCACTAAGTAAAGCGCCTACTGTTCCTGTGTTGATAAAGTTACTGAGGAAATAATTTGATATCACAAGACCCAATAATCCTATAATTACATATAAACTTCCTGCAGTACTTTCCGTCTTTTTAAAGTTTTCAATGTTGACTCTGAATTTTTCATCTGACAAGTACAAAAGTAGTATCGCTGATGCAATCATACTTCCGCCAGGGAATCCACCACCAGGAGATAAGTGTCCATGAATGAAAATATAGACTCCTGTCATTATAATCAATGGAAATACAACTTTTGAACCCATTCTTAAAATAAAATTCGCTTTACATCTATTTCTCAACTTACCTGAAAATCCTCCAAGTAGAAGTGAAATTCCCAATGATGAAACAAATAGTACTGTTACTTCACCCAATGTATCAAAAGATCTATAATTGACTACAATCGAAGTGACATAATTTGCTGATCCTGTCTCTAAATTCGTCGATACTCCATAAACAACGTCAGTATTTGCTTCTGTGACATTTTTCATAATGTAACCTTCTGAAACTCTATCAGCTACTTTTGCTTCTCCATACTTGGGAAAACCATCAATAGCATATATTCCAGTGAAAAGTAACGCACCTATGAAAACCAATAATGCAATTGCAACTATTTTCTTCATTACTCGTCACCCACTTTCTTAAACACTAATAAAGTAAATAAGAATACTGCAGTTATAAGACCAGATCCAATAACAGCTTCTGTAATTGCAACATCAGGCGCTTTCATTATTGCAAAACTAAGGACTGCAAGCATACTGCTCAAAGAAAGATAGATAATGGCAGTAATCATTTTTTTAGAATTTACAGCCAAGAATCCTAACAATATCAATAGTCCTGCGACTATAACTTCAACAATATTGACACTATTCATCTATTTCACACTCCTCAACAAAGTATCCCTGCATTTCATCGATTACAGTGCCCTCATATTTTGCGACACCTGTCACATAGCCTGCTCTTGCAAGTGCCGAACTTCCTACCGGATTAGTGACAGCGATGAAAATGATGATGATGAAAATTTTTGGCAGCCAAGCAGGATTAGCCACCCCAATGCCTAGTAATAATGACAATGTGCCGAGTGTAGTTGCTTTTGTTCCAGCTTGAGCTCTATTAAATAAATCTGGCATACGGTAAATTCCCAATCCGCCAATCGCGTAGAAAAATGCCCCAATGACCATTAATATGTATGTGATAATTATCATGAGCGTCCCTCCAAGTATCTAGCAAACACAACTGTTTCCAAGAAAGCTAAAATCGCATAAACAATCGCAATGTCTAAATACAGTTCATTATTGAATATATATGCTATAAAAACAATTGTCCCAGAAATAATAATATTCATTACGTCAAGGCTTAGTACACGGTCAAAAGATGACGGCCCTTTAATCAATCGAATCAAACTGAAGAATATTCCAATACCAATAAGTCCAAAAACGATGTAATTTATCACTTGAATATCCCTCCTAACAGTTTTTCAAAAGAGCTTGATACATTCGCCTGATATTCTTCAGGTGAGTTCCCTTTAACATCAATCCAATGTATGTAGACAAATTGATCATCCACGTCAATTGACAATGTTCCAGGTGTTAGTGTAATTGAATTTGCCAGTGTTAATCTTCCGTAGTCACTTTTGATATTTGTTGGTATCTTCACAAATCCAGGATTAATTGGTAATTTTGGATTTAGAACTCTGATAGCAACATCCAAGTTCGCTTTGATCAACTCAACTATAAAGACCGGAATATAAATAAACAAAAATTTAAAAACCTTAGGTATACTGTATACATTCATACCATAATCCAGTTGCTTAGAAATAATAACTGAAATAATGATAGATACAATACCACCTAAGGCAATTTCCATAATATTTAATCCTGTGAGTAAAATCCAAGGAATAAAAATGACTAAAAAAGTTGTAATGAACTTATTCATTTTAAATTTTCCCCCTGTTCTCTTAATTCTTTCATAAGAAGATCGATAATACAATTTGCATCTTCATTGGCTATTTTATATTGAATCTCCAAGCCGTTTCTTGTTCCTTCAACAATTCCAGAAGCTCTCAAACGCGACAAATGTCTAGAAACTGTTGACTGTGGCTTATCCACCTTGGAAATCAAATAAGAAACATTGCAATCTCCTGAACTTCTAAGACAATCAAGAATGCATAATCTGATAGGATGAGCAATGGCTTTTAGAATGTCTGCCTTTTGCTCTAAGTACTTTAACTTCTCCAAATCACTTTTTGTAATGACTATCCCCTCCTCGTTTATTCATATATTCCAATATTAGAATATTCAAATAAATGATAGCATAAGTTTAATTCATAGACAATGAATTTAAATTTATTTTAAACAATTACATGGATTGATTTTGTCCCATCCTTATACTCGTGAATTTATTTGAAGCTTCTTGAATCTTTCTGCTCTATACATATTTTTATTGCTTTTTAGATAAAAAACTATATTTGTCAAAAAATAAAAAAAGGGCTAAATTAGCCCTTTGGCGCACCCGACCGGAGTCGAACCGACGACCTACCGCTTAGGAGGCGGTTGCTCTATCCTACTGAGCTACGAGTGCATGTTAAAAAATATATATGAGAATTAAAATAAATGAAACGAGCAAGATTACACCATCATAAAATGGAACAGTAAAATGTCTTAATTTATTCATTATTTTAAGTTCATTTCTCCCATACTTCATAAATAGGAACATCCCAATTGCAAATTCAGTCATAAACTTTAAAAGGTTTTTAACTTTCAGATACTGTAGCCCTGAGAATATGGATGCATCAAAATCTATATATGCGATACCCATGATGAAAATTACTGATACGAGAATTCCGAGAGAAAAATATTTTCTTTTATTTACTTCAAATTTTCTATCATCTGTTCCTTTTAAAATACTTAATATCTTCATCATTGAAGCAAAAGTAAAAGAATTTATCGATACGACTAAAATAAAAGTAAATCCATGAATACTAGTCCCTAATATTGACTTGGAAATAAAACCGCTAGTAAATGGCAATCCCGCTAAAGATAGGGCTGCAATAATCAACACTATGGATAAATACTTTGAATTATGCCACAAGCCTCTGATTTTATTGACTCTTCTATCACCATATTTATTTATTATAATACCTGTAGTTAAAAAAAGAAGACTTTTTATAACAGAATGATTGATAAGATATATCATTGCAATATCTATATTAATCGAAAACCCGATCATAATCAACCCAATTTGACTAACTGTGTGAAAAGATAGTATTTGTTTTATATCTTTTTGGCTAAATGCGAAAATAACTCCTAGAAAAGCAGTCGCAATACCTAAATATAAAAACACTTCTGAATAGTTGGCACAATCAAATACACGTGTGATTTTCATCAAGCCTATTACGCCAGTTTTCACTAAAAGTCCTGACAACAACGCTGAAATTGATGTCAAAGAAGCACTATGCGCTTTAGGGAGCCAGTCATAGACTGGAAATACTGCAGATTTAACGCCAAAGGCACTGATAAAAAATATAATTGCCAATTTCAAAGAATTATCAAAACATCCAGGTTGAATGACTTCTTTTATATAAGTCAAATTTAAAGTTCCAAATTTTATATATAAAATTATTATTCCTATCAAAAAGAACATCATGCCTACAGAATTGAATAATAAGTAGTAGATGCCTGCTTTAAGAGAATGTGCATCTTTTTTGTAAATAATTAAAATAGTGGAAATGATAGTAATCAATTCGAGCATGACAAATATATTGAAAATATCATCACTTACAACAAAACCATTAAAACTGCCTTGAAGCAGGAGAATAAAAAATAGAAATTTAAAATCATGATCTTTATTTTTTTGAATATAAATCAATATTACGGTAAATAGAAACGTAGAAAGAATCAAAAATGCAGCTTCTATACTGGAGATTTTCAAGCCAATTCCTATAATCTTTTCCCAGCCACCTATCACTTCATAGATTACTTTACCTGAATCAACTACATTATAAAAATTAATGCTGATTATCATCAAAAAAATCTCTAAAACATATATTAAAAAATACATTTTGTCTAAGTTTATAAGATATATGATAACTCCCAATATAATGGGCAAAAAAATTGGCAAATATATCAATTTTTCCATCTAATCAATCCTTTTTTTTATAATATCCCATTCCAGTGAACCAAAATGATGGAATATTTTTATAGAAAACATCAATGCTAAAGCTGTAACTGAGGCACCTATTACAATAGCGGTAATCATCAAGGCTTGTGGCAAGGGGTCTGAAAAATTTTCTAAATTTCCATTGAAAATAGGGGGCACTAATTCTTCATGATAGTTGAATGAAATAAACAAAAGAATAATATTTGCCTGAAGTAAATTTAAAAACATGATTGATTTTATTATATTTTTACTGACACCCAAACCGACTATAGAGGCAACCATGGCTATTGAAATAAAAAAAATTATAATCATAGTTCACCCTCCTCAATAAAAGAAGAAATAATTGAAATGACTCCCGCGGTAACCTTTAGTCCTATTAAAAAATTCAACGCGACCAAAAATAACCTTTGATATGAAATTTCTTCCGAGATAATGAAATTTGTAAACATTTCTGCTTTTGTAAGCATGCTCAATGAAATGAACAAAAGAATAAAGATATATAAAATCTTTTCAATTCTCGCTAGAAGAATGAGACTGAATGGATCTTTTTTACTTATCAAGTATCTAATAAAGAAAGACGTGGCGAAAATTACGCCTCCTTGAAATCCACCGCCAGGTGATAAATCACCATTAATGACGATATAGAACCCGAACATTAGTAAAAATGGGTATATCAATGTGCTTACAGTTGAAAATATCTTTGAATCTTCCATAAATTCACCTAATTATTTCTTAAGTATTTTAATTCTTTTTATTGATAGATGCTCAATCATTTCAATATCTTTTCTTACCATAAATATGATCCCTGTTGCGACTGCAAATAAAATAGTTGCTTCAAAAATCGAGTCATACAGCCGATAATCAAGATAAATCCCAGTAACAAAATTTGAAGAATAGACTTCACCTATCATGTCGCCAAGCATCTTTTCATAATGGTATATTTCTGAATCTCTCAGCAATATCTGAAATACGTTTATAATTTTAACAAGCAATATTAGGAGCAAACCTATGAATACGCCAATTTTAATCTTCTTGAACATTTTCACCAATCCTTGTATAAATAATCTTGAAATTATAATTCTTCTTATTTAAGTATTCTATAATTTTGTCATTTATATGTGAAGCTTCTTTTGAAATCAGCTCATAATAACCATTATTATTTTGTATAATCACATCGATATTGCTTTTTCTAAAGACTTCATTCAGTTCAAAGTCTTTACTAGAACGTTGGTAAATCTTCATCATTTTTAATTTTTCATTTGAACAGAAAATATTTATATCACTTATAATTTGGTTGCTGTTCGGATCCTTTGATTCATCCATTACAACAAATTCTTTTTGTTTTGTAATGGAAATTATGTAAACAAATGGAATTAAAGTGCTGCCGACAGAAATTTCTGCCAATGCAATATCGGGTGCATTAAATATAATAAACAGGACAGAAGATAAAATAGAGGTTATAGCCATATACAAAACACTAAAATATAAATTTTTTTGAAATATAATTGCAACAGTCAGTACAATTTGAATGATTAAAATGCTCAATATTATAATTAATTCCATTATTTTTTCTCCAAATATTTTTTCTTGGCAATAAGATGTGTAGTTACTGGGTTGGTTATCAGTATAAAAATCATGATCAATAGAAAGCGTGAAATAAAAAACCAATCTTTAGATGTTAACATCAACCCTGAAAATATTAAAATGACACTGGCGGAGTCTATTTTGCTACTCGTCAAGAGTTTTGAATAGAATTTCTTGAATTTAAATATCCCTATGATGCCAAATATGATAAATATCCAGGCAATAATTAATAGTATACTACTCAATTTTATCATCCTTTCCAAAATAGACAATTAATATGGCTGTAGCAATAAATCCAATCATGCTTGAGGCTACCGCTATATCTAATATGAATTTATCATCCTTATAGATGGCTAGAACAGATAGAAACAATATCACTTTAATCGTCAGTAAATTTAGGCTTAGCAATTTGTCGTGAATATCATTTATCAAAATCAATCTGAACACAAAAATTATAATTGCAATCAATAAAATCATTAAAGTTATATTTATTATCATAATTTCACCTTTCAAATATCATATTGAATAAATCAAGTAGTTTTTTCTTTGTTTTTTCACTGGATCCTACTTCAGATTCTATAGTGACAACTTTTATTGTATTATTGCTTATTTTTATTGAAACTGTACCAGGTGTAAGAGTAATAAAATTAGCTATCATAACGAGCTCTAAAGTATCTCTTTTCTCAAAATCCAACTCGAAAACAACTATGTTCTCTTCATTGTTAGAAATAATTCTTAAGATATGATAGAAAGAAGATATGAATATTTCATATATCAACACTACGATGTACTTTATTACAATATTTATGCTCGGCAAAACAATTTTTCTTTTCTGAAGCAATTTGAATGAAAAATATGAAACAACACTGCTGAAAATCAATCCAATTACAATATCAATCCAATAAAGTGAATTGGTCAATAGTAGCCAGAATATATTTAACACTGTAAATAATTTAATCATATCTTTCATAGTAACACTCACTTTCTAGCTGAAAACTTCTATTTGATATTCCGTGATATTAGCCGTTACGGGTGTATTGCCGATAATATTGCCGTCTACATTCAGTGGAATTCGTTCTTCAGAAATAATTTTGAATTCTTTGCCTGAAAATACTTCTACCTCTTTCAATTCAATATGAGTTCCTTTGAAAACTTTCAGAAAAACACCTATGAATTTCAACTTTTTCATTTTATTCACTATCACTAGTTCAAATAGGCCGTCATCCACCTTAGTATTAGGTGATATCATCATCCCTCCTCCAAAATAGATACCATTGCAGATTGCTGCAAGCATTATTTCTCTTTTGTAATTTACCCCATCTATCTCAAAGGATATTTTCTTGCTCTTATAGCTAATCAAAGTATAGAAAGTACTTACTGTATAGGCTAATGACCCTTTTATGATTTTTTTTATTTTATTTAGATTTTCCAGTATGTAACTATCCATTCCAAAACCAGATACATTAATAAAATAGTGCCCATTGATCAAACCGATATCCGATTTATTGGTTTCACCTCGCAAAATATTGTCAATTGCCTTTTTTACGTCTATTTTTCCATCGTAACTCCTTATAAAATCGTTACCTGTCCCTATAGGTACAATGCCTAATTTAATATTTTTACCTATTATCCCACCAAGAGCTTCGACAATACTGCCATCACCACCAACTACAATGAGTTCATTATAGATATCCTCGTCTATTTTTTTGCTGATTTCTTCAATTTCACCTACATATTCGCTTATAACCAAGTCATATGTAATACCTTTTTCATTAAACATGCTAAGTAATTTATCTTTCAGTACAAGCCCTTTTCCCTTACCCGCTACAGGATTAATGATTATTAATGCATGCCTCATAAAGAACCTCCTTATACACACTTTACAATTATTTATTGCTCAAATCGTACTTATTGTTCCTTTTAACAACTTCTCCACCTATAAACACTTTATTATTTTTTATAAGATAATATATTTTACCTATTTCGTTATTAGTACCCTGTGAAATCACACCAAAATCGAACAAAAGAAGATTTTTTTCTCTTAAATAACAGATAACACTGTTGTTTGATGTTCCTGTAGCTGATTCTTCATCAATTCCATAAAGGGGCGCAAAATTCCGGGCATAAATATGCCCCTCATCAATTGTAAAACAGTGCAATCCGACAATGTTTTCCTTGATACTCAATTTTATCAGCAATTCTTTACTGATATTTATATTCATCAGTGAATCATAGTCTTTTACAGGCATTATTAAATCTGATATGCCACTTCTGAATATTTTAGGTGTTAAATTTTCCATGTTAATCACTTTTTTATCTAAAGCAGTTATATCAGATAGCGCATCTATATCATCATAATCTTTAATGAATTCAGCTTCACCCAAAAATATATAAATGATATTCCCTTTATATTCTATATTCACTTTACCACTTTTAGTCATAACTTCATTAGGCTGATCGTTGAATTTTTCTTTGATATATTGAATTCCAGCTATTGTTCCATGACCACATAAATCAACTTCTGATTCTGGAGTGAAATATTCGAAATAGTACTCACTTTCAGTCTTTTTTATAAAAATCGTCTCCGATAGGCCGATTTTTCTTGCAAATGCCTGTTTTTCTTGTCTAGTAAAATTCAAATCGTTAAAAACGCATGCGCCATTGCCGCCAAAGCCTTGATCTGTAAAAACATCCATGTATTGATATTCATATTCTTGTTTCACGTGAAACGTTATCTGTCTTCGTATGACAGATAACCCTCCTTTCCAAAGTAAATTTATATTTATAACGAAAAAAGCTCCGTTAGTTACGCAGCAATTCTATAATTCGTTCAAGATCCTTTTCATCATAAAAGTCGATCTCTATTTTACCCTTATTTTCGCCCATTTTTATAAGGACTTTTGTACCAAAAGAATCTGATAATTTTTTTTCAAGTTTAATTATTTCCAGATCCTTAGGAATCTTAACTACATCTGATTTTTCAGGTATTTTTGTCAATTTCTCAAGTTGTCTAACTGATAGTTTATCTTTCAACGTCTTAATCCAATACACTATGCGTTTTTCTTCAGGAAACATTAACAATGCTTTAGCATGTCCGAAGCTTATATCACCAACATTGATTGACTCTAAAATACTTTCATCCAATTCTAGTATTCGAATCATGTTGCTTATATACGATCTAGATTTACCTATCGACTGACCCAACTCTGTTTTACTTAAATCATAATTTTTCAGCAACAACTCATAAGCTCTCGCTTCCTCTACAGGATTCAAATCATCTCTTTGCACATTCTCAATAATAGATACTTTAGCTTTCATCAAATCGTCATAACTTCTAATGATTGAAGGTATTTTCTTCAGGTTAGCCATTCTAGAAGCTCTCCATCGTCTCTCCCCAGCTATAATTTGATATCCTACCTTCTCTTTCGAAACAATGATTGGCTGTATGATACCATTGCTTTCAATCGAATCCTGCAATAGTTTCAATTTTTCTTCATCAAATTCTTTTCTAGGTTGATTTCTATTTGGGAATACTTCATCTATATTTAGTTCAATTATCTGATCATTCTCAGTAATTTTCTCTAAAATATCCAACTCAGGAATCAACGCTCCCAATCCCTTACCTAATGCTTTCTTTTTTATCAAAACTGTTCCCCCTCTAACCAAATAAATTCTTCTGCCAATTCTTGATAGGCAATCGCACCTTTAGATGAATTGTCATAGTCGAAAATTGAAATGCCATAACTCGGTGCTTCAGCTAATCTGACATTTCTGGGAATTACTGATTTATAAACTTTTCCCTGGAAGTAATTTTTCACTTCGTCTGCTACTTGAATTGATAAATTGTTACGACTATCAAACATATTTAATACAACACCTTGAATTTCAAGATTAGGATTCAAACTTTTTCTTACCAATTTAAAAGTATTCATCAATTGAGAAACACCTTCCAAAGCATAATACTCACATTGTATTGGGATAATAACGCTGTCTGCAGCTACAAGAGAGTTCAGTGTTAATAGTCCCAAAGAAGGCGGACAATCTATAAAAATGAAATCATACATATTTTTAACTTCACTTAAAATATTTTTTAAAAGGAACTCTCTACTTTCAAAATTTGTCATTTCTATTTCTGCTCCAGCAAGTGCTAGTGTTGAAGGCAAAATATCTAAATTGTCAATTCCCGTAGAAACAATGCATTCTATTATGTTTTCATCCCCAACTAAAGCTTCATATAAACTATTTGATAGAGATGACTTATCAATTCCCAAGCCACTTGTCGAATTTCCCTGAGGATCATTATCGATAATCAATACCTTTTTGCCAAGCTTTGCGACTGCAACACTTAAATTGATATTTGTAGTTGTTTTACCAACCCCACCTTTTTGATTAAACACTGAAATTACTTTTGCCACAAAATCACTTCTCCTTTTATATATATTCATTATAAGTGTTTTTCAAGTGAATTAAAATAATATAACAGTTATTTATAAAATTGCTTTGATTATTCGCAAATAACGTATGAAATTTTTAAAATTTATGTTTAAATTAATAAATTTTTAATATATAATTAAAGAAATTGGGTTTGGGAGTATATTTATGTTATGGAATAAATTGGTTCAAAATTACAATAGAATAAATAAAAGAGAATTCATGTTGATTTTACTGCTCTTTGCAATATTGATTTTCATAGAATCTATGAATTTATTGACCACAATAGGAGATGCGATGATAGGAGCTATACTCTATATGCTCTCAATTTTTACAGCATACAGATTTGGTTATTTGGGAATATTTGTATCAGTTTCACTGAATTTAGCTGGCATAATCAAATTGTTTCTTGTTTACCAAGATAGGTTGAAAGTTCACTATCTTTTTACAATTACTTACATGATATCAACTATCATAGCATCGATAATAATTGGTCATTTTATAGAAAAGAATATACTTTTTAAACAATTGTTGATAGATAAATCAAATACAGATCATCTTACTCAGCTGAATAATTTCAGCTCATTCAAAAGTAATTTTACAAACGAAATTGAGTTGAGTAAAATAAAAAATACAAAACTGGGTTTGATGATACTTGATATTGATAATTTTAAACAAATAAATGATCAATATGGACATCACATAGGTGATTCGGTTTTGAAAAAAATTGCTGACAACATCGCAGACAGCACAAGAGAAAATGATAAAGCCTTCAGATACGGTGGCGATGAATTCGCAATTATAATAAATGAATCCACTAAGGAGATCTGCAAAAATATTTACGACCGCATACAAAAACAAACACCACTCACTATTTTGGATGATGGAAGAGAATTGAATTTCGATATTTCACTTTCAGCCGGTTACGCAGAATACCCAAGCAATGGTAAAGATGAAACAGATTTATTCAAATCTGCAGACTCTGCTCTTTATAAGATAAAAAATAAATATAAAAATGATATTGAATATGCTTAAAGATAAAGAAATAGTTCGCAACTTGCGAACTATTTCTTTATCTTTATCATGATTATGATTTCGTCATCACTTTCATCTACATCATATGCAGCATTTACGCCAGCATTTGTAATCTCATTTATTGCATTTTTTATTGTATTGATATACATTTTATAATTTCTAATGACACCTTTAACTTTTTGCTTTCTTTTCTTGATAGATGTATTTTTAAGTTCTATGAATTTTTCAGTTTCACTGACATTTAAATTTCTTTTAACGATATGATCAATTGTCGATAATTTCTCATCTTCATCTATCAAATCTAATAGTGCTCTACTATGTCTTTCTGTCAGACCATTATCTCTCAGTTTAGAAATAACCGGCTTTGAATGTTTCAACAATCTGATTTTATTAGCTACCGAGCTTTGTGATTTTCCTATTATTGTGGCAATTTGCTGCTGTGTCAACTGATGCTCATCTACTAGCCGCTTATAACTGATTGCCTCATCCATGTAATTCAGCTGTTCTCTTTGAATGTTTTCAACTAAAGCAATCGCTGCACTTCCAATATCGTTGACTTCATATACAATTGCAGGAATTTTAGACATTCCTATCAATTTTGATGCACGAAGTCTTCTTTCGCCTGCAATCAATTCATAGCCTAAACTACTCTTTCTTACTACTAAAGGTTGAATAAGCCCTACTTTCTGAATTGAATCCGCCAATTCATTTAATTTATCTTGCTGAAATTCTAGTCTTGGTTGATTAGGATTTGGAATAATATCATCAATATTAATCATCACCAATTTATTCATAGACTTAACTACCACCTTTTAAAGAGGATTTGTTGTTGCTTTTCCAGCTTTACGCGGATATCTAAATGGTGTATCTTTAACTTTTTCGATAATGATAAAATATCGATCATCGAAAATCAATGGTAAATTGTAATGGAAGGTATTCTTGATTTCTCCACCCAATAAATCCAAAGCATTTGCACTACGGTCAATTTCACTTGTGTAATTTTTTCCTTTGTATGCAATAAGATAACCGCCGATTTTTACAAAGGGCAGTGAATATTCCAATAACACAGGTAAATCTGCAACTGCTCGTGATATTACGAAATCAAATTTCTGTCTGAAATCATCCTGTTTCGCATAATCTTCTGCGCGACCGTGAATTAAATTGACATTTTTTAAATTTAAATCCTTTATTACTATTTCTAAAAAATTGATTTTTTTATTGACTGCATCCAATAAACAAAATTCTGTATCTTTCAATAAAATAGAAAGTGGAATTCCAGGAAATCCTGCACCAGTGCCTAAGTCCAAAACCTTTTTATTTTTAAAGATAAAGTTATTCTCTAAAATCAAATAACTATCTATAAAATGCTTGATATACATCTCTTCTTCATCAGTTATGGTAGTAAGGTTTATTTTTTCATTCCACTCTAAAATAAGCGCTCTAAATCTGATGAGTTTTAAAAATACATCTTTGTCATCAATTCCTAAATTATTCAATTCTCTCTCTAATATATCTTGTTTAAACATTTGAATTTGTTCTCCTCATCTGTTCTATATAAACCATTAATACTGAAATATCTGCAGGACTGACTCCTGAAATACGTGAAGCCTGTCCGATAGACAAAGGTTTGATATCGTTCAATTTTTGTCGTGCTTCAAGTCTTAAACCGTCAATTTGCGAATAGTCGATATTTTGCGGCAAATACTTATTTTCCAAAGCTTTGAATTTGTTTATTTGAGCCAATTGTTTTGAAATATATCCTGTATATTTAATTTGAATTTCACATTCTTTCATAACATCTCTATTCAATTCAGGTCTATCAATATCAATGGCAGCTAAATTTTCATAATTCAATTCAGGTCTCTTCAGTAAATCCAACATCGTCATTGAATCTTTCACCACAGTTGAATTCAATTTCTCCAAGACAGGGTTAATAAATTCAGCCCTTATTTTAGTTTCTTTCAGCCTTTCCATTTCCAAAACCATAGATTTTTCTTTTTCTTCAAGCTTTTCCAATCTCAAAGCTGATGCCAATCCAAGTGCAAACCCTTTTCTGGTTAATCTAATATCAGCATTGTCTTGTCTTAAAATCAACCTGTACTCTGATCTGGAAGTCATCATTCGATAAGGCTCATCTGTTCCTTTTGTAACTAAATCATCTATAAGTACCCCAATATATGCTTCTGATCGGTCCAATATTAAAGGTTCTTCATTTTTAATTTTTTGAACAGCATTGATTCCCGCTATTAAACCTTGTGCAGCAGCTTCTTCATATCCTGATGAACCATTTGATTGCCCTGCCGAAAAAAGTCCATTGATATCTTTGAATTCCAAAGATAAATTAAGTTGTAGCGGATCGATGCAATCATACTCTATAGCATAAGCTGGCCTCATCATTTCTACATCTTCTAGTCCAGGAATTGACTTCATAAACTCTATTTGTATTTCTTCAGGAAGACTCGTGGACATTCCTTGAACATACATTTCATTTGTATCGAGTCCTTCGGGCTCAATAAACAATTGATGTCTATCTTTATCGGCAAACCTATAGATTTTATCCTCAATAGATGGACAATATCTTGGTCCAACTCCTTCAATATTGCCACTGAACATGGCTGACAAATGAATATTCTGATTGATAATATTGTGTGTAGATGTATTAGTATAGCTCAGCCAACAAAGTTCTTGCTCAATATCAATCTTTTCTGTCAAAAATGAAAAAGGCTCAATATCCGAATCTCCATATTGTTCAATCATTTTCTCAAAATTGATTGTTCTCTTATTAATTCTGGCAGGTGTGCCAGTTTTAAATCTTCGGATGCTGATTTCATTTTCCAATAAGCTTTCCGTCAACTTATTGGCAGGTGCCAACCCATTAGGACCACTGCTAAAAACAGAGTTTCCGATAAATACTTTACCACCTAAATAGGTCCCCGATGCCAGGACAACTGTTTTTCCTTCGAAAAAAGAGCCTGTTGAAGTTTTTATTCCTAAAACTTGTTTATTTTCTATGACTATATCCGTTACTTCAGCTTGTCTTAAAAATAAATTGTCTGTATTTTCAATAACTCTCTTCATTTCAGAGTGATACTTATTTTTATCAGCTTGTGCACGCAATGAATGCACTGCTGGACCCTTAGTTTTATTCAGCATCTTGCACTGGATCATCGAACGATCAATATTAAGACCCATCTCTCCACCCAATGCATCAATTTCTCTTACTAAATGTCCTTTTCCAGTACCTCCAATAGAAGGATTACAAGGCATCATTGCAACAGAATCCAAATTAATCGAAAACATAATTGTCTTCGCACCCATTCTTGCAGCAGCCAATGCGGCTTCAACACCTGCATGTCCGGCTCCTATAACAATAACATCAAATTTTCCAGCTGATCTGATCATTTTCTTCACCACTACTTTCCTAAACAAAAGTTACTAAATATTTTCTTTATTACATCTTCTTCAATTGTCTCTCCAGAAATCTCTCCAAGATAATCATATATATTTTTTATATCAACTTCAATAAAATCATACGGCATTTTATTTTCTACAGATTTTATTGCATCCATAGTCTGTTCATATGCCATTTCCAACGCATTTATATGTCTTACATTTGAAATTATAGGATTCTCGTTGATTTTTTTTATTTTATCTCCATACACCATTTCAACTATTTTATCTTCTAATTGATCAAGACCATGCTCAAGTGTAATAGCTCCTCGTATAATTATATCATTTCTTATATATTTATTGATAACATCCATGTCAATTAGTTGAGGTAAATCAGTTTTATTGATTAATACTATTGTATTTCTATCTTTAATCAAATCAATTATATCAATATCATCTTTTGTAAGTTCTTCAGCCGCATTAAGAACAAATATTATTAAATCTGCGCGATTGAAATAGTCCTTTGACCTTTCAACTCCCATTTTTTCAATAATGTCATCAGTATCTCTAATGCCAGCTGTATCAACAATCTTTAGTGGAATTCCCTTGATATTGATGTGTTCTTCAATAACATCACGGGTAGTGCCAGGTATATCAGTGACAATTGCACGTGCTTCTCTCAATAAAGCGTTCATAAGCGAAGATTTACCAACATTGGGTTTACCAACTATAACAGTATTTAATCCATCTCTTAAAACTTTTCCAGTCTGTGAATTATTGATTAAATCCAAAATTTTATTTTTAATAGATTCCAAATGATTCTTTATCTCATCAAATGTCACATCTTCAATGTCTTCTTCAGGATAATCAATCCCCACTTCGATACTTGCCATTATAGTGACAATTTCATTTCTCATTTCTTTTACTTTTAATGAGAGCCTTCCTTCTAACTGATTGAAAGCCACATCAAAACCTTTTGGTGTCTTGGCACTGATCAGATCCATTACAGACTCTGCCTGCGCTAAATCAAGTCTCCCACTTAAAAAAGCACGTTTCGTAAATTCACCAGGTTCAGCCATTCTTGCGCCATTTTTCATTAAAAGTTTTAAAATCTGATTTAGTGGAATTATTCCACCATGACAATTGATTTCCACTATATCTTCTCTTGTATACGTAAAGGGTGCTTTCATATATACAGCAAAAACCTCATCAATAATTTTATTGTCATTGTATATATGGCCATAAACCAACTCTTTATTTCTGAAATCCATCAATTTTTCTTTACTCTTAGGTCTGAAAACATCATTCGCAATTCGAATGGCATCTTCACCAGACATTCTGATTATACCTATTGCAGATTCACCTAAAGCAGTCGAAATTGCTACTATAGTATCATTTAACATCTTTATCACCTCTTTAAAGCATAAAAAACCCAGTGTGAACTGGGCCCTTTAGCTATCTCTTTAAAAATATAATAACACGTCTATTAGGTTCTTCACCATCACTCTTTGTACTGACATAACGATTATTTTGCAGAGTTGAATGAATTATTCTTCTTTCATATGGATTCATAGGTTCAAGAATAATATCCTTACGCAAATTCTTAGCTTTATCAGCCATTTTTCTTGCAAGTCTTTCAAGTGTCTGCATGCGCTTAGCTCTATAGTCTTCCGTATCCAAAAGAACACGAATATAATCATCTCTTTTTTTATTGACAACTAAACTCACTAAATATTGTATTGAGTCCAGCGTTTGACCTCTTTTACCGATCAGCAAAGCCATTTCAGTTCCTGATAATTCTATATTTAATACATTGTTTTCAACTTTTGATTCAATATGGACATCCATATTCATATTTTTAAACATATCCTGTAAAAACGCTTTTGCAATCTTATGCGCATCCTCTTTCAACGTTACCTGTACTTTAGCGTCTTTAGTACCGAATATGCCAAATATACCTTTTACTTCTTCTTCTAATATCTCTATGATTACATCTTCTCTACTTGCATCTAGTTCTATTAAAGCCAATTCAATGGCTTCGTTGGAATTTCTTCCCGTTCTTATAACTGATTTCATAACTTAAGCCTTATAAACCTTATTGATCAGATATTGTTGACCCATCTGGAATAGATTACTGACAGTCCAATAGATCATAAGTCCTGAAGCAAAAGATTTACCGAACCATAAAATCATAATCGGCATTGTATATGCCATTGTTTTTGTAGTAGAGTTTTGAGTTGTACTCATAGTAGCCATTTGAATGTAAGTAGATATAGAAGATAAAATTGGTAATATACCCGGTAAAGCAATTAAAAATGAAGGACCTGTAGGCCATACATTTGAAATCAAATCCGGCATGCTTAAATCTTTAACCCATAAGAAACCTTGGCTCATTGTTGCAGCTGCAAGTTCCAATGATCCATCAAACACATATTGAGCAGGATCTCTCAATACTGCAAACAACCCAAACAAAATAGGTAACTGTATTATTAAAGGTAAACAACCACTCAGTGGATTGATTTTATTCTCTTTATACAATTCCATTGTTTTAATGTTTAATTGCTCTTTATCATTCTTATATTTTGCTTGAAGTTCTTTTATTTTAGGTTGAACCTCATTCATTTTCTTTGTTGAACGTATTTGTGATATCGACAATGGAAACAATATGACTTTAATTAAAATCGTCAATATAATAATCGAAATAGCGTAATTATGAGTAAAATTGAATATAAAACTCAATATACTCCCTAAAGGTGTTGCTATCAAATTACTTTCCTCCTAACATTTATTCTAAAGGATCATATCCACCTGGATTGAATGGATGACACCTTAATATTCTCTTTGCACTGATATAGCTGCCTTTGACTGCGCCGTACTTCTCTAAAGCCTGCAATGAGTATTCTGAACATGTTGGGTAAAACCTACATGTCGGTGGTTTGATTGGCGAAATATATTTTCGATATAATTTTACAATTGCTATCAAAATTTTATTCATTTTAAATACCTATCTTTCTACTAATAATACCTTTAGCAATTTTTTTAAATTGCTTTGGATATCATAATAACTTGCATGACCGGATGAAACACGTGCTACTATTACAATATCATATCCTTGAGATAAATGAGACTCAATTTGTCTAAAATTTTCTTTTATTAATCGCCTTGTTCGGTTTCTTACAACACTGTTTCCTACTTTTTTACTTGCAGTCAATCCAAGTCGATTAAATCCCTGTCTATTTTTTAAATAATATACAACTAAATAGCGACCTACTACAGATTGACCTCTCTTATAAACATTTTTAAATTCATAATTTTTTTTAAGAGATTCGGTATTCATAGATCCTCCATTTATTATAAATTATAAAAAAAGACCACATGATGCGGTCTTATGCGCTAAGTTTCTTTCTTCCTTTTCTTCTTCTACCCTTAACTATTTTACGACCTGCAGTTGTTTGCATTCTCTTTCTGAAACCATGCACTTTACTTCTATGTCTTCTATTAGGTTGAAACGTTCTTTTCATATCTACACCTCCTTAGTACTCAATCAATATCTATAAAGATATATTTCATATATAATATCTACAAAAAGTCTGCGAAATTATTATATCTTTTACCCTTTTTAATGTCAAGAAAAGATTTGGAAATTCAACAAATATACTGTGGATAATTATATCACATTTCATTGTTTTTTGTGTATAAATTTGTTATTATTAAGTACACCTGTTGATAAGTTGATATTTTACTCACTTTTTTCACAAATTGCATATTTTGTGGATAAAATTGTTTATAACTGCATACTTATTAACAACATCACTCAATTTAATCGCATTAAGCCTGTTGATTCAATTATTAACATTTATTATAATTGTTGAAAACTTGTTACAATTACATTTTTATCAACAGTTTTTTTTAACTATAGTTGATAATCTTATTATTTTAAATTTGACGTATTAACAACTTTTCTGTTTATAATACTGTTAATAACTTTTTTTGGGAGGATACAATGAGCAATACAAATGAAATATGGAGTAATACATTAAAAATCATTTCAAATGAAATAACAGGTGTCAGTTTCAATACCTGGATAAAAACACTTGAACCCATTGCCATCGACAATGATATATTTGTTTTAAAAACACCCAATATTTTTAATAAAGATATTCTTGAATCTCGCTATTCTGATTTAATAATAAATTCACTTTATCAATCCACAAGCAGATCATATGAATTGAAGTTTATTACAGAACAAAATTCTGATTTTTATTCAGAAAAACCTAAAAAACAAAGAGATAAACAAAATTACAGTGATTTTGACTCTTTTCCACAACTAAATCCTAAGTATGTCTTTGAAGAATTTGTCATTGGCAACAGCAACCGTTTTGCTCATGCAGCTTCTTTAGCAGTTGCAGAATCTCCAGCAAAAGCTTATAATCCTCTATTCATTTATGGAGGTGTTGGATTGGGCAAGACTCATTTGATGCATGCTATTGGACATTACATTTTAAATCAAAATCCAAATTCAAAAGTCTTATATGTTTCTTCTGAAAATTTTACTAATGAATTGATCAATTCAATCAAAGATGATAAAAATACAGAATTCAGAAATAAATTTAGAAATTTGGATGTTTTGCTGGTGGATGATATTCAATTCATTGCTGGAAAAGAAAGAACACAGGAAGAATTTTTCCATACATTCAATGCCTTGCATCAGGCAAACAAACAAATTATCATTTCAAGCGATAGACCACCAAAAGAAATCAAGACACTTGAAGATCGTCTCAGATCACGTTTTGAATGGGGTCTGATTACAGATATTCAGCCACCTGACTTCGAAACCAGAATTGCTATCTTAAGAAAAAAAGCTGAACTTGAAGATATGAATATTCCAAATGATGTCTTTGATTATATTGCCAGAAAAATAAAATCGAACATTAGAGAGTTGGAAGGCGCACTTATACGTGTCATAGCTTTTTCTTCATTGACCAATAACAATATTAATGTCGATTTAGCTGAAGAAGCACTTAAAGAAATATTAAGTTCCTCAGGTCCAATTAAAGTTACACCAAATTTAATTAAAGAAATCATAGCGAATACATATAATATAACAATAGAAGATCTAACATCTCCAAAAAGAATGAGAAATATCTCTTATCCACGACAAATTGCCATGTATCTATGTAGAGAACTCACTAATTTATCTCTTCCTAAGATTGGACAAGAATTTGGAGGAAGGGATCATACTACTGTAATGCATGCACATGACAAGATATTAAATGAAATAAAAGTAAGTGATGAATTCAAATCTACAATTAAAACACTTACAAATAAGATAAAAGGTGAATAATCAACAGATTTCTGTTATTTAAATATTTATTGAAAAACTTGTTGATAACTCTTATTTTAAAGCTTTTTAATCAACAAGTTTACTAACAACATAAATCAGTGATTATCAATTATCTTAAAGTCTTATCAACATATCAACAGGCCCTACTACTACTACTAGTTTATATATATATATAATATCTAAACAAATACAGGAGGTTTATATGAAATTTTCATGTTTTCAAAGCGACTTAATAAATGGTATCAATATTGTACAAAAGGCAGTATCAACAAGAACTAATTTAGAAATATTGAAAGGTATATTGATTACTACAGAACAAAACAAAATAAAATTGACAGGTAATGATCTCAATTTAGCAATTGAAGTTTTAATTGAAGCTCAAATAGAAATTGAAGGTTCTATTGTTCTAGATTCCAGATTGTTTGGAGATATTATAAGAAAACTTCCTGATGCAACAATTGATTTCAATATGAACAACAATTTTGTAGAAATAAATTGTCTTCATTCAAATTTTAAATTAATTCCTTTTAAAGCAGAGGATTATCCAAAACTGCCAGTAATAGAAAACAGTCAAACTTTAAAAATAGATCAAAATATTTTCAAAAATATGATTAAACAAACTATCTTTGCAGTTTCTCAAGATGAAACAAGACCAATATTGACAGGATCTTTATTTGAAATATTAGATAATAAAGCGACATTAGTTTCTATTGATGGCTATAGACTTGCTTTAAAAACAATTAGCATTGAAAATGTAAAAAACTCTAAAACTGTTATTCCTGGTAAAACACTTAATGAATTGATGAAAATATTGAGCAACAGTAAAGAAAATGAATTAAGAATTGATATTACTGATAAATACATAGCCTTTGAAATTGATAATATAAAAATAATTTCAAAAATACTCGAAGGTGAATTCATAAAATACAATCAAATAATTCCAAATGATTTTAAGACAAAAGTGATTGTGAATACGACTGATTTCTATCAATCAATAGAAAGAGCATCATTGATGGCAAGAGAATCAAAATCAGCTACTATTAAATTATCATTGGAAAGTCAATATATAGAAATATCATCTAACAGTGAAATAGGAAGTGTAAAAGACAAGGTCAATATAAATATTGAAGGAGATAAATTTGAAATTGGCTTTAATCCTAGATATTTAACTGAAGCTCTCAGGGTAATTGAGTCAGAAGAAGTCATATTGGAATTATCATCAAGTTTAAGTCCATGCATATTAAAGCCGATTGATGACAATGAATATATTTATTTGGTTTTACCGGTAAGAATGTCTAATTAAAAAATTAATCCTCTTTTAAGTAAGAGGATTTTTTTAGGAGGGAAAAAATTTGAAAGATATTAAAATAAGTGGAGAATTTATAAAATTGGATCAGTTTCTTAAATATGTAGGAATAGCTTCTACTGGTGGACATGCAAAATATTTGATTAGTGAAGGATTTATTGATTTAAATGGACACAAGATAACTGAAAGAGGTAAAAAAATAAGAATTGGTGATGTTGTAAGAATACACATTGAAGAAGAGAGTGTTTATAAAACTTTTAAAATTGTTTCCCAATAGTGGAGTGTGAATTAAATTGATAGTTAAAAAAGTCGTTCTTTATAATTTTAGAAATTATAAAAATCAAGAAATTGAGTTTGAAAATAAACTTAATTTTATTATAGGGAAGAACGCCCAGGGAAAGACCAATATTATTGAATCAATATATTATGCAAGTTATGGAAAATCATTTAGAAATACTAAAGATATTCAACTGATAAATCATAATGAAAAAAATTCATTTTTTGGTATAAATTATGAATACATAAGTGGAACTAAAAAAATTGAATTCAAATTGAATGATGAAAAGAAAAAAGAAATTAAAATAAATGGTGTGCCTATAACCAAAACGTCGGAATTAGTTGGAGAATTCAATGCCATAGTATTTTCACCTGATGATTTAAAAATTATAAAAGAAGGTCCATCTTTAAGAAGAAAATTCATAGATAGAGAAATTTCTCAAATGAGTAAAATATATTATAATAATTTAATTCAATATTATAAGGTTCTTGAACAAAGAAATAATTATTTAAAAAAAATGAATATTAAAAATATTGATAAAATATATATGGAAACCATTGATGAACAATTAGTTAAATATGGAAAAAATATAATGATTAAAAGAATTGAAATAATTGAAAAATTAAATTATGAAGCGATAAAAATTCATAAAAATTTATCTGATGAAAAAGAATTGTTATCAATTAAATATGTTTCATCTGTAATGAAACAAAATATCTTAGAATATGATAAAATAGAAGAGAACTTCTTAAATCTATTAAAAGAAAATTTAGAAAAAGATTTAAATTATAATTTTACATCAATTGGACCGCATAGAGATGATATTAATATTAATATAAATGAAAAAGATTTAAAAATTTATGGATCACAAGGTCAAATTAGAACAGCAGCATTATCAATGATTTTAGGTATATTAAATATAATTATTGATGAATTGGATGAAAATCCTGTATTACTCTTAGATGATGTTTTTTCTGAATTAGATCAAAAAAGAAAAAATTTATTATTAAAATTTATTGAAAAAATTCAAACTTTTATTACAGCGACAGATTTAGATGGCATTGATAAAGAAATATTAAAAAATTCATCTATTTATATTGTAGATAATGGAACAATCAGGAGGAATTAATAGTGTCGAATAGTGTAGTAAGTTCCGAATATAATGCGGATAAAATTCAAGTTTTAGAAGGATTGGAACCCGTTAGAAAAAGACCGGGTATGTATATTGGATCAACAGGATTAAAAGGACTTCATCATCTTGTCTACGAAATAGTGGATAATAGTATTGATGAAGCTTTAGCTGGTTTTTGCGATACAGTTACTGTAATCATTAAAAAAGATAATTCAATTGAAGTTGAAGATAATGGAAGAGGTATGCCGGTTGATATGCATTCAAAAATGCAAAAACCAGCTGTTGAAGTTATTCATTCAATTCTTCATGCCGGCGGAAAATTTGGTGGTGGAGGATACAAAGTATCTGGTGGACTTCATGGAGTAGGTGCGTCCGTTGTAAATGCACTTTCTGAATATTTGATTGTTGAGATAAAAAGAAATGGTAAATTATATAGAATTGAATTTGCTAGAGGAAAAACAACAAAAGAACTGACTGTAATTGGTGAATCTGACTCAAATGGTTCAAAAACTATTTTTAAGCCTGACCATGAAATATTTGAAGATTTAGAATATAATTATGAGACTTTGGCAAATCGATTAAGAGAAATGGCTTTTCTTAATAAAGGTATAAAAATAAATTTGATAGATGAAAGAAATGATATAAAAAATGTATATCACTATGAAGGTGGTATCAAAGAATTTGTTAAATATTTAAATAAAAATAGAAAAGAAATTCATGAAAATATTATTTATGGCGAATCTGAAAAAGATGGCAATACAGTTGAAATTGCTCTTCAATATACAGATGCTTATTCAGAAAATATCTTTACATTTGCAAACAATATCAATACCCATGAAGGCGGCGTCCACTTGATTGGCTTTAAAAGTGCGATGACAAGAGCTGTCAATGATTATGCCAGAAAAAACAATATGCTTAAAGAAAAAGACATCAATTTAATTGGTGAGGATGTAAGGGAAGGTTTGACTGCTATTATTTCTGTAAAATTGCAGGAACCTCAATTTGAAGGACAAACTAAGACAAAATTAGGAAATAGTGAAATAAGAGGTGTTGTAGAATCCATTTCAAATGAATTGATTCAAGCTTTCTTGGAAGAAAATCCTGTTGATTCACGTGTCATCATTGAAAAATGTATAAGATCTTCTAAAGCAAGAGAAGCTGCAAGAAAAGCAAGAGAACTTACTAGAAGAAAAGGTCTTTTAGATGGCATGACTTTACCAGGTAAATTGGCTGATTGTTCTGAAAAAGATCCGGCAAAAAGTGAAATATATATTGTCGAAGGGGATTCCGCTGGTGGTAGTGCCAAGCAAGGTAGAAATAGAGAAAATCAAGCTATCTTACCTCTCAGAGGTAAAATAATGAATGTTGAAAAAGCAAATTTTTCTAAAATTTTCAATTCGACTGAGATTAGAGCGATGATTACTGCTTTTGGTTGTGGAATTGGTGATGAATTTGAATTAAATACTTTGAGATATCATAAAATAATAATCATGACGGATGCGGACGTTGATGGATCACATATCAGAACTTTACTTTTGACATTTTTCTTCAGGTACATGCGACCTTTGATTGAGGAAGGCAATATATATATTGCAATGCCGCCATTGTATAAAATAAAGCAGGGCAAATCCATTTACTATGCTTACAATGATATTGAGTTGAATGAAATTCTTGAGAGAATTGGTAGAGGAACTAAAAATGACATTCAAAGATATAAAGGTCTTGGTGAAATGGATCCTGTGCAACTTTGGGAGACAACGATGAACCCAGAAGATCGTACTTTGATTAAAGTCAATATTGAGGATGCAATAGAAGCCGATTTGGTATTTTCAACATTGATGGGCGAAAAGGTAGAACCAAGAAGAGAATTCATTGAACAAAATGCAAAAAAAGTAAAAAATTTGGATATATAGGTGAAATAGATGAGTGATAAAATTATTGAAGTAAATATAAATGATGAAATGAAAAAATCTTATATTGATTATGCGATGAGTGTTATAGTTTCGAGAGCACTTCCTGATGTAAGAGATGGATTAAAACCTGTCCATCGTAGAATTCTTTATTCGATGAAAGAACAAAGTTTTACACATGATAAAGCACATAAAAAATCAGCTCGTATTGTCGGCGATGTTTTAGGTAAGTATCATCCACATGGCGATCAATCTGTTTACAACGCCATGGTAAGGATGGCACAGGAATTTTCTACTCGATATCTTTTAATTGATGGACATGGAAACTTTGGTTCTATTGATGGTGACAGCGCTGCTGCCATGCGTTATACAGAAGCCAGAATGACTAAATTATCATCTGAATTATTAAGGGATATTGAAAAAGATACTGTAGAATTTGGACCCAATTTTGATGACTCACTAAAAGAACCCTTGGTTCTTCCAAGCAGGTACCCTAACTTACTTGTGAATGGATCAAATGGTATTGCTGTCGGAATGGCGACCAGCATACCTCCACATAATTTAAATGAAATAATTGATGCAATTGTCTATATGATTGATAATGACGATGCTGATGTTGAAGATTTGATAGAAATTGTTACGGGACCTGACTTTCCAACAGGCGCATTTATTTTGGGAGTTGAAAATGTAAGACAAGGTTATAGAACCGGTAGAGGTAAAGCAGTCATTAGATCTAAAGTAAATATAGAAGAAATGAAAAACAATAAACATCAAATCATTGTAACAGAAATTCCATATCAAATTAATAAATCCAGATTATTGGAAAATATTGCCGATTTAGTTAGAAATAAAAAATTGGACGGCATTACAGATTTAAGAGATGAGAGTAATAGAGAAGGAATCAGAGTTGTAATAGAACTCAGAAGAGATGTCAATCCAAATATATTTTTAAATAAATTATATAAAAATACACAGCTCCAGACGTCTTTTTCTATGAATAGCATTGCCCTTGTTAATGGTGAACCTAAACTTCTAAACTTATATGAAATGCTCAATCATTATTTGGATCATCAGAAGGAAATTGAAACAAGAAAAACTATATTTGATTTGAATAAAGCCAATGAAAGAGCCCATATACTGGAAGGTTATCGCATTGCACTTGATAACATCGATCGTATGATTGAAGTCATTAGAGGATCAGAGGATGTAAATATTGCAAAAGATGCTTTGATGGATGAATTCAATTTATCTGAAATTCAAGCAAAAGCAATTTTGGAAATGAGATTGCAGCGTTTGACTGGCCTTGAGAGAGACAAAGTTGAAAATGAATATAGTGAATTACAAGAAAAAATTATTTGGTATAAAAAAGTGCTGGCAGATGACAGTATTTTAATGGCGATCATTAAAGCAGATTTGATTGAAATAAAAAATAAATTTGGTGACGAAAGACGGACTGAAATTATTCTATCTGATGAAGATTTTGAAATTGAAGACCTCATAGAAGAAAAAGAAGTCACTATTACTATGACACAAAGAGGTTATATTAAAAGAGTGCCACAAGATACTTATCAAGTTCAAAATAGAGGTGGACGAGGAAAAACAGGACTATCCACTCGTGAAGAAGATGTTGTTGTCAATATATTCAACACATCGACGCATGCGGACATACTTTACTTTACAAATCTAGGCAGAGTGTATAAAAAGAAAGCCTACAAGATTCCTGAGAGCACAAGAACAGCAAGAGGGATAGCAATAGTCAATCTGATTCAATTGAACCCTGGAGAAGTAGTTACGGCTGTCAAATCAGTCAGGGAATTCGATGATCGTTTTATAGTATTGGTGACTAAAAAAGGTATTATTAAAAGACTGCACCTTAAAGATTTGGATTCTTCAAGGAAATCAGGCATATTTGCTATCAATTTTAGAGAGAATGAAGATGAATTAGTAGCTGTTCGTATCACTGAAGGTGATGATGATATTTTAATTGCAACTAAGAACGGAAAAGCTATTCGATTTGGAGAAAATCAAGTGAGAGTCATGGGCAGAACTGCTTATGGAGTCATGGGAATCAACTTAGAAGAAGATGATGAAATCATTTCAATGGTTTTAGTTGACGATGACAATTCTACATTGCTTTCAGTCACAGAGAATGGATTTGGAAAAAGAACCTTGCTTAGCGAGTACCGGTCTCAAATGAGAGGCGGAAAAGGAATATTGACTTACAATATCAATGAGAAAACAGGTAAGTTGATCGATGTGCTGATTGTAAATGAAGAAGATGAAATTTTATTGATCAATACTGACAGCAATGTCATCAGACTTCGTGCAAATGAAATATCAACGATAGGAAGAAATACTTCTGGTATTATATTGATGAAAACAGAGGAAGATTCAAAAGTAGTCTCTTTAGCTAAAACAATTGATATCATTGAATAGAAATTTGTTTAATTATTTGAAATTTGGGAATAATTAAAATGTATAGCCCCTTTAAAAATTAGATTTTTATCTAGAGCCCTAATTATTTTTAGGGTTTTTTTTTATGTTAAATTTACGACAAATTTGACATTTTCATACTAAATAAAGTTATAATTAAGTTGAGTTTGGAGGAATTGAAATGAAGTATTTAAAAAAATGGAAATCAGTATTTATCATTTCATTATTGATGGTCAACGCAATGCTTTTTTATGTTTTACTAACTGAAAATCTTAAACTGCCTTCTGACAATTGGTCAAAAGAATTTGTGACACAAGAATATAAATCAACTGATGTTGTTATTTATGATGTCATATATCCGAGTGTATTCAGTGCAGCATACAATAATCAAATTATCAGTGCCTATTACAGTGAGAAAAAAGTAATTGTCAATATTTTAGATGAAAAACTCAATAAATTAAACAGTTTTTCAACTGATATTGAAATCAATGATCTGTCAAAGATGTCAGGATTCATCGATAAAGATGAATTGATCTTATATCTTCAGTCAAAAGACGGCAGCCAAATTTTTCAATACCGCATGAATTTGAAAACAAACGAATTTATTGAAAAGAATTATTATGAAGATGATATAAATTTAATAAGTTTATATAATCAATATGCATTGATATTCAATCATGATAAATTGATTTTATGGAATGGAAAAGAAGTAATTGAAATTGAGTACATCAATAAAGCAGAAATGATCAGCATATATGAGAAAAATGGTGATTTTAATGTTTTGACCATTGAATCGAAAATGGGAAGCGACAGAAAGATAAAAAGATACATTATTGATGATTACAAGTTAAAATTCATAACTGACATTTCATCATTGGAAAATGGTTCAAATTTATCTTTAGTTCAATTTGAAACGTATGTATCGGATGACCATATAAAAATATTAACAAAATTACGGTCAAATAAATTCAATCAAAACTTTATCAATATTTTTAATTATGATGATGAATCAAATGAAATTCTACTTCATGACCAATTTTCAAATGAAATGAGCATGAACAATTTAAAATTGATTGATTCCAATAAAAATGAAATCAGGTTTATTCAATCCTATCCTGTAAGTTTGGGAATGACAGATATAAGTAAAAAAGACAAAGTGTATTTCAATTTATTCATGGAAATATATGATAAAGATGGATCAAGTGAAATAAAACAATTGACGAAAACTGAGTATCTATCCAGCCATCCGAATTATTTTATAATGAATGGTTATGAATATTTACAATGGTCGGAAATTTTTGAAGGTCAAAACTCAATATTATTTTCTAGCAATCAACCTGAGTTGATTGAAAAATCAACGCAATTATCAAAACAAAGTTTATTGAATTTGCTATGGTCAACATTTTCGTGCAACATGCTCATGTTTTATTTCTTCCTCTTTATAGCTGTCAGTATTATAATGCCGATTGTGTTTACAATCATACCAGTTTCATTGATATTTTTTAATTGGTCAGAGAAAAATCAAGACAAGTTATTTTTGATTGCGATTGGTATTCACATTCTTTCGAAATTCAACTATGTCTACAATTTCATAAAAGACAATAAAACTGTTCTTTTATCATTGCCTGGAATATTGAGTAATCAATACTTTCAATATGGTATTTCAATGTTTACTACTGTGATTGCCTACTATTGCCTGATAGATTATATGAAAAATAAAAATATAAAAAACTTTTTGTTTAAATATTTATTTTTCTTCTTTATAGATATTTTATTATTAGTATTGGTTTTAGTGCCTTATAGAATGTTATAATATGATAAAACAGATTAAAAAAGTTAAGGGGGCAGCTCATGGACTTGAAAATTGTGTATAAATTTTTTAAAGAAAGCAGCATATGGAAAATTGGTTTAGATGGGGATTTGGAAATAAATTCATCTATTGTACTTAAAGATAAATTAAATGAAATTTTGGATCAGAAAGATGCGAATATTGAATTTAATTTCGAAAAATTGAGTTATATAGATTCCACTGGATTAGGTGTTTTGATAAGTCTTTTAAAAAGACTCAATAAGAATGGATTTACTATGTCTGTAATAAATCCTCAGGACAATATTTTAAAAATTTTTAAAATAACAGGTCTATATAAAGTTATTAAAATTTACAAAGAAGGTGAACTGATTGAAGGATAAGATTAGTCTGTCATTACCTAATAAACCAGAGTATGTCAGCATTGCAAGATTGACTGCATCTGTCTTGGCTAATAACATCGGTTTTGACATTGAGGATATTGAAGACATTAAAGTAGCAGTTGGAGAAGCCTGTAACAATTCAGTCATGCACGGAAATGGAAGTATAAATATCGATGTAACATTTATAATTGAAAATGGCAGTTTTATAGCTGAAGTGATGGATTATGGCAATGGTTTCAATAAAGAAGATTATAGAGAACCTGATCTAATTAATCATCAAGAGAGAGGTCTAGGCATTTTCATAATGGAATCCCTTATGGATAAAGTGGAAATTGACACGACATTAGGAAATGGAACAAAGATAAGAATGATTAAAGAAAGGCTGTAAGTATTGGGGGCTAAACCATGGCTAATGTAAGTAAGTATGCTAAAATTGATTCTAAAGAACTTTTTAGAATTTACAAGCATAATAAAGATAGAGAGATAAGAAATGAACTTTTTAAAAGATACCACTATATCGCGGAGATTCTATCTAAAAAATTCATCAATAAAGGAATTGAATATGAAGATATCTATCAAGTTGCATCGATGGGTCTCATTTTTGCTATTGAGAGATATGATATTGATCGTGGATTTGAATTTTCCAGTTTTGCAACACCAACAATTATAGGTGAAATAAAAAAATATTTCAGAGATAAAGGTTGGTCTGTAAGAGTTCCTAGAAGAATTCAAGAACTTTCAAAAAAAATAAATATCGCTAAAAATAGATTGCAGCAGGATTTGCAGCGAGTTCCTAAAATAGAAGATATCGCACTGTATTTATCAGTATCTGAGGAAGAAGTAATTGAAGCAATGGAAGCGTCTCAGGTGTATACACCAAAATCATTAGATGTCACATATGATACAAACAGTGATGATAAAGACATCCAATTAATTGATATAGTTGGCGGGAATGACAAGTATTTTGATGAGATTGAGAATAATGATTTCATAGAGAAATGCATGGAGAAATTGACACCGATCGAAGTAAAAATAATTAAAGACCGATTTTTTGACAGCAAGACACAAGTCAGTGTTGCTGATGAGTTAGGCGTTTCTCAAATGACTGTTTCAAGGATGGAAAAGAAGATTATCAAGAAATTTAGAAAAGAAATGGAAAAAGTGACAGAAATATAAATTATGAAGTTATATATATGAAATTTCAGTGTCATTGTAGATTAATTATTGAAATAAAGCCTACTATTAGTTGTTGTTAAAACTAATAGCAGGCTTTTCATTTTCTAATGTTTTTAATTATTTTTATCAAAATTCTAAAAATTGAGTAATTTTCCTTTTGTATAGTTGGTTCTTGAATGTATCGATTATTTATGCTGAATCGGAATTTATTTGCGATGTTTATAAAATTGTCATCATTCTCATCGAATTCAATGCCGACATCATATTCTGAATCATTATGTATATATCTTACAATTTGTCCTTTAACTGTCCCTATAGAATCGACATCCAGTTCAACTTGTTTATTTATATTGAAATCAAATTTAGGGCAATATTCTTTTAAAGTCAGAAGCATGCCTTTTTCTGAGAAATCACTTACACTACCACAGTGGCCACATTGCTCGTGATGTTCACAGGAAGAAATCAATGATTTAAAAGCTAGATCAGTTGGGATTCTCTCAGTCTTTCTTGAACGTTTCTTTTCGAGTGCCAAGAAGACAGATATGAAAATTGCGGACATATTATAGACACACCATATGATGTTGATAAGGATGCCGCTCAAAAAGACTCCATAATTTCCTTTTGCAAGGATATTGAAATTTAGGATTAAAGCAAATACACTGGCTGCAAAAAGGAAAATATGAATGAAAGCCAGTTTGAAATTAAATTCATCCTTATTTTTAACAGTTCCTTTGGGTGTTACTATAAATTTCAATTCTCTATTTAAGAAGAACTCAGAGGCAAATGAGACAGCCAATTTCGGTGCCATGGCAGTATCGTAAATATGGCTCCATATGGTATTTCTTTCATTGCCTGAAATTCTTTTAAAATACAGTGAGGTGCTCAGAAAATGAGGCAGAAATATCAAAAGCAAATCAAGTCCGTTTGCTGTGAAAATAATGACTCTGAAAATTAAAAAAAGCAGAGGAGATATGATATACACCATTTTTTGAAGACCGAACATCCAATAGACAAATCCATCTAAATAGATTAATTTTTGTGTAAAGGTCAGATTCTTCATCAATAATGGATTGTATTTTTTTATCACTTGTGTATTTCCGCGGCACCAGCGATCTCTTTGCTTCATCAAATCTTGAAAATTTTCAGAAGTTAGACCGATGGCTAAAGTTTCTTTTACAAAAAAGCTTTTATAACCTGCGTTTTGAATAAGCATTCCCGTTGCCATATCTTCTGTTATAGACCCTGTTGGAATGCCACCGATATAATCAATGGCAGTTCTTCTGAATAATGCATTAGTGCCTACATGAAGGACTGCATTGAAATAGGCTCTTTTCTCTTGCATTGTTCTCATGAAAAAATCTTGCTCGTTCGGTATATTTGTACCCATCCCCAAATTGTATTGAAAAGGGTCCATGTTATAAAATACCTGTGGAGATTGAACAAATCCGGTTGCTTGATCTTCAAAATATTCAAGCATGCTTGTTATTATATTTTCCTTTGGAATCATGTCAGCATCCAAAAGAAGAAGAAATTCTCCAGAAGCAATTTTTAATACGTTATTGATATTGCCGGCTTTTGCATGCTCCAGTTTTTCGCGTGTTACATAATGAATATCATAATGATGGCATAATTCTCTTACAGATTCTCTTTTACCATCATCTCCCATGTAAATATTTATTTTGTCCTTGGGATAATCAATGTTCAAACATCCGATGATGGTTCTTTTTAGAATATCTTCAGGTTCATTATAAGTTGAAATAATGACATCTATTGTAGGATTTTCCTCAAAAGGTGTCGTTCTTTCAAGAATGATAGCCTTGTGTCTAGAAAATAAAAGACGCAAAACAAGATTTTGGCCGAGTGCAATTGTTTCAAAGAAAATTAAAAGAAATGCAAAAATAAAATCAATTGTGCCTATCCTTGGCAATGTATAAAATATTCTCCAGATAATATATATTGAAGAAACAAACAGACCGAATAGACCTAGAAGATTCCGATATTTGTAACTTTCCTTGCTTAATGAATAAAAAATTAAAATAATCATAAGCATAATGACTGAGATGCTAATTTTAATTATCAAAAGAATACCTCCATTTTAAAACTGTACAAAACCCATTTTATCTTTCACTCTCTTCACAACGTCGGAAGATATTTCATTGGCTCTCATAGCGCCTTCTTTCAGTATTTCTTTCAATTCATCACTGCCACGCAATTCATTGTATCTTTCTTTGATAGGTTTAATGTAATTGATGATGACTTGCACTAAATCTTTCTTTAAATTACCATAGCCTTGTCCTTTGTACTTCTCTTCAAGTTCTTTGATAGAGATATTGCCGAATACAGAATAAAGGGTCAACAGATTGCTTACACCCGGCTTATTCTCCCAATCCAATCTGATTTCAGAATCACTGTCTGTCGTTGCTCGCATAATGCTTTTTTTGATCTTTGCATCAGTTTCAAGAAGGCCAATTTTGCTGAATTCATTGGGATTGCTTTTGCTCATCTTAGTAGTGGGATCATCAAGTGACATGATACGTGCACCTACTTTAGGATAAATGCCTTCTGGCACAGTAAATGTATTACCGAATTTATTGTTGAAGCGAAGTGCAATATCTCTTGTCAATTCCAAATGTTGTTTTTGATCGTCTCCAACAGGAACATAATTGGTATCATATGCTAAAATATCAGCTGCCATCAGAATAGGATATGTGTAAAGTCCAGTTGTCACAGAAGTCATTTTTTGAGATTTGTCTTTAAACTGGGTCATTCTATTCAATTCTCCCATGTATGAGTTGCATTGGAGGAGCCAGGCCAGTTCAGTATGTGCAGGAACCTGAGATTGTAAAAATAAAGTCACTTTTTTAGGATCAAGACCTATTGCAATATATAATGCAGCAAGTTCCAATGAATTTTCATAAAGAACTTTGGGATCTTGAGGGACTGTGACTGAATGAAGATCGACAATACAATAAAAACAGTCATTGTTGCTGTCTTCTTGTAGTTTGACGAAATTCTGCATAGCTGAGTAGTTGCCAAGGTGAATCATTCCAGATGGCTGTACTCCTGAAAAAACTCTTTTCATAGTGTTTACCTCCAAGCGATAGTTTTAATTATTATATTACTTTAAAAGTTAATTTTCAACTTGAGGAAATATATGTTATTATAGTAATGATGGGAAAAAACTGTTGACAAGTTACATAATATACTGTTTACTTGATATATTATGGAAAAAAGGAGTACGTATGATAGAAACAATGAAATTTACCGAATTTGGACTTTCTAGCAAAATATTGAAAATCATTGACCAGAAGGGTTTTGAAGAGGCGACGCCAATTCAGACTAAAATGATTCCTTTATTAATAGGAAGAGATACTGATGTAATAGCAAAAGCGCAAACTGGAACAGGCAAGACAGCGGCTTTTGGTATTCCACTACTAGATAAATTGGTGTTTAATAAACAGCCAAAAGTACTAGTTATTACACCTACGAGAGAATTAGCCATACAAGTATCAGAAGAGCTAAACTCATTAAAACCAAGCAAAGACATGAGAATCATGCCGGTTTACGGAGGTTCATCCATGGATATGCAGTTAAAGGCTTTAAGGAGTGGACTTGATATTGTTGTAGGGACGCCAGGACGTGTTATGGATCATATGAGACGTAACAAGAACTTGTTCTCTTCAATTGATTATCTTGTTCTAGATGAAGCTGATGAAATGCTTAGTATGGGTTTTATAGAAGATATTGAGTTTATTATTTCGCAATCAAATGCAGAGAAAAATATTTTACTTTTATCGGCTACAATGCCTAAAGAAATTGTCAATTTATCTAAAAGATTTTTAAAAGAACCAGAAAGAATTGAAATTCAATCTAAGCAATTGACAACTGAATTGACAAGACAAATTTATTTTGAAGTAAAAAGCAACGACAAACTTGAGTCACTATGCCGAATCATCGATATTGAAAATGAATTTTATGGTATCATCTTCTGTAGGACTAAAAATGACACAGATGCTGTATCAAATCAATTAGTTGAAAGAGGTTATGATGCGGAAGCGCTTCATGGTGATATTTCTCAGAATCAAAGAGAGAGAATATTTAAAAAATTCAAGAGCAAGAATGTCAACATTCTAGTAGCAACTGATGTTGCAGCTAGAGGAATAGATGTTTCTGGTTTGACACATGTAATTAACTATTCAATTCCACAAGATCCTGAAAGTTATGTTCATAGAATTGGACGTACGGGTCGTGCAGGACTTGAAGGTACTGCAATTACATTTGTAACACCTTCTGAGTATAAGAAACTTCATTTTATTACTCAGGCGACGAAGACTTCAATTGAAAAAGCTAAAATTCCTAAAATTGATGACGTAATTGTGATGAAGCAAAATCATATTTTGACAACGATAGATGTTTCTGTTGGAAATTATAAAGAAGATGTCTATTATCAAATGGCTGAGAAATTGATGGAGGAATATGATACTAAGGAAGCAATAGCAACTTTATTGAAACTTAGTTACAATGAAGAGTTGGATCCTAATCAATATGCTCAAATCAGTGAAGTGGAATTGAACAAGTCAGGCAAAGCAAGATTGTTTATTGCCAAAGGCAAAATGGATAACTTTGATAAAACTGCATTGATCAAGTATATTGTTCAAGAATCTGGTGTGAAATCGAATAAAATCAGAGACGTACGCGTATTAGATAAGTTTTCATTCATTACAGTTGGTTTTAAAGAAGCTGAAGAGATTGTAAAGGCTTTTAAAAACAAAAAAGTTGGGCGTAAGAAAATCATAGAATACGCAAAGAACTAATATAATTAGACTATCTGTAATAATTGCAGATAGTCTTTTTTGGATATAGGGAAAATAAATAAAATTACTGTAAACAAATTAATAAATAGTTAGATAAAATATAGAAAACGTATAAAAATTTACTTAAAATCAAATAAATATCGAGTTTTTTTAATATATATAAAAAATATATAAAAAAATCCGATATAATAAATAGTAAATATAAATGAACATAAGGGGTGAAGATAATGTCTTTTGAAAAAGATGATATAATGCTTGAAATATACATACATGAGACAGAAACGCTTATTGACCAGCTAGAGGCTGAAATCATCAAAACTGAAACAAATCAAGAAATTCATTCGAGTATAGACGAAATCTTTAGGGTCATGCATACCATAAAAGGAAATTCAATGATGATGGATTTTGAATACATTGGTTCTCTTGCGCATGAAATTGAAGATTTATTTGATTTTTTGAGAAATAAAGATTTTAGATTGGATGACTATTCTCAAATTATCGATTTGATCTTGGCTTCTATTGATTATTTCAAAGTCGAAATAGACAAAATTCAAAATAATGATTCAAACTTATTGCCTGCTGAAGATTTGAAAAAAAGAATACGAAATTATTTGAATTCTCTTAAGGGTGTTGTAGACAACAGAAAAGTAGTGAGTGAAAAAAGTGAAAAAGAGCTTATGGATATTGTAGCTGACAAACTTTACTATGTTCAAAGCACTTTTACAGATGAGTGTCAGATGGAGGGTGTTAGAGCATTCGCCATCGCTTTTGAACTTGAACAAGTTGTAGAAAATCTTATCTATTATCCAATGAATCTTGAAGATCCCAATGCGAGGGACTTGATAAGAAAAGATGGATTTAGAATGTTGATCAATGGGATTCAGGAGAAGGAATTTTTTGAGGAATATCTGAGTAAAAATTTTTACTTGAAGGAATTCAATGTACAACCGATTACTTTGGATGAATTTCAAAAAATCTATTTGAATGATGGCATAATGATCAAAAATGAAAAAAAATCTAAAAAAAATACTGAATCAAAAGAAAAAATGCCAGCTGTAAACAAGCAAAAATTCATCAGTGTTAAAGTAGATTACTTGGATACATTACTTAATCTTGTTGGAGAAATTGTTATTTCAGAGTCAATGGTAAGTAGAAATAAAGACTTGGAAGGATTGCAATTGGATAATTTTAGCAAGTCAGTGCATCAAATGAGAAAAATTGTTAAAGATTTGCAAGATGTAGTTATGGAAATCCGTATGGTGCCGTTGACAATGACTTTTCAAAAAATGAATCGTATCGTCAGAGATGTAGCCAGTAAAACTGACAAAAAAGTAGACTTTGAACTTTTAGGTGAAGATACACAGGTCGATAAAAATATCATTGAAAATATTTCAGATCCTTTGATGCATTTGATTAGAAATGCAGTAGACCATGGGATTGAATCAACTGAAGAAAGACTTGATAATGGAAAATCGGCTGAAGGAAAAGTTGTTTTAAGCGCTAAAAAATCTGGAGGAGATATTTATATTTCTGTAGAAGATGATGGCAAAGGGCTTGATGAGAAGAAAATCTATCTTAAAGCTTTTGAAAAAGGTTTACTGACTGAGCCTTATGAAGAATATACAAAAAAAGATATTCTTGATCAAATTTTTACTGCAGGCTTTTCTACTAAAGAGCAAGTGACGGGTTTTTCTGGTAGAGGCGTTGGAATGGATGTAGTAAAAACTGATATTGCAAAAATAGGCGGCAGCATTACCATTCAAACTGAAGTTGGCAAAGGTTCAATTTTTAAAATAAAAATTCCAATGACCTTGGCGATTATTGATGGAATGATTGTAAGAATTGCTGATCAAAAATTTATTTTACCGATTAATGCCATTCAAGAGACTTTTAAACCAGAAAAGAAAAATATCACAAAAGACGGTTTAGAAGAACTGATGATTTTGAGAGGTGAAGCAATCAACATCATTGATTTACCAAAACTTTATGGCATAAAAGCAGATTCCGAAGAAAAAGAAGACGGTATCATAGTTGTCATTGAAGCTGAGGGAAATAAGACATGTGTTTTTGTTGATGAAATCATTGGCGAGCATCAAGTGGTCGTTAAAAATTTCAATTCATATATACAAAAAGTTAAAGGATTGACAGGAACGGCATTGCTTGGTAATGGAGAAATAAGTTTGATATTGGATCCATTGGATTTACTAAATGAATAGGTGGTGAGATTAGAATGAGCACTCAAGAGAATGATTATTTAAAAAACAAATATTTGGAAGTTCTTTTAGAAAAAACAGTTTATGGAATCGATGTTACAAGTGTTGTTGAAATATTGAGGTATAGAGAAATCAACCATGTGCATGGGCAGCCGGATTATATTGAAGGTTCTATTGTTTTCAGAGAAAAAGCAGTCCCTGTTTTCAATCTTAGAAAAAGATTTGAATTGGAAGCAAAAGAAGCAGATGAAAACACTTGTATTATTGCATTGAATGTCAAAGGTAAGAGTGTTGGATTTATTGTTGACAATGTTGCAAACATTGTTGAGATTCAACCGGAGGAAATTACGGAAATTGAAGAATTCAACGTCAGTATCAGCAACCAGTTCATACTGGGAATAGCCACAAAAAATAGACAAGTTGTATTGCTGGATTCTCAAAAGATATTGAGTAATAGAGAACTGAAAAATATTGAATTATAATCTGGAGGGTAAACTGGAATGGAAAAAAAGAGTAAGATCAATTTCAATTTCAAATTTGATTACAAGAAAGTGACGTCAAAATTGAATATGAATTACTTCAATAACATGTCTATCGGAAAGAAAATGTTAGGAATAGTGTCGGTTTTAATTGCAATTGTCCTTGGCGTATCTATCATTGTTGTATCCAATGTCAATTTGATAAAGAACAATGTATCGGAAATCAGCGATTTGAGAATGGGAGTCATAAAACAAGTCAACGACATTCAAAGTGCATTTAGCGAAATGATCATCAATGTCAATAAATATATGGATTCTTTTGATGAGTACGATTATATGAGTGCTGATCAAAATTTGTTGAAGATGGGAATCTACATAAAGAATGCGAAAGAATTTGTTGGTGATGATGAAACTCTTGTTGATTTCAAAGAATCGATAACGAGTGTTGAGACAAAATTAGTTGTCATAAGTGACAATTTAAAATCAATAAAAACAAACAGCATTGCTATTGTACCTAAAGTGGCACAAGTTGAAGGCAGTATTGCTTTATTCAGATCAACTTTAGAAGAAATTGGAAATTTGGATAAAATAGGTTCAATCAGTGTTGAAGATGAATTTTTAAATGAAATAACAATTTTGACCAATACGACAGTTAGAAAATATTATGATTCTAAAGTAGGAATGAATGAAAAGAACTTGAGAGCTACAATCTCGAATTTTGAAAAAATGAATACTTTATTGAATGAAAAAATAGGGGCAACTGTTTCAGGTGCAACAGAATTGAAATTGGATGAATTGAGAAATTACTCAACGGAAGTAGTTGCAAGCATGAATACAGTGCTTGGTATTTGGGGTGAGCTCAATTCTTCAAATGAAACTATAAGTGCGACAGCTTCTGAAACGAATACAATCTTCAAAGATGTTGTATTTGCAAGTATTGAATCGTCGAAACTGGCTGCCGATGAAGCTGTGAAGGCAGTTGGCAATACAATGTACAATGCAATTTTCTCTGGTATTTTGATAATGATTTCAATGTTTGTCTTATATTGGTTCATGAGAAACAACATTATGAGACCTATTTCCCGATTGACATCAGATGCAAAGAAAATGGCGGTAGGCGATACGGATATCAAATTGAGACAAAAGTTCAATGATGAAGTTGGACAGTTGATAGGTGCCTTCATTGAAATGGCTGACACTATCAAAGAACAAGCAGAAGCTGCTCGACAGGTAGCCCTTGGCAATCTGGACATCCATTTGGAAGAGAAATCTGAAAACGATATTCTAAGTCAAAACATCAATATCATGATTGATAACATCGAAAAGATGGCAAGTGAAATATTGGTGCTTAAAGAAGAGGGAGACAAGGGTCTTCACTCAGGTCGTGCAAATGTAGAAGGTCTTCAGGGCAAATATGCGGATATTCTAAATGGACTTAATGATATTTTAGACAACATTGGAAATCCTTTAAACGATCTCGTGAATTATTTTTCAATGATGGCAGAAGGCAACACACCTGAGAATATCGATCAAAGTGTTTATAGAGGTGAATTCATTGATTTCATGCAGCTTGTCAATAAGATGCGAAATAATATCTACGGTGTGATCAATGAAGTCCAGTCTTTGACTGAAGCCGCGAAAGAAGGGAATCTTTCTTATAGAGCGGATGCAGACAGTTTGCCTGGAGAATACGGTTTGATTCTTTCAGGAATCAATTCGACATTGGAGGCGTTGCTTGAGCCAGTCAATGAATCAAGAGCAGTGATTGAAACTATGGCAAAAGGTGAAATGTCAGTAAGAGTCGTTGGCGATTACAAAGGGGATCACGCTAAGTTGAAAGTAGCGGTCAATACAATGGGTGAGAAATTGGAAGATTATATCGCTGAAATTTCTCAGGTGCTCAATGAAATGGCCAACAACAATTTAAATCTTGAAATTAAAAAGGACTACTTAGGAGATTTTGTAGCGATAAAAGACTCCCTGAATAATATCATCAATGAATTCAATTATATGCTCGGTGAGATCAATACAGTTGCAGAACAAGTGGAATCAGGTTCTGAGCAAGTGTCTCAATCAAGTCAGGATCTTTCATCGGGTGCGTCAGACCAGGCAAGTTCAATTCAGGAAATATCGGCTTCAATGACACAGATAGGTGAGCAGACAAGGCAAAATGCATCTAATGCAAACAAGGCGAATGAGATTTCATCAAATGCTAAAAAAATGGCTGAAGAAGGCAACGAGAAAGTACAGGAAATGCTGACTGCCATGAAAGATATCAATGACTCTTCGAGAAACATATCAAAAATTATCAAGGTTATTGATGAAATAGCATTTCAGACAAATATATTGGCTCTGAATGCAGCTGTAGAAGCGGCAAGAGCAGGTGAACATGGTAAAGGATTTGCTGTTGTTGCTGATGAAGTGAGAAATCTCGCGGGAAGAAGTGCACAAGCGGCAAAAGAAACAACTGACATGATTGACGATTCACTCAAGAAAATAAATCAAGGAACGCTTCTTTCTAAAGTGACTTCTCAAGCACTCGACAAGATTGTCAATGGTGTCACAGAAGCAGGAGAAATTGTTGGAGATATTGCAATTGCTTCAAATGAACAAGCTTCCGGCATTGCACAAATCAATGATGCCATTGAACAGGTTTCAAGAGTGACACAGTCGAACACAGCACTTGCTGAAGAAAGTGCATCAGCAAGTGAAGAGATGACATCACAAGCACAAATGCTTGCTGAGCTTGTAGGAAAGTTTAATTTAAAATCATCAAGCAATAGAGTGAAGAAAGAAAAATTGATTAAAGAAGTAATAGAAGAAAACGAAGAAAAAGTAGAAGAAGTCGCTTTCAATGATATCATCATCAACTTGGAAGATGATGGAAATGATTTTGGAAAATATTAATGCAGCGAGCCTGAATAATCAGGCTCCCTTGAAGTTTTTATAAAGGTGGTGAATAGATGGACAGCAACAAGTATTTTACATTTAAAGTGGAAGAAGATTATTATGCTTTACCTGTCGAAATGATCAACCAGATCATAGGCATACAAAGCATTACATCTGTACCTAATCAGCCAAATTATTTAATCGGTGTGATTAACCTTAGGGGAATGATTATTCCAATAGTTGATTTTAGGATGCGAATGAATTTTGATACAAAAGAATACAATGATAGAACGAGTATTGTCATAACAGAGAATGGCAATGTTCTGGTTGGCTTTATTGTAGATGAAGTAACTGAAGTTTTAGAAATTGAGGATAAAAAAATCTCAAAACAATCCGATAAGAAGAATAGGAAAGAAAACGCCTTGATTGACGGATTTTATAAAACAGAAGATTTCATCGTAAAGATATTGAATTATACTCAAATAACACAACACTAATATAAAGTAAGTAAGTAGGTTATTAGATGGATATAAAAAAAGATGAATTTCTAATGTTTGCAAATTTCATACGCTCAAATTTTGGTATCAACTTGACTGAAAAGAAAACGACTTTCATTATCAGTCGTTTAGGGACAACCATTGAAAAACATGGTTTCACAAATTTTTTGGATTATTTCAAGTTTATTACCAATGATAAAAGCGGAGAGGCAATCATAGAGTTTTTAAACAAAATTACAACGAATCATACTTATTTTTATCGAGAAGAAAAGCATTTTGAATTTTTTGAATCAGATGTCTTGCCTTATATTCTTGAAAAAGAAAAAAATGTGAGAGATATGCGCATTTGGAGTGCGGGCTGTTCTAGTGGCGAAGAGCCTTATACTTTGCTGATGCTTCTCAATGAACTGATGAATTCAGATAAAGGCTATTGGGATACAAAAATCCTAGCGACAGATTTATCGAATTATGTACTGTTAAAAGGAAAATCAGGGATTTATCCACTTGACAGTCTGAAATATCTGCCACCTGTCTGGGCGAAGAAATACTTCAAACCATTGGATGAATCGAATATGGTGATTGACAAGAAAATTAAGGCAGATGTTCTCTTTAGAAGATTTAATCTGATGGAACCTTTTCCTTTCAAAAGTAAGTTTCACTTGATTTTGTGCAGAAATGTCATGATCTATTTCAACGAAGAGACAAAAAATGAATTGATCAATAAATTTTATGACTATTTGGAACCTGGTGGTTATTTGTTCATAGGTCATTCCGAGACAATTGATCGGAGTAATTCAAGATTCAAGTATATCAGACCGGCCATATATAGAAAGGAATAGCCATGAAAACTAAAAAAGTGATAAGGGTCCTTATTGTTGACGACTCAGTAATTTATAGAGAAATGATCAGTCGCCAAATTTCAGAAGATGATCAAATAGAAGTGGTTGGTAAAGCATCATCTTCTTATGAAGCGCGGGACATGATTATAAAACTAAGACCGGATGTTATGACACTGGACGTTGAAATGCCTAAAATGGATGGGATTGAGTTTTTAAAGAAATTGATGCCTCAGTACCCATTGCCTACAATAGTTGTTAGTTCAGCATCTGATCGTGTATTTGACGCACTTAATAGCGGCGCTGTCGATTTTATTGAAAAACCGAGGAGCAGTGAACATGTCAAATACTTCATTCAAGAATTGGTGGTAAAAATAAAAATAGCATCCACTGCAAAAGTGGGTCATCATAAACATGTGATAGACAGAAACGATTCAGATTTACAGGCAAAAAGAAACAGCAATCTGCTTGTGGCAATAGGAGCTTCTACTGGTGGCACAAACGCAATTGATGAATTGCTCAGAAAATTCACGAGGGATATGCCTGGCACTGTCATTGTGCAACATATGCCTGAAGTGTTCACCAAGCTTTTTTCTGACCGGTTGAACAATGAATGTGTCGTTGAAGTCAAGGAAGCTGAAAATGGTGATGAAGTCATGACAGGCCGTGTCTTGATAGCACCCGGAAAGAAACACATGCGTGTTGTCAAACGAAGAAATAAGATTTTTGTAGAACTTGAAGATGAAACAGAAAACAATAAAGTCAGCGGGCATTGCCCATCAGTTGATGTGCTTTTTCAATCTGTAGCGAAAAACATTGGAAAAAATTCCATAGGAATCATATTGACGGGCATGGGTAAAGATGGTGCGGATGGACTGCTTCAAATGAAACAGATGGGATCCAAGACTATCGGGCAAGATGAAGCTTCATCAGTTGTCTATGGTATGCCTAAAGTAGCCTATGAACGAGGTGCTGTCGATGTGCAAGTAGCATTGCCTAAAATCTACGACACTTTGAAAGATTTAATCGACAAATTTGAGGTGTAATAAATGGATTTGAATGTCATAGGAATCGCCGATATGAAAATTTCTAACCAGGGAACACTGCTTACATATGGGCTTGGATCATGTGTTGGAATTGCAATATATGATGAAAGAACAAAGTGGAGTGGATTAATTCATATCATGCTTCCTGACAGCAATTTTTTTGCGGTATTGGACAATCCATTGAAGTTTGCTGATACAGGTATTCCTTTAATGGTGGATGAACTTGTCAAAAAAGGTGCGCAAAAATCCTTCATGAAGGCAAAAATTGCAGGTGGATCAGCAATGTATGCCAATGACAAGGTTAAATCTGCATTTTTTGATATAGGAAAAATGAATATTCAAGCTTCTCTTGCTGCACTTGAGAAGTTGGATATAGAAATAATAGGGCAAGATACAGGTGGCTATTGCAGCCGGACATTGGAATTTGATATTCCTATGAGTTCATTGAAAATAAAGAAAATGTCAAAAGAACGTTTAGACATTTTACATTTATAACTTTTGAGGAGGAAATAAAAAATGGCAAAGAGAATTTTAGTAGTGGATGATGCAGTTTTCATGAGAATGATGTTGAAGGATATTTTAGAAAAAAACGGATTTGAAGTCGCTGGTGAAGCTGCCAATGGCTTGGAAGCGATTGAAGTTTATAAAGAAACAAAACCTGATCTAGTGACAATGGATGTGACAATGCCTGAATTAGATGGATTGGGTGCATTAAAGGAGATCATCAAAATAAACTCTTCTGCAAAAGTGATTATGTGTAGTGCCATGGGACAACAGGGTATGGTTATGGATGCAATCAAAGCAGGAGCGAAGGATTTTATTGTCAAGCCATTTAATGGGGATCGTGTAGTAGAAGCACTCAATAAAGTTTTGGGATAGTTTTCATATTGAATATAGAGATAGGAGGTGAGTCTTTTGAAAAAAGTTTTATCGCAAGAGGAAATAGATTCGTTGATAAACGCACTAGCCAGTGGTGAAATTATAGAAGAACCGGATTCTTCGGTTGAAGAAAATTTAAATGTTAAAAATTATGATTTTAGAAGACCAAATAAACTCTCAAAAGATCACATCAATTCTATTGAGAATATTTATGAAAATTATGCGAGAATGACGGCTAACGTCTTGTCGAATCATCTTAGAACAACAGTTGAAATGTTGATTGGTTCTATAGAACAAGTCAGTTACGGTGAATTTATACGTTCGATTCCAAATCCGACAATTCTTTTATTGTTTAGAATGGAGCCCTTTAGAGGACCCGTCATTTTGGAAGCCAATGCCAGTTTAGGATTTCAGTTTATCAATTTTCTATGTGGAGGTTCGGTTGCTGAAGATTTTGAAGTGAGAAATTTTACTGAGATTGAAACAACATTACTTCAAGATATCTTTCAAATGATTGTAGATATGAATAAAACGGTCTGGAAAGATTTGATTGATTTAGTGCCAATCATCGACAAAATGGAATCCAATCCACAGTTGAATCAGTCATTGCCATACAGTGAATCTGTAGTGCTCTTGACCTTTAAGATAAAGATTGATGAATCGCAAAGCATCATGAATCTTTGTATTCCGTATCGTGCTTTAGATCCTGTAATCGAAAAGCTCCACACAGTGAAATATGATACACGGGATATGAATGAAAACAATGATAAATATAAAAAAGAAATTGAAGGACTCATTGACGACTCCAGTTTGGATATGGATGTTGTCCTTGGAAAAACAAATATCACCATTGAAGACTTCGTGGACTTGCAAGAAGGAGACGTTATTCAATTGTCATCTTCAGTCGAGGAATTATTGGAAATGTATATAGAAGACACCTTGTATTTTTATGTGCAGCCAGGTGTGCATAATAAAAAACTATCGGTGCAGATTGTGAAAGATACTGGAAAGGAAGTGGATATCGATGAGTGATAAATTTTTATCCCAAGATGAAATTGATGCGTTGTTGAAAATGAATCAAGACGTTAATGAAGAGCCTGAGAAGATTGATGATATTGCTCGTGATGTGTTAGGAGAAGTCGGTAATATCTCCATGTCTAATTCAGCTACAGCTCTTTCAACACTTTTAAATAGAAAAGTCAATATTACGACACCTAAGGTGGAATTGGTTTCCATCAAGCATCTGACAGAAAATTTTGATATGCCTTATGTTTTGCTTTTAATTAAATTTGATGAAGGTTTTATCGGTTCCAATGCACTTTTAATGGACGTAAAAGATGCTTCGATCATTGCAAGTATTTTGATGGGTGGAGACGGATCGAATCCTAATACGGAGTTGTCAGAAATAGAGCTGAGTGCAGTTTCAGAGGTCATGAATCAGATGATTGGATCAGCTTCCACAGCATTGGCAACGATGTTCAACAAGCGGGTCAATATTTCACCGCCTATTGTTAAAATTATAGGACAAGATGCCGATTTGCAAATTGCCGGTATGGATATGGACGATGTTGTCAAGATATCATTTAGAATGACAGTTGACGATTTGATTGATTCTGAAATCATGCAACTCTATTCGATGGAAACTGCTGAACAGATTATTTCTCAGATGATGGGAGAAACGGCGCAAGAAGTTGAAGAAAAAGAAACACCAAAGCCGAAACTGGTAGAGAAGGAAGTTGAATACGAGGAAGAAGAAAGTGTTGTTGAAATCAAAAAACCAAAATTCAACTCGCTGACTGAAAAAGAAACTGTTAGAGGCAAGAGCAACATTGACATGATCATGGATGTTCCATTGGAACTCAGTGTCATTTTAGGAAGGTCGAGACGATCAATCAAGGATATTCTATCGTTTGAACCAGGTGCCATCATTGAACTGAATGAAGTGGTTGAAGAACCTTTGGATGTTTATGTGAATGGCAAGTTGATTGCGAAGGGTGAAGTGGTTGTCATCGATGAAAAATTCGGTATCAGAATCACAAATATCTTGAGTGCAAAAGAACGTGTAAAAAAATTGAGATAAATAGTTAATTAATTGTCTTTACTGCCGATAAGTGTATTAGAAGAGATTAACCCTTAAAAAGGTGGGATAGATTATGAAAATCAATAGAAGTGGCTACACTCAAATGATTCAGCAAATGGAACAAGTGAAAAAAGCGAAAACAGATTCAAGCAGTGTTGAGAAGAAGGATTCTATAGAGATTTCTAAGGAATCGATGAAAATAAATGAATATGTCAAGAATTCTCAGACTTCTAATGCTGAAAGAGTGGAGCAGATAAAAAACCAGTTGAAAGAGGGAACTTATAAGGTTTCATCGGAAAAGTTGGCTGAAAAGATTTTGGAAAAAATCAATGATCAAACAATTGAGGTAGAATAAGATGTTATCAATTTTAAAAGCTCATTTAAACAAATTAAATGAGCTAAAACTATTATTGGAAAAAGAAAAGAGTGCTCTTATCAATCTTGATGAAGAAGCCTTGATGGGAATTGTACATCTGAAATCAGAAAAGGTAAAAGAGATTGATGAGATTGAAAGCAACCGCATGGAAACGTTTGGTGAAGATTCTTTTCAGTCCTTTGTCAAGGAAAACAAAGAGGCTGTCAATCTCATTGACAGGATCAAGCAGGTAGTTCATGAAATACAAGAATTGCAAGAGATGAATCTGTTGTTGACGCAGCAGGCGATGGATTACAATAGCACCTTGATGACACTGGTTCAAAAGGCGCTTAAGAAAAGCACGCAGACTTATGGTTACAACGGGAAGATAAAATTAGCAAATCTTGGAGCAAAAGGTTCACTTGATAAATCAGTGTAAGGAGATATCGATATGTCAGGATTATTTAATTCATTCAACATAGCCAGAACTGGCATGTACACAACTCAAACTAAAATCAATGTAGCGAGTCACAATATCGCCAATGCAGCGACTGACGGATATTCTCGACAGAATGTGAACGTTTCTACAACGATTCCTAATACGCTTCCAGGCATAGGACAGATGGGGACAGGTGTAGAGATTGACTCTATCACAAGAACAAGAGATATCTATCTTGACAACCAAGTGCGTTATGAAAGTTCATTGAGTGGAAAATTCGAATCGACTACAACTGTAATGGAACAGGTGGAAATAGTTTTCCTGGAGCCAAGCGATACAGGTCTCAATACAGTGATGAATGAGATGTGGACTTCTTGGCAGGAACTCAGCAAGACGCCTGAAAATTCCAACACACGCACACTAGTGACACAAAACGCCCTTACATTTACAGACAACGTCAATCATATGATGGATCAGTTGGATACCATCGTCGAGGATGCCGTGTCATTGTCTGAATCGAAGGCTTACGATGCAAATTCTCTTTTAAATCAAGTCAATGATTTAAATGATCAAATATATAGGACTAAACTGAGAGGACTTGAACCAAATGATCTGATGGATCAAAGAGATTTACTCTTGGACAAGCTCTCCAGCATTATTGATATTGATACAAAACTTTCCCAATTTGGTTCTGTTGAGGTCACCAGCGCTGAAACAGGCGTCGTGCTTCTCAGCGACAATCCTCAGGAACTGCCTGAAGGTCAGATCAATATCATCAGAGACATTCAATTCGATGGTAGCAATTACACCTTCACTATGGCAAAAAATGGAGATGTCAATGATGTTTCAACATATTCTACAACAATTGATATGTCTGATTATGCGGAAGGTGATGTGGTGTTTGTCGATCCGATGACTTGGGAAGACAATCCACCGGTAATGGTCAAAGCAGAAATAACACAAGGTCAACTGGCGGGACAGATGCAGTCAATTGATCTTGTTCAAAAGTATGAAGAACAGATAGATAAATTGGTTCAATCCCTAGCAATGTCAATCAACACGATTCACAGGGATGATGGTGCAGATGTAAACGGCGGCATTGATTTCTTTACTGCCAAAGACGGTGTTTCAAGCATCACAGCCAGAAATATCACAGTAAATCAGGCGATCGTCGATGATGTTTCACTGGTCAATACAGGTGCGTTGGCATCTTCTCCTGAAGGAGACGGTTCAAGGGCGCTTGCCATTGCTCAGCTGAGAAATGGCATGTATCCTATCAATGATATCGATAGCTTTCAATCTTACATTGACGCCAATTATGATCCGGCGACAATGACAATAGCGCCGACGACTTCTGGAACAGCCTTTGACAGTTATTATAAGGATATTATTGCAAAAGTAGGCATCGATGCTCAAGGAGCTCAAAGAGGACTTGAAAATCAAAACAATCTACTGCTGCAGCTGACTCAGAGAAGAGAATCCATTTCAGGTGTTTCCATCGATGAGGAAGTAGCGAACCTTGTACAGCTTCAAACGGCTTACCAGGCAAACGCCAAGGTTATGAGCACAATTACGATGATGTTGGATACTTTAATCAACGGCATGGGATTATAGGTGATATAAGATGAGAGTGACAACTAAAAATTTAATGAATAATTATTTGACAAATTTGAATAGGAATCTGACAGAAATGCAGAAGTATCAAAATCAGATGTCATCAGGAAAAGAAATCTTGAAGCCGTCCGATAATCCATTCGGAACAATTAGAGCCATGGATTTGGATACTTCCATTAAACAGAACGACCAATACTTGAAAAACATCGAGGATTCCATCGGTTGGACTGGTATGACAGAAAGTGCTTTAGGAAACCTGACAGATTCACTTCAGAGAACGAGAGAACTGACAGTATATGGATCAAATGGTTCTCTATCTGATACTGATATGAAAGCGATCGCTGAAGAAATCAAGCAGATTATAAGTCAGGTAGCTGAAGTCGGCAATACAAATTACGACGGAAGATATATTTTTGCAGGACAATCGACATCGAAACCGCCTTTTGAGGTCGTAGATGATGTGATTCAAACAGCAACTGACATCAGCGGCAGTTTGAGCAGAGAAGTCTCTGAAAGCGTTACCATGGACATCAATGTTTCAGGCACGCGTCTGATGGATGGATCAAGTGAAGATCTTTCTGTAACGCTGAAAAACATATACGATCGCTTGATGAGTGGTGACAACACTGCACTTTCAAACGATTCATTAGGGAAACTGGATGAGCAGATGGACAATATACTCAGTTTGAGAGCTGAAGTCGGTGCGAAATACAACCGTTTGGAAGCTTCTAAAATTAAAAATGAAACGCAGAATCTTAACTTGACTGAACTTTATGCGAAGACAATCGACATCGATATTGCAGAGAAAGTTATGCAGTACTCAATGATGGAGTCCGTCTATCAGGCATCTTTAGCAACGGGCGGGAAAATACTTCAACCGACGCTGCTCAATTATTTATAAGTTGAAGAGGAGATTGAGTTATGAATATTCAAACTAAATTTTTTGGGGAAGTTGAAATAAATCAGGATAACGTCTTAAATTTCAAAGAAGGCATCCTCGGTTTTGAAGACAATAAGCAGTACATTTTGCTTAATCTATTTGAAACTCAAAGTTTTACTTGTCTTCAAAGCATCACAGATGACAAGATTGCTTTTATATTAGTGAAACCATGGGATTTCTTCCCTGACTATGCAATTGATATTTCCGATGAAGAATTGAATGAAATAAATATAAAAAATGAAAAAGAAATAGCGCTTTACAACATCGTTTCAATTCCCAATGATTTGAAGCAATCAACTGCCAACCTTTTAGCGCCTATTGTCATCAACATTGAAAAAAAAGACGGTAAGCAATATGTTCTTAGGGAAGACAAATATACAGTCAAGCATTTTATATTCCCAAGAGAGGAGGATTGACATGTTAGTCCTCACGAGAAAGCTGGATGAAGGCATTGTTCTCAGTGGCGACATCGTCATCAAAATCCTGGGAATAGAAGACGGCAAAGTAAAAATAGGAATTGAAGCACCTAAGCATATTGAAATTCATCGCGAAGAAATTTTTGAACTGATCAAAAATGAAAATAAGAATGCGATCAATATCAATATTGAACAATTGAAGAAATTATAGTGGCCTAGAAAACTTTCTAGGCTTCTCATTTTGGAGGAAAACAGCATGGAGAATGATCTGTATGATCGCTTATACAAGAAATTGAAAAAGATTGAATCAGATGAAGAAAAGAGACTCAAGGAAAATGGTGAAAATCAAAAACGATACCATGAATTGATGGATGCAAGAATTGAACACAATGGTGCTGTCAGTTTTGCCATTGTAAAGGGCTTGGAAAAGGGCAAGGAAGATGGCAAGCGTGAAATGAGAATTGAGATTGCCAGTAAAATGCTGAAAGCAGATATGGCAAATGATGTAATTATAGAAATGACAAGCCTCAGCGAAAATGAAATCAACCATTTGAAAGAAAAAATCAAAGATGATACAAATTCATAAAAATATCAAACAGCTATGAACAAGAGATACTCAATGTTTATAGCTGTTTTTCTATAATCATATGATCTTGTGAGTTTTCATCAATGCCAAAAAAGCTTCAACAGTCAACTTTTCGCCAAAAAGCTCTCGAAATTTATAACTCTTTTCTTTTCCTTGTTCTCGTAGTTTTTCCAGTTCCATAGGAATCTGCTGTTGTCTTAATAAAAGATGATCCAACAGATTTTCATATTTAGCCAATACCTCAATGATTTCATCAATGGAATTATTTGAACTGAAAGATTTTGTTTCCTCTGAGTAATGCGTCAATCGATTCATAAGTCAACTCCTCGCATAATTAATATAATGTATTGATACCCAGGTATGCTTGTTTCATAACTCCATAACTCTTTACCCGGCACCGCTTTACAATAACGTATTGATTTGCTCCATTAAAAAGCATATAATACTATTATGAGGAGGAAATAAGTATGATAAAATCTCTTTTAGAATTACAAGAGCTTTATAAAGATTATTCAGACGTTATTGGTAAAATTAATAGAGAAGTAAAAAAAGAAAATTTATTTACAGTTATAAGAGGTCTCTATGAAACAGATTATAGGACTCCAGGTCATCTATTATCTGCATATATATATGGTCCTTCTTATCTATCCTTTGAATACGCGCTTTCTCAGCATGGACTTATTCCAGAAAAAGTATCTGTATATACAAATGCTAGTTTCAATAAAAGAAAATCAAAAAAATATACAAATACATTTGGAATATATACCTATCGTGATATTCCTAAAAAGGCATTTCCATATGGAATTAAAGCTCATATTGTAAATGGATATTCCTATTTTATTGCTACAAAAGAAAAAGCGCTTTGCGATAGCTTATACATTGCACCGCCACAAACAAGTATGAAAAGGCTTAAAATTTTAATGTTTGACGATTTAAGAATTGATATAGACATGTTTTTTGAACTTGATGTTGAAGAATTATTGTTTTTATGTGATAAATATAAGTCTAAAAATATATGGTTACTAAAAAAAATAGTTTTGAAGGAGATGATCGGCAATGACAATAATTGATCAAATGTTAGAGCGATATAATTTGATAACATTAGAAGATAAAAAAAACGCTTTAAAAGAAATTATGCAAGAAATTGTTTTAGCGGGTCTATCCAAAACTGATTTTTTTAAGAATACTGCTTTTTATGGCGGTTCAGCACTTAGAATTTTCCATAATTTAGATCGTTTCTCTGAAGACTTGGATTTTACATTAATAGCAAGGGATGATAATTTTACTTTGGAACAATATATACCAATGATTTCTCATACAGTTGAATCACTAGGTTTGTCATTTGGAATAGAGAGCAAAGATAAGAAAATTGACTCAAATATAAAATCAGCATTTCTTAAAGGTAATACAAAAGAACAATTCTTGATTTTTTATCCGGATTCAGATCAAAATGCATTTATTCAGAGTAACGAAATTATTAAAATTAAGCTTGAAATTGATATTGACCCACCTTTATATGCAACTACTGAATTGGAATATCGATTACTGCCTTACCCATATGAAGTTAGAATTTACGATAAGCCATCATTGTTTGCAGGAAAAATACATGCAGTTATTGCAAGGAGCTGGAAAAACAGAGTCAAAGGTAGAGATTTTTATGATTATGTCTATTACCTTTCTACAAACACGCCTGTAAATCTAAAACATCTGGAAGCAAGATTAAGGCAAACAAAAACAATTGGCGATGAAACAATTTTGACAAAATAAATATTGATAGAATTATTAAATGAATGCTTTGAAAGTATAGACTTTGAAGGTGTAAAACGTGATGTTTTACCCTTTATAAAGGATGTCGAGAGTTTAAGTGTATGGAGCCCTCAATTTTTTAAAAGTATTACTAAAAGAATAGAAGTGCTTTAAGAATTAATTCTTGTATCTTTTAGAAGTCAATGTCCACTACAAGTTATCTGCGTATGTGATCAGGCCATATCTATTGATAAAATGAATATATTCATTCCATGCCTGTCATCATAATATTTGAATAATATAATCCATTTAAGAAAAAACGAAAAAATATGAACACTTTTGTACCCGGCACTTTGATATAAAAATATTTTTTCTTTTTTTATAAATTTATATAAACATTCCTTCATTCCTTCCGATAAAGTTATTAGGTGACGTTCTCGCGAGACAAACCTATTATTAGACCGAGTTATAAAAATAATGGCAAGGATGCCAAATAAAAAAATTCAAGGAGGAATTACACATGATTATCAATCATAATATCGCGTCGTTAAACACATATTCAAGATTGACACAAGCAAACACTGCACAAGGTAAATCTTTAGAGAAATTATCTTCAGGCTTAAGAATCAACAGAGCTGGTGATGATGCAGCAGGTCTAGCTATTTCTGAAAAAATGCGTGGACAAATCAGTGGACTTAACCAAGCTTCTAGAAATGCACAAGATGGTATTTCGTTGATTCAAACTGCAGAGGGTGCTTTGAATGAAACTCATTCAATTCTCCAAAGGATGAGAGAATTAGCAGTTCAGGGAGCTAATGATACTTTAGAAGGTTCAGATAGAACTGCTATCCAATTAGAAATGGATCAATTGGCAGAAGAAGTAACAAGAATTTCTGATACAACTCAATTTAACAATAAAACTTTACTAACTGGTGAATTAGGAGTTCAATTAGATACTTCAGGTTTAGCTGTGGGTTCCGATGGTATAACAGCAATCAATATTAGTGGCGCATCAGCATCAACTACCTTTACAATTAGTGGGACAAATGGTGATGTTGCATTAACAGACGGGGATGGTAATGTTCAAAAATTAGATTTAAGCGATGGAACTGCTGGAACACTAAATTTTGATAAATTAGGCGTTAGCATAACTGTAAATGATACTTGGGATATTACAACACTTGCAGCCTCAACAAGTGGAACTGGAGTTGCAGGAACAATTATTACTACTGCTGATCAAGATGTTAATTTCCAAATTGGAGCAAATTCTAATCAAGTATTGGGATTAAGCATTAGTGACATGTCAGCAAGTGGACTTAGTGTTGATTCATTAAGCGTCGCTGATAATACTTCTGCAGGTCTAGCAATTGACGCTATTGATGCAGCCTTGGGTAGTGTATCAACTCAAAGAGCAGATTTAGGTGCCAAGCAAAATAGATTAGAGCACACTATAAACAACTTGACTACTTCTTCTGAAAACTTGACTGCTGCTGAATCAAGAATCAGAGATGTAGACATGGCTAAAGAAATGATGGAATTCACTAAGAATAACATCTTAGGTCAAGCTGCAACTTCAATGTTGGCTCAAGCTAATCAAATGCCTCAAACAGTTCTACAATTATTAAGATAATTAATTAATTTAAAAGGCCAGCCTTGTTTGGCTGGCTTTTTTAAAATAGATACTCTTGAAAATGGAGGTGTGTCATGAATATATTGAACGATGCATCTAATGTATTAGCTAATGTAAATGTGAAAAAACCTTTGTTTACAAAGGAATTTGTAAATAAAGTTCAGGAAATAGATATCAAGCAGATGGGGACTGGCAGCAGAGAACCGGCAATCAAGACCAAGGAAGATGTTGAGAAATTCAAGGAAGTTTTGGATGTGACCAATGAGATATTTTTTGGTGATGATTCACACTTCGAATTCAGCATCCATGAAAAGACAGGAACAATCATGAGCAAGCTTGTGGATACGAGAACAGGAGATATCATTCGAGAGATTCCATCTGAGAAAATTCTCGACATGATTTCAGGCATCTGGGAAGTGGCTGGCCTTATCGTCGACGAACAAGCATAGGGGATGTAATTATGGGAATCAATTTTGTAGGCTCATATTCTGGTATTGACCAAGGAACAATCGATCAGCTTATGGCTGTGGAAAAAATGCCTTTGGTACAGATGAGTGAAAAGAAAACGGCATTTGAATCGGAAAAATATGCCTGGAAAGATGTCAATACAAGACTTGACAGTCTGATGACCAAGTTGAAGGAGCTTAAGTATACTGCGACTTATATGACAAAGTCAGCTACAAGCTCAGATGCATCGGTTGTCACGGGGACTGCAACGAGTTCTGCCTTGAACGGAAGCTATCGTATAGAAGTAGGTCAACTGGCATCTGTTTCAAGATTTACAGGGTCAAAAGTGCTGGTCGAAGGACAGGACAACAGTACGGAACTTGGACTCAGCGGTGCATTCACATTGGATAATGCAGATGGTGTAAGTGTTGAAATAGCAGTTGAAGCGACAGATTCCTTGGGAAGTATCGCCGATAAGATCAATGATCAATCAGGTGATACAGGTGTAGAAGCGACAGTCATTGACGGTCGTATGGTTTTTCAGGACAAGGAGACCGGTGAGAGAAACATGACACTGACAGGTGTGGATACCTTTGATTTAAATTCATTGGGACTCGATACAGGAAGTGTGATGACCCTAGGTGGCAATGCGGAGTTTTCTGTCAATGGAATTGATATCATAAGAAGCAGCAATACCATTACTGATGCAGTAGAAGGACTTTCTTTTACACTCAGTGGTGAGACAAGTTTAGGTAGCTATGAAACCCTTACAGTAGGCTTGGATACTGCTGGCACGGTAGGAAAAGTACAGGCTTTTGTAGACCAGTACAATTCGACTTTGTCATTTATGCAGGATATGAACTCAGTAGGTGATTTGGAAGCTGATGTGACAGGTGCAGGAGCCCTTGCGGGAGATCCTACACTTCAAAGGATGATTTCAAGTCTTAGGACGAATATTGCAGGAAGCATTTCAGGACTTGATTCAAGCATTGGTGATTTGTCTCAACTGGGAATAAAAACAGTTGATAAATACGGTCAACTTACTTTTGACTCCAGCAAGCTGGTGACTGCACTGAATGAAAATGCTGAAAATGTAAAGAACTTCTTTTACTCAACCAATACAGAGGATGTCAATGTCGGATTTGAAGTCAAGATGGAAAGTTATATCAACAGTTTGATTGCAACTGGAACAGGAATTGTTGAAGTGAAGGAAGATGGTTTGTCCAGAAGTTTGAAAGATCTGGATGATCAGATAGAACGGTTCAACGACCGTATGGATGTCAGAGAGCAGTACTACCTCAACATGTTTGCAAAATTGGATGTGGCAATGCAGCAGGCAGAAGCACAGATGTCGTGGCTGACTTCACAGTTGGCAGGACTTTCTGGGAATACTGCAGAGTAAGAAGATTGAAGTGATGAAAAATGATCAACTTGAATAAAATAGATCCTAGGATTATGCAGATTGTAATCAGAAAAACTTCCAATCACAACGTGCATAAAAAAGATACTGATCCTTCGGTTGACAAGGATGGCCGGCATCGGCATGAGGGCAACAGGGATATAGAAGATATCCGCAGGAAGGTCAAGTATGCCAATCGAAAATTCAAGGAAAATGAAATTGATATATTTCTTGTATTGAATGAAGAACTTTTAGGAGTAAAGATTGAAGTCTTAGTCTATGAAGCAAGCACAGAGAAACTGTTGGCGATCATAAACGAGGAAAGGCTTTTCGATTTGCTTGAAGAACTGGATATGAAATCAGGAATTATTTTAGACATGAAAGGATAGTGTGTTATGTACGCAAATACATCAAATGCATATAGAATATATGAATCAAACAATGTAAAGACAGCTTCACCCAAAGGACTTATTATCATGCTTTATGAAGGTGCCATCAAATTTTGTCGCTTTGCTGAAATGGCAATCAATGAGAACAACATCGAAAGAAGAAATGAAAATCTTAAAAAGGCACAAGATATTTTGACTGAACTTCAAGTGACTTTGAATCATGATGCAGGTGAGATCGCAGAGAAACTTGAAATGTTGTATGCTTACATGAACAGTGAATTGGTCCAGGCGAATATCCAGAATGACGGCATGAAAGTTGCCTATGTCAGAAGCATGCTTGAAGAGTTGAAAGAAGCATGGAACGCTATCATATAGATTGAGAGTGATATTATGGAGTTAATTATTGACTTGATTCAAAATTATAAACAGCAGACAAAATATTATTATGATATCGAACAGATCAATGGTCGTGTGCATCATAATAAAGATACAGCCGAGAGCATCATTGAAGGGTTGCATCAAAGTCAAGAAATCATCGACAAGATTAAAATTCTCAATGATGAAAAATCACATATAGAAAAGAATTTTATCAGATATTATAAAATGGAACGATTTGATCTTGCAAATTTGCCGGACCTCATAAGTCCAGATCTTCAGATGGAACTTCTTGAAACTATCGAGAAACTCAGATATGTGATTAAAAGTGTCATCGATATAAAATCTGGAGAGAAAACAATTCTCGAAGAAGATCTTTTAAGAGCGAAGGAAAAGATGAAAGAAACTATCAGAGGTGTAAATGCTGTCCATGGTTACAAGAAAAAGACTTATGATTCTGTTTTTATAGATAAGGTATCAAAATAGAAATATAATAACTATTAATTAAATCTATGGGAATTATAAAAAAAACTATAGACGCACGTAAAGGCTGATATTTCAGTCTTTTTTGGCTTTTTTGATGATGTTTGGTGATTTGTTAAAAAAAAAACCCTTGTAAGTTGTAAGGAATTCATAATATTATATGAATATATTAGGTGGAATGGAAGTGTTTTAAATGAGTATCAATACCAATCTTTTTACGGATACAAGCTTGACGGTGCTAAAAAAGGCACTGGATGCTTCAACAATGAGAAATGAGACGATCAGCAACAACATTGCCAATGTGAACACAAAGGACTACAAGGCAAAACGGGTTGTTTTTGAAGATGAACTTAAAAAAGCTCTGAGTTCAGGCTCTGAAAAAGGATTGGCGACAACACATAAAGGACACATCGGTGCCAGTAATGAAGTCAATCGCATTCAGCCGCAAATTGTCGAAGATGCTGCATCTACAGTTAAAAGTGATGGGAACAATGTTGACATCGACGTGGAAATGGTAGAACTCGCTAAGAACCAGTTGATTTATAATACTTTAGTTCAGCAGACATCCAAAAAGTACTCAAATCTTGGTTATGTTATAAATGGAGGTTGATCATCATGAAATTATTTAGTTCTTTGAATATCAGTGCGTCGGGACTTTCTGCCGAACAGGTCAGAATGGATACAATTTCATCAAACATAGCGAATGTGAATACCACAAGAACAGAAGATGGTGGTCCCTATATAAGAAAAGTGGCAGTTTTCAAAGAAAAATTGGATAAAGCCATGACGTCAGCGGGAAGTAGGCTTGCAGGCGTTGAAGTGTCTGAAATAGTGGATGACACGACACCACTCAAAAAAGTCTATGATCCCAATCATCCGGATGCGGATGAAGAAGGCTATGTGCTGATGCCAAATGTGGATATTTTGAATGAAATGGCAGACCTTATCGTAGCCACAAGATCATATGAAGCCAACGTCACAGCGCTAAATGCCAGCAAAAGCATGTATTTGAAGGCTTTGGAAATTGGAAGATAATTATGACCTATCCCTGCATCTTTGATGCAGCGGAAGGTGTTGGCTACGTTACCAAATCATAGATTTGGACTTCGCAACATTTGACCTACTAAATTATTTAGTAAGTTACGTCATGAGTCGTGCCGTTAACTGAATCAAAGATTCAGACTTTACGACATCTGACCTACCAAGTTATTTAGTAAATTACGTCATGAGTCGTGCCGTTAGCTGAATCAAAGATTCAGACTTTACGACATCTGACCTACCAACGGACCATAGGTTCGGGTTAGGTCATGAAGACTGCGAAATGACCTATCCCTGCATCTTTAAAACATTTGAGGATTTTGTCGTTGTCACTGCACATTTTAAACTAAAAATATACATAAAATAAAAGATTACTATTAGGGAATAAAAGAAGAATTCTTAATAAAGGAGAAATAATTGAACTTACATGATATGGTAGTTTGATTATATGTGAATAATATGCAAGTGAATCCTGTATCTCAATATATGAATTTAATGAATACACAGATGGAAGAGGAATCAAGCAAGGTTGATTTTTCAGCTGTCATGAAAGATTATTTGACAGATGTCAATGATATGCAGGTTTCTTCTGATCAAAGCACAAATGACCTGATTCTTGGTGAAACAGAAAACATTCATGATGTCATGATCAAGGCTGAAGAAGCGAAACTTGCACTGGAATTGACAGTACAGGTGAGAAATAAGGTAATAGAGGCTTATCAAGAATTGATAAGAATGCAAATATAATTATGACCTATCCCTGCATCTTTGATGCAGCGGAAGGTATTGGCTACGTTACCAAATCAAAGATTTGGCTAATGAAGCCGACACCTACCAACGAACCATAGGTTCGGGTTAGGTCATTTCGCAGTCTCGACAACGATATCCATGATTATTTAAGAAAGATATCTGTCTACGTTGCGTTTGACCTACCAACGAACTTTCAGTTCGGGTTAGGTCATAACTCCGAAAGGGTAATCCACTTGTAAGAGTGGTGCACAAAGTAACAGATCTTCAATCATTGTAAATGGCTTTGAAGATGGCTGTACTACCGAAGAGAAACTGGAAAACTGTGTTTCTTCGGCGCAGTTTTTTTAATGAATTTTTTTGAGAAGGAGAAACATTATGTCAGAGTCAAATAAACCTGGAAATAGAGTAGTAAGAGTTTGGAATGGAATGGATAGAGGTAGAAAAGTAAGTCTAGGGGCAATATTGCTGACTTTAGTTATTGCTTTTGGTGTCTACTATATGTTTTTTGGCAGGGTGAGCTATACTGCTTTGTTTACAACTCTTGAAATGAAGGACTCTGCAAATATAGTCGCTAAACTGGATGAGATGAAAATCAGTGACTATAAAATTGAAAATGGCGGCAGTACAATTTTGGTTTCTGATAAAGTGGTTGATCGAATTCGATTGGAGTTGGCAATGAGTGATCTTTTGCCGGATACAGGCGTCGGTTATGAAATATTTGATACAGCCAGCTTTGCAGTAACAGATGAAGATAGAAAAATAATGTATCAGAGAGCGCTTGAAGGTGAACTCGCCAGATCGATTATGAGTCTGGCTGAAGTTGACTATGCAAGGGTACATCTTGCGTTGAGCGAAGAAACACTTTTTTCTAGAGAGGCTTCTCCTGGAAATGCAACTGTCATCATTGAACTGAATCCACTTCAAAATTTTACTACTGATCATGTGAGGGGAATAATTGCGCTTGTTTCAAGTGCGGTATCGAATATACCACCTGAAAATGTCAGTGTTGTTGATACGAACGCCAATCTGCTGAGTGAGAATCTTTTTACAGATTCTGAATCAATGTCAGCAGGACAGGTAGCTAATGACTCTATTGCAATTCAAAGACAGTTTGAAGGTCAACTTGAAGATGAACTTCAAAGAATGTTGGAGTTGACTTTCGGAAAAGGAAAAATTCTTGTCAATGTCAATGCTAAATTGGATTTGAATTCAGAACAGGTCAGTATCATTGAGTATAATGATACTGGTGTTATTAGGTCACAGCAGGATTACATAAGTAAAACAACAACAGGAGCTACAACGGTAGATTCCATGAGTCCTGTAGATAACAATATTGAATATTATGTTGAAAACACAGAAGAAGCAATGAATGATTCAACTGTCAGCAATTATGAGACTACTAGAAATTATGAAGTAGGAGAGACAAGAACCAGTAGGGTCAAAGCACCGGGGGAAGTAGTCAGTCTTTCGACTTCAGTCATTTTTGACGGAACGTTATCGGATGTTGACAAGACTTCCATAAAAAATATTGTCGTTGCAGCTATTGGGCTCGATGAAGCAAGAGGCGACATTGTCAGTGTAGAAGGCATCGTTTTTGACAAGACATATGAAGAAAATGCCATTGCGGAATTCAATGTGGCACAGGAAGAATTTTTAATAGAGCAAGACACACAAAAGAAATACATGTTCTATGGCAGTATTGCCGGAGGCGTGATTGTACTTATATTGATTATAATTTTTATAATAAGAATCATCAGAAGTCCGAAAAAAGCGGACAACAGTTTCTATGAAGCGATGCAGCCAATTCCAATCAGTGAATTGACTGGTGAGTCACGAGGAACGCACATCAAACCTTTTGAAGAGCAGGATATGGAAAAAGGGATTAAACATTATGCGGAAGAGAATCCTGAAAAATTAGCAGATTTGGTAAAAACCTGGATGCTGAAAGATGAGGGGTAAATATGGCAAGTAGAAATAGCAGTAGACAAGCGCATGAATTGACAGGGGTAGAAAAGGCGGCGATATTTTTCATTACTTTAGGGCCTGACCGCTCTGCGAAAGTAATGAAGCTTTTGCCTGAGAAGATGATAGAACAAATCACATATGAGATCTCAAACATTACAAAAGTCGAACCTACCATGAGAGATGAAGTCATCAAGGAATTTGTCGATATGAATGAAAAGTTTGAGTATTTCAAAGAGGGTGGCGTTGATTTTGCAAGAGATGTCCTTACAAAGGCATTGGGTTCTCAAAAGGCGCAGGACATCATTGAGACATCTTCACAAATGGCTCTTACCCGAAAGCCCTTCATGCTGGCTAGAAGATCGGATCCGATTCAACTTTTAAAAACAATCATTTCAGAACATCCGCAGACCATCGCTTTGATTCTGTGTTTTTTGCAACATGACAAAGCGGCGTCCATTCTTTCAAGCATACCGGATGAATTGCAGTCGGATGTTGCTTTTAGAATAGCAACCATGAACAAGACGTCTCCGCTGGTAATCAAGAGAGTTGAAAAAATATTGGATGAAAAATTATCCAATGTTGTCGACAACAATTTCGAATCCTACGGCGGTGTGGATACATTGGTCGGTATCTTGAATTCAGTCAATAGACCTACAGAGAAAAACATTATGGAGCAGTTGGATACTAGAGACCACGATTTGGCAGAGAAGATCAAGCTCAGCATGTTTGTATTCGAAGATATCGTTACGCTTGACAATGCAGCTATTCAAAGAGTTCTTCGTGAAATCGACAACAATGATCTTGTTGTGGCCATGAAAGGTGCTTCGGATGAAGTTATCGATGCGATCTTTACAAATCTTTCAAAACGTGCAGCTGAAACATTGAAAGAAGACATGGAGTTCTTGGGACCTGTACGTCTTACTGTTGTTGAAGAAGCGCAACATAAGATTGTCGGTGCGATCAGAAGGCTTGAAGAGGTCGGTGAGATTTTCTTGAATAGAGGAGGAGAAGATGCAGTCATCTTATAGGATTTATAAAAATCAGAACATCTCCGAAGATATCAGGGAAAAAGAGATTCCGGTGAAAGACAACTCTCAGATGAGTGAATACGGTTTTTCATCCAATCAGGCGAACTCTTTAATCAGGAAAGCAAAAGAAGAAGCCAATCGGATAAAGGAAACGTCAAAAGCTTTGGAAGATGAAATTGTTCAAAAAGCTTTGAAAGATGCAGAAATAATAATCGAAGAAGAAAAGAAGAAGGCATATGCCGAAGGATTGGAAATCGGAAGAGATATTGGATTTGACAATGGATATGAAGATGGATTGGTGGCTAGCAAGAAAGAAAGTGAAATAATTTTACTGGAAGCAAAAAGTACGATAAATGATGCAATTGAAGAAGCACAGAAGATTATTGAAAACGCAGTTGAGAAAATAATTGAATTATCTGTAAAAATTGCAGGTGAAATCATAAAAAAAGAGATAGAACTTGACGATACTATTATTGTAGGGATTGCAAAAGCCGCTCTTAATGAAGTAAGGAATCTTAGACATATAACAATCAAGGTGTTGCCGAAGGACAAAAAAATCATCGAGGAGAATCTGCTGAGTTTCAAGGATATCTGTCCAGATGCATATTTTACGATACTCAAGGATGCGACTTTAAAAGAAAACGGTTGTGTTATTGAAACGGATAAAAAAGTGATTGATGCGACAATAGACAGTCAACTGCAAGTAGTAAAATCGATTTTACTCGAGGTGAGAGGATAATTGTTAAGTAAAATTCCTTTCGATCGCTTTGAAAAAGCCATTGATGATAAAAAATTATATAAGGTTGTCGGTAAAGTAACTCAGATTATCGGATTGACAATTCAAGTGGAAGGCATTCAAAGCTTTATTGGAGAAGTCTGCGAGATTGTCATCGGAGATCATACGAAAGTACTTTCAGAAGTAGTTGGATTCAGAGATGATATCAGTCTATTGATGCCGTTGGGTGAACTGACAGGGATTGGTCCTGGAAGTCTGGTCTATCCACTGGGGCATTCATTGAAAATAAAAGTAGGAAAAGAACTTTTGGGAAAAGTGGTTGATGGCTTGGGAAGACCCTTGTCTGGAGAAGAGTATGATCTTGAAGAGACTGTAAGCATTTATCAGAAACCCCCAAATCCCATGACGCGCAGACCCATTGAAAATGTCATGTCGACAGGAATAAGATCCATAGACGGTATGTTGACCTGTGGTGAAGGACAGAGATTGGGAATATTTGCTGGAAGTGGTGTCGGTAAAAGTACGCTCTTAGGGAAAATATCAAGACTCTCAGATGCCGATGTCAATGTCATTGCGTTGATTGGAGAGAGAAACAGAGAACTCCTCAACGTGATCCACAAAGACTTAGGCGAAGAGGGACTTAAAAAATCTGTTGTTTTAGTTGCAACATCGGATCAGCCGGCCCTTATAAGATCAAAAGGCGCTTTTGTAGCAACGGCAATTGCCGAGTATTTTAGAGATCAGGGACTGAAGGTCATGTTTATGATGGACTCGGTGACGAGGTTCGCCATGGCCGAAAGAGAAATAGGTCTTGCTATTGGAGAACCGCCTACTTCTAAAGGTTACACACCATCGGTTTTCGCGAGACTCCCGAAACTTCTTGAGAGATCAGGAACATCGGATAAAGGATCAATCACCGCTTTTTACACAGTACTGGTTGAAGGCGATGACATGAATGAACCGATTGCAGATGCCGTTAGGGGAATTTTGGATGGACACATCGTATTATCGAGAAAATTGGCGTCAAAGAATCACTTTCCAGCCATTGATGTGCAAAACAGCATCAGTCGTTTGATGAAACAGATTGTGTCGGATGATCATTATAACGCGGCAGGTAAGATGAGAGATGCTTTGGCTGTATACGAAGAAGCTGAAGATTTGATCAATGTAGGTGCTTATGTAAAAGGATCGAATCCTAAGATTGACAAATCAATCTTAGTGCATGACTCAATTATAAAATTTTTACAGCAGGGTAGCGAGGAACTTTCGACTTTCACAGAAACGACAACAATTATGGAAAATATTTTTTAAGGAGCCTGATTAAATGAAAAAATTCAAATATTCCTTGGAAAACATATTGAAGCTACGAAATGACAATGAAGATAAAAAATTGACAGAGATGTCAGTTTCCCTGAATCAATATCTGAAAGATGTGGAATCAGAGGAAGTGATGGCTCATACGATAGAAGAAACAATCGATAAAATGCATTCAACAAACGCATCAAATGTCAGAGATCAAAAATCCTATTATTTGTATCTGGAGAAACTCAGATATGAACTTGAGGAGCAGAAAAAAATAGTAGACCAGGCAAAGATGGCTTACGAAGCAAAAAAAGAAGAATACATCAAAGCGCAAATGGATCGCAAACTGATTGAAAAGCACAAAGAAAAGAAAATCGAAGCATCAGAATTAGAAGTAAAAAGGGCAGAGGAACAATTGCTCGGTGAAATGGCTATTGCTTCTTTCAATCGAAAGAAGTTTCAATAGATAATACTCAATTGAAAAGGAGGTGAAAATGTGAATGTAAATATGGCACAATTGAATAGCAAACAAGTAATAAATGAAGCAAAAGAAAAGATCAATCTTTCTTTGAATGGTGAAGCAGAAGCTGTAGATTTTCAAACGGTCATGGCCAGTCTGATGGGATTGTCTTTAAATCCAGAAATGCCATCAGTTGAGATGGAAATGCCATCAGTAGATATTAAAAGCGAAGAAGTAAAGTCCTTGCTAAGTGAATTATCTTTGAAAGTAGACAACAAAAATATGAAGATGCTTTTGATCAATGAATCTTTTAATCTGCAGGAAGCACCGACCGATATCTCTAAACTGGATGTTTTGAAAGCACTGATGAGTGAAGTTCAGACGGAATTGGGCGTTAAGGAAATCGCTGCATCGACGGAACCTAGTGAAGTGGAATTCATGCCACAGAGTTATCAGAATCTATTGAAGATTAAATTCAAAGAGGATGATTCTGAGAAGGGCGAGTTGAAAGTTCAGTTTAAGGTGATGGAAAAAGGAATTTCTGAAAGTCATCTGGAAGTTGAAAAAGGAGAAACATCAGGAAAAGAGAACTTGTCAGGTAAAGCATTCGGCCTTGAAAAAGCTTTGGAAAATATCAATAAGGATGACAAGGAGACTTTCAAGATTGAAGATGGGAAACTCATGAAAGTGGAAGATCCATCAATCAAGAAAAATGAGCAGCAGCCTGCAATTGAAACAGGGCATCCTAAAACAATCACCAACACGAAAGAAATACGTGAGGCGATGATCGATTCTTTGAAGGAGGTTCAAACGGAAGGTGTCTCGAAGATGAAAGTGATGCTGGCACCGAAGGAACTGGGACAAGTGGAAATCGAACTCAGGATGGAGCAAGGAAGAATAAAAGGCGAAATCAAAGTCATGAACGCAGAAATCAAAAATCAGATTGAACAGCTGATTGCACCGATCAAGGAAACACTCAAGGATCAGAATATTCAACTGAAAGATTTTCAAGTGACTGTATTCGACCATGGAGCATCAGAACATTTTTCTCAAAATCAAAATATGAATTCTCATCAGAACAGGTATCAAGCAGAAAGTTTGGAATACCAATATGATGAAATCATTCCAGAAGTTACACAAATGATGGAGAATCAAGGTAGTTTGAACATTTTGGCATAGGAGGTGAAAATAGTGGAAATAGGAAGCATAACAAGTCAAACCTATACAAGTACGACAGAAGCGAGCAATGACAGCTTGGGAAAAGATGACTTCATGAAAATATTGGCCGCACAACTTCAATTTCAAGATCCGATGGAAGGTGGAGACAACTCGGCATATGTCGCACAGCTGGCACAATTTTCTTCGCTTGAACAGATGCAGAATCTGAATGTGAGTTTGAGTGAATTAAAGACGAATCAGAACTTGCTTTATGGCACGATGTTGATTGGAAAAATGGTGGATATAGCATTTGGAGATGAATATGTTTCAGGTGTCGTAGATAAAGTGAAACTGACGGATTCCATTTTGAAAGTTGTTATCGGCAATCAAGAATATGATGCTAAGTACATCAAAAGCATGGAAGGTACTGAAATCGTGGATTTTGGACAAGAAATCGATGAACTGCAGGAGCAACTGGATGGCTTGTCGAGTGATGGGGATGTGATTGAATGATAAACAAAATCAATAATCAAAATATTCATTCGGTGGAAAAAAACAGCCAAAAGGCAGGAAATCAGAAAATAGATAGAAATTCAGTTAGATTTCAACAGCTTTATCAACAGGAATTGGCTGATGACAAAACAATTAAAATATCTGCCCATGCAAGACAAAGACTTGAACAACGCAATATTCAGTTGAGTGAAAAAGACATGCAGGCATTGAATAGAGGGATGCAAAAGGCTGAAGAAAAAGGTTCAAAAGAATCATTGTTGTTGTATAAAGATTTGGCTTTTGTTGCAAGTGTGAGGAATCGAACACTGATTACAGCAGTCAATCAAAATGAAACAAAGGAAAATGTGTTTACAAATATAGACAGTGCGGTAATAATTGAAGAATAACAGGCTGGACCTCCCTGAGGAAGCTTAGTGCCTTTGACTGATTGATAAGGTGCGTATTCTCATATAAACTAAGGAGGAATTTTTGTGTTAAGATCTTTGTATTCAGGTGTAAGTGGTATGAGAAGCAATCAGACTAAAATGGACGTAATAGGTAACAATATAGCCAATGTAAATACGACAGCATTCAAGACAGGACGGGCAAGGTTCCAGGATTTGTTTTCACAGACATTGTCAAATGCACAGGCGCCATCAGCAACAGGCAGTGGTGGTATCAACCCGAAACAAGTTGGATTAGGTGTTTCAGTAGCTGCAGTCGATACAGTCATGAGCGGCGGCGCACTGCAACCGACAGGAAGAGACTTGGACTTCGCTATTGAAAATGAAGGTTTCTTCATTGTTTCACAAGATACAACAGGTGACATCAAAAGATACACTAGAGATGGTGCTTTCTTCACTGATTTTGAGGGAAACCTTGTCAATGCGGAAGGACTTCGCGTGTTGGGATATGAAGCAGATTATGCGACAGGTACAGTTACAACACCTACAGATACAAGTGATTATGCCAGTCTTCAAACAATCACTATCCCAAATACAATCACGATCGGCGGCAATGACTTGAGTCTGGAAACATTCTCAATCGATGGTTCTGGATTGATTCAAGGTATCTACAGTGATGGCAATGTGTATAAGCTAGGTCAGGTGGGAATCGCCAAGTTCAACAACCCAGGTGGATTGGAGAAACTTGGAGGCAACACTTACAGAGACACTAGAAACTCTGGACCTGTTGAAATTGGTATTGCGAATCAAGATGGATTTGGTACAATCAGACAGGGTGTCGTTGAAATGTCTAATGTAGATCTGGCAAATGAATTTACAGAAATGATCATTACCAGCAGAGCATATCAGGCGAATTCAAGAACAATCACAACATCTGATGAAATGCTTCAAGAGCTTTTGAATCTTAAACGATAAATAATAAATCAAGGGTTGGGCTGTAAATAGCCCACCCCTTCCAATAAGAAGGGCTAAATTATGATAGAATTGACTTCGTTGCATGATGAAAAATTTTATATCAATATCGACAGAATAGAAAAAATGGAAGTTTTATCTGATACCTTGATTACTTTAGTTGATGGAAAAGTAATCAGAGTGAAAGAACAACCTGAAGAAGTAGTGGATAGAATTGTCGCATTCCAAAGACGGATAGAGTGGAGGTAGCTTATGAAAAAAATTGATATTATTCCGATACTCGCACTTTTTCTTGGAACGACTCTTATATTGGTAGCTATGGCCATGGGTGGCAATTTGATTATTTTCTGGAGTCTTTCCTCAATGATTATCACGATGGTAGGATCTTTTTTGGCTTTGATGGCGAGTTACCCGTTCAAAATTTTGAAACAGGCGCCGATGATCACCAAACAGGCTTTTGTAGAACCGCTTGATAATCGTGCAGAACTTGTGTCGCTGGTTTCGAATCTTTCAAGGAAGGCGCGATCTGAGGGTTTGCTGTCATTAGAGGATGAGTTGACTGATATTGATGATGAATTTCTAACAAAAGGACTTCAAATGGTAATCGACGGTATTGAGCCTGAAAATATCACACAGATACTCGAACTTGAAATTGCAGCTATTGAAAGGCGGCACGGCATTGGACACAGTATATTCAAAGCTTGGGCTGAACTGGCTCCTGCCTTTGGTATGATTGGAACACTTATAGGTTTGATTACGATGCTCAGTGACTTGAGTGATATGAGCAAGATAGGTATTGGTATGGCGACAGCCCTGATTACAACTTTCTATGGGGCCTTCTTCGCCAATATGGTGTTGACGCCAATTGCCAATAAACTTCAAAGTCAAACTGAAAATGAAATCTATACACGTGAGATGATGATTGAAAGTGTATTGTCTATACAATCAGGAATCAATCCAAGAATAGTTGAAGAGAAATTGAAAACATTCTTGACAACTAAAGAAAAACTGGTAAAACCTGAGGCGGTGAACGAAAATGCCTCGTAAGAAAAAACCACCTGCAGCTAGTGGGGGTTCACCTGCATGGATGACAACATTTTCGGATTTAATGACACTTCTTCTCACCTTTTTCATACTTTTGTTTTCATTTTCAACCTTGGATGCCATAAAATTTAAAAACGTGGCGAGTGCTCTGCAAAGTGTTTTATTGGGTGAAGCAAAACCAACGATTTTTCCGAATGACATCCCACCGGGAAACATTCCGATTATGGATCCTATTCCTGTTCCTGCAACCGATGAAACGGAAACTATCGACAATGAATTGACTATATTGTATGAGATGGTCATGAAATTTGTGGAAAGTGAAAATATGCAGGCAAATATCACTGTAAGCAAGGATTTAAGAGGTGTTATCATAGACATCAATGAAAGAGTGTTGTTTGATTCTGGAAAAGCAGATTTAAAACCTGAAAGCAAGGTAGTCTTAGAAAAGGTGTATGAACTGATCAGTCAATTTGAAAATGAATTGATCATTGAAGGACATACGGATGACAATCCCATCAATACGGCTCAGTTCCCAAGCAACTGGGAGCTATCAGTCATACGGGCTGTCAATGTTTTAAGGTATTTTACGGAAGTTAAAAATATCAGTCCTACTAGGATTTCAGCTGCAGGATATGGTGAATATCAACCGATGGAAATGGATGATACACAGGTTGACAAAGCCTTTAATAGACGTGTGAATATATTGATTTTAGTGGATTCAAATAAGGAGGATTTAAACATTGGCTGACAGAATGGACCCGAATGCAATCAAGCAAGCACCTGAGAAGAAAAAGAAAAAGAAAAAACTGCTCATTATTATTCCGCTTATCATTGTTTTGTTGGCAGGGGGTTTTGTGGGATATGCATTTTTTACAAAATCTTTTTTCTTTAAAGTAGATGGTGAAGCAGCGGTTGTAAAAATAGATGAAAAGATTTACGATATGGAAGAATTCATCATCAATTTAAATGATGAAGGCAGCAGAAGATATCTAAAGACAAAAATTGTCTTGGCATATGAAAATGATAAAGATTTGGATTTATTTAATAAAAATATACCTCAAATGAGGGATCTCATCATAGAGACACTGAGAGCTAAGACTTCTGAAGATGTGATGAATGTAGAAAACACAGAATCTCTTAAAAATGAAATTAGAGACAATGTGAATAAAATTTATGACGAGGATATTGTTTTGGAAGTTTATTTTGTGGATTTCTTGATTCAATAGGTGAAGTAATGGATTATAATACCACATCAAGTTTGCTGAAATTATTTGTTGCATTGCCGTTGGTTATTTTACTGGCGTATATCAGTCTTAAATTCGGCAATAAGTATTTAAGAAAAATCAACAATGGAAAAGTTTTAAATGTGATTGAGACAGTTCCTGTTTTCAACAAAGCAGCATTGAGCATTGTAAAAATCGGGAAGGAATATCATGTCATTGGTGTTACAGAGGCCAATATAGTCGATATCAAGATTCTTGATGAATCTGAAATCGCCTTATTGAACAAAAATGAAGAACAGGCCAGTCGTCTTGATTGGAAATCTATTAAAGGAAAACTGACTCAACATGATTAAAAAAATAGTGTTTTTAACAATTTTATTGAGCTTATTTATCTTCTCGATGGTATCATTTGCTGATCAAGTTAATATTGAAATTCCAAATGTGGATTTGAATATCACTGCACCTGAGACAGCAAGTGACTATGTGGGCAGTATAAAAATTTTGATATTGATGACAGTCTTGACATTGGTTCCTTCCATTGTCATATTGATGACATCTTTTACTAGAATTATCATTGTTTTATCTTTAATGAGAAGTGCGCTGGCAACGCAACAGACACCCCCCAATCAAATATTGGTAGGTCTGGCACTTTTTCTGACACTATTTATCATGGCACCGGTATATACCAATGTCATAGATAATGCTATCAATCCTTACTTGGCGGAGACAATCACCCAGGAAGAGGCAATTGAAATTGGATCTAAACCAATAAAAGACTTTATGATCAAGCAGACTAGAGAAAAAGATCTAATGTTGTTCGAAGAGATATCAGGTTCGGTCGCAACGGCTAATCCTGATGACATAAAATTTACGACACTCATTCCCGCTTTTGTCATCAGTGAACTGAAAACTGCTTTTCAAATGGGTTTTATGATTTTTATTCCATTTATTGTCATCGACTTGATTGTCGCAAGTATTCTCATGTCGATGGGTATGTTCATGCTGCCACCGGTCATGATTTCATTGCCATTCAAGCTACTTCTTTTTGTAATGGTGGACGGTTGGTATTTAATAGTCAAATCTTTGGTAGAAAGCTTTGTGTAGGTGGATATTATGAGTCAAACAATGATAGTTGACATCATGCGTGATGCATTATTGACAATTTTATTGACAGCAGGACCTGTATTGGGTGTTGCGCTTGTTGTGGGTCTTATTATCAGTATTATTCAGGCCACGACACAGGTTCAGGAGCAAACACTTACTTTTGTACCTAAAATAGTGGCTGTATTTGCCACAATTATTTTATTCGGACCGTACATGCTCAATCAAGTGACTAGTTTCACAATCAGGATGTTTGATAATATTTCGAACATGATCAGGTAGATGAGATGGATTATAATGCGTTTACAGCTTATTTTCTAGTATTTGTCCGAATAGCGAGTTTTATGTACACAGGCATATTTTTCAGTACAAAAGGTATTCCCAATCTGCTTAAAATTGGATTTAGTTTGATTCTCAGTTACATTGTATTTACATCAATTACTACAGAGATAGTTGTAAATGATGGAATTTTTGGATATAGCATTCAAATTATTTTTGAAACGCTTTATGGTATGGCGATTGGATTCTCAACATTTTTAATATTTGCAGCGATTCAAATGGCCGGTCAGATGATTGACTTCTCAATTGGATTTGCCATTGGCGCAGTCTATGATCCTGTAACTGAAAATAAAGTTTCAATATTTGGAAAGATATATTATTGGATGAGCATAGCGCTTTTTCTAGCGGTGGACGCACATCATTATATGTTGATTTCCTTGGTTAGAACGTATGAAATTTTACCGGTTGGCCATAGCGCAGTAAATACAGGCAATGGACTGGAATTTATCTATATATTTACAGACAGTCTAAAAGCAGCTTTTCAAATAGCTTTACCACTTCTGATGATTTTGTTCTTGACAGATATCATTATGGGAATGTTGGCAAGAGCGGTGCCTCAAATCAATGTGTTTATATTAGGTCTCCCTATGAAAGTGCTCATAGGAATTACAGTATTGGTCGTATTGATGCCTGCAATCGCAAGTACCCTGATGCCAGTTATTGAAAGTTTACCGTACTATATGGATAAAATCATAAAGAGCTTGGCACTGTTGAGGATGAATTTATGAGATGGATTGATACAATTGACTTTATTGTCATCATGATCACGATGGTAAGTTACTTTAAAAATTATAGGATAAAAACATTCAGCTTTTCATATGCCGCAGAAGGTATAGGAAGTTTGAATCATTACAGAGGCTTTATTTTTGCCGCAGATGAAAAGACTGAAGATCCAACACCTAAAAAGATAAAAGATGCGAGAAAAAAAGGTCAAGTAGCAAAAAGTTCTGATTTGAATTCAGCAATCATTTTAGTCATTATGGCATTATTGACACTTGTAAGCGGTGATACGGCATTTAAAAATTTGTATCTGTTTCTTTACCGATCATTGAGCAATATAAACATAGATGTCGCCAATACAGATGTCAGAGCACTAGGCATGTATTACGGCTACTATTTTTTCAGTATTACAGCTATCGTATTTGTTACAGTCATGATTGGCGGCATTATTGCCAATGTGACGCAATCAGGTTTTTTATTTACACTTGATCCACTGAAACCCAATTTTAAAAAATTGAATCCTATTGAAGGATTCAAAAATCAATTTTCAAAGAAATCTGCATTCAATATGTTCAAAACATTGATGAAATTGGTGCTTGTAGGATATGTCGCCTATGGTTTCATAAAAGCGAATATATTCAATATATTCAGATTGACCGATGTAAGTGTGTCTCAAATATACCCTTACATGAAAGATTTGCTTGTGAATCTGATATTGAGGATCGCCATATTTTTAATGATTTTAGGGATTGTCGATTTAGTTTTTCAAAAATACGATCACAAGAAAAATTTAAGGATGACGAAACATGAGATAAAAGAAGAAATGAAACAGATGGAAGGCGATCCTCAGGTAAAATCTTTTAGAAGACAAAAGCAGAGACAACTTGCCATGGCGAGAATGATGGAAGATGTCCCTAAAGCCAGTGTCGTCATAACGAATCCAACACATATTGCAGTCGCAATAAAATATGAAGACGGTAAAGATGAAGCACCTAAGGTAATGGCGATGGGTGCGGATCATGTTGCTTTTAAAATAAGAGAGATCGCTAAAGAACATGATATACCAATTATGGAAAACAAGCCTTTGGCTAGATTATTATTCAAACAAGCCAAAGTAGGAAAAGATATTCCTGTGGAACTCTATAAATCTGTCGCTGAAATACTGGCAGCCATTTATAGGATGAAGCAAAAGAAAAACTATTTGAGGTAGAATATGAATTCAAACTTAGTAAAAAACATTAATTCCAATATAGCTAGAAATTTAGATATCGTAACAGCCTTTGGTGTTATTGGCATTGTAGCAATGATTATTCTACCGATGCCTACTATGCTTTTGGATCTGCTGCTGATTGTCAACATCACATTGGCGATGGTCATTATTCTGTTGACGATGTTTACAACGGAAATATTGGAATTTTCTGTATTTCCAACGCTATTGTTGATAGCAACGCTGTTTAGGCTTGGACTCAATGTGTCTTCAACAAGACTGATTCTCAGCAATGGAAATGCAGGAGAAGTTATCTCAGCCTTTGGCAGTTTTGTAACTGGAGACAATTACATTGTCGGTGCCATTATTTTCATCATCATTGTTGTCATTCAGTTCATCGTAATCACAAATGGTGCTGGAAGAGTTGCAGAAGTTGCAGCAAGATTTACTCTTGATGCAATGCCCGGGAAACAGATGAGTATTGATGCAGATTTGAATGCAGGTGTCATCAACGATCATCAAGCAAAGCAAAGAAGAGAGAATCTGCAAAGAGAATCGGATTTTTATGGTGCTATGGATGGTGCTTCTAAATTTGTAAAAGGAGATGCCATAGCAGGAATAGTCATCGTAATCATTAACTTCATTGGCGGAATCGCAATTTTTATGGGGCAGAAGGGATTTTCATTTACTGAAGCGATTCAAATATTTGGACTTTTGACAATCGGAGATGGTTTGGTTTCTCAGGTGCCAGCGCTGCTTATTTCAGTGGCTTCCGGTATTTTAGTGACAAGATCGGCTTCTAAAAATAATTTGGGAACAGAGCTGTTTTCTCAGCTGTTTGCTGCACCAAAAGTCATTGCGATGACAGCTGTCATTTTATTGATGCTGGGTCTTGTGCCGGCATTGCCGAATGTACCTTTTCTATTGCTTTCATTGGCAATGGGTTCCATTGCCTACTTTTTATTTGAAGAAGACAAACAGAAGAAAAATCAAAAGACCATTGTTCAAGAGAAGAAGGATACAAAAGTAGTTGAAAAAGAACCGGAAGATATGATGAAATTCATGAAAACTGAAACACTTGAAATTGAAATAGGATATGGACTGATTTCATTGGCAGATAAATCCTCAGGTGGGGATTTGCTTGATAGGATAGCGACTATCAGGAGGCAATGTGCGTCTGAAATGGGAATAGTAGTTCAACCGATTCGAATAAGAGACAATTTACAGTTAAAAGCTGATGAATATGTAATAAAAATCAGAGGAAATGAAGTTGCTAGAGGCGAGATAATGTATGGTCATTTTCTTGTTATGGATCCCGGTAGCGATCGGATTGATATTCAGGGCAAGGCAACTATAGAACCAACTTTTGGGCTTCCAGCTGTCTGGATTGACGCAAGTAGAAGAGAAGAAGCAGAAATGAAAGGGTTGACTATTGTTGATCCAACAACAGTATTAGTGACACATCTCAATGAGACAATCAAGAAATTGGCAAAGGAGCTTTTGGGAAGGCAAGAAGTAAAGGCGATGTTGGACATGGTAAAGGAAAACAATGGCGCTGTTGTCGATGAATTGGTGCCTGATTATTTATCGGTAGGTGATATCCAGAAGGTCTTGCAAAATCTTCTCAGCGAGCAAGTGCCTATTCGAGATTTTGTTTCAATATTGGAGACCTTGGCTGATTATGCACCAAATACAAAAGATATTGAACTTTTGACTGAATATGTTCGATATCGTTTAGGGAGAACAATTACGAAGAAATACATGGATGAGAAAAACACTTTGCATGTCATTACGATTCATCCTGAAATAGAACAAAAAATATACAACAGTATACAGAAATCTTTTCAGGGTTCTTTTCCGGCAATCAGTCCAGATATGAATACTCAGATACTGGAAAGTGTAGATGGACTTTTGATGGTGAACATAAGTAGAGGTGTTCAACCAGTCGTTTTAGCTTCTCCACGTATAAGATCACCATTTAGAAGATTAATTGATATGACATTTCCGGATTTACCTGTGTTATCATTGAATGAGATACCAAATTCGGTAGAAATTGAGGGCATTGGGATGGTGAAGATCAATGAAAATTAAAAATTATTATGTCAAAGACATGTATGAAGCGATGATTCGCATTAGAGAAGAGCTAGGCAATGAAGCTGTTATTATAAGCAAAAGGCAAGTGACACAAAAGGGGATTTTTGGATTCTTAAAGCCTAAAATGATTGAAGTGACTGCAGCGGTTGAGGTCAAGGAAGTCAATGAAGCTGAAAAAATGATGAGCAGTAAAAAAACAGAACAAGAGGCACTTTTCAGAAATGAAATCAATGAGATAAAAGAAGTAGTCAAACAGCTGATTGAAACAAATCATTCGAGTGTCAACAGGATTGTAGAACATAATGAAGACATCTATGATATTTTTAGAGACATGGATTTAAGTAAAAAAATAATTGAAGATTTTGAATCATATTGCAAGCATAATAATATTAAGAAAAATGATTTCAATAAAATTGTGCTTTATGAATTTCTGATGAATCGCTTCAACAATAAACTCAATATTAAAATGCCGGATTCAAAAGTGCTGGTATTGATTGGTCCGACAGGTGTGGGAAAAACAACGACCATTGCAAAAATTGCCTCAAGGGAGTCTTTGGTCAATCATAAAAATGTAGGACTTATTACAATTGATACTTACAGAATCGGTGCAGTGGAGCAGCTTAAAATTTATGCGAATATTCTAGACATACCGGTTGAAGTTGTTTCAAGTGTTGATGATTTGCCGATTGCCATAAATATTTTAAGAGAATGTGACCTGATATTAGTAGATACTTCAGGGAGCAGTTATAAAAATGTAAATCAGTTGAATGAATTGAAATATTTTTTAGATCAGATAAAAGAAAAAGAAGTTTCACTAGTCATCAGTATGACCAGCAAAAACACAGATTTCATTCAAATTTTAAAAAGTTACCAGCATGCTGAGTTTGACAATATAATTTTGACAAAGTTTGACGAAACACTGAGCTATGGAAATGTACTTAATGCTTTTTATTTAACAGATAAACCAATATCTTATATCAGCATGGGACAAGTCGTACCTGATGATTTGGAATATGCCACGAGAGATGTTTTGTTTAAATATATTTGGGGAGAAATTAAATCATGAAAAATCAAGCAGATAATTTAATACATCTTGTTGACGAAAAAAGAAAAACAAATGATGTTTTTATGAAAAATTCAAATGTCCAGATATATACAGTTGCCAGTGGCAAAGGCGGCGTCGGCAAAACAAATATTGTGGTGAGCCTGGCTATTTCTTTGCAGAGAGCTGGAAAGAAAGTCCTTGTAATGGATGCTGACTTAGGACTGGCAAATGTCGATATTCTGTTGGGAATTTCACCTAAATTGACATTGTATGATGTAATGTTCAAGGGAAGAAAAATAGAAGATGCCATTTTTGAAGGACCTGAAGGCATTAAAATCATTCCAGGTGGATCTGGAATACTTGAACTGAGTAAAATGGATGTCATGGAGAAAAGATCCTTTATCAATCAATTTAAAATGTTGAATGGATTTGATATTATTCTGATTGATACTGGCGCAGGAATTTCAATGAATCAACTTTCATTTATAACATTTTCTGATGAAGTGATTTTGGTGACGACACCGGAACCGACTGCAATTACAGATGTATATAGTGTTATAAAAATAATTTCGAGTTTGAAACTCAACAGAAAAATAAACATCGTAGTCAATCGTGTGAAAGATGAAAAAGACGCACTCAATACTTTTAACAAGTTGAATGAAACGACAACTCGATTTTTGGGAATTGAACTCAAACAGTACGGATTTGTAGCGGATGATATACGAGTCAACACTTCTGTAATGAATCAAGTGCCTTTTATTATCAAGTATCCTAACTGTCTTGCCAGTCAGTGCATTGACAATTTGGCAAAAGATATTATAAATAATCGAAAGAATAAAATTAAAGTTAAAACAATGGATGAGTTTTACAATCGTCTTTTAAAAGTATTCGGCTAAGCGGAGGTCATGATATTGGACTATGAATTAAAGAGTAAGATAGAGGTTTTTTCAACTGAAAATGACTTGATTGGAAACGCTATGTTGATGGATTACTCTGCGGATTCTCTTTACATCACTGTGCCCATGATCAATGGGATGATAAGAAATCTAAAACCTGGCAGAGAGATAAAAATTGTCTATTATACAAAACAAAAAATTTACGGATTCTATTCCGTAATAAAAAGTGAAATCATAGACAATGTAATACTCTATAAAATAGATATACCCCAAAATTTTCATGTAGTTCAGAGAAGAAAATTCGTTAGAATTCCAGTAATACTTGACATAAAATACGTGACGCTGTCTTCAGACGAATTGGTCAGTTCAGATTTGACGCTGTATGAAGATATTGAGAGAATTTACGGTAAAAGAATCAATAAGTGCATGGCTGTGGATTTAAGCGGTGAAGGTATGGCTATGGTCGTAAAGGAAGAGCTTTCCATAGGCACTAGAATGATTATCGTCGTTGAAAACTCTCAGATCAACGTGGTTGTATCTGGTAGTGTCAGGCGAAGAGAAAAACTTCAGAACAGTGAATATGATTATAAAATAGGGATACAGTTCATAGACATCAGCGGTGCAATAAAAGAAAAAATCATTCAATATATTTTTAAGAAAATGAGAAATCAGTTGAAGTCATATTCACGATGAAATGGGGATTCGTATGCCAGAGAATATGGGCTATAGCAACAAAGAAAGTCAAATAGTAAAATATATTCCATTAGTTAAAAAAATTGTCGATACTTCTTTTTTCAATTACAATGGTGAATTTGACAAAGATGACCTTTTCAGCATTGGAATTATTGGGTTGATGGATGCGCTTGATAAATATGACGCTTCAAAAAATGCGTCTTTTGAGACCTATGCGCGTTGGCGCGTTAAAGGGGCCATTTATGACGAGCTTAGAAAACACGGAAAAGTTTCAAGGGCAAAGATGGATAAGGTCAATAAGCTGTACGGCGCCATTGAGGACCTTCAACAAAGAATGATGCACGAACCTACAGATTTGGAATTGATGGATTATTTAGATATTACAAGTGTGGAGTTGAATGAAATATATGATTCAATCCATTATCTTTCGAGTTATTCTCTTGAGAAAACTATTTTCTACAAGGTGGACCAGGAATATTCATTAAAAGATATTCTAGAAGACAAAGATGCAAAAACACCTGATTTATTGATGGAAAACGAAGAGAAAAAGAAAATTCTAGGGTACGCAATCAAGAATCTGAAAGAACGCGAACAAATTCTGCTCAATCTGATTTATTTCGAGGAGCTGCCAGTGAAAGACATTGCGGAAATCTTGGAAATATCATCATCAAGGGTTTCTCAGCTTCACGGCAAAATGCTCGTCAAATTGAAAAATAATATTAAAGAATATATGGAGATAGAATAATGTCTGGACTGTTGATTGTAGTAGGTATTTTGTTGGTGTTTTGGGGATTCTTTTCAAAGCGCAAAGAGACAAAGTTTGATTTGTTGATGAATGAGATGGTTGAAAACAGTGATGAGACACTAAATGAAACGATGCCTTCGACCGATATAATAAGTGTAAGCAGTGAGATCGCAGATCGTTTGGATAATATAGAAGAACGTTTGAAGTTACTTGAAATCAAAGAAGAAGTTGGTTATAAAAAGGTGCTTAAAGATATTGATATTGCCAATAAATCGGTGGAAGAAATAGCAAGGGCGACTGGAATGAATAAGGGGGAGATCTTATTATTAAAAAGATTCTTGAAAGAATAAAGATTAAACCTGAATTTATAATAGGACTTGGATTAGGTCTTATCATCGGAGGATTGCTGATGATGAATGCATCGGCAAAAATACTTACTGACTTGGAAATCGAACAAATGGCAAGAGACATGGGCATGGTCTATCGGAATGAATTGAAAATAACAGATTTTTATGAGGAGGATGCAAATGATTAGAGGACTGTATACTGCGACATCAGGAATGATTGTACAGCAGAGAAAACAAGAAAATGTTGCCAATAATTTAGCCAATGCAGAGACACCTTCTTTTAAAAAACAGACAATTTTGATTAAAGCGAAGGATCAAGCGAATATGATCAAGAATGAAGACTCTATCAATGAGGTGATTGGAAAGCTATCATTTGGGTCAGAAATAGATGGCGTGAAAACTGATTTTACACAAGGTATTATGACAGAAACCGGAAGGGTGCTCGATTATGCACTTGACGGTGCTGGATTTTTTCAAATTTACGACGAAGCTGGTCAATTGAGTTTTTCGAGAAATGGCAGTTTCAAGATTGATGGTGCTGGTTATTTGACCAACAGTCAAAATTACGCTTTGGTTGGAAAAAATATTGCAACAGGCGAAAATGAGAAAATCAATCTTGGTGATGTAGATTTCACTATAAAAGGTGAGGGCACTATTGTAAATGAGAATGGTGAACCATTGTATACTTTGATGATAAGTGATTTTGCAAATTATGATGACTTAGAGAATTTAGGAATTGGCGTCTATTTAAACAAACCTCAGGATGGGATGAATACAGAAGTCATGGCAGAAGATTATAAATTGGTTCAGGGCTTTAAAGAAGCTTCAAATATCAATGTACTTGATGAAATGGTAAAAATGATTGAGATTTCAAGAGCATTTGAATCCAATCAAAGAGTGGTTCAAGCGATTGATGAAATGCTCTCAAAAGCTGTCAATGAAGTCGGAAAGTTGTAGTAGGAGGATAATATGTATCGAATATTGAGTACAGGAAAAGCGGGACTATCTGCTTTACAGGAAAAATTGGATTTGATTTCCAATAATATCGCAAATAGCCAGACAGATGGCTATAAAAAAGTGGATACAAATTTTGAAAGTTTGTTGAATAGTTCAATCAGAAATAATGCGACACCTCTTTCAGATGCAGAAAGGGAAAATAACCCGACAGTTGGAGTAGGTTCTAAGACATCAAAACCATTTAGAGATAATGTACAGGGAACTATTCTTGAGAGTGAGAATCCATTTTCTTTAGCGCTTGACGGAGAAGGCTATTTTGGAATCGTGGATGAGACAGAAAATCTTTATTTGACAAGGAATGGAAATTTTCAGTTGTCGGCGTATGGTCATCTAGTAGATGATTTGGGAAATGCAGTGGACGCTGAGTATTATGCAGAAGGAATTTCTCCAGATGCAACTGTTGAAATATCAGAAACAGGAGAAATTGTCGAAGTTGATGCAATGGGAGAGAAAACAGTTGTTGGACAGATAAAAGTCTATTCAATCCAAGATTATGGCCTGCTTATTGAGAATGGAAATGGGTATTTGACGGCAGATAAAATTGATTGGATGGATCTTGAAACATCTGAAACACATATTAAACAAGGGTATATAGAAAAATCCAATGTTGACATTGCTCAAGAACTAGTCGATATGTTGACAACACAAAGAGCCTATTCACTCAATACAAAATCGTTGACTGCAGCTGACGAGATGTGGGGAATGGTAAACAACATGAGAAGGTAATTGAAATAAGAAGAAAAATAAAGAGACTTGTGAATTCCTAGGAAACACAAGTCTCTATTTATATTTTTTTGATTATTTTTCTTGATAATAGCATCTTTTAGGCGAATCTATTTTTTCTTGCTTTTTTAGGTCTTTTAGAGCTTTATCAATAATACCCTTGTCGATGCCTGATAGATCGGATATTTCAGATGATTTTAACGGGCTGTCTGAAAGTGCCAATATATTTAAAATATGTTCACTATAATTCATAGTACCTCCTATGTAAATAAAGTTAATTTATGTATATTTATATTATACATAAATTGTAAAATATAATCAAGTTATATTTGTAATCATTATAAATTAAATTTTAAGGTGGAATATAATTGGAAAAAAACATTAAATTATTTTATCTATTTTCCATGTTTGATGAACTGTTGATACTAGGACCCATTATTGTAATCTATCTATTTTTCAAAGGACTGACATTTTCCCAGATAATGCTTTTGCAATCGATTTCTGCGTTGGCAATTGTAGTATTTGAAGTGCCGACAGGTGCAGTAGCAGACAAAATAGGAAGAAAATTCAGCATCGCAAGCTCAAAATTTGTGTGGATTGTCAGTCTGCTCTTTTATATATTTGGAAATAGTTTTATGCTATTCGCGGTTGCTGAGATTCTTTTCAGTATTGGTATTACATTGAAATCAGGAGCTGATACAGCACTTCTATATGACACGCTTAAATCTTTGGACAGAACAGAAGAATTTACAGCCATCCAGGGCAAAGCGAGAAGTTATATTTACTTGACTCAGGGATTTGGAGCTATCGTTGCGAGTTTAATCTATTCAATAAATGAATACCTGCCAATGCTGTTTTCAATTGGATTCATGGTTGTCGCATTCATGATAATATTACTTTTTAAAGAACCGATTATTGAGGATAAAAAAGGAAGATACGGAGATAAATATTTTAAACACATCATGGATAGCGCCAAATATGTTGCTCACCACCCCAAAATAAGGTCTGTCATGTTCTTTGCCATGATTTTCTTTGCATATATGCGAGCGGGGTTCTGGTTGTATCAGCCCTATATGGAGAGTGTGAACATAGAAGTGAAATATTTCGGAGTTTTTTTCTTCATCTTCAATATGATAGCAGCTTATGCATCAAGGAATGCTTCTAGAATTATGAAATATACAAAGAATCATACATTGATGATGATGCTGGGATTGCTGGCAGTCTCTTTTCTCGCGATGGGAGCTTCTCATATTTGGTTGGGAGCTTTGCTTATTTTGCCGCAACAAATGGCAAGAGGCATGTATACACCTATAATCAATAAATATACGAATAAGCACATTCCATCGAACAAAAGAGCGACTGTGTTGTCATTTATAAGCTTGGCTGCTTCTTTGTCTGCGGCGGTAATGCTCCCTTTGGTGGGCCTTATGAATGACTATAAGGATGTTTTTGCAAGCCACTATATCCTTGCAGGTAGTTTATGTGTTTTTTCATTGGGAATATATTTTTATATGAAGGTTTATATGAAAGATATTAAAAGCAATTTGCAATAAATATAGTAGATTATAAACTATTTTTCAAGAAACGCAGATATGGGGTTTTAAATTTTAAAGATAGAGGTGGTAGTGATGAAGCAAAATAAATGGATTTTATATCTCAGTTTAATATCATTTGCAGCGACAATTGTTGTCTACAGATTATTGCCAGACCAGATTCCTATTCACTGGAATGCAAGTGGAGAAATAGATAATTACGGGAAACGCTATTTTTCTTTAATTATGGGTGCTTTGCCGATAGCACTTTATTATATGATGATTATCATTCCCAAAATAGATCCTAGAAGAGATAATTATTTCAAACACACCAAAGCATATGCAATGATTCAAATGGCGATCATCTTGTTTTTCATTGGCATCCACTGGGTAACTACAGCTGTGGCGTTGGGATATGAGATGGATGTATCGCGATACATCATAATAGGAGTTGGTTTGCTATTCTTGATTATCGGTAAGTACATGCCGCAGTTGAAGCATAATTATTTCGTAGGAATTAAAACGCCGTGGACTTTGGCAAGTGAAGTTGTTTGGAAGAAAACGCACCAAGTAGGTGGATCACTATTTATTTTATTTGGAATCTTGATGGTCATCAGCGCATTCATTAAGGGGATATTCATTGTTTTTGTCATAATTACTTCTGTCATAGTCATGGTATTTGGGTTATTTGGCTATTCCTACATAATATACTGCAAAAACGACAAATCCATTCAAGGCAAATAAATTGACAATAGATGGCAGTTAATATATCATTTTATTGGATAAACGTATACACATATGATGGAGGGTATTCTAGTGGATTTTTTTGATCAGAAAAAAGAAAATAAATCTTTAACAACCCTGATTTTTGAAAAAATCAGAGAAGACATACTGAACGATGTCTATAAAAATGACGAAAAAATAATTGAAGCCAAAGTCGCTGAAGAAATTGGTGTTTCAAGAACTCCTGTCAGAGAAGCTCTTAAGCAATTGGAACTTGATGGTCTGGTCGAGAATATTCCAAATCGGGGTGTCGTAGTCAAAGGAATCAATGCACAGGATATCGACGACATTTATATTATGAGATTAGCTATTGAAGGTATTGCAGCCAAATGGGCTATTGAAAGAATGACTGATGACAATATCAAAGACATGAAAGAAATTTATGAATTGATGGAATTTTATACTGGCAAGGGAGATATCGTGAAGTTTTTTGAACTTAATACAAAATTCCATGAAGCGATTTACAAATCTGCGAGCAGTCGTTATTTAGAACATGTGTTGACTGATTTTCAACAATTTATAAAGACAACAAGAATGAAATCCTTGTCTTCTGAAGGAAGAATGGAAGAAGCCTTGTATGAACATAAAAAAATTCTTGATGCGTTCACATCGAGAGATAAAGTAGCAGCAGTGGAAGCTTTACTCAATCATATTGAACATTCAAGACATAATGCAGGCAAGATACTTGAAAGGACTACTAAGTAGTCCTTTTTTTGTGTTTATGATATAATATATTGAATTTTAATAGAAATTTTGCTTTCTATGCAATCAAGCTGTGTGAATATAAAGAATTATTTTTTATAGAGGAATTCTAAATTTGTATGTTAAAATAAAAACGATAGAAGCAATTGAGAGCTTCAAATTAGTACAAGGAGAGTTTAAATGAATAAAATTGATTTAATAAGTGAGATCAATAGAATAAAAAAAGAAAAAAATGCAGTTATTTTAGCACATAACTATCAGATTGGCGAGATACAAGACATAGCGGATTTTGTTGGAGATTCACTTCAGTTAGCTAAAAAAGCGAAGGATATCAAGCAGGATTTAATCATTTTTTGTGGCGTTACATTCATGGCTGAAAGCGCTAAAATACTGAATCCAAACAAAAAAGTAATTTTACCTGTCTTGGATGCAGGATGTCCAATGGCTGATATGGCAACTGCAGAAAAAATAAATGTGTTTAAAAAAGAAAATCCAAATTTAAAAGTAGTCACTTATGTCAATTCATCTGCTGAGGTCAAGGCGGTAAGTGATGTTTGCTGCACATCGTCAAATGCAGTTGATGTTGTTGAAAAATTAGGGGCTGAGAAGATATTGTTTGCTCCAGACAAGAATCTAGGCACTTACGTAGATGAGCAAGTTGAAGGCGTTGAAGTCTTAAAATGGAAAGGCTTTTGCCCTATACATGAGCGTGTGACTGTGGAAGATATTGATAGAGCAAGAAGTGAGCATCCGGGAATGGAAATACTGGTTCATCCTGAATGTCCTGTTGAAGTATTTCATAAAGCAGATTTTGTAGGCTCGACGGCACAAATTCTTGAATATGTAAAAAATAGTGAGTTAAAAGGTTTTATCATAGGTACTGAAATGGGGATACTTCATACGCTTAAAAAAGAAAATCCAAATAAAGAAATGTTCATTTTAACAGAAAAATTGATATGTGAAAATATGAAAAAAACTACACTCGAAGATGTTTACAAGGCATTGAGAGATGAAGAAAACGAAATTGTAATTGAAGGTCATATAGCGATTAAAGCTAATGAAGCATTGGAAAGGATGTTGAATCTATAAGATGAGATATCTGATAAATTTTGATGCCAAGTTGATGGACAATTATGAAACAGATGTGCTGATTGTTGGTTCTGGTATTTCAGGTTTGTTTGCTGCTTTGAATATCGATGAAAAATTGAAAGTGACAATCATATCAAAAGAAGATTCAAAAACTAACAACTCCTACATGGCTCAGGGTGGTATTGCTGTAACCTTTGAGGCTGAGGATATCGAGAGTCATATAGAAGATACCATGAAAGCAGGCGGCTACTATAATGATTTGCCTGCAGTTAGAATCTTAGTTGAAGAAGGCAGAAAGAACATTGAAAAATTGATGGCTTATGGCGTTGAATTTGATCAAGAGGAAGGCCATATTGCATTTACAAAAGAGGGTGGACATTCGATTAGGCGAATTGTTCACAAGAAAGATTACACCGGTAAGGAAATTATTGAAAAACTGATAGAAGTGGTAAGAAAAAGAGAAAATATTGTATGTTATGAGAATTCTTTTTTAATAGATGTCTTGACTGAAAGCGAGGGTGTTAAAGGAGCAATTGCTTTGATTGACAATCAAAAAAAGCTGATACAGACAAATCATGTCGTCTTGGCAACGGGAGGTATCGGAAAACTATTCATGAATACAACGAATTCTTCAATCAGCACAGGAGATGGAATTGCAGTTGCATATAGAGCGGGTGCGATAATTGAAGATATGGAATTCATACAGTTTCATCCTACGCCTTTTCAATCTCAAGGTGAAGCGTTTTTAATATCGGAAGCAGTCAGAGGAGAAGGAGGCATATTGAGGAATAAAAATGGTGAAGCTTTCATGGGAAAATATCATCCGATGAAAGATCTTGCGCCAAGGGATATTGTCTCCCGTTCGATTCTAAAAGAACAAAAAGTGCAGAATTCACCTGAAATATATCTTGATGTGACACATTTTGAAGAAGGTTATTTTGATAAGAGATTTCCAAGTATATTCAATTACTGTATTTCAAAAGGCATTGATCCGAGAAAAGAATGGATTCCAGTAAATCCATCAGAGCATTATCTTATGGGTGGAATCAAGACAGATTTTAATGGAAAAACCAATATCGAGGGGATGTACAGCTGTGGGGAGTCGGCACGCACTGGCGTACAGGGAGCTAATCGGTTAGCTTCAAATTCACTTTTGGAAGGAATCGTTTTTGGCAATAGAGTTGCAAGGACAATAAATAGTAGTGGAAGTATTGTCAATAAAAGTATCGATATAAATTTCAGTGAATTGATTCCAATCTCAGATGAATACTCTAAAGATATTTTAGAGTTGAAAAAAATAATGGATGAATCCGCAAATATTTTAAGGTCTGAAAACAAGTTATTGGAAGCACTTGATAAAATCAAGAAATTAAAAGCTGTGTATGAGAATAAATGCTGCAATGAAAAAGAATTCATGGAATTCAAGAATATGCTGATTGTTTCAGAGTTGATTATTTCGATGGCTTTAGATAGAAAAGATTCTTTGGGGAGCCATTTTATGGAGGATAGCAATGAATAAACTTTTTATTGAGGATATTATAAAAAATGGACTGAAAGAAGATATCAATTACATGGATATGGCTACAGATTTGCTTATTGATGAAAAATCACAATCAGAGGCGGTTTTAGTTGCGAAAGAAGAAGGCATTATAGCTGGCATGGAGGTTTTCAAGCAAGTATTTGAAATTTTGCAGGGGAATGTCAAATTCTCTGAATGTATACAAGATGGTAATGCTGTCAAACCTGGGGATACCATTTTGCGAATGAAGGGAAATACACGAACGATTCTAAAAGGAGAAAGACTGGCGCTGAATCTTCTGCAAAGAATGTCGGGAATTGCTACTTTAGCAAAGGAATATTCTGATAAGGTAAACGATCTTGAAACTAAAGTTGTAGATACTAGAAAAACAACTCCGAATCTGCGTATTTTAGAAAAATATGCTGTCAGAATTGGTGGATGCCATAATCACAGATATAATTTATCAGATGCCATGATGATCAAGGATAATCATATCCAAGCAGTAGGATCGATTACAAGTGCAATTGCAATCGGTAGAAGAAATATACCACACACAATGAAAATTGAAGTCGAAGTAAAAAACATCGATGAATTAAAAGAAGCTTTGAAGGCTGAAGCAGATATTATCATGCTTGACAACATGAGTTCAAAAGAAATGAAAAGTGCTGTTGAAATGGCAAAGGGAAAAGCGATTCTTGAAGCATCAGGTGGAATCAATCTCAATAATTTAAGGGAAATTGCTTTAACAGGTGTAGATATTATCTCTGTGGGAGCGTTGACTCACTCATATAAATCATTGGATATCAGTCTGTTGATTAAATAAAAAAAAAGAGACCTTTATAGTACAGGTCTCTATTTTTCATAGTTCAATATATCTATTTTGTCTGCAAGAAGTTCATCTATTGATTGATCTATTGCAGTAGAGATTAGTATTGTTTCATCTTTTTTTCTCAATTCTCTTGAACGTTGAGAAAGTACTTCAACCAAGGCGTAACGATTATCTGTTACTTTCAGCAGTGCTTCTAAAGGGTACTTCATTTGGATCACCTCTAATATCATTATACGCTATTATTTTGCTAAATATGTTATAATGGGAAAAATAATATTAATTAAGGACGATTATGAGAGATTTTATAGGTGTTTTTGATTCCGGCATGGGCGGAGTAACAGTTCTTGCTGATTTGGCTAAGTCACTGCCAAACGAAAATTTCATATATATAGGAGATTCTTTGAACGCACCTTACGGGGAAAAAGAGCAACAGCGAATATACGAGTTATCTGAAGGGGCAGTCGAAGATTTTATTTCAAGAGGCGCAAAGTTGATTGTGATTGCATGTAACACTGCAACCAGCGCAGCAATCAGTGCGTTGCGCGAAAAATACGAAACACCTATTGTCGGAATGGAGCCTGCAATAAAACCGGCTCTGATAGATAACAATGGTGGGGATATTGCAGTCATGGCAACTCCTATGACTTTGAAATTGGATAAATTCAACACTTTGCTGGATAGACTGAAAGGAAAAGGAAAAGTGCTTAAAATACCAGCGCCTAAACTAGTAAAGCTAGTTGAATCAGGGTATATTGAAGGACCTGGAGTTGAAGATTATATCAATGAATTGTTCGAAGGATATGATAAAACAAAAATTGAATCGATTGTTTTAGGATGTACACACTTTTTGTATCTCAAAAAAGTGTTGATGAAGGTTTTTGACAATAAGGTAAAGATATATGATGGAAATAAAGGCACGGTTAACCGTGTGATACAAATATTGTCTGAGAAAAATATTTTCAACGTGTCATCTGAAAAAGGAAATATTATTATAGAAAATTCTTTATCAGAGAAAATGGCCGAGCAATCATTTGAAATGTTGACACAATTTATGAAACTTGAGGAGTGAAAGTATGACTAATTTTGATGATCCTCGTATAAAAGAAGCGATAGGAAACGCTAAAATAGATGAAAAATACAAAGAGATAATTAAAATGAGATATGGGATTGGATATGATAAACCTTGGTCAGTATCTGATATAGGTAAAAAGTTTAAATTAAGAGGGACAAAGCTGAAAGAAGAAATGGAAAAAGCAGAGCGTTTAGCTTTTAACATATTGAAAATAGAGGATTTATATGATATTATTATTCAAAATTAATAGTGACTGTGATAGGAATCAGTAGAAGGCTATGTTATTAAAGAGAGGCGATGGATGGTGCGAATCGCTAGGCTAACCTTTGAATCTCTCCTGGAGTTATACGTGTGGTTATCGTAAATAACTTTTGAGTGGGTCATTAGACCAATTAGGGTGGCAACGCGGGTGCTTCTCGTCCCTTACTATTAGTGAGGTATGAGGAGCATTTTCTATTTTTATGGAGGTGGAAGGCATGTTGGATATTAGAAGAGTAAGAGAAGAATTCGATGAAGTCAAAAGATTGGTGATGATGAGAGGCAAAGGTGATTTCGGGATTGATGAAGTCCTTGTGTTGGATCAAAAGAGAAGAGATCTTCTAACTGAAGTTGAAGCAATGAAAAACGAACAAAATGTGAGATCAAAAAAAATTCCAATTTACAAAAAATCTGGAAAAGACACAGAAATTTTAATGAAAGAGCTTAAAAAGCTTTCTGAAGATATAAAACTATTAGATGAAAAAGTAAAAGAAGTGGACGAAGCGTTGAAAGATCTCTTGCTTTCAATTCCAAACGCACCAAATCCAGAAACACCTATTGGAAACACTGACGAAGATAATTTGGAGATAAGAAAATGGGGAGATATTACAGCTTTTGACTTTGAACCTAAAGCGCATTGGGACCTGGGAATCGACTTGGATATATTGGATTTCGAAAGAGCGACAAAAATAGCTGGAGCAAGATTTACTGTATTGAAGGGATATGGCGCCAGAATGGAAAGATCTCTCATTAATTTCATGTTGAATCTTCATACAGAAGAACATGGCTATACAGAGATATTGCCGCCTTTTATGGTGAACCGGGATGCTATGACAGGAACGGGGCAGCTTCCAAAATTCGAAGATGACATGTTTCATGTGCCTGCGAAAGATTTTTTCTTGGTTCCAACTGCAGAAGTACCGGTCACAAATCTTTACATGAATGAAATTTTAGATGGTGAAAACTTGCCAATCTACCATACAGCGTATACTCCATGTTTCAGAAAAGAGGCAGGGTCTGCGGGAAGGGATACTAGGGGACTTATAAGACAACATCAATTCAATAAAGTAGAACTTGTTAAATTTGTGAAACCCGAAGATTCATATGAAGAATTAGAAAAGTTATTGCTCAATGCAGAAGAAGTGCTCAAGAGATTGAAGATTCCTTATAGAGTGGTTCAGCTTTGTGGTGGTGATTTGACAGCAAGCAGTGCGAAAACATATGATATAGAAGTATGGATGCCGAGCTATGGCAGATATTTGGAAATAAGTTCATGCAGCAATTTTGAAGGGTATCAAGCAAGAAGAGGCAATATTCGTTATCGTGATTCTGAAACAAAGAAAGTCAATCATGTTCATACAATCAACGGATCAGGTTTAGCGGTAGGAAGAACACTGGCTGCCATATTAGAGAATTATCAGACTGAAGAAGGTACGGTTATAGTGCCAGAGGTCTTGGTTGGCTACATGGGTGGCGTTACTGAGATCAAGTAGGAGGCGTATGATGAAATTTTCAGAGATTAAGTATATCAGACCGGATGTTGAAATGATTGATAAAGAGATTTCAACACTAATTGACGCATTTGAAAATGCAAAAACTGTTGGGGAGAAACATAAGTTTATCAGTGAAATAAATGAAAAGAGAAAATTTTATGATACGATGCAAAATATATGTTATATCAGGCACAGCGTTGATACAACCGATGAATTCTATGATAAGGAAAATGATTTTTTCAACGAGTCGGGACCGCTTCTTTTTAGCGTAATCAAACGATTTTATGAAACTGTTTTGAACTGTGAAATGATTGAGGAGCTTAAAAAATTGAGACCTGTCCACTTTTTTGATCTTGCACGAGTCAGTTTGAAAACATTCAATGATGAAGTAATAGAAGATATGCAAAAGGAAAACCAATTGGTGAGTGAATACGATAAGTTGATTGCATCAGCTAAAATCATGTTCAGAGATACAGAATTGACAATGGCGCAGATGGGTCCCTATCTGACAGATAAAGATAGAGATACAAGAAAAGAAGCTCATGAAGCTTATTTTGGCTTCATTTCTGCAAATGAATCTGAATTTGATAGAATCTATGATGAACTTGTTCATTTAAGACATAAGATAGCCAAAAAGCTAGGGTATGAAAACTTTATAGATTTGGCATATGAAAGAATGGGAAGAACAGACTATAAGGCTAAAGATGTAGCTGTTTTTAGAGAAGCGGTTTTGAAACATATTACACCTGTCAGCAATCTTTTGATGGAAAAGCAATCTAAACGAATCGGCATAGACCATCTTATGTACTTTGATAATAAATTTACTTTTAAATCAGGAAATCCGAAACCATATGGATCTGAAAAAGAAATCGTAAACAGCGCAAGACAGATGTATAAAGAACTGTCTGAAGAAACACATCTTTTTTTTGATTCGATGATTGACGAAGAGCTTATGGACCTCACTGCAAAGAAGGGGAAATCAGCAGGAGGTTATTGTACTTATATCCACGGTGAGAAAATGCCCTTCATATTTTCCAACTTCAATGGCACTTATGGCGATGTGACAGTATTGACCCATGAATTTGGACATGCCTTTCAAGTTTATTCTGGAAGACATCATGAAGAGCCTGAATTTGTCTGGCCGACTACGGAAGCTGCAGAGATATTTTCTATGGGAATGGAATTCATTACTTGGCCATGGATGGATTTGTTTTTTGGTGATCAAACTGAAAAATTCAAATTCATGCATATGCAGAATAATTTGACATTTATTCCTTACGGAGTGAGTGTAGATGAATTCCAACATGTAATCTATGAAAATCCTGATTTGACACCAAAGGAAAGAAAAAGGGTTTGGAGAGACATTGAAAAAAAATACATGCCTTATTTGGATTATGGCGACAATAAATTTTTAGCAGAAGGTGGATTTTGGCAAAAGCAAGGCCATATCTATCAAGTGCCTTTTTATTATATTGATTACACATTGGCACAAATTGCCGCTTTTGAAATCTACAATAGATTTGAAGAAGATAGAAAGAAAGCATGGGAAGACTACATGAAAATGTGTGAAGTATCTGGCAGCCAGCCATTTACTCAAATTTTAAAGATGGGTCATTTATCAAATCCATTTGATGTAGAAGTCATTAAAGAAATAATTTCAAAAGTTGAAATGACGATCAATGCATTTGATGACAGTCAATTTTAGGAGGGAAACCAATGGAAGATTTAAAAACACCATCTAACTTCATTAAGAAGATTATTGTAGATGATTTGGAATCGGGTAAGCATAAAAAAATTGTAACTAGATTTCCGCCGGAGCCAAATGGATATATCCATATTGGCCATGCAAAAGCAATTATCATAAACTTTGACCTTGCAGATGAATTTGGTGGAGAGACAAATTTGAGATTTGATGATACTAATCCCATCAAGGAAGATGTGGAATATGTAGATTCAATAATGAACGACATCAAATGGCTAGGCTATGAATGGGACCATCTATATTATGCTTCTGATTATTTTGATGAAATGTATGAGCGAGCAGTGCTTCTTATAAAAAAAGGATTAGCTTATGTGGATGACTCATCAGCTGATGAAATAAGTGAGCAAAGAGGAACACTGACTCAAGCGGGTGTTGAAAACAAGTATAGAAACAGAACTGTTGAAGAAAATATGGACCTTTTTACTAGAATGAAAAATGGTGAATTTGAAGATGGTGTTAGGGTTCTGCGTGCAAAGATAGACATGAGCAGTCCGAACATGAATATGAGAGACCCGGTTATCTATAGAATTACACATAAGTCCCACCATCAAACTGGTGACAAATGGTGCATTTATCCTATGTATGACTATGCACATCCATTGGAAGATGCCATTGAAGGAATTACACATTCTCTATGTTCTTTGGAATTTGAAGATCATAGGCCGCTTTACGATTGGGTTGTCGATAATTGCGAGATGGAAGCAAAACCAAGACAGATTGAATTTGCAAGACTTGAAATAACAAATACTGTGATGAGTAAAAGAAAACTGAAGTTGCTTGTTGATGAGAAAGTTGTAGATGGATGGGATGATCCAAGATTACCTACAATATCAGGGCTTCGAAGAAGAGGTTACACGCCAGATGCGATCAAGGTTTTTGCGAGAGCGGTGGGTGTTTCTAAAAGCAACAGTTTGATAGATAATGCCATGCTAGAACATTTCATCAGGGAAGATTTAAAATTGAAAGTCATGCGAACGATGGCGGTGATTAATCCGCTGAAAGTGACAATAACCAACTATGATGAAAATGAAATTGAATGGCTTGAAGCTGAAAATAATCAAGAAAATGAAGAGATGGGAACAAGATTGATACCTTTTTCAAATGAAATATATATTGAACAAGATGATTTTGCTGAAGAACCGCCGAAGAAATGGAAAAGATTATTTTTAGGTGGAGAAGTAAGACTAAAAAACGCCTATTTCATTAAATGCAACGAGATTGTAAAAGATGAATCTGGTGAAATTGTTGAACTGAAATGCACTTATGACGCCGAAACTAAAAGTGGTTCAGGTTTCAATGAAAGGAAACCTAATGGCACAATCCACTGGGTAGAGGCTAAAAAAGCGATACCCGCAGAATTCAGAGTATATGATTCAATTATCAACGACCAAGATGCGGCAGAGGAAGATAAAGATTTTCTTGAAAGGATCAATAGCAACTCACTTGTAGTTGAGCATGGTTTCATTGAAGAAAACATGAAAGATCTTAAATCAGGAGATGCATATCAATTTTTTAGACATGGATACTTTGCGGTGGACAGTAAAGACACTTCAGATGATAATATTGTTTTCAATTTGATTGTCTCTTTGAAAAGTTCATTTAAAATGAAATGATTAGAACTTGAAATACAGCGGGGGAGAGTTTATAACCCAAAGTTGTTTTAATTCTTATAAAATGTACTTTAATTAAAAAGTAAAATCGCTTTCTGGGGTGAATAAAATGTTGAAAAAATTTATTGGCGAAAATAAAATTACTTTTTCATTCACAATTGTGCTTATGATTGCGACCACAGTGATTCTCTCAAGTGATTTGATATGGTACAAGCTGCTACTTGTAAACGGAGCAATAGTTGTTGTGTTTGTAGTGTATTGTTTTTTGACAACCTATTTATTGAGCAGATCGGTAAAGAAAGGGACAAAAGAGCTTGTTGAAAAATTTCCTGATGAGATGAATGAATACGCATTGGAATATGAAAAAAACGGATTCAAATGGAGTGTATTTAGAGTGATAGCGCCACTGTTTCAAAAGTTGGAATCAATCATCGCCGAGAAGAAGCAGACGGAAATGGATATGAATCGGCTGAATTTGTCTTTGGAAGAAAATTTGAGGATGCAGAAATTTATTTTAGAGGTGAACAATTCGATTTTCAATTATGAGAATCCAATGGATTTTATCAATTTCATTCTTGAAAATGCGGTGGATTTCATTCCAAATGCCACTCATGGCAGTGTTATAAAGAATATTGATGGAAAAAGCATTGAATTTATTGCAGCATATGGCTATAAATTAAGTGATCTTCAAAAAATGCAGTTGACATTGGAAGAGACCTATATATATAAGATGTCAGACGGTGAAATTGCGGAACCAAAAATTTGCAGGGATTTGCGGGCGTTTAACTCAGAGCACATACAAAAGGAAAAGTTCAACGCTTTCACAGAATTGAAGGTGGATGATGTCAATACATCCATGTGCTCACCTATTTTTGTTGAAAATGAATTATATGGTTTACTGAATATTGATAGCAGCATCAATAAAGGTTTTGAAGAAGATGTGATACCAATAATGAAATATCTGGCATCTCAGATAGGAATGGCCATCAATAATTATCTTATTCACAGTGAAACGCTGCATATGTCAAAGTATGATAGTTTGACGGGTGCATACAGCAGAAATTACTTTGAAGAAATCGTTCATTTGACAGTCAATAGAGCGCTACGATATCAAGATGAGTTCGTTATTACTGTAGTAGACATGAACAATTTAAAGAAAATAAATGACCAATATGGTCACTTGGTAGGGGATAAAGCGATTCGAGCAATGGCGACATCTTTCAAGAATGATATTAGAGATTCAGATATTTTTGCCCGATTTGGCGGGGATGAATTTGTCATGGTTTTTCACAATTGTGATCGAGAAGAGATAACAAACAAGATGGAATTTCTTCTATTGGAGATTCAAAAGAATCCTGTTGAAGTCAACAATGAAAAGATTATTCTTTCATTCGCACATGGTTCAGCCTTCTTTCCAAGTGATGGAAAGACGATTGAGGAATTGATCAAGGTAGCAGATGAACGCATGTACAAGAATAAGTTGGAATTTAAAAGAAAAATGAATGATTGAGATTGAGAAAAAGCGATAATCCATGAGGATTATCGCTTTCTACATTATTAATAGAGAGATTCTGCATATTTCTTCAATTCTTGCAGGCCTTTTTCTATGTTTTCCATGCTTGTCGCATACGACATTCTTATGAAGTCATCATTGCCAAAGGCGATTCCAGGGACAAATGCTACCAAGTGCTTCTCTAGAAGATCATCGCATACTTTTAAAGAAAGACTATCAGTGTATGTCAATTTATCCTTGAGATTGCTGATATCGATAAAAAAGTAAAAAGCACCTTGAGGTTCGATATACGATACTTGAGGAATATTTTTGAGGATTTCAACAATTAATTCTTTTCTTTCTTTATAGATTCTTACCATCTCATGAGTGGATTCTTCACTGTTTACCATTGCTTCAAGTGCAGCCCATTGAGAAATTGTAGAAGGATGTGAAACAAGATGGCCTTGAATGCTGCCCATCGCTTTTGCCAATTCTTCATTTGATGCAGTATAGCCAATTCTCCATCCTGTCATGGATGCTGCTTTTGAGAGTCCATTGACAGTGATAGTCAAATCATAAGCTTCTTTTGAAAAAGAGGCGATGCTGGTAAATTCGCTGCCAAATGAAATTTTTTCGTATATTTCATCGGAAATAATGTATATATTGTTTTTTACACAAATATCCACAAGAGGTTTTAATTCTTCTTTTGAATAGATGATTCCAGTTGGATTTGATGGATTTGTGATAAAAATCGCTTTTGTCTTCTTTGTAATTGCATTTTCCAATTCAGTTGGCTGCAATTTAAATGAATTCTCCTTTTTTGTATCGATAAATATCGGAATGCCACCTGTAAGCTTGACCATTTCGGGATAACTTACCCAATAAGGTGCAGGTACGATTACCTCGTCGTTAGGATTTAGGATAGCCATAAGCGTATTGGTTATGGAGTGTTTGGCGCCAGATGAGACAACGATTTGACTAGGTGTATATTCTAAATGGTTATCTGCTTTCAGTTTTTTTGATATGGCTTGTCTCAGCTCCAACAGACCTGCTGCAGCATCGTATTTTGTCATGTTGTTTTGAATTGCTTTTATTGCTGCTTCCTTGATATTTTCAGGTGTCAGAAAATCGGGTTCACCAATGCTTAGATTGGTAACGTTTATGCCTTTGCTTTTAAGTTCTTTTACTTTTGTACTGATTCCTATGGTAAATGAAGGTGTTACAGTTGCAAGTTTGTTGGATATCATTATAAACCCCCTAAAGATATTGGTATTATTTTGTTTTGTGATAAAATAATTATATCAGAGACTTTAATTATTGAAAGAGGATAAAGGAGAAATTATGGCAAAATTAACGAGGCAAAGATTACAAGGTAAAGGTGTCAGTTACATAAAGGTGGCAAGTGTTTTGATAGCCACTATTTTCATTATGAATCTCAGCATCAAATTGATGGAAAATCTAAATCCACTGCTTTCAAGTGCTGTTGCACTGATGATTGTCGGTCTAGGTGGATTGTATATTTACAACGTGGTTTTTTACTCTATGGCAAATTATATATATAAAATAATTTCCAAGGAATTGATTATTGAGAGAATAATCAGCACTTCTAATCACACTTTTTACAACATCGATTTCAATGATATCAAAGTTTTTGAACCATTCAATCCAGAAAATGACAATATGAAAGTATCACGTAAATTCAAATATGTATTAGATAAAGATTATACAAAGTGGTACTTTATAGAATTTACAAGAGATGGCAACGTTACAAAATTAATAATTGAACCTGAATTAGGTTTAGTGAAATCAATACAAGAAAGACTGATGCTAAATGAGAATTCTTGATGGACTGAATCAAATCAAGGATGAAAATCTGATATCATTCCACATGCCTGGACATAAGAATGGCAGATTGTTGTCTTTTTATTTTTCAGAAATTTTAAAGTATGATATAACGGAAATTCCCGGTGCAGATAATTTGCATCAACCAGTAGAAATGATAAAAGGCACCGAAGATGTCATTTCTGAATATTTTCATTCTATAAAGAGTTATATTGTAGTAAATGGTTCAACTGCTGGCATTTACAGTGCCGTAATGGCGGTCGCAAAAGCAGGAGAGCAATTGATCATTTCAAGAGAATGCCACCGCTCTGTGTACAGTGCATTACTTTTAGGTGGGATTACGGCTGAATATATTTATCCTGAAATGGATGAAAGTTCAGGGGCCTATAAACCTATTGCTCTAGAACAAGTAAAAGCTCAGATGAATAGATTTCCAAAGGCAAAAGGACTTGTCATAACAAGTCCTACGTATTTTGGATTAATAAGTCCTATAAAAGAAATTGCTGACTATCTTCACAGTATCGATAAAGTACTGATAGTGGATGAGGCACATGGGGCACATTTAAAAATATCGCCATTGCTTCCAACACCTGCCATAGATAATGGAGCTGATATAGCGGTTCAAAGTTTTCATAAAACACTTCCGGCATTGACGCAGGCATCAGTATTGCATTTAAATAGCCACCGGATTGATAAGAAGAGACTTGAAAGGCTATTGCAGATTCATCAGACGTCCTCACCTTCCTATTTAATCATGGCTTCCATTGATGCCTCAATGATGATAGTGAAAGAAAAGGGAAAGACGCTTATAGATGAGTTGCTTATAAATATCAGAAATTTTGAGAGAAATTTGGAAGGCAATGATTACTTGAAAGTGCTCAAGTATGAAAATGTGATTATCGACCCGACACGACTGGTACTTATCAATAAATATAATAAAAAGATTGATTTCAATGAATTAGAAACAGTTTTAAGGAGTGAGTATCAAATTCAAGTTGAATATTCTTACGATAAAGGGATTGTCTTAATTCCATCGATTGCGAATGTAGAGAATGATTTTATTCTTTTATTTAATGCATTGAACTCAATTGAATTTGAGAAACTATTAATTGATGAACATTATGGTACAATAGAGCATGAAAAACCAATTCAAAGAATATCCGTTCGTGATGCTTTTTATCGTACAAGTGAGATTATTGATTTCACTGACTCTGTTAAAAGAATTTCTGCTGAATTTATTATCCCATATCCACCGGGAGTGCCGATGCTGGTTCCTGGAGAAGTGATTGATGCATCTATGATAAGAAAAATTTTGAATATGAAAGAATGGGGTTTCAATATTTTGGGACTTGAAGGAACCGATAAAAACAAAATCGCAGTAATAGAGGAGGAAATTTAAGTTGCTGAAAGAAATTATAGAGTGGATTAAATCTATCGCATTTGCACTAGTCATTGTTTTTATTTTCAATATATTTTTTGGAATTACAACTGTCTATAACACGTCAATGGTGCCAACTCTTGTTGAAGGAAACATGTTGATCATTACAAAAATTTCTAAAATAGAATTTGGTGATGTGGTTACTTTTAAGACAGATATCACGTTGACTCAGAATGATATCGAGACACTAAGTCCTATAAAAAGACTCTTTGTGAGTGAAAACACAACTAAAAATCTGATAAAAAGAGTAATTGGATTGCCTGGTGATAAAATTGAGATACGTGATGGCAAGGTTTATGTGAATAATTTAAAACTGGAAGAACCCTATATAAATACTGTGACAAATGGTGATATTTTGATTGAAGAGATTCCTGCAGGCAAATATTTTGTAATGGGAGATAATCGAGCAGTAAGTCTGGATTCAAGAAGCGATTTTATAGGTCTGATTGATGAAGAAAGAATAATTGGAAAAGCGTTTTTTAGATTTTGGCCAATTTTTGACAGCAGAATAATCTAAGGAGGAGAAGAAATGAAACTAGTGATGGCGATTGTACATGATGACGATGCGCATAGATTGATAAGAGAATTGAATTCTGATGATTTTAGCGTGACAAAATTATCCAGCACGGGTGGCTTCTTAAAATCTGGGAATACAACATTGTTGATAGGCGTATCTAAAGACAAAGTTGATAATGTACTTGACATCATTAAAAAGAATTGCCAAACTCGGAAAGAATTGATTTCAATTACTCCGGTGACAGGTGATGCTGGTTTTATTTCAGTTCCTATGGAAGTCAATATTGGCGGGGCAACTATTTTTGTCCTTGATGTGGAAAATAATTATAAATTTTAATGGAGATGCCTATGTTTGAGAATATCATTAGTCACAGAGGAATAAAAAATGAATTGACACGACATCTTGAGAATAATGAAATTTCTCATGCATATATTTTTTCTGGGAATGAAGGAATTGGAAAATTCGCAGTTGCGAGGGAGTTTTCGAAAGCGATATTATGCAATAAAGATGTGGGTTACTGCGGTGTGTGTCAATCCTGTCAACTTTTTGAGGCGGCAACACATCCGGATTATAAATTGATTGAAGATAATAAATCAATTAAAGTGCAAGAAGTTCTTGAAATGATTGAATTTATGTTGAAAAAACCAGTAATTGGTGAAAATAAAGTGGTCATATTCAATGATTCTGAAAAAATGACACCAGGTGCCCAAAATAAATTGTTGAAAATTTTTGAAGAAACACCGTCCTATGGTGTTATTATTTTGATAACGAATAATCCTAATTTATTGCTTGATACAATTAAATCAAGAGGATACAAGATTGAGTTCAATATTTTAACTGAGGAAGAAATTGTTGAGTTTTTGAATGAAAGAAATATAGGGAATAAAGTTGATTATGGTCAAGCAGCGAAATTTTCACAGGGTTCTATATTAAATGCTATAAATTCATTGGAAGATGATAAATTCATTAATTTAACTTCGCTGCCGAAGCGTATTTTTGAAAAAATAATTGAGAATGATGAAATTCAACTTCTCAGATTAGTGTCACAAGTCAGTGAAATAAAGCAGCTCTTGGAATATTTGTTGACTTGGCTGAGAGATATCAGTATATTAAAGAAAAGCAGAAATTTTAAATCAATCTATTATTTGAATGATTTAACGACATTGCAGCGACAATCTAATTACTTTGATATAGAAATTTTGTTGAAATTTGTAGATATTATTGAAGATACTAAAGTGACTGTTTCAAATCACGTGAATCCAGTAGTCAGTTTGAACTACTGTTTATTGAAGATACAGGAGGCGTATTATGAGCATAGTAATCGGCGTAAGGTTTAAGAAGGCCGGAAAGATATATTATTTTGACCCAGATGCATTTGAAATTGAAAAAGGACAAAATGTCATTGTAGAAACATCAAGAGGAATTGAATACGGACATGTTGTAATTGGAAGAAGAGATATTCCGGATGAAGAGCTCTTTTTGCCTCTTAAAAATGTATTGAGAGTTTCAGATCCTGATGATGATTTAAAAAACAAAGAAAATATGTATAAGCAAATTGAAGCGAGAGAAATTTGTATCAGTAAAATAAAAGAGCATCAATTGGAAATGAAATTAATTGATGTGGAATACACATTTGACAATAATAAAGTTATTTTCTATTTTACTTCTGAAGGTAGAGTTGATTTTAGAGATTTGGTTAAGGATCTTGCTTCTATTTTCAAGACTAGAATTGAACTCAGACAGATAGGGGTAAGAGATGAAGCTAAATTTGTCAATGGCATTGGACAATGTGGATTGCCGCTTTGTTGCGCAAACTGGCTGGGAGATTTTCAACCTGTTTCGATAAAAATGGCTAAAGATCAAAATTTATCCTTAAGCCCTACCAAAATATCTGGAATATGTGGTCGTTTGATGTGCTGCTTAAAATATGAACACGATACATATATTGACTTGAAAAAAGAAATGCCTAGCAAAGGGCAATTTGCCAAAACTGAAAAAGGTGTTGGAGAAATTATTGATGTGGATATTTTCAAACAACGGATTCAAGTTCTTCACAGGCCTAAAGGCGATGATGGGGAAAAAGAAATTGAATGGGTAATGAAAAAAGATTATGATATTGTAAAAAAGTAAGCTTCTTGAAGAGAGAAGCTTTTTTTGGAGTGAATAATGAAAAATATAAAAGAAAACGAATCTATTGATGACTTGCAGTTAAACGGATTAAGAATTATTCAGAACAATGACTCTTTTAAATTTGGCATAGATGCAGTATTGTTAAGTCATTTTACAAAAGCTAAAAACAATCAAATTATGATGGATTTTGGGACAGGAACAGGTATATTGCCACTTTTATTGTCTGTGAAAACTTCAGCGAAAAAGATTTACGGTTTGGAAATTCAGAAAGAAATGGCAGAAATGGCTCTTAGAAGTGTTTTGATGAATCACTTGGAAGAGAAAATAGAAATTGTCAATATGGACATTAAAATGGCAGTTGATAGATTTGGGTATGATTTTGCAGATGTCATTACGTGCAATCCTCCTTATTTCATAGAAAATGGTGCCATTAAGAACCCGAATGATGCAAAAGCTATTTCAAGGCATGAGGTACTGATTACTTTGGAAGGCATTATAGAGCAGGCCAGCAAGGTGTTGAAGCATAACGGTAATTTTTTTATGATTCATAGACCCGATCGTTTGGTTGATGTCATCTATTTGTTGAAAAAGTATAAATTAGAGCCGAAAGAAATTCAATTCATCAGTCCGAATGCTGAAAAGGCACCGAACTTGTTTTTAATAAGAGCAAATAAAGGTGGAAATGCACAACTTAAATTTCACAAACCGCTTTATGTATATGATTTAGAAGGCAACTACACCGAGGATATCTACAAAATTTACAAGGGTGCAAAAATGGATGTCTTTGATAAGAAAAGGTGATTTAATTGGCTGGAAAACTAATAGTTATACCGACACCCATTGGGAATCTAGGAGACGTATCTGAGAGAGTCCTTGCAGCGTTAAGGGATGTAGAACTCATTGCGGCAGAGGATACACGACATTCGATAAGGCTTCTGAACCATTATGAAATAAAGAACAAATTATTCAGTTATCATGAACACAATAAAAGAGATGCTGGAATAAAACTGGTTGATATGATGCTTGAAGGGAAAACGATTGGCATTGTGACAGATGCAGGAATGCCTGGAATTTCTGATCCAGGAGCCGATTTAATCAAAGAGGCCATTGGAAGAGGAATAGATATTGAAGTGCTTCCCGGACCTACAGCATTTGTCAATGCGCTGATTCTTTCAGGTTTAAATACAGAGGAATTTTATTTTGTAGGATTTTTAGATAGAAATAAAAAAAAGAGAAAAGAAAAGCTTTTGGAATTGGAAAAAATCAAGGCAACCTTGATTTTCTATGAAGCGCCACATCGAATCATGTCTTCTCTGAAAGATATAAATGAGGTTTTAGGAAACCGAAATGTCGCGATAACTAGAGAACTGACAAAAAAATTTGAAGAAGTTAAAAGAGGAAGAATTGAAGATATAATTATCACAATGAAAGAAGAAACTGTAAGAGGTGAATTTGTAGTAGTAGTTGAAGGCAATAGCGAAGCAGAAGTTGAAAAAATATTTCAATTAACCATTAAAGAAGATCTGTTAAGCAGAATCAGTAGAGGAATAAGCAAAAAAGAAGCAATAAAAGAGATTGCCATTGAAAGAAGTATTCCTAAAAAAACAGTTTATCAAGAAGGAATTGATATTGATGTTGATGACAACTGAAAATTTAATTATTGAAGATTTCAAAATAAAAGACCTTGATGATTTGTACAAGATTTACACTGATGTTGAAACTATGAAATACATTCCGTATACGAAGTCGAAAAAAGATGAATTATTTGCGTTGGCGAATCATATAAAAATTTATTATGCAGAACATGGATTTGGACTTTGGGCGATTAGAATGAAGGAAACAAATGAATTGATAGGGAGATGTGGTTTGCTCAGTCTCAAGAGCGATAATTTGAAGGAAGTGGAACTTGCCTATCTCATAAAAAAAGAATACTGGGGAAATGGCTTTGCATCCGAAGCTTCTGCAGCAATTTCAGAATACGCTTTTGAAAAACTGAAAATGGAGAAAGTTTTGATGTTCATAGATGCAGAAAACAAAGCATCAATTCGTGTTGCTGAAAAACTAGGGGCAACTTATAAAGGACTTGAGAATTATAAAGGAAAAGTTGCTTTGATGTTTGAAATAAAAAAAACTTGTCAGAATTGATTCTGACAAGTTTTATATATTTACTTCATTGATACAATTTCATCTAGACATTCTGGACAAATATTTTTGCCTTTGATGTTTTTTACGCCTTTTGCTTGACCGCAGAAAATGCATGCAGGTTCATATTTTTTAAGAATAATTGTATCTTGCTCAACATATATTTCAAGAGCATCTTTTTCGCCTATTGAAAGATTGCGACGTAATTCGATAGGAAGTACAACTCTACCTAATTCATCTACCTTTCTTACTATACCAGTTGATTTCATAATATCCTCCTTATTTGAATTTCGACAATTCCTTAATGAAATAATACCAAAATTTAGAAATTATGTCTATAGTTTTTTAAAAAAGTTAACAAGTGTTACATTGAAATTTTAAAGCCCTGACGAATCATCAGGACTTTACCAATTGTTATTCAATATTTGTTTCTTTTTCTTTCGAATCTTCTTTTGAAAATTTTTCTTTAAGGTTTTTAATGCTTGTAATTTTCTCAGTTATGGATGCGAGATTGCTGACTGTGCCATTGAAAGCGGAAATATCTGAAGATAAATCTTTTGAAATTTGTTCGAAATTTTTTGTAATTCCGGGTGCGCTTTTCAAAATAGAATCAATCTGAGTCCTATTTTCTTCAACAACCTTAGTCAAATCTTTCAATGCGATATATATACGTCTCAAGATGAAAATAAAGTAAAGAAGAATCACAAGAAATGCTGCCCATAATGCAAATTTTCCAATGTCACTTAATGTAAAAACTATTTGAGTATTCATTTGATCACTCCATTATTATTCTTTTATTTCATTATAGATCAAAATATGTCAATAGCCAAATAATTCATTATATTTTTAATTCCTATAACAATGGTACAAGGTACTTTATCAAAGAAATTAAAAAATACTTCTGAAAAGAATAGGTAGGCATATTTAGAAAGCGTCATGGTACAATAAAAACCCTTCTAGCTTGTGCATGCTGCATACTGGAAGGGTTTTACAATTTAAAACTTATAATTTATTTTTTCTTTGGCGAAAGATGAATCGCCATATCAATTATTCCGTTTGCTGCTTCTGAAAATGCCTCAGCTAAAGTAGGATGGGCATGAATTGTATGAATAATCGCACCGACATCTAAATTATTGTTGATGGCAAGAGCGCCTTCGTGAATCAAATCCGAAGCGTGAGGTCCCATTATATGAACACCGAGTATTTTTTTGCTTTCTTTATCAGCGAGAACTTTCAAGAAACCATCTGTGTTGCCCATGGATAAAGATTTTCCATTTGCCACAAAAAGAAATTTGCTAGAAATGAATTCAATACCAGCTTCAGTTGCCTCTTCTTCAGTCATGCCGACTGTAGATACTTCTGGATGGATGAAAACACAGTCAGGAACAACTTTATAGTTCGTATGGGGGTTTTTACCTAGAATGGTTTCAACGGCATCCATGGCTTCATGTGAAGCGACATGAGCTAACATTAAACCACCGATGGCATCACCGACAGCATATATGCCTTCAATATTTGTCTTGAATTGTTCATCGACAACAATACCTTTAGATGAGTAGTCGACTCCGGTTACATCAAGATTCAAATTCCCGTAATATGGACTTCGACCAGTTGCCATCAATAAATACTCCGCTCTGACTTCGACTTCTTTTCCCTTTTTCTTATCTAGAGCTGTAATGACTAGATCGTCACCGTCTTTGTCAATTTTTTGCACACGTGAATCCTTTAAAATATTCAATCCTTGTTTTTTAAGAATTGAAGGAAGGCGTTTTTGAATCTCCATGTCAACACGTTTGAGTAGTGTCGATGAGATGACAGTCACTTCAGTTCCCATTGAATTGAAGATAGAAGCAAATTCAAGACCGATGACACCACTGCCGGCAATAGCCAGACTTTTTGGTAAAACTTCAAGTTCCAGCAATTCATCACTTGTGATGACATTTGGCAAATCATGTCCTGGAACATTAGGACGAGTAGGAATGGATCCTGTTGCAATGACGATATTGTCTGCAGTTACTTCTACGACTCCTTCAGCAGTTTTAACTGAAACAGTATTTTTGTCAACGAAAGAACCTTCTCCGATAATGATTTCTACTTTGTTGTCTTTCAATAATTTTTCAATTCCGCTGACCAGTTGATGAACAACTTGATCTTTTCGTTCCATTATTTTTTTGAAATCTATATGATAATTGTCGATAGAAATCCCGAAATCATCGATGTGCTTCAATGTGTTTAGTATGTCTGCATTTTTGAAAAGTGCTTTTGTTGGAATACATCCACGATTCAGGCATGTTCCACCAATATCTCTTTTTTCAATCAATGTAACTTTGGCACCTAATTGTGCGCCTCTGATAGCGCCTACATAACCTGCAGGACCGCCACCTATGATAATAATATCGCTGTGCATAAAAAAATCACCCTCTACTTGTTATTGACTACAGTATATATTTTAACTGTGTCAGTAAACAAATTAAAGGGTTGTTAAATAAATATCACTAATCGAAGTATTTTGCTATGGAATCTATGGTGCTTTTATTCATATCAGTGTCCATCAATGGAATTCTGATCAGTTCCTTATCGGCAAAATAGTTTTCAATATCCGTGAGATATTGCTTTTCTTGAATTTTCTTCTTAACCCAGAAATTGTCATCGATGTTCTCTGGAAGAATGCGATTGATGACTAGAGTCTCGACTGGCAAATTGTATTTTTCCAACATTTTAACTGCTTTTTTCGTTTCCTCTATTGGAAGTTGTTCAGCATTTAAAACAAAGCGTATTGTCAAATCTTTGTTGTCTATCAAGATTTTCTTGATAGAACTCAGTCGTTCTTGACGTTTTTCCAAAATTTCAAGGACAGGATCTTTTTCTTTGTATTTACGTGTAATCATCTTATCCATTGCCATGACATTTTTACGTTTCTTGATGAGATTTCCCATCCACCCTTCCAATAACTCTGGAAGCGTCAACAATCTCAAAGTATGACCTGTCGGTGCAGTGTCAAATATAATGATGTCATAAGTGTCGTATTTATCTATAATGATTTCCGCCATTTTGTCGAATAGTGCCGATTCGTGTGTTCCCGGGGAAACAACAGCGGCATCCAACTGCTTGTTGATTTCTTCAACAATGACGTTTGACAGAATTGTTTTCATATTTTCACGAATACGGTCAATATAGAGCTCAGCTTCGTATTCTGGATCAATTTCTAAACCATCTAAGTTTTCACGAATATTTATTATTTTCTTTCCAATTTTCATTTCAAGAACATCCGAAATGGAATGAGCTGGATCTGTAGATATCAATAATGTCTTTAAACCTTTGTTCGCATAAAAAATACTGTTGGCAGTTGAGCAAGTTGTTTTACCAACGCCGCCTTTGCCTCCGTAAAAAATAATTTTAGCCATTTAAATTTCCTCCATCAAGGGTCCATGTTGAATTTGGCCCAACGTTCTTGCCAAACGCTTTTTCTGCCACTCATTCTTTTGTCCCAATCCTGAATTTCATCAACAAGATAAGGCAATAGCTCTAATGTGTAGTAGTTGATTGGCAATGGTATTCCTAAAAGATCCGAGTAGCAAATCAAGATAAAGTTATCCATTTCTGATTTAGCTTCTGCTTCAAGCATTTCATAAGCTCTGCCTTTGAAATCGGTGGCGCCTTTAAAGAAAAGACCAAAGTTTTCTATGAATTTTACAAGTTTATTCATTTTTATCACCTTTTAAAAAGAGAGAAGCAATAGCTTCTCTCTTCAATATTATTGCTGAATATTGTTACTTAGATTCTACTTCTTTTGCAGTTACTTTGAAAGCCTTTTGTGATTCAAGAATCAAGATGATTGCAAGAACAAACAATAAGACTGCGAAGAACAACAAGATTGGATTGCTTAAGTTTGCGATCATCAATAATACCAATGCAACCAATGTAGCTGCGAACATGAAGATCATTGGATAAACAGCCATTTTGTAGCTTCTTCCTGTTTGCTTCAACCATACTGCCAATGCCAATAATGTCAATGCAGCAAGTAATTGGTTAGCAGAACCGAAGATTGGCCATACTGATTTGTATCCTTTGAATGCCAATGCTCCACCAAGAACAACTGTAATCAATGTAGCGACATATTTGTTAGTCATAATGCTGGCAAAGCTTGCAGCATTAGGATTTTTCTCAGCGTCAACATCAAAGAACTCTTGGAAGATAAATCTTGCCAAACGAGTTGCAGTGTCAAGTGAAGTCAAAGCGAAAGCTGAAATTGCAAGTGTAACGAAGTTCTTTGCGATGATGAAAGAAATACCCATTGAAGCCATGAAAGTACCGATACCATCAGCGAATACGTTCAAAGCACCACCAGCAGCGTTCAATTCACCTAAATGAGCTTGAGTAACATAAGCAGCAGTGATGATAGCCAATGTTGCTAAAACACCTTCGATCAACATTGCGCCGTAACCGATCAATTTAACATCACTCTCATTGTCCAACTGCTTAGAAGTTGTACCAGATCCAACCAGTGAATGGAAGCCTGAGATAGCGCCACAAGCGATTGTGATGAAAAGAATTGGGAACATGTAGTTAGTGCCAACTTTGAAGCTTGTGAATGCAGGCAATTCAAGATTTGGTCTCATGAACAACAAACCAAGAACACCACCAGCAAGCATAGCGTAAAGAATGAATGAGTTCAAGTAATCTCTAGGTTGCAATAAAATCCATACTGGAGTAATTGAGGCAACAAAGATATAACCTAATAATATAATCATCCAAGTGTTGATGCTTAAATTGATTGGGAATAATACGCCTAACCAGATAGAAAGTGCCAATAGAGCAACACCGATAACTGTTCCTAAGCCTAAGTTCATTCCGCCTCTGTATACTGCAAAACCAAAACCTACTGCTAAAACTATAAATAATAATGAAGACGTAGCTGCTTCTGGAGTTGATACAAATGCTGCTGCAACGATATTAGTGAATGCTGCTACAACAAGTAATAGTGTCAACCATGCGAAAACTGCAAATAATTTCTTTCCTTTTGAACCCATAGTGTCGCCGATAACTTCACCGATAGATTTACCTTCATGACGGATAGATGCGAATAATGCACCCATATCATGTACGCCACCGAAGAATATTGATCCGATGATGATCCACAAGAATACTGGAACCCATCCGAACATTGCTGCTGCGATAGGACCTACGATAGGACCTGCACCTGCGATTGAAGAAAAGTGATGACCCAATAAAACTGGTGCTTTTGCTGGAACGTAGTCAACGCCGTCAGTCATTGTATGCGCTGGCGTTTTTCTTGAAGCGTCAATGCCCCATTTTTTTGCTAACCATGAGCCGTATGTTGCATAAGCGATTAAAAATGCAACGATAGCTATGATTACTAGAAATAATGAATTCATAATGTTTTTCCCTCCTAAGAATTATGATATTTTGTGATTATTTTTTTGAAAACATCCTTGTCCCTGTTTCCAAATTTATTTGTTACTACCTCATTTGAGGTTGGGACCAAAATTATGATTTTGAGCTTTGTCCATCCGTTTAGACCAAAAGAAAAAGATTTTATGTAATTCATTTTTTTCTTGACATACTTTTCAACCTCTTGTGAGACTGGATGATCTGTATGAAGGATGAAAGTGATAGAAGTTTCCATATGCTCATCATCAACTTTAGAGTAGAAATCGACTATTTCTTCGGTTAATGAATATAAATCTTTCAACAAGTCAGTTGAAACTTCTTCAACAGATTTATAAAACAGATGATCATAAGTGGCATATGAATAGTATTCCAATTTTTTTGAAGCGAGATATTTCGCATTTCTCTGAAAAAATTGACCATAGAATTCGAAATCAAAATTCTTGATAGAATAAGGTTCTTCGATATCATAGTTATTTTGTAAAGTTTGCATCAATGTGCTTTTAAATTTTTCTTGAGTCATATAGTCACCTCTATTTTAATTTTACATTTTATAAATGTTACAGAATAATTATTTTTACTAAATGGTCTGTTTTTCTAGTTGAATTGTACAATTATGCTAATAAAGTGACGCAATATATAAAGCAGCTATAATATTAGCTGCTAATAATAGTCATTTTAACATCTCTATGAGGAATAATAATGATATTTGATAAAGGAAGCATAATAAACGATTTTAATGAGCGTCGGCTTTGTAATCAATAGATCGACATTATTTTTTTAAAGGTTTGCGTATTTGATCTTGAGACAGGGATAAGTTCATCTATGTTTTTCATTTTAATGATGTATGTCCGTTCAGTAGGTTCGATTTTCTCTACATGTTCAATATTGATGATATAGCTTCTATGACATCTGAAGAAACAAGGTGAAGTAAAAATTTCTTCGAGGTTAGATAAAGTGCCTGAATAATTGAATTTTTGTTTTTCGGTAATTATTGTAACGAGACCTTCGTCGGACTGACAGTAAATAATATCATTGAATTTGATAGGCACAAATATGCCATTGCTGTATAAGGTTATGAAGTTTTTATTGTTGCTGATGCTTTCGACCGCTTTATTGAGGTTTTCATTGTGAAGTGCTTGATTTTGTACAATGACTCTTTCTAGAGTCAAGTCCAAACGCTCTCTGCTGGTTGGTTTTAACAAGTAATCGATGGCATTTACAGAAAAAGCTTCTATGGCATAAGAGTCATAAGCGGTAACAAAAATAATCTTGATTTTTGGTGATGATGATAGAAGCGTTCTAGCGATCTCCAAACCTGACTTACGGGGCATTTGAATATCGAGAAACACTAAGTCCGGAGGAGAGTGTTTAAGATATATTTTAGCTTCAACAGGGTTTGTAAAGGTGTTGATAACGTTTATTTCTTCGTGAAAAGATAGAAGATAGTTCAATTCTTCGATTGCCAAATGCTCATCATCTACTATTACTGCTTGCAACATCAATACGCCTCCTTCAGTGGAATTGAAATTTTTACACTTGTACCTTCGTTTAGATTGCTTGTAATTTTAAGACCACTTCCTTCGCCGTACATATTGATGAGTCGTTTATGGGTATTGATGATGCCTACAGATTCTAAAGCATAAGTACCCGAAAGCAACTGCTCGATGATGGTTTCGTCCATGCCGATACCGTTATCATTGACTTCAATTTGAAGGCAGTCATCTTTTTCTATGAAGATGATTTTTATTTTTCCGTGATTATTCATTTTAAATATGCCATGCTTGATGCTGTTCTCAATAATGGGCTGAACAATCAGCGGTGGAATTTTATAAGAGAGATCAGCTTCTATGGTGTACTCAATCTCCAAATTTTCACGATATCTCGCTTTTTCAAGTTCGAGATAAGATTGAATCTGGACAAGTTCTTTTTTTAAAGTGACGCGGTCCTCAATCAGACTTAAATTATGTCTAAAATAATCTGCAAGGTTAACTAGTTGTCTTCTTGCATCATCAGGATCTATTCTGATGAGTGAGTTGATGGTATTGAGTGCATTAAATAAAAAATGTGGATTTATCTGGGCCTGAAGTGCTTTCAATTCAGCTTTAGCAAGCAACTTTGCTTGATTTTCAATTTTGCTCAATTCTAGTTGAGTTGAAAACAAAGAGGCTAAGCCAAGAACAAGTTCTAAATCTACTTTTTTTATTTCAAAATTCTTTGAATTGTAAAGCTTCAATGAACCAATGGTTTGACTTCCAATCTTCAGCGGAGCAATGATGGCAGATTGAAGAGTGCAATGAGGATTGTCGCAGGCAATGCTTTCCTGACTGTATGCGATTTTATATTCTCCGCTTGCGATGACGTTCTTTGTGATTTGGGTATGCAAAAGCTCACCAGAGAAATGATGGTCGCTGCCATCTCCTATATGTGCTAATATCTTTTCGGTATCTGTTATAGCAATAGCATCAATATCAGCCATTTCATAAATGATTTGTATTGTTTTTTCAGCAGCTTCTTTTGTTAGACCTTTGCTGAGAAAAGGAAGTGTCTTGTTGGCAATTTTCAACGACATTTGGGCTCTGAACGCAGCTTGGGCGTCATTTTGCCTTCGAATATTTTGAATGATGGCGATGATGATTGAAATACCGATGGAGTTGACGATAATCATGGGAATTGCTATTTTCTCAACAAGAATAACGGCATCTTCAATAGGTCTGGCAATGATAATGATAATAATCATTTGAATAGATTCGACAATAAGTCCTGTTAAAAAAGAAAAAGAGACTTTATTGTCAGCATTGTAGTAGAAACTGCTGAAATAACCGGCAATCGTACCCTCAATAATGGTTGAAATACCACAGGAAAGAGCAGTAAAACCTCCAACATCAATTAAGAATCGATGACCTCCGGCTATCAAACCAGCTAAAAATCCGACAAATGGACCGCCGATAAGACCGCCAATAACAACACCGATTACTCGATTGTTGACGATTGCACCCATATATGGAATCCCACTGTATGTTCCCAATATGCCGATTCCGCCAAAAAATACTGCCAGTAGAATCTTATCTTTTATATGATAATTTTCACTATTCAAAGTTTTGTTGAATGCTTTAGTATTTGAAAAAAGGTAGGAAATCACAATAATGACAGATACCTTTGTCAATAGCCCCCATAATAAATCAGCCATAAATATCTCCTTTGCATAAAGTGTTCTTTTAAAGAACGGCAGTATATTGATGTATACTTTTTTTGTCTCTTCTAATTATACAATATCCAGTGGAATAACAAAAATAAAAAAAATACATCTAAAATTAGATGTATTAATTTTCAACTTTGTTGAGACTTATTTTTTTTCCGCCGATGTGGATAGCTTCGGCTTCTATAAGAAGGGAGCGATCCATAAAATCGAGGGCAAAATTAGGAGCCGCATAGATTTCTTCCATTTCATCTTCATCATAAGAAACAAATTCGGCAAAACCTGATTCGAAAAATTCGATGGATGAGAGCCGTTTGTTTATATTAACACTATTATTATCTTCAACAAATAAAAATGATTTAACGCCAGTAAATTCAATCTTGTCATTTTCAGGGAAATTAACGGATATTGTTTCGTTATTTACTTTGATTGCGATATCTTTTATTTTTCTGTTCTTGAAAGAACATAGGATTGATTCCAATCGATTCATAAAAACTTCCTTTCATGATAGATAGTAATTAATTATTACCATAGAATGCTTCTTTATTCAACTATTATGTTTTAAAAAAAAGATTGCTTATGTTATAATAAATTGTATAATATCAAAAAGCAATGAAAAGATGAGTAAATGAGAAAATTGTCAAAGAGAACCGGGATAGGTGTGAACCGGCACGATGAACTTGTTGAATATGGTCTTGGAGCAGACTGGTCGAGCGAGATTGTAAGATCAGTACGTTTTGCAGTCGTTATCCTGCAGTGTTAATAACACAATGAGGCTGATCGAGTGATCTATCAGTGAAATAGGGTGGTACCACGATATCTTCGTCCCTAAGGGAAGAGAAGGTATTTTTTTATTTTTTGAAAGAGGTGAAGGTATTGAGTAAAGGAACATTTTATATTACAACGCCAATTTATTATCCAAGTTCTAAACTTCATATCGGGCATACTTATACAACGGTTGCCGCGGATGTTATGGCGAGAGTGAAAAGAGCTCAAGGTTTTGAAGTCATGTTCATGACTGGAACAGATGAGCATGGTGAAAAAATTCTAAACGTCGCTAAAAATAAAGGGTTGGAACCGAAAGAATATCTTGATGAAGTTGTTTCTGAAATTAAAGATTTGTGGGGGAAAATGGAGATATCATATGACCATTTTATAAGGACAACTGATGAATATCATGAAAAGGCTGTCCAAGAGATATTTAAAAAGTTATATGCAAAAGGAGATATATACAAAGGTTATTATGAGGGGATGTACTGCACGCCTTGTGAATCTTTTTGGACAGAGTCACAACTTAAAGATGGAAAATGTCCAGATTGTGGTCGAGAAGTCAATGTTACTAAAGAAGAAACATATTTTTTCAAATTATCAAAATATCAGGATAGACTTTTAGACCTTCTTGAAAATACAGATTTTCTTCAGCCAAAGTCACGTGTGAATGAAATGGTTAATAATTTCATCAAACAAGGGTTGGACGATCTTTCAATCAGTCGAACAAGCTTCGATTGGGGAATACCAGTTCCTATTGAAGAAGGACATATCATTTATGTTTGGTTGGATGCACTAAGCAATTATATTACTGGGTTGGGATATCCAGATGATAAAGATGGGAATTACAAGAAATTTTGGCCGGCAGATGTTCATCTGGTTGGCAAGGAGATTGTAAGATTCCACACGATTATATGGCCTGCTATTTTAATGGCACTTGATGAACCAGTGCCGAAGAAAGTATTTGGACATGGTTGGATTCTTTTAGAAGGTGGTAAAATATCAAAATCAAAAGGGAATGTAGTAGATCCTGTGATTCTAATCAAGAGATATGGTGTGGATGCACTCAAATATTTCTTGATGAGAGAATATTCTTTTGGGCAAGACGGCATATTTACAAACGAAGTGCTTCTGAACAGACTGAATTCAGATCTTGCCAATGATTTGGGCAATCTTGTAAGTCGAACAATTGCCATGATTCATAAATATAATGACGGGGTTATATTCAATAGCGCCTTCAAATCAGAATTTGACCAGAGTCTGATAGACTTGGGAATCCAGACAAAAGAAATAGTTGAAAAAAGAATAGATAATCTTGATTTCAGCAATGGACTAGAAGATATTTGGAAATTTGTAAGAAGAAGCAATAAATATATAGATGAAACAGCACCTTGGATATTAGCTAAAGATGATACTAAAAAAGAGCAATTGGGCAATGTGCTTTATAATCTATCAGAAAGCATCAGAATAATATCGGCGCTGATCAGTCCATTTATGCCACATACATCTGAGAAAATTTTCAACGCTTTCAATGTAGAAATTGATTCAAGATCATGGGATTCTTCATCTGAATTTGGTTTAATTAAAGAAAATTCAAAAGTTGAGAAAATTGATGTGTTATTCCCTAGAATTGATGTGGCTGAAGAGCTTGAGTATTTAAATGGTCTAACTGAAAAAGCTGAAGAAAAAAAAGAAGAGAAAATGATTTTTAAAGATGAAATTACTATAGATGATTTTGCAAAATTGGATTTGAGGATAGCAGAAATAATTTCAGTCGAAAAACATCCTAAAGCCGATCGTCTTTTAGTACTTCAATTACAGGTAGGCAGCGAAAGAAGACAAGTTGTTTCGGGAATTGCCGAGTATTTTGACATTCAAGAATTGATTGGAAAAAAAGTAACTCTTGTTGCAAATTTAAAACCAGTCAAATTAAGAGGAATAGAATCTCAAGGAATGATACTGGCAGCGACAAAAGATAAGAAAATGGGATTGTTGTCTGCAGACATAGATTCGGGTACACCGATCAGTTAGGAGTAATAGGATGTTATTTGATTCGCATGCGCATGTAAATGATGCAAGATTTGATGAGGACAGGCATGAAATGATTATGAGAGCTTATGAAAATGGTGTTGAAATGATAATGCTTCCAGCGATTTCTTTGGAATCATCCTTAAATGGCGTTGAAATGACTAAGCAGTATGAGTTCATCTTCGCAGCTGTCGGGGTGCATCCTCATGAAGTTAAAAATATGGATGAGATGACTCTTGAGATGATTAAAGGCTTGGCGAAAAACAATAAAGTAAAAGCTGTTGGTGAAATAGGTCTTGATTATTTTTATGATTTTTCACCGAGAGAGGTTCAGAAAGAATGGTTTCTGAAACAATTATTATTGGCGAAGGAACTTCAATTGCCAGTCATCATACATGACAGGGATGCGCATCAGGATGTAATGGATATTTTATGTGAAGCGAATTCTTTTGAAACTGGAGTCATTATGCATTGTTATTCAGGAAGCAAGGAATTGGCACTGGAATATGTTAAAAAAGGCGCTTATATTTCTTTGGCGGGTCCTGTGACTTTTAAAAACGCGAAGAAAGCGAAAGAGGTGGCTGCAGCAGTTCCTCTTGATAGATTGTTGATTGAGACGGATAGCCCTTATTTGACACCCATGCCATTCAGAGGAAAAAGAAATGAACCAGAATATGTGAAGTTTGTGGCTATGGAAATTGCAGGGATCAGAGGAATACCCTTTGCTGAAGTGGCAAAAGCGACGACTGAAAACGCAAAAAAAATATTTGGAATAGATTAGAAGGTTTTTAGATGAAGATAAAAATTAATGAAGTGATTGTAGTCGAAGGCAGAGATGATGTCATCAATTTAAAAAAATATATTGAGGCAGAGATGATTGTTACCCACGGTTACGGTATAAAAAAAGAGACAATCGATCGTATAAAACTTGCTGCAAAAAATAAAGGTGTCATAATTTTTACTGATCCTGATTATGCAGGTGAACAAATACGGAAAAGGATTAACAAAGAAGTACCAAATGCTAAACATGCATTTGTATCAAAAGAAGATGCGCTCAAAGATGATAATATAGGTGTTGAAAATGCCAGTGAAAAGGCGATTATTGATGCGCTGATGAAAGTACATCGCTATGACAAAATGACTGAAGATGTATTTGATCAAAAGGACATGATTTACTGTGGATTGATTGGTGAAAAAGACTCATCCATCAGGCGCAATGCAATTGGAAAAATTTTAGGAATCGGTTACACAAATGGGAAGCAGTTTTTAAATCGTCTCAACGGCTATGGCATTAAAAGAGAAGATTTTATAAAAGCGCTGGAGGAAGTGGAAAGAAATGAAAGATAACTTATCTTCAATCAATAGAATCAAACAGATTATGAAGGAACATAGTTTCAGATTTACAAAATCTTTGGGGCAAAATTTTTTAAAGGATGATCAGGTTGTTGACCAAATCATTGAGCAAGCTGATCTTACTAAGGATGATGTTGTAATAGAAGTAGGACCTGGAATTGGAGTAATGACAGAGAAGATAGCTGAGTTGGCTGGAAAAGTCATTGCCGTGGAAATAGATAAAAACTTGATTCCAATTTTGAATGAAACACTTAAAGAACACGATAATATTGAAATAATCAATGAGGATATTTTGAATCTTGATTTAATAGAATTGGGAAAGAGGTATTTTCCTAATCAAAAGCCTAAAATCATCGCCAATTTGCCCTATTATATTACGACACCGATTATCATGAAGTTCTTAGAATCAGGATTTTCTTTTGATTCAATGATTGTCATGCTTCAAAAGGAAGTTGCTGAGCGCATTGTTTCTGGCCCAGGCAATAAAGTTTACGGAACCATATCAATAGCAGTTCAATATTATACAAAGGCTGAAATAGTTTTTGAAGTTCCGAAAGATGCATTTATTCCTGAACCAAACGTGACTTCAATGGTGATTAAATTGACACCTCATGAAAATCCAATAGTGGATGTAGAAAATCATAGAATGTTTCTAAGAACAATAAAAGGCGCTTTCAGTACTAGACGAAAGACGTTGTTGAATGCTTTGTCCAATGAATTCAACAAGGATAATGTCAGAAAAGCTCTGGAACTTGCAGAAATCAATCCAAGTGAAAGAGGAGAAAAATTAACGATAGAAGAATTCGCAAAACTTTCAAATGCTTTTTTAAAAGTAGAAAAATCGTCTTAATCAGAAGACGATTTTTTATATTCCATGTATTTGTTTAAAATGGGAAGATAGTTGAGAATACCGTTGCTTTCAATTTTTATCTTAAAGGAATCAATCATGGATTCATATGGAATTGATTTACGACCTTTTGCTTTGGATTCTTTGAAATAGGCATCAATGTGTTCCAAAGGAAGAAGAAAATAATCATCGTATTTTTTAAAATGTACGATGATAAAGGAAAGCCCCCCCTGATAATCGAATTCTTTCATGTATTGCAGCTGATGTTCATGAATATTTGACAGTGGAAGTGAATTTAAATTTGTCTCCTTTGCATCAAAAGCAATTGCTACACCCTGAACGATTCCAATGAAATCGACAGTTGATTTTTTTTCGAAATAACCTTTGGTGATAATGCCGTTATCATTGATATCCACTACCTTTATAGGTGTACTTGCTTTATCGATTAAAGCGTAATGATGTATTCTATAATAATCATTGGTCAGCAATATAGTATCTTCTAGCGCGTCTCCACGATGTCCTCTTGTTCTCCAAGTTGTCATATTTTCACCCCTTGAGTTTAATATACCACAGTTGGGGAATAAATGTGAATGAGGTTGTTAGTTAAATATCAACAATGAGGATAATATGTGGATAACCCCTCTTTTGCGAACAAAAATTCATTAAAAAAAACAATAAAGCTGTTTTTATGAACAGGTGTTTTGTGGATATTGTGGATAAGTCTAAATGTGAAAAGTTTGCAATACATCTTGACAAATGAGGTGTCTCTATATAGAATTATCAAAGACTCTTTAATATGTTGGAGGAGGTTACTATGACATTAAAAGTAACAGATGCAGCACTGAAAGAGATAAAAAAATCAGTAGATAAAAGAGGTCCATCTGATAAAAAAGATGTACGTGTGTTCATTAAAGGAATTGGATGAGGCGGACCATCTTTTGGAATTGCTTTGGACGAGCAATATGATGATGATAAAAGCTTTAATTTTGATGGGATCAGCTTTGTAGTTGAAGAATCACTTTTAGAGCAATTTAAAAGTTTTGAAATTGATTATTCTGACGATTGGATGTCTCAAGGCTTTGTAGTGAGATCTCAGCAAGGACATGTCAGTTGTTAAAAGGAGGAAATAAAAATGAAAAATGTTGTAATTTATACAAGTAACACATGTGGTTATTGCCACGCAGCAAAAAAATTCCTGGAGTCAATGAGTGTTGATTATACTGAAAAAAATGTTTCTGTAGATGCAGAAGCAAGAAAAGAATTAATCAAAAAAGGATTTATGGGCGTGCCTGTTATAATTGTTGATGAAGAAGTTGTTCAAGGATTCGATAAAGCAAAATTACAAGAATTATTAGGATAGTCTTTAGGAAATAGCTGTTGAAGCTATTTCTTTTTCTTTTTTTGGGTAATTAAAAGATAGGATTCAGATCTGAGGAGGCGGGGTCGTGTCTTTTAAAGTTCATAAATTAACTGTCGGAAAAGAGATAGATACACAGGAATTAGAAAATTGCCTGAATGGGATTCAAGGTGAAGTTATTTCGGTCATACCGAATATCTATCCGAAATTTCATTTGATGGGTGCAACAGCAAGAACGAATTATCTTGTCATAGTAGAAAGAACATCAAGAGAATAAACCTTGATGTTCCTTTTTTATGCAGAGGGTTTCATTAAGTCGTTGAATATTTTTTTCTGTACAGCTTTTGCAGGGATTCCTACAACAGTTGAATAGTTGTTTGTTTCTTTTAAAACGACAGAATTGGCACCAATTTTAGTGCCCTCTCTGATATTTATAGGTCCAAGCACTTTGGCTCCTGCGCCGATGGTGACATTATTTTCGATAGTGGGATGCCGTTTACCTGTGTCCTTTCCGGTACCTCCTAAAGTAACTCCTTGGTAAAGTGTTACATTATCGCCTATGACAGTCGTTTCACCGATAACTACACCCATACCGTGATCGATAAATAAGTATTTGCCGATGGAAGCCGCAGGATGAATCTCAATGCCTGTTAAAAATCTTCCGAGTTGGGATATGAGTCGAGCTAAGAATAAAAGATGAATACCATAAAGAAAATGGGAAATTTTATATAGTGCGATGGCGTGAACGCTTGGATATAAGAAAAAAATCTCCAAATAGCTTTTTGCCGATGGATCTTTACTTTTTATATGATCAAAATATTTTTTCATTATACTTTTTCTCCTTTGTATAAATTGGTAGAGAGATATTTTTCTCCTCCATCTGGTGCAATTGTCAGTATTTTTTTATTTGAATCACATTTGCTGGCCCCTAAAATATTTGCCATAGATGAAATGCCGAGAAAAAGTCCTTCTTCTTTGTAGATTTTTTTTCCAAAGGATATTACTTCTTCTCCTTTTAAGCGGATAATACGGTTGAGGATTTTAATATCTAAAATTTCAGGAATGAATCCAGCGCCTATGCCTTGAATCATATGAGGGCCAGGGACATCACCACTTAAAACAGCGCTTTCATCAGGTTCGATGGCAATAATGTCAATACTCGAATTGTATTCTTTCAATCTTTTTCCAATACCTGAAATAGTTCCTCCAGTACCCACACCCGCTATAAAAATATCCAAATCAGGCAAATCTCTAATAATCTCTCGTGCTGTAGTATGATAATGCTTGAGTGGATTGTGAATATTTTTGAATTGCTGAAGCATCAGATAGTTTTTATTGTTTGCAACTAGAGTTTCTGCATAAGCGATAGAACCTCTCATTCCCGTTTCAGCAGGTGTCAATATCAAATGCGCACCATAGCCTTTTATGATTTTCTGTCTTTCAATGCTCATATTTTCAGGCATTATGATGGTTGTTTCATAGCCTTTAATCTTTCCAATCATAGCAATGGAAATGCCTGTATTTCCGCTAGTGGGCTCAATCATATGACTGTCTGAATTTAGTATATTCATTTCTTCAGCATTTTCTATCATACCAAGAGCAGCTCTGTCTTTGACGCTGCCACCTGGATTCAAATTCTCAAGCTTGACATAAATATTGGGAAAGTTTTTTAATCTGATGATGGGCGTATTTCCTATTTTACTTAATATATTCATTTTTATTGAAATCCTCCTTAAAATACAAAAATCGCCCCTAAGTTTTATACTTAGAGGCGAATTATTATCCGCGGTTCCACTCTATTTTGAATGTAAATTCCTTTTTTAAGCACTTAAATGCTCTATCTCTGTAACGGGAGAACCCGCCATAGCCTACTTATATTCGGTATGGTGCTCATAAGGGCACTTCACTTTAGTTTTCATGAGAAATTCACACCGACATTCTCTCTCTTGGATGAAAAAATAAAATTACTTTCCTTAGTCTCAGCATTTCCTACTATATTGATGGTAATTAATTATAACAAGGGAATAGCATTTTGTAAAGTATTATCATTTAAAAAGTTCTGCTTCTAAAGCTTCTATATCAAGAATTTTAAAAGAAGATTGATCAAAATCTATTAGGCCATCATCTTTCATTCTGATGAGTTCTCTAGAAAGAGAGGGTCTCTCAACTGCGAGATGTTCTGACAATCGCTTGCGATTAAGCTTGATATCAAAGCTGGATGATTTTGACTCTTTATATTGAGAAAGCAAATACATGGCTATTTTTTTGCGCAAAGTACTCAAAGAAAGAATTTTGACTTTATTGTTCATATAATATAATTTATCAGAAAGTAAATTCAAAAGATTCTGAAGCAAAATAGGGTGATGAAGAAGCCCGTGAATCAAATTTTCCTTTTTGATATATAAGACACTTGATTTGTTCTTAGAACTGACAGTAATAGGGTATCTATTGATTTGTGAGAAGATAAGACCCTCACCAAAAACTTCTGAAGATGAAAGTTCAAGATGTGTAATGACCTTTCCACTTGGAAAAATACTTTGCAGCTCAACGGAGCCTTCTAAAACAACACCGACGCTGTCGCACAAATCATCTTCTAAAAAAATGGTTTCATTTTTATCATAATTTCTTTTTTCAGTGCCGATGAATTTCAATAGATGTTCTATATTTTCAGGTGCTAGGTTTTTGAAAAGGATAGATTTTTGTAAAATATTCAACATGATATTCTCCTTCGGTAACTCTAGTTACATATTTTGCAACTTATTATCATTATACTCTAACTGGAAAGTAAATTAAAAGGAGGAATTACTATGAGTATGTTTTGTTTTCAGTGTCAGGAAACAGTAAACAATAAAGGCTGTACTGTAAAGGGAGTATGTGGAAAGACGGAGGATGTGGCAAATCTTCAAGATTTGTTGATCTATCTTTCAAAAGGACTTGCACAGGTATCGATGGTAGCCAAGGAAAATGGTATGGTTTGTGAGGAGTCAAAAGTCATTATGAAGGATAACCTTTTCACGACTATTACCAATGCGAACTTTGATAAGGAAGCAATTGCAAGGAAAATAACAAACACGATTGCATTGAGAGAGAAGATCAAAGATAAATTGACTGAAAAAGGTGTGGCTCTTTCTGGGCTTCATGATTCAGCAATTTGGATAAGCAATGACATAGATGTAATGGAAATGAAGGGATCAACTATCGGCATATTGACAATCGAAAACGAAGATATCAGGTCGCTTAAAGAATTGATCACTTATGGATTGAAAGGAATCGCCGCATATGGTGAGCATGCACAGAATCTTAATTATTTTGATGAAGATTTAGAGAATTTCATCCAAGAGACAATGGCAAAATTACTGGAAGAAGTTTCAGTGGATGACTTGATTGCACTTACTTTAAAAACAGGGGAGTACGGAGTCAAAGGCATGGCCCTACTTGATGAAGCAAACACGACTACTTATGGCAATCCTGAAATTACAGAGGTTAATATTGGCGTCAGCAATAAACCTGGAATATTGATTAGTGGACATGATTTGAAAGACATGGAAGAGTTGTTGGAGCAGACAAAAAATTCTGGTGTGGATATATACACCCATAGTGAGATGCTTCCTGCCAATTATTATCCTAAATTTAAAAAATATGCACATTTCATCGGAAATTATGGCAATGCGTGGTGGAAACAAGATAAGGAATTCGTTTCATTCAATGGACCGATTTTGATGACAACGAATTGTATTGTTCCTGTAAAAGATTCTTATCGAGATAGAATATTTACGACAGGTTCATCTGGTTATCCTGGTGTAAAGCATATTGTGGCAGATGAAAATGGTCACAAGGATTTTTCTGAAATGATTGAACTTGCCAAGACCTGTGACGCACCTGTTGAAATTGAAAAAGGTACAATTGTCGGTGGATTTGCCCACAACCAAGTCATCCAGTTGGCTGATAAAGTGGTTGAAGCAGTAAAATCAGGAGCAATCAAGCAGTTCTTTGTCATGGCAGGTTGTGATGGCAGAATGAAATCAAGGAACTACTATACTGAATTTGCTGAAGCCTTGCCGATGGATACAGTTATTTTAACAGCAGGTTGTGCAAAGTACAGATACAATAAATTGAATTTGGGCGACATCGGAGGGATTCCGAGAGTCTTAGATGCAGGTCAATGCAATGATTCGTATTCACTTGCAGTCATCGCATTGAAACTGAAAGAAGTGTTTGAACTGAATGATATCAATGAATTGCCAATTTCATACAATATCGCATGGTATGAGCAAAAGGCGATCATCGTATTGCTTGCATTGCTGTCATTGGGCGTCAAAGACATTCATGTAGGACCAACACTTCCCGCTTTCTTGTCCCCGAATGTTGCCAACGTTCTAGTTGAGAATTTCGGTATTGCTGGAATTACTGATGTTGAAAACGATATGAAAATATTCCTGGGATAATCACATAAGCAAATAAATTTGAAGGAAAAGAGGTTTGTCAAGCAAATCTCTTTTCTTGTTTTTGCAATAGTGTATAATTACAGTATTAAGTATAAACGGAGGTCCAAATGTCTAAAAAATCAAAATCAATCCGAACGAAAGTCATTACATGGAGTCTGATAATAAAAATACTTATAGGCGTTGTGCTTATAGGCTATAGCTACTATTCAAGCCGACAGCTTGAAATGAAAAGCAGTATTTTGGGACTTGAAAATTCTGTGAAAGTCAGTGAATTGGAATTGGCAAAAAAAATCGATCACATTTCTAATGTCAATTCAAATATAGTGAATACAGTCAAGTCAATAAGCATAATTGAAAATAGTACGAATAAACGAGAAGTACTGGAAGATTTTATCAGCAGCACATTGAAGAATCATGTCAATATCCTTGGTGTCAATGTGATTTTCGACAAAAATGCTTTTGATGGAAGAGATGCTGATTTTTCTGGAGATGACAAATATCTGCCTGATGGTCAATACGTTTCTTATTATACCTTGTCAGGCAATAATATGCTGACCACACCTATAGTGGGTTATGAGGGGTATGATTTTTACAATGATGCAAAAGATGATTTAGAAATTACAGTATCCAATCCCTATGCGTTTATTATTGATGGTAAAGAAGAAGTCATAACGACAATTTCAGAGCCTATATATTTGAATGATGTATTTGTTGGTGTCATAGCAGTAGATGTTGCGATTGAATTTATTGATTTACTTTTAGAGGAGTATGCAAATGACAATGACAGTATTTTTGTCATATCTGACAGCGGTGATATCATCGCTCATCATGAGGATGTCAATTTGGACCAGACAAATATTGATGACTTTGACTTTGATTTTGAAACGATAAAGAACAGTTTGGAAAATCAGGCGATGATATCCCGAATAAATAATGATAAGTATGAAGTCATCAATAAAATTGAATCTGAACATGTAAAAACACAGTGGTATGTGATTTACAGGACTGATATGGCTACTTTGATTGAAAGCACAGTGAATACAACATATAAAAGTGTAGTCATAGGCCTTTTGACTCTGTTCCTTGCGATGGTGGCCATGTATTTTCTTGTAAATAGAATAACAAAACCGATTGTGAAATTTACGAAGAACTTGGATGAATTCAACATAGATGAAGTCAATCAGGAAATAGAGGTAGTAAACAACACTGTTCTGGAAGTTGATCTCTTGACACAGAGCTACAGAGCTCTATTGAATCAATTAAATAAAAATAAAATTGAGCGCGATAAAAAAGACTGGATGCAGAAAAGTCTTATTGGCATAGGTGAAATTTCTCAGAATAATACCAACCTGGAAAAATTTTTAGACGAGTTGCTTTCGTTTACAGTAAAAATATTCGGCGGACAAGTTGGAGTGGCGTATCTACTTGATGAAATTGGGAAAGATTCAAGGTATTCATTTTATTCGAGCTACGGATATATAAGAGGAATCGAACAACAAGATACCTTTGATTTAGGAGAAGGACTGATTGGTCAAGTAGCAAAAGAACAAAAAAAATTGCTGCTAAGTGATATGTCGGAGGAACGACTGTCGATTGTTACAGGGACTAGTGTAAGTAAACCGAAAAATATTGTGATTTTTCCATGTGTTTACAATAGAAAAACGGTTGCTGTTTTTGAAATAGCATCCATTTCTCAGTTTTCACTTGATGCACTTGAATTGATGGAAATGTTTGAAACAAGCATAGGAATTGCCGTTGCAAACAATATGAAAGACCATAAAGTTGAGCAGTTACTGAGTGAGGCAGTCAATAATGCTGAAGAACTGAGAGTCATCAATGAAGAGTTGGAAGAACAGACTGAGTCATTGAAAAATTCTCAAGCAGAACTTGAAAGCCAGCAAGAAGAACTGCGTGTGACCAATGAAGAACTAGAAGAAAATACAGAAATGCTTGAGATGCAAAAGAAAGAGCTTGAAAAGAAAAACAGAGAGTTGGAAATCACTCAAAAAGAAGTTGAGAGCAAAGCGAAAGATCTGTTGATGTCAAACAAGTACAAATCAGAATTCTTGGCAAACATGTCTCATGAGTTGAGGACACCACTAAATAGCATCCTTATTTTGTCTGAATTGCTGGGCGATAAAAATTCTAATCTCAATGACAAACAAAAGGAATTTGCGAATACGATCAATACTTCAGGAAAAGATCTTTTGAATTTGATCAATGATATTTTGGATCTTTCAAAAGTAGAAGCGGGCAAGGTAGAAGTCAACATTGATAAAATGGACTTGATGCAATTCAAGAATGAGATGGAAGGCTTGTTTGAGCAATTGGCAATTCAAAAAAACATTGGATTTGAAGTCGAACTGGATGAACAGCTGCCGGATACAATCTCAGCCGATGAGATGAAGGTAAAACAGATTGTGAAAAATCTGCTTTCCAATGCTTTCAAATTTACAGAGAAGGGTCATGTTTCTCTTTATATCAGACATGATGACAGCAAGATAAAATTTGCAGTGAAAGATACGGGTGTAGGTATTGCCGAAGACAAGATAAAAACAGTTTTCAGTGCATTTCAACAAGAAGACGGAACCATCAGCAGAAAATTTGGCGGGACAGGCCTTGGGCTGTCCATATCGCTTGAATATGCAAAACTCCTTAATGGCACTATTGATGTCATAAGCAAAAAGGGAATGGGCAGTGAGTTTTCTTTGATTTTACCTGTAGCATATGATGTGGACCATTTCAAAAAAGATGAGAAAAATATCGCTAAGAAGATGTCTAAAAAAATTATTGAAGAAATCAATTCAGGGGAAAAAGAGAAGCTCTTTGAAAAACCCGCTGAGGTCAATTATGTGATTGATGATAGAGAACAAATCAAGGAAAATGATAAAGTGATGCTCATAATTGATGATGATCCGGATTTTTCACAAATAATCATGAGTATAGGTCAGTCGAGGGGATTCAAAGGCATCATAGCGGAAACAGGAGAGTCAGGTTTGTATTTGGCAGATTATTATCTACCTAGTGCGATCATATTGGATATCGGATTGCCTGGCATCGACGGATGGGAAGTCATTAGAAGATTGAAAAGCAATCAAAGAACAAAAGATATTCCAATAAACATCGTAAGTGGAAGAGATAATGATGAAGATAAAATGATAGATAGAAGTGTTAAATTTTTCAATAAGCCAGTTGAAAAGGCTCAGATAGAAGATGTACTTGAAGAGATACAGAGTAGGGGACAAAGGATTAAGCGTGTTCTGATTGTAGAAGATGACCTCATTCACAAGAATGCACTCGTTGAATTGGTGCAAAAGGATTACAGTAATATTGAAATTTTTTCAAGTTTGAATGGCAAAGATGCTTTTGAAGTTTTAGACAGCAATGAAATCGACTTGATTGTACTGGATTTGGGATTGGAAGACTTTTCAGGAATTGAATTTATTGAGGCGCTTCGCGGGAATGATGCTTATGCCGATATTATTGTAATTGTGTATACTGGACAAGAAATTGCAGAAGATCAAGAAAGAAGGCTTAGAAGCAAAGTTCAGGACATCATCATTAAAGGTGATCGTTCAAGTCAACGTCTGCTAGATGAAATCAAATTGTTTGTCCATAATGTCGATAACAACAGATTGAAACGTGTAAGCGATATTGAAGCGGAAGAAATCTTTCAAAACAAAAAGATATTGGTAGTTGATGATGACATCAGAAATATCTTTGCGCTTTCAGGTATCCTGGAAAGCCATGGGATAAGAATTGAAATTGCGAATAATGGTGCTGAAGCATTGGAGAAGTTGAAACATTCAGAAAAAATAGATTTGATCCTAATGGACATCATGATGCCTATAATGGACGGCTATGAGGCCATGAGAGAAATAAGGAAAATGAAAGCCTTTGAATCCTTGCCGATTATCGCTTTGACTGCAAAAGCGATGAAAGGTGACCGTGAAGCCTGTTTGACAGCGGGAGCCAATGAATACTTGTCCAAGCCGATTGATAAAAATAAGTTGCTGTCAATTCTAAGGGTGTGGATGTAACATGATGAATAAGGAATTGCTGGAAATTGAAGATATTGAAATTAAATTGCTATTAGATGCAATCTATTTGAAATATGGCTATGATTTTGAAAACTATACTCAAAGTCATATCAAGAGGCGTATTCTAAGAAGAGTCCGTTTGAACAATCTTGCAAATATTTCTCAGTTGACTGAAAAAATCATACATGATGAAAAAGTCTTCAGACAATTGCTGAAGGATTTTTCAATCAATACTACAGAGATGTTTAGATATCCTCAATTTTACAAGGATATAAGGGAAAAGATTGTGCCTATTTTAAAAACTTATCCGTCAGTAAATATATGGAGTGCCGGATGTTCTACGGGAGAAGAAGTGCTGTCTATGGCTATTTTACTAAGGGAAGAAGGATTGATGAAGCGGGTGCGCATTTATGCGACTGACTTTAATTCTGAAGTTTTGGAGATTGCCAAAAAAGGTATTTATCCAGTGGAAAATATAAGAAAATGGACTAAGAATTATCAGGAAGCTGGCGGTAAGGAATCATTTTCAAGGTATTATACTGCAAAATATGACTATGCGATTTTCAATCAAGAACTATTTGATAACATCACTTATCTTGAGCACAATTTGGTGACAGATGGCAAATTTATTACAGCACATCTTATTGCCTGCAGAAATGTATTGATTTACTTCAACAAGGAACTTCAGAATCGGGTTTTGGAGCTCTTCGATGAGAGCTTGGTAGAGGGAGGAATCTTGGGCATTGGCGACAAAGAAGAACTGAAATTCTCTACAATTGGTGACCGCTATGAAAGTATGGCAGGCAAAAGTAAAATTTATAAAAAGAAGCTGAGGTGATGATATTGGATTACAAAGCGATAGTGATTGGAACATCAGCTGGTGGCATTGAGGCGTTGAAAATACTTCTTGAAGATTTGCCTGAAACCCTTTCTGTTCCAATCATATTTGTACTTCACATCGGAGAGGATTCTGAAAAGGTTGTGAATATGTTCAACAATTTTTTTAGGGTGAGAGTCAAAGAAGCTCAAGATAAAGAAGAAATCAAGAAAGGGATTGTTTATATGGCACCTTCAGGATATCATCTAGCCATTGAAAAAGGTGGGATATTTTCACTTTCACTGGAAGAAAAAATAAAGTATTCACGCCCTTCCATCGATATTCTTTTTGAATCTGCCGCAGAGGTATATACAGATGAGTTGGTTGGAATCATTCTGACCGGAGCAAACAGTGATGGTGCAGCGGGACTTCAAAAAATAGATTCGCTTGGAGGTATGTGTATCATTCAAGACCCTGAAGAAGCATACTTGGCAGTCATGCCTCAAAAATCCATTGAAGCAGTACCATCAGGTCATATATGGCAATTGGAAAAAATCAATCGCTTTATCAAATCATTTGGAGGCAATTTATGAAAAAATACAAGACAAATATTTTGATAGTGGATGATACAAGAGCCAATATTATCTCACTTGAAGCAATTTTAGAAAGCGCCAGCATGAATATACTGACAGCGTCCAGTGGTGGAGATGCATTAAAAATGCTGTTGACGGAAAGTGTGGACATCGTGCTTCTGGATGTTCAGATGCCGGATATGAACGGCTTTGAAGTCGCAGAGTTGATGAGGCAAAACAGTAAGACTAAAAATATTCCCATTATATTCATAACTGCGATCAACAAAGAAGAAAAGTATATATTCAAAGGATATGAACTGGGTGCGGTAGATTATCTCTACAAGCCGATCAACAATGAAATTTTAAAAAGTAAGATCAATGTCTTTGTCAAATTGCGAGAACAGGTTAAAATCATAGAATCAAAGACTAAAGAGTTGGAGGAGAAAATCGTTCAACTGGAAATTGCAGAAAAGAAATTGAACCAATTGGCACGCATTGATGATCTTACAGGTGTTTACAACAGGAGAGCCTTTGAAGAGAAATTTGAGTCTGAATGGTTTCGCTCCTTGAGAAACAAGAATCATTTCAGTTTGTTGATGATTGATATCGATGATTTCAAATTTTTCAACGATACGTATGGACACTTGGAAGGCGACCAGTGCCTTAAGAGGGTAGCGAATGCAATCGAAAAGACATTGAAAAGACCCTTTGATGAAATTGCGCGTTTTGGGGGAGAGGAATTCATCGTCTTGCTTCCTGAAACAGACAATGAGGGAGCACGAACAGTTGCCAATGATATCAGAATAGCCATAGAAGATCTAAAAATGGTCAATGAGCTATCTGAAACTTCAAAATATGTGACGGTCAGCATCGGCGTAGCCGAGAAAGTGCCTACGCGCGAAATGGATAAAAATAGCTTGATTGATGCTGCAGATAAAGCATTATACAAAGCAAAGCGTTCTGGTAAAAACAGAGTATGCGTTTATTGAAATTCAATGAATTTTGATAAGAGTTATCATTTTTGCAGAATAAATGATATTGATTTAAACGAGAAGGGATATCATTGACAAATAATTGTCCAACTCATATACTTCAAAGTATAATGAATTAATAATAAAAGAGGAGTGTGCTTATGAAACACGTAGTTGTAATAGGTGGTGGTGTTGCTGCAAAAGGTTTTTTGGAAGCGGGAGTGGCTTTTAATAAAGATACAAAATTCACGTTTGTAAGAGATTGTGAAAAATCACCAGTACCATGTGGAATACCTTATACTTTCGGAACATTGGAGAGTCCATATGATAATACGGCTCAAGACAAAGGACTGATAAAAAAAGGTGTCAATTTAATAATAGATGAGGTCATCGATGTTGATGTCAAGACAAAGACTGTCAAGCTAAAAAAAGGCGAAGATTTGTCTTACGATAAACTTGTATTGGCAACGGGAGCAGTTCCGTTTGTACCACCTTTTCCAGGCAAAGACCTTGAGAATATTGAGGTGATAGTCAAGGATCTCGATTTCATCAATGAACAAAAGGAAAGAATATTGGCAGCTAAAAATGTAGTGATTGTCGGCGGAGGGTTCATTGGCGTCGAAATAGCAGATGAAGTTGCAAAATTGGGTGGCAAGAATATTGTAATTGTAGAATTGATGCGAAATATTCTGTCTGCGGCTTTTGATGTGAGATTCTGTGTAGAGGCAGAAACACTTCTTAGAGAAAAAGGAATCAAGGTTTTAACTGAAATCGGAGTGACTGAGTTCAGAGGAAATGATAAAGTGGAAAAAGTAGTTTTGGCTGACGGCAGTGAGATTGATGCAGATTTTGTATTGATGTCTATAGGTGTTAAACCCAATGTAGAATTAGGATTGAAAATGGGATTGAATGGCGATGGCAGAAGCGGAATCATCGTAGATGCTTATCAATATACATCTAATCCAGATGTCTTGGCGATTGGTGACTGTGCTTCTAAAGTAGACTTGATTACAGGAAAGCCAAGTGGCATAAAATTAGCTTCAGTGGCAGCGAGAGAAGGAAGAATTGCTGCTGCAAATATTTTTACAAAGACAATGAGCGCCAATCCAAAAGGTGTGACAAGCTTATTCTCGACAGCAATTGACAATGTTTACTTTGGTGCGACAGGCATGACTCATGAACAATTGCTTCGTGAAAACATTGAACATGAAGTGATTTCTGTTGGAACGACTGACCGTCATCCTGAAACATTGCCTGATGCAAGTGAAATGGTCGGCGATTTCATGTTTGCCAATGAAAACGGTAAATTTTTAGGTTGTCAAATCAGAGGTGGATCACAGATTGCTGAAGCCATCAACTTTTTAGGTTATGCTCTGCAGCAAGATGCTACTGCACAAGATTTATTTGTGTTGAATTATGCATCACATCCAATGGGAACTGCTTCACCGAATAAATATTTGCCTCATATGGCTGCAACTCAAATGTTGAAAAGAATGAAAAAATAGTATTTGATTCAAAGTTTGAATCAATCTTTTTTACAATTGATGAATAAAGAAATTTAAAATTTTATGATATAATGGAAGCAGGCTATAAGCCTGCTTTTTTTTAAATGGGGGTGGAAAAAATGATTATAAAAAAAAGAGTATTTTTTTTATTGATTTTATCGGTTCTTTTTCTTGTATTGCTATCAGCCTGTGCAAAAGAGGCGCAAGAATATGGCTTTTATCCAGGAAATAAGGCATATGACATAACACTTGAAAACACTTCAGGTGAAATGGTTTCATTATCAGATTATGAAGGTAAGGCTTTGATGCTTTTCTTTTGGACATCAGAATGACCGTACTGCCGTGCAGAATTATCTGTCCTTCGTAAGGTTTACGAAGAAATTGATTTAAGTAAATATGATATTCTTGGTGTCAATATCACAGTGGTCGATAATTTAGAAAATGTTTTAAATGAATTGAATATAAATGAGATTGTTTTTCAGAATTTATTGGATACAACGGGTGATACCTCAATCATGTATGGGGCTAAAAGTATTCCAATGAGTATTTTTATCAGTCCAGAAGGAATCGTGACCGCAAATATAATAGGTCCAATGGAAGAATCTGAAATCATCAAACAATTAGAGACAGCAAATGGACATTAAGGTGGTGCAGTTATGATTGGTATGATACTGAGTAAAAATAACATTGATAATTTGTTGGTGTTGAATTATTTCGATACAGCAAAATTAATGATTTTTTATCATGAGAACAATAAAAAAGTATTGTTGAGATTCACTAAAATGGTTCAAGATAAATATAAAGGAAAATTTCAAATAACGAGTGAAATATATTCAACACTTGATGACATATCTGAGTTGACAGAGAATACGCATTTGGAATATTTTATATTTAATGATTTAAAAATCAAATCATCTTTGGCAGTCTTGGGAAAACTCAATAAAGAAACCACAAAGATTGTTTTTTATGATTCTGAAAATTCAAAGATAGCAACTTATTTGGATGGAAAAGCAGTGGTAGAAAAGGCTGTGAACATAAATGTTGATGTTTATGATTACATAAATCTTGCAGGTGGAGATATCGAGCAAAAGAACAATCAAGTATTTGATCGATTGATTGGTGATGGAACACTTGATTTGATTTTGAATGATTATGAAAAATGGAGAAAATTTTCAAGAAATTTTGTAAATCCCGGTATAGTAACAGAAAATCAGACAAAACCGCTATATTTTACAATCAAATACAAACCGATCGATAGAAGAGATCTGATGAATTTCAAGACATTCATTGCCCATTTTGTTGACAAAGGTTATTTTAAAGTGATTGCAGAGGATATGGATAGAGAAATATTTAAATTCAATCGAATAGAGTATAAGTCGTTTTTCAAGTTGAGTGGCAGCTGGTTGGAGCTTCTGACATACAAGGTGACAAAAGAATTCAAATTGGATGATATTGATGCATCTGTTTTATTCACATGGGATCATCGAATAAAAAATTTTGAAAATGAAATTGACCTTTTAGCTACTGATAAAGGAAAATTGATTGTAGTGTCTTGTAAAGATACAAAGAAAATATCAAAAGATTATCTCAATGAAATAAATGTCAACTCTCATGAGTTAGGTGATGATAATGTTACTAAAATATTAGTAACGACTTCACATATGATAAATGATAGTTTCTTTCTTCGCGCAAATGAACTTGATATTCACGTTATTGTTTTTGATGGGAAATATGATAAATTTGTAAAAAATATGAGAGATATTTTAACATAAAGAAATCTCAGTTCAATTATGAACTGAGATTTTTGTATTTATTTCATTTTTTTTTCTAATAATCTATCGCCATAAGATTTTCCGAAGGCGATGATGGTTTCTTTTTCTGAATCGCTTGGCTTGAAGTTTATTTTCAAACCATCCTCAAAAACTTTTAAGCGAAGTTGCTTGAAACGGCCGATTATATTTGGTACTGCTTCGCCAGACCATCCATAAGAACCGAAGGCAGAAACAAGTTTACCTGCATGAACAACAGGATTCATATCACTTAGTATGTCTTTGATTGGTGGAAGAATATCACTTACCATTGTAGGTGATCCTAAAAGAATGCCATCTGCCCAATAAAGTTTTTCCATGACTTCTTTATACTCAGCTTCAACCATATCGTAAAGCGCTACATCGATGTCACCTGCTGAATGGATGCCAATCTCCAGCAATTCAGCCATTTCCCGAGTGTAACCGTAAGCGGAGACATAAGGAATAATGACAGTATGTTTTTGATTTGGATTTTTCTCAGTAGCCCAATCCATATATTGCTTGATGATTTCTTGCGGATCGATATCGATGACAGGACCATGTCCAGGTGCAATGATATCAATATCCAAATCCTTTATTTTATTGGCTGCAGTTATAACATGTTGCTTATATGGTCCCATGATGACATCAAAATAATATTTTAAACTGCCTAGATAATCAGTTTTATCTGTCATTTTAGATAGCAGAATATCCTCATAGCAGTAATGTGTTCCAAATGAATCACATGTAAGCAGGGTTTTATCTTCTTTTACATATGTATATATGGAATCAGGCCAGTGAAGGAAAGGCGCCATGTAAAACTGAAGGGTCTTGTTTCCTAAGTCGATAGTGTCTCCATCTTTTACTATGATTGAATTAAATGGTTTATTGATAATAGCGCCTGCAAATTTTATAGCTGCGGCAGAACCGACTATCTGCACATTTGGTGCAAGCATCAATAATTTTTCCAGTGAACCTGAATGATCCGGCTCAGTATGATTGATTACTACATAATCAATCTCTTCAGGTGTGATGTATTCTCTTAGCTTCTCTATATAAGAATCCCAAAACTTTACCTTGACTGTTTCAAAAAGGACTGTTTTTTTACTGCCTCTTAAAATATAGGAATTATATGAACTGCCAAATTCTGTGTACATGACGATATCAAATATTCTCAAGTTAGGATCCAGTGCTCCAACCCATATAAAATCTTCTTTAATTTTCAAACTTTTCATGTTTAACCTCCTTGAATAATAGTTCATCTATATTCTATCAGAAAAAAGACAAATTTTACAAATGAATTGACTGATATATAAATTGATGTTATAATAAATTTGTAATGATTACAATATAAAATTATAAATTAACTGATTTGAGTTTAACTTGTTGGGTATTATTGTACTAGTAAATTTAAAGGAGGTATTTTATTATGCAAAAGTATATTTGTACGGCATGTCAATTTATTTATGATCCTGAAGTAGGCGATCCAGATGGAGGTATTGCACCGGGAACAGCATTTGAAGATATTCCAGAAGATTGGGTATGTCCAGTCTGTGGCGTAAGCAAAGATTTTTTTGAATTAGTAGAATAATATTAAGGGGGAAATTATATGATATATGTATGTACAGCTTGTGGTTATGAATATGATCCAAAAGTAGGCGATCCAGATAGTGGTATTGCACCGGGTACTTCATTCGAAGATATACCAGAAGATTGGGTATGTCCGATTTGTGGTGTCAGCAAAGATATGTTTGAACTTGTAGAATAATAAATCATTTTAAGGAGGCATAAATTATGAAATATGTATGTGTAGCTTGTGGTTATGAATATGATCCTGAAATGGGCGATCCAGATGGTGGCATTGCACCTGGAACAGCATTTTCAGATATACCGGAAGATTGGGTATGTCCTATATGTGGCGTTGGGAAGGATATGTTCGAACCGATCGAGTAGTGAAAGGGATGAACTAAAATGAAAAACTTGAAGATGGATAATATCAGAGACTATTTGATGACAAATGACATCAAACCTTCGTATCAAAGAATAAGAATCTATGAATATTTAATGAATTCTTATGATCATCCGAGAGTTGATGAAATTTACAAAGCTCTAATTGATGAAATTCCAACTTTATCTAAGACAACTGTCTATAATACATTGAATCTTTTTATAGAAAAAGGAATTATTCATATGGTGACAATTGAAGGTACTGAAGTCAGATATGATGTGGATATTTCAGATCATGGACATTTTAAATGTGACGTATGTGGTAAAGTCTATGATTTTAAAGCTGATATTGTTGAAATTGAAACAAATCTAGGAGAGTCTTTTATTATCAATCAGAAAGATTTGTTTTTTAGGGGAATTTGTCCTAGTTGTAGCGTTAAAAATTAGAGGAGGGTCTTGAATTGCCAAAAAGAAATGAAGTATATAAATGTGAAATTTGTGGAAATATAGTAGAAGTATATGAAGGAAGAGCGGGTGCATTAGTCTGCTGCGGTCAGGAAATGGATTTATTGGAAGAAAAATCAGCAGATTCAACAACTGAGAAACATGTTCCAGTCATTGAAAAAATCGAAGGTGGTTATAAAGTAACTGTCGGATCAACTATTCATCCTATGACAGAAGCACATTCAATTCAATGGATCGAATTGATTACTGATAAAGACGAAGTGTTGACAGTTTATTTGAAACCAGGTGAAGAGCCTGTTGCTTGTTTTAAGACAAAAGCTGAAAAAGTGACTGCAAGAGAATATTGCAACTTGCATGGACTGTGGAAAAACGAGGCATAATAGGGAGGAATTTTATTAATGATTAGTAAAAAAATAGTAGATACTATTAACGCACAAATAAATGAAGAACTATTTTCTTCGTATTTATATTTATCGATGGCAGCTTATTTTGAGAATATGAGTTTAACCGGATTTGCAAACTGGATGAGAATACAAGCGCAGGAAGAACAATTTCATGCAATGAAATTTTTCGATTATTTGATTGAACGCGGTGGTGAAGTAGAGCTTTTGGCAATTGAAAAACCAGAGAATAAATGGGATTCAATTTTGATTGCATTTGAAGAAACGCTTAAACATGAAGAACACATCACTGAAAGAATCAATAATCTTGTTTCAATAGCATTTGATGAAAAAGATTATGCAGCTCAGAATTTCCTTCAGTGGTATGTGGATGAACAAGTTGAAGAAGAAGCGGCAGCCTCTCAAATTTTAGAACAATTGAGATTCCTAGGTGAGAATAAACATGGCTTGTTGATGTTAGATCGTGAATTTAGAACAAGAGTTTTTACACCGCCAGTAACAGCATAGTTAAAAATAGGGGGAATTTATAAATATGAAGAGTATAAAAGGTACACTTACAGAGCAAAATTTATTGAAATCTTTTGCAGGAGAATCTCAAGCAAGAGGTCGTTATAATATGTTTGCAAAGCAAGCAAAAAAAGAAGGATACAATCAAATTTCAAAATTGTTTGAAGAAACTGCTGACAATGAGAGAGTACATGCTGAAAGATTCTTTAAATTTCTTGAAGGTGGCATGGTGACAATAGAAGCTTCTTATCCTGCAGGAATTGTTGGTTCTACTTTTGACAATTTGATAGCAGCAGCTGCTGGTGAACATGAGGAACACGAAGATCTGTATCCTGAGTTTGCAAGAATTGCAAAGGAAGAGGGTTTTCCTGAAATAGCAGCAGCCTATTTGATGATTGCGAAAGTTGAAAAAGAACATGAAAAACGCTATTTGAAATTAGCTGAAAACATTGATCAAGGCATTGTCTTTAAAAAAGAAGAACCTGTAAGATGGAAATGTGACAAATGTGGTTATGTGCATGAGGGACCTGAAGCGCCTGATAAGTGTCCTGCATGTCTACATCCTAAAGAATATTTTGAAATTAAAGAGACAAATTATTAAAGGATGCACAGCCTCGGCTGTGCTTTTTTATAAGTCTAGAGGAGAAGTTATATGAATTTTAATTGGCTGGCAGAGTTTGGACCTGTTCAACAGGCTTTTTTTGCAACAATGTTTACATGGGCTGTCACTGCTTTAGGTGCTGCAATGGTTTTTTTCTTTAAGGAAATAAAAAAAGAAGTTCTTACACTTATGTTGGGTTTTGCAGCAGGTGTAATGATTGCGGCGAGCTATTGGTCGCTTTTGGCACCGGCAATTGAAATGTCTGACGGGTCATGGGTTCCGGCAACAATTGGATTTCTCTTTGGTGGTATCTTTTTATGGGGAGCGGACCATGTAATGCCGCATCTTCACTTAGGCTTGCCTTTAGAAGAAGCGGAAGGCATTAAAACAAAGTGGCAAAGAAGCATTCTTTTAGTTTTAGCAATAACACTACATAATATTCCTGAAGGTCTTGCAGTTGGTGTTGCATTTGGTGCAGTTGCATCCGGATTGCCATCGGCTTCTCTGGCAGGTGCAGTTGCATTGGCGGTAGGAATCGGTATACAAAATTTTCCGGAAGGCGCGGCTGTTTCAATTCCACTGAGAAGAGAAGGGTTGTCACGATGGAAAGCATTCCAATACGGACAGATGTCAGGCGTTGTTGAACCTATTGCAGGTGTGGCAGGTGCAGCACTTGTATTGATAATGCGACCTATTCTACCTTATGCGCTGGCTTTTGCAGCTGGTGCTATGATTTATGTAGTGGTTGAGGAGCTTATTCCTGAGGCACATGTGGAATCTCACAGTCATGCAGCGACACTTGGCGTCATGTTGGGATTTGCGATCATGATGACACTTGATGTTGCTTTGGGATAGTATTTAATGAAAATTAAAAGCAAATGAATAAAATCCTTGAGGAATTCAACTATTTCTCCAAGGATTTTTCTTTTTCTATGCCAATATTGGCAAGAGCATCAGCTCTGTTGTTGAAATTTACTATTTCAAGATATCTTGAGTATTCAATGGGACCATTGTATTCTTGATATTTTACATACCATTTTTTTAATTCGGACTCTTTCTTGATATCTAGATGGCCTTTGATGCGATTGAAATTAATATCAGAAAATTTATTGATCAAATCCAATAATATAATCCAGAGATCTTTGTTTTCTACTGGACTTTTTGTTGAAGTTTTCCATCCATTTAAGAGCCATTTATCATACCATCTTTTTTTGAAACATTCTATTAAATAAGAACTGTCAGAGTAGATATTGACAATGATTTCAGTTTCTTTCAAAGCCTTTAGACCCTCGATTAGAGCCATCATTTCCATTCTGTTGTTTGTCGTATTTGATTGAGAACCACAGAGTTCTTTTGTTACCCCTTTGAATTCAAGGATAGCACCCCATCCGCCAAAGTTAATTTCATTTTGGTTATTTGAACATCCTCCATCGGTATAGATATTGACTGTTTTCAAATTTTTCACCTGCCTAAAAACAATTATAGCATAAGTCGATTAATTTCAAAATATTTGTGTATCTATATTACGGAGGCGATAATATGTTCAAAACTGTTGAGGAAGCAATTTTGTATTGTGATAAGGAGAATGTGAAATTTATTGATTTCAAATTGATTGATTTATCAGGGAAATGGCATCATTTAACAATTACTTCCAATAAATTGATGAGTGAATTATTTGAAAAAGGGATTGGGTTTGATGGTTCAAGTTATGGATTTTTAACGGTTGAAAAGTCAGATATGGTATTCAAACCCGTTTTAGAAAGTGCTTTCATAGATCCTTTTGTTGAAGAGAAGACATTGGTGATGATGACAGAAATTTTCTATACAGATGGGGAAAGATTTGAATCAGATCCTAGATACATAGCTGCAAAGGCTGAAAATTACATATATTCAACGGGAATTTCAAATAAAATTCTTCTCGGTCCTGAATTTGAATTTTATATTTTAAATCAAATTGGTATAAAATCTGCACCCCATGATTTCGGAGTTAAAATGGACTCTGAAAATGCACAATGGAATATGGGAGACGATTATGGAAATTTAGGTTATAAAGTAATGAATCATAAAGGTTATCATGTTGATCTGCCCTATGACATCAATTTCAACTTGAGAAATAAGATGGTATCCTTGCTTGAAGAAAATGATATAGAGGTCAAGTATCATCACCCTGAGGTAGGTGGACCAGGTCAAATGGAGATTGAAATTGATTTCGATTCACTGTTGCGTGTTTCTGATAAGACGATGAAAATAAAATATCTGGTGAAAAATGAAGCGATAAGAAATGGAAAGACAGTCACTTTCATGCCAAAGCCTTTTTATGGAGAAGCTGGAAGTGGCATGCATGTGCATATCAACATGTATAAAAATGATCAACCTGTTTTCTATGATGAAAAAGGATATTCCAATATGAGTAAAGAGGCGCTCTATGCCATTGGCGGAATTTTGAAACATGCACCATCCATTATGGCGTTCACGAATCCGAGTACAAATTCATTCAAAAGACTGGTGCCTGGATATGAGGCACCTGTCAGTTTGTGTTTTGGAAACTCAAATAGAAGTGCAGTAATCAGGATTCCGGGATATGCAAATGCTCCCTTAGACAAACGATTTGAATTCAGATCATCAGATGCTACGATGAATCCGTATTTAGGATATTCTGCTATCATGCTAGCAGCAATTGATGGCATAAAGAACAAAATTGACCCATCTGAGAATGGGTTTGGTCCTATTGATGACAATATATTTGAGATGTCAGAGGCTGAAAGAGAAAATATAAAAGCGCTACCTCATAATCTAGAAGAGGTAGTAGGTGCATTGAAATCAGATTATGAATTTTTACTGCAGGGACAATCTTTTTCAATGAATATAATAAAAGACCAGATTCAATCTCTTTTAAAACAGCATTATGAAGTTAACAGTTATCCTACTTATAAAGAATTTGAAATGTATTATGATTTATGATAATGAAAAAAACGACTTTTAAGTCGTTTTTTTCTTCTTAGGGGGGAATTAATTTTCTATTTATATTTGAACAAACACAGAATCTGAAAGGGGGATAACAGGTTCTCGTTTGAGAATCAGGCTTTGTTTGTTTTCTTAATCTAATAATACGCCCTAATTGTGATAAAATTATGTTGTAGTTGCTAATGGTTGAAAAATTAAAACAACTAGAATAATTTCATAGGTAAAGAAAAAGGCGACTTTTCGGTCGTCTTTTTCTTTCCTTGGGGAGGAATTTAATTTTCATATATTTGAACAAACACAGAATCTGAAAGGGGGATAACAGGTTCTTGTTCGAGAAGCTAGCGTTTGTTGTACTTCTTGATTCTATAATACGCCCTAATTGTGACAAAATTGTGTTGAATAGATGGATAGTTGATGAATAGGATTGACAAATATTAAATATGCAATATAATTTAATTAGCATATGCCAATAAGGAGGAATTTATAATGTCGTTTGAATTACCAACTAAAAATGTACCATTAAAAGAAAAACCTAATAAATTTTCTAAAATCAATAAAGTGGTTGCAATCATGAGTGGAAAGGGTGGAGTAGGTAAATCATCCGTAACTGCACTGGCTGCAGTTGCACTTAGAGACAAAGGTTTCAACGTAGGTATTCTGGATGCTGATATTACAGGTCCAAGTATTCCTAAGATTTTTGGCCTTGATGGTCAAAGAAGCACTTATTCAGAGCAAGGAATTAAACCGATTGAAACAGTAATGAAGGGAATCAAAGTTATTTCTATAAATGTATTGTTGGAAGATGAAGAAGCACCAGTTATTTGGAGAGCACCTCTTATTACTCAGACAATTAAGCAGTTTTTTACTGAAGTTGAATGGGGAGAATTGGATTATCTTTTGATTGATCTTCCGCCAGGAACAGGAGATGTGCCTCTTACTATCATGCAATCAATTCCATTGAATGGCATTATAGTGGTTTCGTCACCTCAAGATTTGGTTAAATTAATTGTTAAAAAATCTGTAAATATGTCTAAGACAATGAGGATTCCAGTATTGGGTCTTGTTGAGAATATGTCTTATTTCAAATGTCCTGAAACAGGTACTAAATATGATATTTTCGGCGAAGGAAAAGTTGAAAGCGCAGCAAGTGAAATGGGCTTGGAATTATTGGGTAAATTGCCGATTGATCCAGCATTGGTTAAATTAAGTGATGAAGGACGAATTGAAGAATATACAGACAACAATGAAGATTTCAATGAGATTTTTGGAAATAAAATTGTTCAAGTAATGGGAGGACTTAAATAATGAAAATACTTATCTCAGCAGCAGGGGACAATAAAGAGGCTCTTGTAGATCAAAGATTCGGTAGAGCTGAATATTATGTAATATATAATGATGAAACACATGAGTATTCTGCAATAGAAAATGTAGGTAAATTTGAAAATTCAGGTGCAGGAGTAAAAGCGTCACAATTTGTTATAGAGCAAGGTGTGGATTGTATAATCACAGGGAGTTTAGGACCAAAATCATTCTCAATTATGCAAGATGCAGGTATCAAAGGATATAAAAACATTGAAGGAACTGTTGAAGAAGTAATCAAAGCATTTAAAAACAATGAACTTGTAGAATTGAATACTGCTGGAGCTGAGCAAAAAACAAGAGGTAATAGATAGTGAAAATTGCAGTTTTAAGTGGTAAAGGTGGTACTGGAAAGACAACAGTTTCAACAAATTTAGCTTATATGATGAACTTCAATTATGTGGATTTAGATGTTGAAGAGCCAAATGGGCATATTTTTCTAAATCCTGATATTAGTGAAACTCAAGAGGTGTTTATACCGACACCTGTAATAAATGCAGAAAAATGTACTTTGTGTGGCGTATGTGCCAACACATGCCAATTTAATGCATTGATCAACACAGGTAAGAAGATATTGGTATTTGAAGATTTATGTCATGGTTGTGGTGCCTGTTCTTTGGCTTGTCCTGAGGATGCCATAACAGAATATAATCGAAAAATCGGTGATATAACAATTGGCACTTTCGCAAAAGGGAAATTTTATAGTGGAAAAATGCTTTTGCAGGAACCTATGGCAGGTCCGATCATTTCGGATATCAAAAAAATACTTCCTGTAGATGAAGATTCGATAATCGATTGCTCTCCAGGAACATCATGTAATGTTGTTAAGGCTATTGATGAATCCAATTATGCCATTATGGTTACAGAACCTTCAAAATTTGGTTTACATGATTTAAAATTGGCTATTGAACTTGTCAGAGAAATGAAGATGCCATTAGGCATCATTATCAATCGTTCAAATGAGTACGACCATTTAATTGAAGATTATGCTGCAAGTGAAAATATTCCCGTCATTGGAAAAATACCATTCAGCAAGGAAGCTGCTAAAATGTATTCAATTGGAAAATTACTGATTGAAAATGAAGAAATAAAAAATATATTTGAAGCGATAAAATTATCTGTTTTGAAGGCTGTAAAGGAGGAAAATCATGCAATTAGTCATTCTTAGTGGTAAAGGTGGAACTGGGAAAACTACAATTGTGTCCTCGTTTGCATATTTAGCAGATCAATCTACGATAAAAGTGGATTGTGATGTTGATGCTTCCAACCTTCATTTAATGTTTAATGGAAAAGATATCAGTTCATCACAGTTTTCAGGATCTAAAAAGGCAATAATAGATTCTGACAAATGCATAGGTTGTGGTCTATGTGAAAAAGCATGTCGATTTGATGCAATCATACCAAAAGATGGTTATTATGAAGTTATGGAACATAGATGTGAAGGCTGCAATGCTTGTCGTGTTGTTTGTCCTGCTGATGCCATTACTTTGGAAGAAGAAGACTCAGGAAAGAAAATTATGACTGTTCTTGAAGATGAAAGCTACCTTTCAAGAGCCTCACTTTATCCAGGAGCAGATGGTTCGGGAAAATTGGTAAGTGAGATAAGAAAAGCATCTTTGGAACTGAATAAAGGTAAAAACAATTTAATCATAATAGATGGTTCACCCGGTGTTGGATGCTCAGTAATGGCATCGATTACAGGAGTTGAGTTTGGATTGTTGGTTACAGAACCAACCCAATCGGGTTTTGAAGACTTTGTCAGAGCATATGAATTGGCAAAGCATTTTAGAATTAAATCTTACGTCGCTATAAACAAATATGATTTGAATGAGGAAATGGCGGATACGATTGAGCGCTATTGTGATGATAATGGCATTAAAGTGATAGGTAGAATACCATATGATGTCGTTGTCAATAAATCAAACTTTGAATCTAAGCCATTAGTGATGTATAATGATTCTATAGCGGGTAATGAAATCAAGAATATGTGGAACATTATAAAAAACGAAATGGAGGTATAGTTCAATGAAAGTAGCGATTGCAAAAGAAGGAAATGAAGTTGCAGAACATTTTGGACATTGTAGCGGTTTTGAAATATTTCGTTTAGAAAATAAATTGGTTGGAGATTTTGATTATGTTGAGAATCCTGGGCACCGTCCTGGATATTTACCTAACTTTCTTGCAGAGATGGGCGTAAGTGTCATTATTTCTGGTGGAATGGGATCTTCAGCACAAGAATTATTTAAAAGAAGTGGAATTAGTGTCGTTGTTGGAGCAAAAGGTGATATTTTAGATGTCATCAATGAATATGCCAGAGGTGAATTGACTTCAACTGAAGAACTCTGCGAGAAACATGAGCATGCTGATGATAATGATGGTTTTAATCACCACCATAAATAGGATAGGCAGGTGAAAAAGTGGATAGATTGTCAGATATTGAAAATTTGCTTAAAGAAAAAAATTATAAGCTGACATTTTCTAGAAGAGAAATCTTGAAATGCTTCTTAGTTGAAGAAAATCATATGAGGGCTGAAGATATCTATTTTATTGTAAAAAAAGAAGGCATCAGTCTACCAACGGTATACAGAAATATTGAAGTTTTAAAGGACAACAATATCATTTCTGAAATAAGTATTAATGGAGACCGTTTTTTTGAACTCAAGGCATTTAGCAAAAAAAGAGTGCATTTTCATTTCAAATGCAAAAACTGCAAAAAGATTATTGAGTATTACGATATAGATTTAGTGGTCAATTTAATTGACATAAAAAATGAAATAGAAAAACGATATAACAATAATGTTGATAATATCGATATTGTCTTTGAAGGTACATGTGAGGACTGTGGTGAAAATTAATGGCAAGACCTGTTAAATTCAGAAAGATAAAAGAGATGCCTATCTATGATTATTTTAAACCAATAGGAATTCCTTTCATTGATTTGGATAAAATTGAACTTAAGTTGGAAGAGTTAGAAGCGATGCGACTTAAAGATGTTGAAAACTTGAATCAGGCAGAGTGTGCAGAAATAATGGAAGTATCCCGGCAAACATTTCAACTTATTATTGATGAGGCAAGACGAAAAGTTGCGGATGCATTGACAAATGGAAAGGCAATCAAAATAGAAGGTGGAAATTACACATTGAATATGTGCACTTATCAGTGCAAAGATTGTGGTGAAATTTATCAGATTCCATATGAACAAGTGATACATAATTGCCCTAACTGTGGATCAACTCACGCTGAATGTAATAACAACAGTAAATTTTGCGACAATAAGTGTTTCAAATTAAAGGAAACAAAGTAAAAAAAGCAAGTTCTAAAATGAACTTGCTTTTTATTTACATATTTGCAATCAATTCTGATTTTTCAGGAAGTCCTACAATAATCTTAATTACTTTTTTGTCTTTTATAAATGCAATTGAAGGAAAATTATCAATGCCCAATCTATCAGCTAAACCAGTCGACTTATAGACATCAATACGATTGACTTTTATATTGTTTTCCAATTCAAATTGTTCAACAGTTGGCAAGTAGCTTCGTGAATCAGCATCTACTGCATTGTATACATACGATACAGTAAGATCTTGAGTGAGGATTTGCTCTTCAAATATTTCGCTCTCAGCGATATATTTTTCAGCTGCAAAACCAGCGATGGCACCATCACCAACAGCGGTAGCCACTTGTTTCAAGAATTTTTCTGTTACATCACCAACAGCGTAAACTCCAGATACATTAGTCTCTTTATTTTCATTCACAAGAACATAGCCATTTTTAGTAATGTCAATTTTTCCTTTAAATATTTCTGTATTCGGGAGATAGCCGATGAACTCAAAACAAGTGTCACAATCAATAGGAATCAAAGTATCAGTTTTGATATTTTTCAAAACAACTTTTTCTAAATGATCATCGCCTTCAAAGGCATGCACTACTGAGTTCCAGATGAATTTCATTTTTGGATGATTAAGAGCAGCTTCTTTTGCTATTTCATTGCAATCCATTTTTCCTTCATCATGAATTACAGAAACGATGACTTCCTTGGCGAATTTAGCCAAGAACATGCCTTCTTCAATAGCTGCATCTCCTGAGCCGATAACTACAACTGTTTTATCAGTATTAGCAGCAGCATCACATGTTGCACAGAAAGAAATACCTTTATCAAATAAATATTTTTCTTCATTAGCTGCACCAGTAGTTCTTGGTCTTCCACCAGATGCAATTATAACTACCTTTGCTTTGTAGATGTTTCTAAATGTCTCAACAATTTTTTCTTCTCCGTTAAGATCAACACTTTTTACATCTGTCAATTTGAATTCAACACCGAATTTTTTTGCTTGTGATTCGAATAATTTCATTAGCCCAATCCCAGTTGTTCCTTCGGGAAAGCCAGGATAATTTTCTATTTCATTTGTGTAAGTTGCAAGACCACCTACCAAAGATTTCTCAATCAATAAAGTTTTAAGTCGTGCGCGTCCACAATAGATACCTGCAGTTAATCCACCGGCTCCTCCGCCGATGATGACAACATCATAATGTGCTACTACTTTTTCTCTTGGCATAGCTTCCTCCTTGTTTTACATAAAGAATTTTACTAATAATCGGCTTCCGAAATATGCACCGATAAATAAAAATGCAGCATAGACCCACCCTGATAAACTGAAAGAGGCGATACCGCTGTACAAAGCCCCTATGTTACAACCAAATCCAATTCTAGCACCATAGCCCATTAAAAGGCCGCCTAAAATTGCAGCTGCAACTTGCTTCTTATTTTTAATTTTCTTAATTTTAAATTGTGATGCCATAAGTGTTGCCAATAGTGCACCAGCAATAATACCAATGTTTCTTATAGATCCGCCATCATTTAGAAATCCATTTTCAAGCGTAGCTCTGGCACCTTCACTGCTGAAATAATACCATTTATCAACACTGCCACCAAAAGCTTCATAAATCCAAGCACCCCAATTTGCCAAAGGACCTGAAACACCCCAGGGATTTCCTGTTGAAGCTAAAGTGAAAATTTGAAAAACAGATAAGAGAACAGCACCTGTTATATAGGGAAAAGCATCTTTGAACCACATTTTATAATATTTGTTATTCTTCAAATTATCAAAGGGCTTAACGCTCATTGTCAAACCTCCCAACTACTTAGTTTTTTCGATAAATACTTCCCATTCGCCGTCATCCACTTCTTCGATTTCAACGTTGTAACCTTGTGCTCTAGCCCATTCTGGAACATTTTTCATAGCACAACTGTGATCGATTTGTACGATTAATAAATCTCCAACTTCAAGATCAATAATTGCTTTTTCTGATTTTACTATTGGAACTGGACATGCCTCTCCTAAACAATCTAAAATAACTTCTTTCATTTTATATACCTCCTATTTATTTTTTTCGATGAATACTTCCCATTCACCATCATTGACTTCTTCAATCTCTACATTGTAACCTTGTGCCCTAGCCCATTCTGGAACATTTTTCATGGCACAACTGTGGTCTATTTGAACAATCAGTACATCACCTATCTCAAGAGTTGAAATTGCTTTTTCAGCTTTCACTAAAGGTACAGGACAGGCTTCGCCAAAGCAATCTAATATGACTTCTTTCATTATCACTACCTCCCGCAAATTAATGACTGCTCATGTTTCCAGCTTTTTTTTGTTCCCATTGATCAGCAATGACAAATAAGACAACTATCAAAAGCAACTGAGCAAATAAAGCACCAAACCATCCTAGATAATCAGGTAGAAAAATCGATTTGCCTTTAAGAATTACATTTTCCTTCCACCAACCGAAATCATGGGCTCCTAGCAATGAACCGATTATAAAAAAGGTAAGTGATAGAATTTGCATCATGAATCCTTCGCCGACTCTCATCAGTGTTCCTGAAGCACAGCCTCCAGCGATAACCATACCTATTCCGAACATGGTTGCGCCAATAGCAGTTGCAAAAGAAACTGGAACTACATAACCCATTCCAGGGATAGGCAATCCTTGAACAAAGGCTCCGTATTTGATTGCCCAAAAACCAATTGATGTGATGGCAAAAGCAATTAATACTGAGCGTAAAACACTTGTAACACCTGTTAATAAAGGATCTCTCATAGAAGCTGTAAAGCAAAATCTGGATCTTTGAAGAATAAATCCAAAGGCAATACCTGTCATCCAGAAAATAGCAAGACTTGGATTTTTACTTGCAAACCATAAACCAATAACCACAAAAATAATGAATGACATTATGCCGTGTGGAATTAAATTTTTCTTTGGTTTTCGATTTGCGCTACCGCTTCTTGAGGATGATCTTCTTGCTGATAAAGAATTATTTGTTTCAGACAAGACAACACCTCCCAATCTTTGTTTTATTATTAACAATCTTTTCACTTTATATACTACCATACTTGATAAAAATTTAACTATATATTATAGTGATGCTATATAATAAAAACTGATAGCAAATTATTGCATTATAAAATTATTAATTATGTTATATAAATGTTATAATTGAATATATTAAAGTTTGGAAGTGATAATATGCATATAGAATGTTTTGCTTACTTTTATAAAGTGGCAATGGCAAAGAGTATATCAAAAGTTGCGGGAAGTTCCCATATATCTCAATCAGCTTTGAGTCAACAAATTCAAAAACTTGAAGAGAGCCTTGGTTATAAATTGTTGATTCGAAGTAATAAAGGCGTTGAACTTACTGAGATGGGAAATATTGTACTTAAATATTCTGATAACATCATCAGAACATACAACAAAATGATTGAAGAAATAAGTAATTACGACAATAATATTCAAAGTCTTCAGATTGAGGCTTGTTGGCCGTTGGCAACTTATGCATTGCCGTGCACCTTGTATGAGATGAAGTTAAGATTCAATAAACATAATTACATATTGAAATCGAATTCAACAAGTGGAATCGAACAAAACATAGCAAATAATATAAGTGATTTAGGCTTTGTTTATGGAAAACCAGTGGACGATTCTTTAGTCAGTATGGAACTGGGACATGATGATATCGTTTTGGTAGCACCATTTGAACTTGATGTAAAAGATGAAATTTCGGTAAAAGAGCTCTATAATTATTCGCTTATTATGCTGGATGATAATTTAAGAGTAAAAAGATACATAAGGTCACATTTGATGAGCCTTGGCTATAAATATGAAGAATTGAATGTGCTTTTCAATATGGATACTGCAGAAGCTGTTAAATCATCACTATCTCAAGGTTTTGGAATGTCATTTTTACCTTATATATCAGTAAAAAAAGAATTGTATCGGAAACAATTCAAGGTTGTTAAAATTAAAGAACTGGAAATTAGATATCCAATCTATCTTGTCTATAAGAAAGAAGATGCAAAGAGTGAAGTCCTGATGGATTTTGTGAATTCATTCAAAAAAACAGGAAAGAAGAGCTTTTGTTAGCTCTTCATTTTTTTGGGGAAATTTTAATTTCCCAAATTCCTGGAATAATTTCTTCGATTTCATAGTATAATTTCGTATATGGGAGATAGTCTTCTATAGATCTTAGGACACAACTGTGATCTGTCACGAGCAAAATATCGCTAGTTCCCTTATCAATTTCTCGCTGCATTTTAATTATTGGCAGAGGACACATCTCTCCCAGGCAATCTAAAGTAATCATTAGAAACTCCTATTTGACAGATTTTTAACTATATTATACATTATGAAGGTGATTTTGTGGATATTTCAGTAATTATACCCGTTTACAATGGTGAAAAATCACTATTTGAATTAAATAAACGTTTAGCAGACGTGCTAAAAAACAATTTTGAAATTATTTATGTAGATGATTTCAGTAATGATAATTCGAGAAAAATAATCAGACAAATTGCATATGAGGACCAAAGAATCAAATATATATTTTTTGACAAGAATTATGGACAGCAGGCTGCAATTTTTGCGGGTTTAAAAAAATCTCGAGGCGAAATTGTACTGACTCTTGATGATGATCTTCAACATAGGCCTGAAGATATTCCGATTTTGACAGCATGTCTAGATGATTTTGAGGGAGTTTTTGCTTTTCCTTTTGAAAAGCCCCATAGTCGATATCGAAAATGGGGGTCCCATTTTACTGATCAATTATTCAATGTATTGTTTAAAAAAGAAAAAACCTTGAAAATTAGCAGTTTCAGGGCAATAAAAAGGGATTTAGTTGACAGAATGTTGTTGAGTCAAGCGCATTTTGTTTATATTTCAGCATTAATGATTAAAGAGAGCAATAAACTCAAGACAATTTATAACGATCAATTGCATAGAAAATATGGGAATTCAAATTATAATTTACTGAAATTGATGAAATTATATTTAAATATAATTATTTACTATGGTGAAATTAAAATTATGCAAAGGAATAAGCCTTTGTTTATTGTTGAAGAGGAGATATAAATGGCAAAAGTAATGATGCTAGGGGCTGGAGAATGCCAGATTAATTTAATAAACAAACTTATTGATAGAAAACATGAAGTAATTGTTTGTGACTATTATGAAAATTCTCCAGGCAAGAAAATAAACGAAAAAAATTATCTTGTGAGTACCTTCGATCTTGAAAAGAATTTAGATATCGCAATCAATGAAGCTGTCGATTGTCTCATAACTGCAGGCACAGACCAGCCGGTAAAGACAGTGAGTTATATAAGTGAAAAAATGGGGATAAGAAGTTTTTTATCATATGATCAATCGCTTGATTTGACGAATAAAAAAAGAATGAAAAGAATTTTCATGGAAAATAAAATTGCCTATGTTGATTATCAGCTGATTGAAAGAGACATTGAGGAAAAAGATATTTTCATTCAATATCCAGCAGTACTTAAACCTGTCGATTCACAAGGACAGAGAGGTATTTACAAGGTAAAAGATTTCAAAGAGCTTAAAAAATATATTTTGAGTGCCTTTCAATTCACCAATGAAAAGGAAATATTATTAGAGTCTTATTATCCTAACGATGAAATTACAGTAAGCGGATGGGTTGAAAATGGCAAAATATATGTTCTTTCAATATCCGACCGAGAAACTTTTCCAGATGATATCAATATTGGCATATGTAAAGGACATCGTTATCCTAGTATACATTGTGCTCAATATCAAAAAGAGATAGTTGCTTTGACTAACAAAATAGTGAAATCTTTTAAAATTGAAGAAGGACCTATCTATTTTCAAATGTTGATAGGGGATGAAGGTATAAAAGTAAATGAAATTGCAGCTCGTTTGGGAGGCGCATATGAAGATGAATACATTCCAATAGCGACAGGTGTTTCTCTTTTGGATTTGCTTATCGACAGAAGTTTGAACGATTATACAGTCAATTACTTAAAAAATGAAAATTATCTAGAAATAAATCAATATATATATGTATTTTTACTGTTTTTAAAAAAAGGGATTATTAAATCGATGACTCCCCTTGCTGACATATCAGTCATACATTCAGGAAAATTATTTGTAAAAGTCGATGATGTCATTGGTGATAGAATCAATGCAACGCAGAGGATAGGGTATGCTATAGTTGTTGCCGGATCAGAAGAAGAATTGGAAATGAAAATAAAAATATTTTGGGAAGAATTCAAAGTGGAGATGGAGACAAAATGAAAGGGAAATTAATAATAATTTTAATTGCAATCAGCGTAATCTTATCAGGATGCAACTCATCTGATGAAAAAGTGATAAAAATAGCACAACAGTATGGTTTAGCATATGCACCCTTAGAGCTGTCAAAGGAATTGGGGTTGATTGAAAAATATTTGCCTGATTATGAGATTCAGTGGAAACAAATAATGAATACGGCGACTATCAGAGAAGGAATGCTGTCTTCTGATCTGGATATTGGCTTTATGGGAATCCCACCTTTCTTGATAGGAGTTGACAATGAAATGGGATGGCGGATTTTCAGAGGACTTTCTGAAGCCCCTGTAGGAATGACGATCAATACAAATAAAGTGACAACTTTGGACGACTTTGATGCCAACCATAAAATTGCCTTGCCGCAACCAGGAAGTATCCAACATATATTACTTTCGATGTTCATGGAAAAAAATAAAGGACAAGCAGATGCACTTGATGATTATTTAATATCCATGGCTCATCCAGATGGTCAAATTGCACTATTATCAGCAAGTGAAGTTTCTGCTCATTTTTCATCTCCACCATATATATTTGAAGAGTTGAAAGATGACAACATTAAACTGTTGATTGACGGGAAAGATGCATTTGGAGGTGAATTTACTTTCATTGTAGGTGTTGTAAAAGAAAATTTTAAGAATGATGAAGTTATTGTCGGTATAAACAAGGGAATTGATGAAGCAGTAGAAATGATAAAAACCAATCCTGAAAAAGTTGCTGAATTAATGGCACCGGTTTATGGTTTAGATGAGGAAACAACTTTATTGTATTTGACAAATAAAGATATGGATTACAGTAATGAAGTGAAAGGCGTGGACCGCTTTTCAGAATTTATGTTTATTAACGGATATCTGGAAGAAAATGTGCTGGAAGAAGATGTATTTTATGAAAAATAAAAAATTATTGTACCTTCTCCTGCTGATTGTTTTATGGCAGATAATTTCAATGATAGTTGATCAACCTCAATTGATGCCTGATTCAATAAGCATATTTCAAAAATTTTGGGAAGAAATGATAAATGGCAAGTTGTGGTTATATGCGTTTTATTCATTTGCTGCAATAATTATAGGACTATCTATCAGTATTATTTTATCTTTAGCAATTGCACTTCTTTCAATCAAGTACACGTGGAGTATGGATTTTTTTAAATTTCTCAATAGTATACTTCATCCTCTACCAGGAATTGCCGTCCTGCCTGTTCTGATTATTTGGTTCGGTGTCGGATATTCTTCAATATTTGCTTTAATTATTCATTCAGTACTTTGGCCAATTTTAACAAATCTTTTTTCAGCGATTGAAACTTTTCCCAAAACACTGTCAAAGGTTGGAGACAATTATGAAATGGGAATTTTAAAAAAATTCATCTTCATTTATATTCCAGGAACTATGCCAAGTTTCATAGCGGGTATAAAAACTGGATGGGCAAGGGCTTTCAGAGCTGTAATAAGCGCTGAGATGTTTTTTGGAATCATCGGATCATCAGGTGGTATTGGATGGTATTTAGTGAAAAAAAGAGCATTTCTTGACACAAGCGGTATTTTCGCAGGTTTAATTGTCATTATCCTTATAGGAATGTTTCTGGAAAGTTTTATTTTTGATCGAATTGAAAAGCTGACTTTAGAGAAATGGGGTTTTAAAATTTGAGCATACAATTGAATAATATTACAAAGACATTTGGAAGCAAGGTAGTATTTCGTAATTTGAATATTGAAATTGAGCAAGGAAAGTTTATTACTATTGTAGGCAAATCAGGTATAGGGAAAAGCACATTGCTTGGCATTATAGGATCTTTTGAAAAAGTAAGCGACGGAAAAATTATTTTTGAAGATCGAGAAATTAAAAAGCCAGACAAAAATAGAATAATGATTTTTCAATCTTTTGATCAGTTGATGCCATGGAAAACAGTAAGAGAAAATATTGAATTTCCGCTTAAACATTTGGACATTGAAGGACTTGACATTGAAAATATTCTGATAGAACTCGATTTAAAGGATGTTGAAAATCATTACCCATATCAGCTATCAGGTGGAATGAAACAAAGAGTTGCCATAGGAAGAAGCATTATCACAAAACCTAGGATGCTTCTGATGGATGAACCTTTTGGAAGCCTGGATGTTGGGACGCGATACAATCTTCAAAGATTGTTGATGCATGTGTGGGATGCCTATAAAATGACGGTTGTCTTTGTGACTCACGATGTGAATGAAGCTGTTGTACTAGGGAATGATATTTGGATACTGAATGAAAATGAAATACTGCAGATTGCAAATCCAATTATGAAACCAAGAGATATTTCAGATGTGAATTTTCAAATATTTGTAAGAGAACTTGTTCAAAAAATTAAATGACGCTTATCAATAGGATAGGCGTTATTTAACTTTGTAGATTCTGATAAGATAATCTTTATCTTCGATATATCTGACGATACGCATACCATAGATTGGGCTGTAAAAATCACCAACTTCGATACAGTCATTCTCTAGAAAATATTGCATTTCTTCATAGTAAGGATAAAGATTTCCATATAGGCCATTCCAAATTGGTCTGCTAGTATAGATGAAATCCATTTCTTCAGGGTAAACGATATATTCGATTGATCTTTCTTCGATGTATTTCTCGAATGTCATATTTTCTGACAAATAACCTAAATTCCTGTAATCATAGAAATGATCTGTTTCAAAGGCTAAAAGACTGTTGAGATTAGCTAATACAATTGCATCCTTAGGAATAAAGCTTTGCAAATGATTGATATAGCCATCATAAGTTTCTGAATAATAATGCGCTGAAATATTTGAGAAAGTATTGATTCCTGTAATTGACAGCGTAAAAACTATAATGAAAAATAGAATTTTTTTACTGTTGATAACTCTCGTTATATCAGCGAGCATCATTATAAGAAATGGAAGCAGGAATATGATGCTGGTCTGGTTATAGCGACCTATTAAAATATAAGCGAGATTGATTGCAAAAAAGTAGCCTATCAATTGTGGTTTCAATATTCTTTTTAAAACAAGATAGATATCGACAGTGATGACGGATAAAAAGATATAGAAAAACGCTTTTATATTTGGTGTATAGTAGGTGCCGGAAACACCATAATAAAGTTTAAGATAAAAATATTTTATTTGATATATTTTTTCTGTAAATGAAAGGTTTACACCTAGTTCGTCACCATAATTGAGATAATTATGAATGAAATTTGGATCCAATTTAAAACTGAAAAGTATAAACAATAAAGCGATTGATGACACAGTCATGAGATATTTGAGGGTGTCTTTTTTATTTTTTGAAAGTATCCAGAAAAGCAGTATGGGCAGAAAAATAATGAAACTATTAGGATGAATGCCAATGGCTATACCTGAGATGATGCCAGATAAGAGAGGAACTTTCTCTTTTTCAGAATATAAAAAATAGAAATTAAGTAAAAGTAGAAATAGAAGAATTGATTCTTGTCTTGCCATATGGGATTGATAAATAAACTGTATGTTGAAAATTAATAAAAACAGTGAAAATGATGAGATGAGTTTTGATTTTGTTGAATATAAGACGATTCTATAAAATAAATACGATGCCGCCAAAGAAAAAATAAAAGAAATCAATCTTAATGTAAATATATTAAAATCAAATATTTCAATAAAAATTATTTGAATGAAATTGAATAGTATTTTAATAGCGTGAGGATGTCTAGGATATAAATCAAAGAAATGCTCAGTGGTTTTAATGCTGTTTTCTAGAATCATTGTATTTGAAAGTCCACCGAGCCATGTCTCATCCGAATGAACAAATGGGAAGGCCGTTAGAATTGACAAACTGACAATTATATAAAGAATTAAAATAAATAGGATTAAAAATGAGTTTTTTTTATTCATAGACACATCTCCAGAAGACAGTATTAAAAATTCTTATAGCTTAAGAATAAGTATATCACAAGTGTTTGATTCATTTATTAAATTGCACTATGATAAATATTTAACTAACATTAGAAAATGTTATAACAAAAATTTCTAAAAGAGGTTATAATGAAATTGTGATATTGATTATTTATTAACAATCTTTTCGAAATATTAATATGGAGGGTTGTCAATGCGAAAACTCGTGATAGTTTTGTCGCTGATTTTAGCTCTTTCTTTAGCGGTTACTGGATGTACTGTTAACGTCAACAATGATCTGGGGAAATACATAATAACAGCTGAAGAGGCTTTAACTGCTGTAGAAAATGGTGCTGTTCTTGTAGATGCACAAAACAGTTCAGAGGCATACAATGAAAAACATGTAACAGGATCCATTTCAATTACAAGGGATAAGGTTACAACATATGAACCAGTTCTGAATTCAGTTATTGACAAGAAATCGTTTGAAGAATTGATGATTAATTCTGGAATTTCCAATAGTTCAGAAGTCATTATTTATGACAATAATAAGACAATGGATTCAGGAAGATTGTTTTGGACGATGCTGGTATACGGTCATGAAGATATGAAAGTAGTGAGCGGGGGATTAGAAGCGTTAATTGGAGCGGGTGCTGATGTAGGGAGTGAAATGACAGAAGTTATGGAAACTGATTACACAGCCAGTGAACTCAATGCGAAATACTTGGCAACAATTGATGATGTAATTGACCAACTCAATTATCCTGATCAAAATACATTCTTGATTGATGTCAGATCACAAGAAGAGTATGACGCTGGAACAATTCCAACTTCTATATTAATTCCTTATGAAGACAATTTGTTTAATGATGGAACCTTTAAACCAATGCAACAAATAAGCATTTTGTATCAAGAAAATGGTATTGATAAGAAAAACACAGCAATAATATTCTGCAAAACATCAGTTAGAGGAGCTCAGACTTTTTTAGCAATGTTCAATGCTGGATATGAAAATATTAAATTGTATGACGGTGCATATCTTGAATGGTCAAGTGATCCAGCTTTGCCAATTCAAATGCCTGAAGGAACACCTGTTATATCAAATCAACAGGATAATTCTTAATTAGATAAGGAGGCTTCATTTATGAAAAGATTTAAAATACTGCCATTATTATTAATATTGGTGATGATTGTTAGTGTTGGATGTGCTGCATCACAGCCAGTAGAGGAAACACAAGTAGTTATTGAAAAAACTGAAGAACCTGCAGTGACGGAAACACCTGATGCAAGTGCAATTGAAAGTGCGGCAACTGCGTATTTAGTAAATATGCCGGCAGATAATAACATGATTGGCGCTGCTGATCTATTTGCTAAAATGGATGCTGGAGAAGAAATGTTCATTTTAGACGTAAGAAAACCTGATGTATATGAACAAGGCCATCTAAAAGGAGCTGTAAATCTTCCTTATGGTGCGAATTTTTCAGAAGGTATTTTAAAATTGCCTGCTGATCAACCTATTTATGTCTATTGTTATACAGGACAAACAGCTAATCAAGTAAATGCTACATTAAATATTTTAGGTTATGATGTTAAATCAATCAAGTATGGCTGGGTATTGGGAATAAGTAAAACTGAAGGATTTGAAGCTTATACAGAAGTTGAATCAAATGATTTTGCTACTTATGAGACTTTGAATTTTAATCCAGAAGTAATGACTGCAGTTGAAAAATATTTTAGCGATTTAGCAACAGCAGAAATTCCTAATAACATTATAAGTTCTGAAGCAGCGAGTCAATTGTTAAATGATGACAATTATTATTTCTTGTCTATCAGACAGCAAGCTGACTATGATGCTGGCCATATTCCAGGAGCGAATAATATTCCTTGGAGTACAAATATGACTGAATCATTCTCAACTTTACCGATGGATAAAAAAATAATTGTAAATTGTTACTCAGGTCAAACTGCTGGACAAACAATCACAGTTTTAAGATTGTTGGGATACGATGCTGTATCAATCAAGAGCGGCATGGGTACAAGTGTGACAGCACCGAGTGGATGGGCAAATAAAGGTTTTGAAACGGTGACAACAATATCAGAGGCAGCGGCTGCAGTAATGAACAATAAACCTGATGATTCTTATATGTTAGGTGCGGCAGATGCGTTTCTAATGATTGAAAATCAAGATGACATGTTTATACTTGATATAAGACAAAATGATGTTTACAGTCAAGGACATCTTAAAGGTGCTGTGAACGTACCTTGGGGTCCGGAATTTGCAGCATCAATAGAGAAATTGCCTGCTGATAAGCCGGTATTGGTATACTGCTATTCAGGTCAAACGGCCGGACAAACTGTTGGTGTTTTGAATGCATTGGGATATGATGCCAAGTCAATCAAATATGGATGGAATTATGGAATCAGCGTTACAGAAGGTTATGAAGCTTATACTGAAGTTGAAAGCAATGATTTTGGAAATTTAAATACAAAAGTTTTAAGCGAGCATATGAAGCAAGCGGCAACAAATTATTTTATGGGACTTACAGATGTTGCTGATACGATTTATAAAAACTATAAAATAAGTGAAGAAGAAGCGTATAACGCAGCTATGGCAGCAGATGGCAGTACAACATTTGTCGATGTAAGAAACAATGTGGATTATGTAGCGGGACATATTCCTGGTGCAATCAATATACCTTATGGCACTAGCATGGTTCAAGGGTTCGCAGATCTACCTAAAGATCAAAAGATAATTGTCAACTGTTATTCAGGTCAAACAGCAGGACAGACAGTAGCTATTATGAGATTGATGGGATATGATGCAGTATCTGTAAATGGCGGAATGGGAACACCTGCAAATAGTCCAATTGGCTATATATCTCAGGGATATGAGATTGTTCAATAAGAAATTCTAGAAGAGCGGCCTAGGCCGCTTTTTTTAATGCATATGATTTATTTATTGAAATCTGTTATCAATAATAATTATTAATACACATATTGTGTATAAGTGATATGTTTTTGTGGATAAAAAAAGCCGTTAAAGCTCGCATTTATAAGCGATGATCTTTAAATCCACATGTTTGTGCATAATATGTGGATAACATTATCAGTGAATTCCTGTTGCATAGTGGATAAAAAAACTACTGTGTACTATAAGTCGAATATTATTTTTTAATAAGGGTATTGCTTAAATAATTAAATGCATAAGAGGGACTTGCCATGGGGAATGTGATCAATTAAATAGAATAAATGATTTTCGTAATGAAAAATTCAAAACAGGAAAGTTTATTTAACAACAATAAAGTTAAAATAGGTTAAATAAATGAGAAAGGTGATTTTATGAAGAAAAATATTATTTTAAAGATATTGATAACTTGTATTATGATGTTTTGGTTTGTGACACCTGTTATGGCTTCTCCTATTGATAAGTATGCTGAACCTGTACCAATCCTTTCTTCGGGCAGTTTTGTCTGCGAAACATGGATTGATACAACTTTGGATTCTTTCAATGTAGGGGGTGCTGGCGTCAATCTTACTGGTGCAGATTGGAGCTTTAGCCAAGGATTTGTCCAATACAATCTAACCGGTACTTTTATGCAAGGTTTTACAATTTCGCTTGATATATCAGGAACTATGGGGGCGATGGGATACAAGATGGAACACACTGGCAATGATTTGTATATGTATATGAAATGCTACGATGTCCACGGAAATGAACTTGAAGATTTGACTCAAGTTATTCAAATTGATGACAGTATGTCAGCAACTCTTTCTGACACTGTCTCAGTGCAGGTTCCCAATTATGTGAAAGAAGTTGAGCTGTATGGTGCTTTTACTTGTTCGTGGACTACGCCAGCTTCTCGAGCGAGTGAAATGGTCGGTGTAAAAGTAGTTTTAGAGTCTGAATCAGAACCTGTAGAACAAGTAGCATCCCCTGTAATTACACCAAGTGAACCTGTTCCAGAACTTGAGTATGATCCAGATTGGTTTTCTCCGGAAAACTATGATGAAAACAGTATTGTAAGGTTTGGCGATCTGCATGGAGAGGTTCTTGTCAAGAGATACGGTGAAGATGATGATGCCTATGTTTTTGCTTCATTGGACACTCCACTGCATCATGGAGATGTAATCAAGACATTGCCTAGAAGTGGTGCAATTTTATCTTTTTCTGACATGTCAAGCTTCGTGATGAAAGAAGACACAATCATTGTTCTTGATATTAAAAATGAGAGAGAGAGCAAAATAGGTCTTGTAGCTGGAAACATATGGATCAACCTTAAAAAGATGGTGGAAGATGGCAGCATGGAAGTAGAGATGAGTCAAGCAGTTGCAGGAATAAAAGGAACGACTTTTATCTGTGAAGAAAAAGGAGGAGTTTCAACGCTTAAAGTATTCGAAGGAACAGTAGAACTGACACCTAAGAACGGTGATGCGATGGTCAAGGTTAATGGTGGAGAAATGATTGTCGCAAGCTACGAAGGACTTGGAAAACTTGCTAAACTTGATGTGGAATCTGAGCTTCAGACTTTGGATAAAAACACACGTAAGATAACAGAAGAAAGAATGGCAGAGAGCAAGAGCGGTTTAGGAATCGGAAGCATCATCTTAATTATGACTGCATTAGTATTGACTGTTGGAGTTGCGATTTTTATTCTTAAAAAGAAAAGATGATGTGTGTTTCTGTTTGATATTGCAAGAAAAAAATTCATTTATGAATTCCCCCAAAATTGTGCGTTTTAAGTGGCGGGATATTTCATACTGTGTTATAATGGCAATGATAAATAAATACGACGTTATTTGGTATAGCAACATAACAAGGAAGTCCGGTGAGAATCCGGCGCGGTCCCGCCACTGTGAAAGCGAAAGCTTAAGCCAGATCTTTGCCAAATATGACAGTACTTATATTCTCACGCGGATGAGGATGTGCTTTAAAATACTTATTGCACTTTCCTGAGGAAAGTGTTTTTATTTTGGGGTCTTCTTATTCAAAATAATAGGAGGTTGTTGAATGAAAAAAAGAAGTTTATTAGGAATACTGTTATTAGTCATACTATTGATAGCAGGTTGTTCAAGCAATGTTGAAAAAGTGGATATAGGAGCTGATTCTGTAGAACTTTCACAATATCCGATGACTTTGACAGACAGTTACGGCAGAGAGGTGACAATTGAATCGGAACCGATGCGTGTTGTTTCCATGGCGCCATCTATTTCGGAGATAATCTATTATCTGGGGGCTTCTGATAAATTGGTGGGAAGAACGGAATACTGTGACTACCCTGAGGAAATCCAAAATGTAGAGACAGCAGGAAATATGATGGAACCGAATATTGAAAAAATTGTGGAACTCAATCCAGATATTGTCATAGCATCGACACATTTTCCTGAAGATGCAGTAACTGCTTTAGAAAACTTGGGAGTGAAAGTAGTAGTCTTTGTACCGGAAGATAGTTTTGAAGGCGTTTACACAGTGATTTCTGTCGTAGGTAAAATTCTAAATAAAGATGCTGAAGCGGCATCTCATATAGAAACGATGAAATCAACTGTTCAAAGTGTTGCTGACCGCGTAAGTGGACTAGATAAGAAGTCTGTATATTATGTCATTGGATTTGGCGAGTATGGAGATTATACTGCAGGTGGAGATACTTTTATCAGTGACATGATTGAAATGTCAGGCGGTATTAATATTGCTTCAGACGTTTCAGGATGGGGCTACTCACTTGAAAAAATCATAGAAAACAATCCAGATGTGATAATTATTTCAAAGTATTATGGCATGAAAGATTCATTTGTAGCAATGGAAGGTTATAACACTCTGGATGCAGTGAAAAATGGCAATGTCATAGAATTAGACATCAATAAGATAGACAGACAAGGGCCAAGATTGGCTGAGGGTCTTGAAGATTTGGCGAAAGCGATTCACGGAGCTGATTATTAAAGGAAGTAATTGAATGAAGGATTTAATCAACAGCAGAAAAAAATTTCATGGCTTGGTCTTTTTATATAGTCTGGCGGCGATCGTTATAATGTTGTTATTAGTGACATTAGGAACAGCTCATATACCAATTGTCGATATATTGAAAATTGTAGGAAAAAAAATCCCCTTCATCAATCAGGTCATTGACGATTCTAGCATAAGTAATGCCTATAGAACCATTGTTCTCAATTTGAGGTTTCCAAGGGTAATCATGGCATTTATTGTAGGAGCAGGTCTTTCTAGTTCAGGACTTATATTTCAAGGCGCCTTCAGAAATCCTATGGCAGATCCTTATGTGCTGGGAATTTCATCAGGTGCTGCGTTTGGTGCGACGATTGTAATGATTCTTGGACTCAATTTTACACTTTTAAATTTCAATGCAATATCGATTGGCGCCTTCATAGGTGCTGCTATGACTACGTTTTTCGTTTTTTCAGTGGCTTCATTTCAAAAATCGAAAAACATGACAATGCTTTTGTTGACAGGAATTGCAATCAGCTTTTTCTTGTCGTCATTTATTTCACTTTTGATGACACTGAATCGAGACATGATTGAGAATATTTTCTTTTGGACGATGGGAAGCGTATCGACAGCTTCATGGGATAAAGTAAGTTCAATTATTATCGGTACAGCTATTGGAATTGCGATTTTCATGTATTATTCAACAGAACTCAACATTATTTTAACGGGTGAAAGCAATGCGAAAGCTCTGGGTGTCAATGTCAATCGTGTAAGGAAAATATTGTTGTACACGGCTTCCTTTGTATCGGCATTGGCTGTTTCTGTCAGTGGTATAATTGGTTTTGTCGGTCTTATTATTCCTCATGCCGTACGTTTGGTAATAGGATCTGATAATAGAAAGCTGCTGCCTTTGACGGTTATTACAGGTGGTGTATTTCTGGCAATCTCGGATGGTATTGCCAGATCCATCGCGTCACCTATGGAAATTCCACTCGGAGTTATAACTGCTTTTATTGGCACGCCATACTTTGTATTTTTATTATTGAGAAAGAAGCTCAGGTGATGATATGAACGCACATGCTTATTCGATAAAAAAATTGAATTTTAAATATGACACCAATAGAATGATTCTCAACGATTTGACACTGGATTTTAAAAAAGGACAGATTACAGGAATCATCGGGCCCAATGGTTCTGGAAAAACGACATTGATCAAAAATCTTTCTAGAATACTACAACCTGATTCAGGTGAATTGTACCTGTTTGGGAAAGATCTTGCAAAATACAAGCAAAAGGATTTGGCTTTGACAACGGGTGTGGTATTTCAGGAAAGAGATTCTGAATTTCAATTCACAGTTTTTGATATCGTGATGATGGGTCGCTACCCCTACAAAAAAAAGTTTGAGGTTGAAAATGCAGAAGACTATGCTATTGTCACAGATGCTCTTGAAAAGACAAATACCTATCAGTATAGAAATCGCTATCTCGATGAGCTGAGTGGTGGCGAAAAACAGCGTGTCTTGATTGCCAGGGCATTGGCGCAAGAACCGAAGGTATTGATATTGGATGAACCGATTTCACATTTGGATTTGCACTACCAAGTTGAAATTCTGAAGATGATACAGGAATTGGCAAAGTTGAAGGACATGTCAATCATCGTTATCCTGCATGATTTGAATTTCGCTTATAAATTCTGTGACCAGTTGATTCTTTTGAATGAAGGTGCTGTTTTTGATCAGGGAACACCTGAAGAAGTCATAACCAAAGAAAATATCAACACGGTTTATAAAGTTCAAATAGAAATAATAAAAGATTTGAAAAATAATGGTTATCATATAATTCCTGCTTATTAAAAAGCAGGATTTTTTTATTATGAGAAATATAATCATTAGTTCTAATCATTTTGATAATTAGTTGCAAAATATCTGCAAATGCATGTCATAAAAGTATATAATTATGTTAGGAGAGACGATAAAAGAGGAGGGCTATTCTATAAAATAAGGCATGAAATTCTCGGTATTTTTGAAAAATAAGGAATATTTCAATAATATAAAAATATGTTAAAAAGATTTTCAGAAAAGGGATGAATTAAAAAGTGAGAATCGCTTTTATATTCTTATTGCTGTTTGTTAACGACATTGCACCGCAACATTTTTTAGAATGAATAGTGCAAAGGATTTCAAGAAAGATAGGTGAATACATGAAGAAAGCTTATGAAATTGAAGGAATGACATGTGCATCTTGCTCTAGAGCAGTTGAACGAGCAATAAAAAAATTAGATGGATTGCTGGAGGTTCAAGTCAATTTAATCACCCATTCAATGCAAGTTGTGTCAAATGATGAAAAAATAGAAAGTGACCGTATTATAAAAGCAGTTATTGATGCTGGATATAATGCAAAAGAAAAAATAGCGATGAAAGAAGTAGTTATTCCCATTGATGGGATGACATGTGCCTCTTGTGTCAGAGCTGTAGAAAAAAGCATCCTAAAAATTGAAGGGGTCCAAGAAACGACTGTGAATATTGCAACAAATAGAGCGTATGTCAAGTATTCTACTGAAGATACGAGATTATCCGACATAAAAAAAGCAATAGAAAACGCTGGATATAAACCTTTGAATATCATTAAAGAGGAAAATAGAAAAACAATAGATGTACAAGAGATTTCTTATAATAAGATGAAAATTGAGTTAGTCATTGCTTTATTATTCACAATTCCTCTTTTATATATTGCAATGGGATCAATGATAGGCCTTCCACTTCCTTCATCGATTATTCCATTAAATTATCCTATAAATTTTGCGTTAATTCAAATTGCATTGACAATACCTGTTATTTTCGTTGGTAGAAATTTTTATAAGATGGGATTTCGAACATTATTAAAAGGTTCACCCAATATGGATTCATTAATAGCAGTAGGCACAAGTGCGGCAATTATATACAGTTTTATTTCTGTTTATCAGATTTCGATGGGAAATACACATTTGGTCCATCAGCTGTATTTTGAAACTGGAGCAACTATTATAACTTTGATTAAATTGGGAAAGACAATGGAAACGATGGCAAAAGGAAAGACATCAGATGCTATCAATAAATTGATGAATTTAAGGCCAAAAACTGCGATTATTCTAAGTGGCGACAGTGAGATAGTGTTGCCTGTGGAAGAAATTGAAGTAGGAGATGTTGTTTTGGTAAAGCCAGGAGAAACTATTCCTGTTGATGGCATTGTTAAAATAGGCCAAAGTGATGTTGATGAGTCAATGTTGACTGGAGAGAGCATTTCAGTGGATAAAGAAATTGGTGATGAGGTGATTGCTGCAAGTATCAATGGGAATGGTCGTTTACTCATTGAAGTCAGTAAAATTTATAATGATACATTCATCAATAAAATTATAAAAATTGTTGAAGAGGCACAAACAAAGAAAGCGCCTGTTACAAGACTAGCTGATATAATTGCAGGCTATTTTGTACCAGCAGTTATTGGAATTGCTATTATTGCAGCGACACTGTGGTTTATCGTTCAAAAAGATATCAATTTTTCATTGATGATTTTTATATCAGTTCTTGTGATTGCATGTCCGTGCGCACTTGGTTTAGCAACTCCAACAGCAATTATGGTAGGAACAGGAAAAGGGGCACAAAACAGTATTCTAATCAAGAGTGGTGAAGCTTTAGAGACCCTTCATAAAGTGACGACTGTTGTTTTAGATAAAACAGGAACAATAACTGAAGGGAAACCTGTTGTTGAAGAAATTATCACTTTTAATGGATATGATAGTAAGGAAATTTTGAAATATGCTGCTTCACTTGAAAGGTATTCAGGGCATCCAATAGCGAGAGCAATTATTGAAAAATTTAATCAAACTAAAAATGATTATTATAGCGTAGATCAATTCATAAATATATCAGGTAAGGGTTTGGTCGGAGAAATAAATCATCAGTCTGTTAAAGTAGGTAGTAAGAAGTTAATTGAGAATCATGAAAATGTAGCAGAAAAATTATATGAAAAAGGTATGACAATTGTGTATGTCATGATTGATGAAAAAGTCATTGGTGCTCTGGGAATATCTGACACAATAAAATTAATCAGTATGAGTGCGATTAATAAAATGAAAAAAATGGGATTAGAAATTATAATGTTGACTGGAGATAACAAAAAATCTGCGCAATATATTGCTGATAATGCAGGTATTGATCATGTGATTTCTGAAGTTCTACCAGATGGCAAAGCAGCCGTTATTGATAATCTGAGAAAGGATAATAAAATAGTGGCAATGGTTGGAGACGGCATCAATGACGCGCCGTCTTTAGTAAGGGCAGATGTTGGTATTGCAATAGGCACTGGCACTGATATTGCGATTGAATCAGCAGATATCGTTTTAATGAAGAGTGATTTAAATGATGTTGTAAAAGCAATTATTCTTAGCCAAAAAACAATCAGAAACATCAAGCAAAATTTATTCTGGGCTTTTGGATATAATGTTGCAGGAATTCCGATAGCTGCTGGCGTTCTCTATTTGTTATTTCATGGACCTTTACTGAATCCGATGATTGCAGCACTGGCGATGAGTTTTAGTTCAGTTTCTGTTGTAACAAACGCACTGCGGCTAAAAAATATTAGATTGGAGGGTTAAAATGAATAAAAAAATTTTGGTTTCAGGTATGACTTGCCACCATTGTGAAATGCGGGTTCAAAAGGCATTGGAAAATGAAGGATTTACTGATATAAAAGCTGATAAAAATACGGCAATGGTAAAGCTAACTGATGAAAACAATGTTTCAGATGAGAGAATTATAGCAATTATTGAGGAAGCAGGGTATGAAGTTAAAGAAATAATAAAGGATGCCTGAATTTAAGCATCCTTTTTTTTGAACTCTTTTTTATTTTGATACATTCGTGTATCTGCTTGTTTGATTAGAATATCAAGTATCATTGAATCTTCTGGGAATAGCGAAAAACCATAACTAAATGAAAGTTTAATTTTTTGATTATTATATGAGAATGTTGTGGATTCAATCTTTTTATGAATATACTGCATTTTTTCCATTACTTCTTCTTTAGAAGTGTTGAAGAAAACAAGAATAAATTCATCGCCGCCATATCTGGCAAAAATATCTGAATCTCTGATTTCATCATTGATGCTGTCAGATAGCGTTTTTAATGCAAGATCTCCTGCATCATGTCCGTATTGGTCATTGATTATCTTGAGATCATTCATATCAAGAAGTGCTATGATGAAATTTTCTTTATACCGCAATGCTTTTTTATAATAATCAGAAATGAGTTCTTCAAAATATGAACGATTGTATATTCCTGTCAAGCTGTCGAATTTTGATAATTTTACTGTTTTTTTATACATCATGTAATTTTTTAGTGCAATACTTGTTTGATTTGCAATATATTTCATGACAGGAATAATTTCTTCGGTAAAAGCATATTCCTTTTCACTGTCAATATTGAGCATACCATAGAGTTTATTGTCAATGATAATGGGTGAACTGACGGATGTATTGACGTCATATAAATTTTCTTCATCAAATTTAGAGTAAGTAGTGCTCTTAATATGCTTCAGGTTGAATTCTCTTAAATCTCCCACCATTTTAGGTTCTTTGATATCACCGTTTGACATAACATAAATATAAGTTTCTTCTAAATCTAAATTGATTTTTTGCAACGTATAAAGATTGTAGCCGTATGCAGCTATATATTCAGTAGTAATGCCGTCAATATTTCTCATGACACAACCATGGGTAGCCTCGGGTAAAGTCTGAACTGTTTTTTCAAGAATAAAGTTAAGAAAATCCAGCTGATTGTCAAAATCCAAAATAGAGTTGCTAATTTCCAACAAGAAATCTTTTGTCTTCATATTTCGCTCTAATGAATTATTTAAAGATTCTATTTCATTTAATAAATCCGATTTACTTTTTATAAGTGATTGAAAATTTAAAAAAATATTTTTAAATAAATAGGGCGCGTCATAAAGCATTCCCAAATAGCTTGATTTAAATTCATTAAAATCAATTACATCGGGAAATATTTCCTCGATTTCATTGGTCATTTTTTGGATAAAAGTACCTAGCATTTTTGCGGTGAAGCTGCGATGAATGATCAATACGGATAGTATGACGAGTGACTGTAGGATCAAAGCTAAAGGAGTTGAAACATTAAGACCGATTAAAAGATTAGCAATGATTATAATAGTTGCAGTTATCAGTGCTAATTTATAAATACTGAATAGTTTTCCGAGCATTTAAAAACCTCCTATATTGACTTGGCAAGCTGAAATCCTAAAAACACAAGGATAAATCCGAGTAATAGATTCAAAAATATATTGATGATGCCAGTAATTACTTGATCATTTGAAACAAGAATATAACTCTCCAACATATAGGTTGAAAATGTGGTAAAGGCACCAATGAAACCTGTAGTGAACAATAAAATATATTCTTGAGGAATACTTGAGGATTTTAAAAATTTATAAGTTAAAAAACCGATTAAAAAACTACCCAGTGAATTTACAAAAAGTGTTCCATACGGAAAATGGGTATTCATTAATCGTGACAGAATATAACGAGCTGTACTGCCGAAAAAACCACCGATACCGACGTATATAATATTTTTAAGCATGAATCCTCCTGAAAGTGTTTATATCAATAATGAAATTGGTATTAAGTAAATGGCAATTATAGATACATTATATCAAAAAAAATCAAAAGGAGGGTTTAATGAATAATATTTTTTCTCCTCAAATAATTTGGGTTGTATTAATGATTATTTTCGTAGTGGTGGAAGCGATATCGCTTGGACTTACATCCATATGGTTTGCCTTTGGAGCACTTATAGCATTGATTAGCTCATATTTTATTGATTCTTTCATTATCCAAGTGACTATTTTTGTGATTTCTTCGATTGCTGCATTATATTTTACGAAACCTTTAGTGAAGAAATATTTAAAAGTCGGCAGAGAAAGGACAAATGTGGATAGCTTGATTGGTGAAAATGGAGTTGTTGTGAAGGAAATAAAAAAATATGAAACAGGCCAGGTAAAAGTAAAGGGGCAAATTTGGACTGCTTACAGTGAAGACGAAATTGAAGTAGGTACAGATGTAACGGTAGAAGAAGTTAAAGGTGTAAGATTAAAAGTGAGAAAGGAAGAATGATATGTTGGGATATTTAATATTGTTGATAGTGATTATATTGTTGACAGTGCTGATCATTGTGAATGTGAGGATAGTACCGCAAGCAAATGCATTTGTTATTGAGCGACTAGGAGGCTATTTGAAAACATGGAGTGTTGGACTGCATATCAAATTGCCATTGTTGGATCGCGTCGCTCAGCGGGTTGATTTAAAAGAGAAAGTCATTGATTTTCCACCTCAACCAGTTATTACAAAAGACAATGTGACAATGAAAATAGATACAGTGGTTTTCTATCAGATTACTGATCCAAAGTTGTATGCTTATGGTGTTGCTCAACCTATTTTAGCTATTGAAAATTTGACGGCTACAACTCTTAGAAATATTATCGGACAATTGGAGCTAGATGAAACGTTGACAAGCAGAGATTTGATCAATGTCCAGATGAGAAGCACACTTGATGAAGCCACTGATCCATGGGGAATCAGAGTCAATAGAGTTGAAGTAAAAAATATTTTGCCACCTGATGATATTCAAAATGCCATGGAAAAACAGATGAGAGCTGAGAGGGAGAGAAGAGAAAGTATTCTGAGGGCTGAGGGAGAAAAAAGATCTGCAATCCTGATTGCTGAAGGAAAGAAAGAATCACAGATACTTTATGCAGAAGGTGAAAAAACTGCAAATATTTTGAAGGCTGAAGCCAAAAAAGAAGCTGCTATTCGCGTAGCAGAAGGAGAGGCCTTAGCTATAAAAATGATAAAAGAAGCAGGGCCTACAAAAGAAATTTTAACACTAAGAAGTTTTGATGCATTGGTTGATGTGGCAAACGGCAATGCGACAAAAATTATAATTCCTTCAGAAATTCAAAGTATGGCAGGATTAGCTACTTCTTTAAAAGAATTGATAGTAAAAAATGAAGCCTAAGGCTTCTTTTTTATGCTTAGTATTAACATATTTAATCAATAAATTGAATATGTTAAAATAAATTATAAATAAATTAACTAATATAAGTTTTAAGTTTAATTATATGGATATATTTTAAAAGAGGTGATGTATATGATGAACGAAATTTTAGGCAAGTGTCCAGTATGTGGAGGGAAGTTGAGAGTAACACGGATGGCATGTTATAACTGTGAGACGAAGATAGAAGGTGAATTTGGGCTAGACAAATTTTCTTATTTATCTAAAGAGGAAAAAGCATTTGTAGAGATATTTGTCAAAAACAGGGGGAATATTAAAGAAATTGAAAAAGATTTAGGTGTTTCATACCCGACAGTAAGAAGGCTGTTGGACCAAGCGATTGAATCGCTTGGCTACAATGTAATTCCAGATGCGAAGAAAATATCAGATGTTGAAGTTCTAGATAAGCTCGAAAAAGGTGAAATTACTGCTGAAGAAGCTTTTAAATTACTTGAAAGGTAGGGAGTATAATGGATGAAAAAATGAAGATATTAAAAATGATTGAAGATAAAATCATAACAGCTGAAGAGGGTTTGAAATTATTGGACGCAATAGAAGACAATGAAAGGTATGAGACTAAAAGAGAGAAAATAAAAATGAGAGGAAAAAAATTAATTGTAAAAGTATTGGATAAAGAAGAAAATACGAATGTAGATATCAAGATACCGCTATCACTTGTGAATCTTGGTCTTAATATTGGTTCAAAATTTTCTCCGAATTTAAAAGAAAAAATGGGAAATGTTGATATTGATGATATCATTAAGACAGCTATTGAAGATTTAAATGAAGACGGCAATCAAAAGATTGTGGATATTCATGAAGAAAATGGAACGACAGTAGAAATCTATATTGAATAAGGGTGGCTAAATGTATAGCATATTGGAGTCGATTGCAAAAAAGTTGAATGGAATGGAAGTGGTATGGGCATTAGGTGCTTCTTCAGTACTTTATTATAACGGGTATGAGACAAGGCCAAATGATATTGATTTGTTTGTGATGGAAGAGGATTTCGAAAACATCAGATTGTTTTTGTTAGAAAATGGCATAGAAAAGCACAAACCTGACACAGAAGAAATTTACAACACACAAAAATTTTCTACGATTGAAATCAATGGCGTTGATGTCGATTTGATTGCGGGTTTCTTTATAAAGCACGAAGCGGGTGAATATAGATTTAATTTTGATCATCATTCAATAGACAAAGTTGTTTTCATCGAAAATGAACCTGTAAATATTATGGCTCTTGAAGACTGGTACATACTATATCAATTGATACCAGGGAGAGAGAAAAAAGTGAAAGTAATAAAGGAGATGCTGATTAAAAAAAATACAATCAGAATGGACTTAATCAATCGAACTTTAATATTAGAACTTCCGAAAAGTGTGAGGGCGTCAATAATAGAAATAATCAAGTAGAAAAATAGTGCTTGATTTTTTTTTGAACCATTTTGCATGTTGAATCGTTTAACATATGTAGCGATAAAGGGAATATATTTAAATTGATGATAAGAAGCAGAGGTTTGCTATGTAAATAAAGAACTAGAATTTATTGATAAGTAAGGTGATTGCATGAATAACGAAAAAGAAGTTTTTTATAAAGCGAAGAATGGAAGCAAGATTCATCTGAAATACCTTATTGAAAACAATTACCCAATTGTCTTTAAATACGTGTACAGTTTGACTTTTAAAAAAGAGCTTTCTGAGGATGTTGCACAAGAAACATGCGTTCGATTTCTTGAAAACATCAGTAAGTTTGAATATAAATCAAAGACTAGTACATTAATGATTACAATAGCTGGAAATCTACTTAAAGATATGTATAAAAAAAATAATAGAATAAGACTTGAAAGCGAACTAAACATGATACATGAGGCTGATGAAACTTCAGAAGCTAAGGAAATACTAATGGCCATGGATTTGGAGTACAGGAAGCTTTTTGTGTTAAAGTACTATTATGGCTATAACTATAATGAAATCGGTAAGATATTAGGGATAAAAGAGGGTACTGTCAAATCAAGATTCCATTATGCAATCAAGAATATTAGAGAGGAGATTTTTAATGATGAATAATCAAATGAAAATAGATTTTCCTGAAATTGAATTTGATTCAAATCAAATAATGAAAATCGCTAATGATAGAATGCTCATGAAAAAGAAAAAAGATCAAATAAAATATCTAATTTTGTTGATGGCAATGGCAAGTATCATGATTTTGTTTTTTATAGTTTATCAAAATTATTTTATAATTTTTCAAGTCCTGCTTATAGTATTGGTTTCACCTACTGTAATGTTGGTCAATATTGCTAAAATGACTAAGAAAGAGGAGAATGGCCATGGATACTAAGATATATATTATTTTGTTTACACTGTTATTTATTGTTCTGGGAATTCAGAGTGTTTGGATTTACAAAGATGCTGAAAAAAGAGGTCTCAACAAATGGTTATGGGGTGCTTTTGGTTTTTTGAATACACCTACAAATTTGTTGATCTATTTGATTGTTTCAAGGATGTTTTTGCAAAAAAATATTTGCTTGAAATGTGGACACAAAAATAATAAAAATGCCAATTTTTGTGAAAATTGCGGAGAAAAAATCAATATGGATTGATAGCATGCCTTTATGGGTATAATTCTTATAACTTAATAAAAGGCAGGTGTTGCAGATGTTGAATGCCAAATTTATCAATTTATCAAAGATTGAATCTGACCTGTCAACTTTGTTGACTAAAGAGGAGTATAGATTGAATGATTATATCTTGTTCGATTTTATATTGAATCAAAAACTATATGTTCTAGGAGGCATGGTCATAAGCAAAGACCGTGTTGCCGATCAAAACTTATATGCAGTTGATGTCGTGGAAATCAGTGAGGAACTCAGAAAATTACTTGAAAATTATGGCGCTGACAGTGGATATATGCGTGTCAATTGACTTGACAATACCACACAATTTGTTATGATTATTAAAAATGAATAGTAAGCTATGAGAAGACGAAGTAGTGTTTTATCGGGAATCAAGAGAGTGAAGTGGCAGGTGAAAACTTCAACGATGATAGAATGTGAATTACATCTTTGAGCTTCTGCTGAAAATGGCAGCGTGAATCGCGCGATAAGCGGTTTGAGGCATTGATTCAATGCGAAAAAAGGTGGTACCACGGGAACACTCGTCCTTTATTGACGAGTTGTTCCTTTTATTTTTTTTGAGGAGGAATAACATGAGAAGTGTTTATGATGTATTGATGGAAAGGGGATTTATTGAACAGATTACCCATGAAGAGGAAGTAAAAGAATTGCTTCAAAATGAATCTGTGACTTTTTATATTGGATTTGATCCAACAGCGGATAGTCTACATATTGGACATTATATTCAAATAATGGTAATGAGCCATATGCAAAAATTTGGACATAAACCGATTGCACTTATTGGTGGAGGGACGACAATGGTAGGAGATCCAAGTGATCGTACCGGCATGCGTCAAATGATGTCTCAAGAAACAATTCAGGCCAATGGTGAAAGATTTAAAACGGTTTTTAAAAAATTCTTAGACTTTGATGATGATAAAGCAATTATGGTAAATAATGCAGATTGGCTTTTGAACCTTAATTATGTGGAGTTTTTAAGAGATGTGGGTGTTCATTTTTCTGTCAATAGAATGCTTACAGCTGAAGCATACAAGAATAGAATGGAAAGAGGACTGACCTTCCTGGAATTCAACTACATGATTATGCAAGCTTATGATTTTTATGTGTTGAATGATCAATATGGATGCAAGATGCAATTTGGGGGAAATGACCAATGGTCGAATATCTTGGCAGGAACTGAGCTTATAAGAAAAAAATCACAAAAAGATGCTTTTGGAATGACTTTTACTTTACTGACTAACAGTGAGGGTAAAAAGATGGGGAAAACTGAAAAAGGTGCTTTGTGGCTTGATCCAGAGAAGACGTCTCCATATGATTTTTATCAGTATTGGAGAAACGTAGATGATGCGGATGTTGAAAAATGTTTATCATTGCTAACGTTTTTGCCGATGGATGAAGTCAAGACACTCAGCTCGCTTGAAGGTGCAGAAATAAACAAAGCAAAAGAGATTTTAGCCTATGAAGTAACTAAAATGGTTCACAGTGCAGAAGCTGCTGGACAAGCACAGGAAGCCGCCAAAGCACTTTTTGGGAAAGGAAATGATCTAAGTAATGTTCCTACAGTCAATGTCGAAAAATCTAAAATCGAATCAGGATGCAGCATAATAGAATTGCTGTTTGATACAGAGATTATTGCTACAAAATCTGAAGGTAGAAGAATGATTGAACAAAACGGAATATATTTGAATGATGAAACAGTAACTTCCCATGAGCGACAATTGATGTTGGATGACTTTAATAATGGATTTGCTATGATTAGAAAAGGAAAAAAGAAATACTTTAAAGTAGAATTGATATAGGTGATTTGATGAATGGTCGTGTAGTAGGAATCTTATTGAGTGTTAATAAAGGCCAACCAAGGGTAAACATTGAAAGTGGAGAGTTTGTGAAAGGGAAAGGACTGAAAGGAGATTCTTACTTTGAGAGCAAGGTAGAAGTTGTGATGCTTCCATATGCTTCTCGACAAGAAATCAAGCAATCTCATGAAGATGGGCTATGTTTTAAAAGATTTGTAGAAACCCTCTCCTTGGAAATGAACGGCACCATACTGCTAAAAGGAGATATTGTATTCATTGGTTCAGCAAAATTTCAAGTTGTATCTTCAGGGAAGAGATGTTTTCCAGAATGCAGCATTGTTCAAAAGGGAAGGGTTTGTGCACTAGCAACGGGAACCGTGTATCTTGACGTGATACAAACGGGAAGGGTATCTGTTGGTGATGAGGTGATGGTGAACAGATGATTGAGGTAAGAAATTTAACTAAAACTTATTTTGTTTCAAAAAGAGAACGAAAAAAAAATAAAATGAAAAATGAGTATGTACGAGCAGTTGAAAATGTTTCTTTTTCGGTGCGTCCTGGTGAGATCTATGCACTTCTAGGTCCCAACGGAGCGGGTAAGACAACGACTCTGAGATGCATGTCGACACTTATAAAACCATCATCTGGAGAAATAATAATCGATGGATTCGATGTTCAAAATGATTCTGAAAGTGTAAGAGAAAATATCAGTTTTTTGACTAACGAATTGAAATTGGATGAACATTTCTCTGCAGATTATACTATGAAATTTTTTGGTGGGCTCAGAAATATGTTGCCGGAACAGATTGATTTAAGAAAGAATTATTTATTTGATATCTTTGGTATCGAGGGATTTAAAAACAAGCAAATCAGTGATTTTTCAACTGGCATGAAACAAAAATTAGGTATAGCGGTTAGTCTACTTAATGATCCAGAAGTTATTATTTTTGATGAACCCACAAATGGATTAGACATATTAACGGCAAAAACAGTGACAGATTATCTTCTCGATATGAAAGAGCAAGGAAAAACAATAATAATCTCCACTCATGTCATGCGAGTTGCTGAAAAACTCAGTGATAGAATAGGTATTTTGATAGGGGGTCATCTGATAATTGAAGGGACCTTAAAAGAGATATTGGAGAAGACTGAAACTGAAACCTTGGATGATGCTTTTTTTGCCCTGTATGAAAAGTTCGGTGATGATAATGGATAGACGTTTGCTGGTAGTGATAAAAAAAGAATTGATGCGTGTTTTTACGGATAGAAGATTAGTATTTACTGCATTATTGCTTCCTGGTCTCAGTATTGCAGTTATTTATTCTATAATGGGAATGGTAATAGGTAATATGGATGATGAGAGAGCCATCCATATGTACGAAATAGAAACTTATAATGTGCCGAGCAGCTATATTTCCTATATGGATGAATCTCCTTATGATAAAATAAATATGCATGAAATGGTGGATATATCACAATTGGAAGAATCGAAAATGCGGTTGACAAACGAATCAATTGATATGGTTTTAGTATTTGATGAAAATTTCGATCAAAAGATGAGTGATTACCGCATAAATGAAATTCCAAATATTGACACTTATTTCAATCCAATCAATGAATATTCTCAGGATGCAAGGAATTATATAGTAAATGGGATATTGCAGGATTATAAGGTTGCTATAGTTGGTGAGCGCTTAGGTGATATTAAGTTTACCCAAGTATTTTCAATAGACATTGATAATAGTGAAATATCGGTGGCTTCTGAAGAAAAATTAGCGGGCACAGTAATCAGCAGAATTCTACCGATTCTTATTTCAATATTTTTGTTTGCAGGTGCTATGGGGATTGGAATCGATATGGTAGCGGGTGAAAAAGAGCGTGGTACAATGGCGACTATTTTATTGACGCCTGTCAAAAGAGAGACAGTTGCACTTGGAAAGCTTATCAGTTTAGCAATCGTCGCGATATTTTCAACTATTTCTTCAATTTTGGGAATTTTGCTTTCTTTTCCTTTTTCTTCAAAATTATTTGGACAAGGACTTAATATTGATAAAATATCATTTCCGCCTCAATATATTTTGTTGTTGTTGATAGCTTTATTGATCTTAGTTGGAATCTATGTCGGTTTGATTATTTTAGTATCGGTAATTTCAAGAAGCGTCAAGGAAGCTGGAACATATATTTCACCGATATATATGGTTGTTTTAATATCTGCCATTCTAGCAGTTATGGGTAATGGAGAAATGAATTATATGAAATATTTAATACCGATATATGGAAATACAATTATCATACAAAATATTTTCAGCCTGGATATCAATATGATGTATTTTTTAATAAATTCATTTGTTTCAATTCTTGTGATAACTGGTTTGGTATTGATTATTAGAAAAATGTTCTACAATGAGAAATTTATGTTTAAATAAAAACATGAAATATTAAAATTCGGGAGATGAATTATGGATAAAGACATGAAAATAGCAATACTGATAGATGCTGATAATGTATCAAATAAATATATCAAGTTTATAATAGATGAAATTTCTAATCATGGAACACCGACATACAAGAGGATTTATGGAGACTGGACGAAACCGCAATTGGCACCTTGGAAGAATGTTTTACTAGAATATTCAATAAATCCTATTCAGCAATACAGTTATACATCAGGTAAAAATGCAACAGATGCCGCACTTATCATTGATGCGATGGATATTCTTTATTCAAGCAATGTAGATGGATTTTGCATTGTATCAAGTGACAGTGATTTTACAAAATTGGCTGCAAGATTGAGAGAAGCTGGCAAGTTTGTGATAGGCATGGGAGAGAAAAAAACACCGAAACCTTTTATAGCGGCATGTGAAAAATTTAAATATCTTGAGGTTTTGGAATCAATGACTTTATCTGCATCTGAAGTGATTGCTGAAAAAACAGAGCAAAACCATGATGAATCAAAGATGAGCATGACAAGTTTAAATAAGCTGGTTGAAGCGATTAAAACGATTATTAATGATATTTCTGATGAAGATGGTTGGGCTTTTCTTGGTGAAATTGGAGGTATTTTAAATAAAAGATATCCGGATTTTGATACCAGAAATTATGGTTATACGAAATTGACGCCATTCATATCTTCGTTGAAACAATTTGAAATCAGGTCACAAAAGACAAGTAATCCGAGTATAAGTCTAAAATATATTAAAAATAAAGAATAGCACTCAACTATTTGTAAAGGAAATTAAATTCATGAAAATTAAATCATTGCATCATGTATGCATTCAAACGGATAGGTATAAGGAATCAATTGAATTTTATACGAAAATATTGGGGTTTAAACTTTTCAAAGAGAGTGAAAATTTTCATACCAGGAAGTACAATTCATGGTTAAGTTTCGATGGATTTATGATTGAGTTGCAGACAGAAAAAGAAGGTGAATCTCTAATACCTTGGAATTCCAACAGCTGTGGGCCTGTTCATCTGTCGTTTCTTGTTGAGGATATCGATGAATTCTACAGGAGTGTGAAAGCGAAAGGTCAAAAGAAATTCAAGAAGAAAAATGGTGATGAGATTTATAAAGTTGAAAAAGGATACTTATTTAAAATGATTGCTCCTGAAGGAACAGAGATAGAAATCAGGGATCAGATAGAATTATAAATTACATTAAATGGAATAAAAAGCAGTAAAATCATGATTTTTTTTCAGTCTAATTTTACTGCTTTTTTTGTTCAAATATTACAAAAAAACAAAAAATGTTGCAATTTCAATGTTTTCTGTTATACTTTTATAGTCTTTGCTTAAAAGGAGGAGAGAGTATAACTATGAAAAATAGAAATATTTCAATAGCAACAATCTTTTTTGCCTTATTACTTACAGTTGTAATTGCGCAAAATTTATACCTTATTAATGAGATTAAAAACTTGAATATAGACAATGAAAGTTTAAATGAACAGCTCAGTCAAATAGGTACTTTGAACAAAGAAATTTCATATTTAGAAGATGAAAATTTTATAATTCGAAGAGTATTGGTAGAAGAAAAAGAAGTTGCTGATAATTACAGAAATCTAGTAGGCGATTATCAAAGTAATGATTTAGTAGCAAAAGCTAAAGAAATTGAAAACAGTACACCACTTGATTTTGAAACGGCATATATTATTGCCAAATACTCAGATCAAATGGACTTGAATGTATCTTTAATACTGTCTGTAATGGAATTAGAGAGTAATTTCAGCCAATATGAAGTGGGAACATCGGACGATCGTGGGTATATGCAAATTATCCCTGATACTGAAAAATGGCTGGCAGAGGAATTTGGAAGTGAATTGGGGTTAGAGTATGATCCAGAGAGGATTTTCGAACCTGAGTACAACATTGGACTTGCGTCGATATATTTAAGTCTTTTGCAAAACACATATGGAAATGATTATGACAGAATCCTATCGGAATACAATAGAGGTCCCTATAATCTCAAGAAATATTATGAGGAAAACAACACTTATGAAACAACCTATTCCAAAGTGATTCTTAGTAAAGAATCAAAATATCTTGCACTTAATGATTAACCAGCCTAGGCTGGTTTTTTATATTTTTATAGGGTATATTAAAATTATCAAATAATCATAAACTTTAATTAAAAATAAGTGGTGTGGAGGTCTTTATGATAATAAAAAAAGCAGTAATTCCTGCGGCGGGATTTGGCACAAGGTTTTTACCAACTACTAAGGCGATGCCAAAAGAAATGATCAATATAGTAGATCGTCCGGCGATTCAATATGTTGTTGAAGAGGCAGTCGATAGTGGAATTGAAGAAATTTTAATCATTATCTCGAGAAACAAGGAGATGATTATCAATCACTTTGATGAAACACCAGAACTTGATCAAGTGTTGAGCAATAAGGACGACAAGTCATTGTTGAAAATATCGAAAGATTTAGCATCAAAAGTTAAAATATACTATGTACGGCAAGGTGATGCAAAAGGGTTGGGACATGCAATTTACTGTGCGAAAGGGTTTGCAAACAATGAACCATTTGCTGTATTGCTACCCGACGATATAATTGACTCAGATGTGCCTGTAATAAAACAACTAATTGAATCCTATGAAAGACATGAAGGAACAATTCTCGGTGTGCAGCCAGTTCCAAAAGCAGACTTGTCTAAATATGGAATAGTTGCAGGGGAAAAAATAGAAAATGACGACATGCTTGTTTCTGGAATGATTGAAAAACCAAAAATAGAAGAGGCACCTTCGGATTATGCAATTTTAGGTAGATATATCTTGAATCCTTCTATATTTGAAATGATTGAAAAGACACCACCGGGGAAAGGTGGAGAAATTCAATTGACGGATGCTATATTATTGCAAAAAGATGTGGAAAATGTCTATGCGAGTGTATTTTCGGGGGTGCGATATGATACGGGGGATAAATTGGGTTACTTGAAAGCTACTGTTAATTTTGCCATGAAGCATCCGACTTTGTCAGATCCGTTCAAAAGGTATTTAGAAAAAGTAGACCTCGATTGAGGTCTACTTTAGTAACTCGTAAATAGCTTTAGAGTAAATCTTTGTCATTAAAATGAGATCGTCGATTGAGATGAACTCATTTTTTTGATGTGCCAAGTCATCTTGCCAGGGAAATGTTGCGCCGAATGCGACGGCGTTTGGCATGCTTCTAGCATAAGTGCCGCCACCTGTGGTGAGAGGTTGATCCTCTCTTTCTGTGTAGTCATTATAGACTTTTGTCAAAATTTGAATCATATCTGAATTCTTATCAACAAACAAAGGTAAAATGTGTTCGTCTTCAATATATTCAAAATTTCCGTAATCGATTGTTTCCTTTATTCCATTTACAACTGCATCGTAAGATCCAGTAACAGGGTAACGAATGTTTATTGTCAATGCGCCTTTTTCTTGATTCATTTTTATCATTCCAACATTTAAGACTAGTTTTCCGGATTCTATATCTGAAAAACCACAGCCGATATTTTGTCCATTGAATTCAAGACCGATGTGTCTTGCAATGGTTCTAATGAAAAGACTCTGATCGCTGATTTGCAAATCGATATTGTCCAAAAATTTTATCAGATGTGAAATAGCATTGATACCTTTATCGGGTCTGCTGCCATGGGCAGAAACTCCTCTGGAAACAACTTTATATTCATCGTTGCCTAAAGCTTCAATTGAAATTTGTCCGTTGTAGTCTAAGTTATAAGCTTCAACCATATCAAGCAGTGTCATTTTTGACCTTATTATTGCTTCTGCATGGTCGGGTACCATATTAGGCGCATTGCCTCCTGATATCTTGAGAATTTCGATGCCGCCATCATCTAAGAAGTTACTGAAGTTTTTAACTAAATCAAATATTATGATTCCTTTTTCACCGTAGATGACAGGAAATTTTCCATCGGGAACAATTGACATTGTAGGGATTTCTTCGTGTGCTATATAGTAATTGATGCTCTCCCAATGAGTCTCCTCATTCAATCCAAAAATGATACGTACGCGCTTTGTGAAAGTGATATTCGAATCCATGAGCGCTTTAACCGCATACAGTGATGAAATAGCGGGGCCTTTATCGTCAGTGGTTCCCCTTCCAAATATTTTTCCATCAACAATTTCTCCAGAGTATGGGTCACTGGACCAACCATCTCCTTCAGGTACAACATCAAGATGAACTAAAATTCCAATCATTTCCTTGCCTTGACCATATTCTGCATAGCCAACCATATTGTCGATATTTTTTGTTTTAAAACCGAGGGAATCTGCAAGAGTCAAAGTGTATTCCAAAGTGTTTTGAACGCCTTGCCCAAAGGGATAAACAGGATGAGTTTTATCTTCAACGCTCTTGATCTGGACTATTTTTTGTACACTCTCGATGATATCATTCTTCATATTTTCTATTTGTCGATCAAAATTCATGTGTATCATTCCTTTCAAAATCAATTAATTTTTTCTTTAGATTGATCCCATCTGGTGCTGAAAAACCAGTCAAAGCACCATTGTTTCCGATGATTCGATGACAGGGAATGTACATAGGAAAAGGATTTTTTCCGAGTGCACCGCCGACTGCTCGAGCAGCTTTTGGATTATCTATCATTATTGCCAATTCTTTATACGTTATGATTTCACCAAAAGGTATTTTCAGAGAAGCGTCATAGACTTTCTTCTGAAATGCAGTAGGACTGAAATCCAGGGCAACATCAATGTCGATAGGATTTTTATCAATATAAGACAGCATGTATCTGTGGATGTCTACAAAGGGATTTTCACTATAAATTAGATTGCAATTTTCCTGTACGGAAATGAATGCGATCCTTGTCAAACCTTTATCGCTCGAAGTGTATTGCAATATAAAAAGACCATAATCATACACCCAATAGTACATATAATCACCCTTGAATAGTTTATCATAAAAAAAGAAAAAACAGGCATTTAATCCTGTTTACTTTCATTAATCAAGTCGAATAATTTAGAGGTGATATCGCCGTTGATTTCACCTCGATTAACCATATCTTTCATTATAGCCTTAGTAGCAGGCAGAGAAAGACTTTTCCTGTAGGGTCTTGATTCTCTAAGTGCGGTATAGATATCAGCAACCGTAAGCATCTGTGATTCAAAATCGATCTCAGTCGCTTTCAATCCTCTAGGATAGCCACTGCCATTGAGCTTTTCGTGGTGCTGTCCAACCCATCTGGCGATGTCATCAAAATTTTTGAGGCGTTTCAACATTATTTCGCCATCAAGTGTGTGTTTTTTCACTATTTCAAATTCATGTACTTTAAGTGGAAGTGGTTTTTCAAGAATACTTTTTGATATGAAAATCTTTCCGATATCGTGAAGGTTTGCCGTGATGTGCAATTTTTTTTGCATTTCATCACTGTAACCATATATAATAGCCAATTCCTTGAGTAACTTAGAAATAGAGCTAGAGTGGTCGTATGTAAAGTGGCTTTTGTGGTCAATGATTTTCATGAATGTTTCAGTGACAGATTTTACGCTGTGCCAAGTATAATCAAGTTCACAATTGGGTAGCTTATCACACCTTATTGAATAATCGACATCAGGTAAAATGTCAAAAAGCTTGATGGCATTTACAACTAATTCAGGATCGAAATAAATGCCAGAATGATTATTCAGATAAAGAATGATATCTTCTTTTTTATTGCTGATCTCATTGAGATCGAAGTGAAGATCAATTTTGTCTGCTATGGCAATGATACGTGAAAAAAGTGGAATTTCATCTTTTTCCAATCCAAAAAAACCTTTACCGTCATAATGTTCATGATGAAACATGATGACATTGTTGATATCTGTATTAAAATTGATGTCTTTTACAAAATTTTCACCGATGATGCAGTGTTCAATCATACTTTCATGTCGGAGAATATAGTCATCCGATTGTAAATAAGGGATGATTTCAGTTGAAATAAATCCGACATCATGGAGCATGCCAAGCAGATAGATGTCTCTTTTGGCAGCTTCGTCAAGCCCTAAAATTTCAGCAAGATGAACAGAAAAATGCGCAACTTTGAACTGATGGTAATTTGGATAATCCACAACTGAATTATCAGCATTGATTTGAAAATGGTGATGAGATACAGCGTTATCTATGGCGCGTGAAAACATTTCTGCAACTGCGCCTAAGTCAAAAATCACAAAAAATTCCCCCTATAAAATCATTTTATCAGAAAATTCAGAAAAATGTTTAATAGAGGGAATAAATTTTTAAAATTTGTCGTAGAATATATATTGTTCTTCAAAGTTCTTTTTCTTAAAGACATCGAGAACGGCATCAATCATGAGTGGACTGCCGCATAGATAAGCTTCTAGATTTGAGCAGTCATCAAGTTTTTTATCCAACAAGTCATTGACACGCCCTACAGGTCCTGTCCAGTTGCATTCAGGTGTTGGTCTTGAAAGGGTGTAAACGATTTCAATGTCTTTCAAAGTTTTCGCTATTTCATCAATTTCTTCAGTTAGAAAAAGATCTTCTTTTGTTCTTGCGCCAAAATAGAATGTGCCTTTTCTTTGGATGTTATTGTCACGCATATACCGCAAGATGGCTAAAATTGGTGCCATACCTGTTCCGATTCCAACGAGGATCATCTCGCGGTCGCTGTTATGATAAAAGAAATCACCAAAGGGACCAACAATTGTCAATTTGTCATTTTCTTTTAAGTAATTGTGTATATAAGTGGTGCACTTTCCACCGGGTACATAACCAATCAGCAGCTCGATGTAATTTTTATCAGTTGCTGATGAAGCGATGGAATAGGCTCTATAAACTTCTTCGTCGCTTTCTTTATAAACGGGAGATAGAATTTGAATATATTGACCGGGTTTAAAGTCGATTTCGTTGTCTTTGGGCAATTTCAATCTCAAATGTTTAATCTTATCTGTCACTTGCTCTATTTTTTCGACGATGTAGTCGTATTGCTTGACATTGAATAGTTCTTCTGGAATTTCAATTTTCAAATCTTCCTTTACCTTGCATTGACATGAAAGACGAATGCCTTCTTTTTGTTCCTCTGTTGTTACATAACCAAGTTCTGTAGGAAGAATTGTGCCGCCGCCTTCTGTTACTTTAACCTTGCAATAACCACAACTCCCCTTTCCTCCGCAAGCTGATGGAATAAAAATTTCATTTTCAATCAATGCGCTGAGAAGCGAATCCCCACCATCAACGATGTATTCTTTTTCATTGTTGATGAGAATCTTCTTTTCTCCATAATTTGCAATGGTACGGTTGGCTACAGATAAGAGAAGGGCTAAAAATCCAGTGATAGCTGAAATTGCTGCAACTGTCATTATTATTGTATTCATTTGACCCCTCCTATTGTATGACGACTATGCCTGAAAAGCCGATAAAAGCCAGTGCCATCAGACCAGTTATGATTAATGTGATACCTGCACCTTCAAGACCTTTTGGGATAGGTGCTGATTTGATTTTTTGTCTGATTCCTGCCATTGTTACAATTGCCAAAGTCCAACCTATACCTGAACCGACTCCGAAAGCGAGTGATTGCATCAATGAATAGTTTCTGATGACCATAAATAATGAGACACCCAGTACAGCACAGTTTACTGTAATCAATGGAAGGAAAATACCGAGAGCATAGTAAAGCGCTGGAAAATAACGGTCAATGATCATCTCGATCAATTGAACGAATGCCGCAATTATGATGATGAAAACAATGTATCTCAGATATTCCAAACCAAGAGGAATCAAGACATAATGGTAAACTAAATAATTTAAAAGTGTTGTAAAAGTTAAAACAAAAGTAACGGCTTGACCCAAACTGAGGGATGTTTTAATTTCACTTGATATGGCTATAAAAGAACACATGCCAAGGAAGTTTGAAAGGATCATGTTATTTGTAAAAATCGCTGCAAAGAAAATGACTATCGGGCTGATTTCTATCATGATTTAGCACCTTCTTTCGATGATTTTTCAGGAATCATATTTTTTGTTATCCAGATGATGATTGCCAACATGAAAAATGCGCCAGGAGGCATAATCATAAGTGTCCAACTAACCCATGCTTTTCCTAATACGTTGATTCCGAAAAGCGTACCAAAACCTAAAAGTTCTCTGACGAATGAGATGGCTAATAAAACGATTGTGTATCCTGCACCTGAAGCAAGTCCATCTAAGAATGACAGATGAGGTGGATTGTTCTGAGCAAAGGATTCACAGCGACCCATGATGATACAATTAGTGATGATTAAACCTACATAAGGTCCTAAAGCGGTGCTTATTGTCGGGAAATACGCTTTGAGGAAGATGTCGACAATAATTACATATGCTGAGATAATTAGTGTTTGAACCATCATGCGTATATGTTTTGGTGTCCATTTACGTATAAGCGAAACAGTCAGTTCTGAAAAAGCAGTTACAAACATCAATCCGAGTCCCATGACAAGAGAGTTCATCATTAAATTTGTTACAGCCAAGGCAGAACAAATACCAAGAATTTGTCTAAAAACGGGATTGTCTTTCCATAAGCCTTGAATAATGATTTTTTTGCTTTTACCAGCCATTTATAAGACCCCCTTTGTTTTATCAATAAATTCTTGTATAGTTTCATTTAAAATTTTACGAACAGCATCTGATGTTAAAGTAGCTCCGGTAACTGCATCTACATTGCTGTCGTTTGCCGGTGCATATGAAATATAATTAGGAGTTCTATTTTCTAATAAAATATTTCTGAATTGTTCTTTATACCAGGCTTCTGAAATACGTCCGCCGAGTCCGGGCGTTTCGCTATGTGATAGAAAGTCGATGCCTATAATTTTATCAAGAGACGGCGACAATGCAGCATACCCAATGATTTGTCCCCATAGTCCTGGTCCGCTGAACTCATAGATATACGCTTTGATTTCATTGTCTACAGTTGCCTTGTAGACGTTGGCAAAATCTATTGAATCGATTTTTTTGATTGTTTCCGCATAAAAAGTATTTACTTGATCATCGGGAACTGAAAGATCAGATGCGTAAAGAATACTTTTTTTAGTCTTCATAGCCTCCAAGTCATTGATTTTATCAATGGTCAGCTCATTTATAACAGCTAGGCCCGAAGTGAAAATGACTGTCACTAAAAGCATAAAGAAAACGGGATAGAGGATTTGCTTTTTCTTAGGCATTTGCTTCACCTCGTTTCTTTTTCAATGATGATTTTACTTCTTTTACAGTGACATCAATTATTGGCGAGAACATACTTCCTATTAAAATGGCAAACATGATACCTCCGGCAAAAAGTGCGAATCCTCTGATGACAACTGTTATGGCACCTACGATAAATCCATAGATCAATTTGCCTTCTCTAGTTTTTGCAGAAGAGATTGGATCAGTAATCATAAAGACCATTCCAAAAAGCAATCCGCCAGATAGTAAACCGAAAAGAAGATTTGGAACGCTCTCAGCGCCCATTCCGTTAAAAAAGAGTGTTGTTGCAGTGAATCCGATTAAAAGACCAAGCATGTTCTCCCAGAAAGCTGTTTTCGTATAAAGAAGGTAGATTCCAGCCAAAATAATCAGGACTGCACTTGTCTCACCAATGGATCCAGAGACATTCCCCCATAATAAAGATGAATAGTCTGTCATTATACCAGAGTCTCTGAACATCAACATTGGTGTAGCGGTACTCATTGTATCGATTCCTGTATTTAAATAATGTGTAAAGCCACCAGGAAAACCTGATGCAGCCAAGGTCCATTGACCAGTTAAAAATTTTGGGAAAGATACATAGACAAACGCTCTTCCAACTAATGCCGGGTTGAATACGTTTCTTCCAAAACCTCCGAAGACTTCTTTTCCGAAAAGAATACCAAACATGATACCTATGGAAGCAATCCAAAATGGTGTTCTAGGTGGTAATATCAATGTATATAAAATAGCGGAGACAAAAACTGCCTCAGAGACAGGTTTGCCTGTTTTGCGTTTGAAAATCCATTCTACGAAAAGTGCAGAAAGTGCATCGACAATCATAAGTAAAATTGTTCGATATCCAAAAAAATAAACAGATGCTATAATGATGGGTATGAGTGACATCAAAACTTTTCTCATCATGGCCTGTTTCATGAATTTTATACCAAATATTGTGTACAAAAAAATTCCCCCTTGTTGAAATCTGTATGTAGCAATTTATATCCATTACAATCGCATTTAATCATTTGAGTGCAAAGAAATATTAATATATAATACTATCATAGAAAGTGAGGATAGGTGATGATAATTTTTAAAAAAATTATTTTAATGTTGCTTATACTTTTAATAGTCTCTCCATTGACAATATTGTTGTTGATTTATTCACCCGATGAAGAATTGCCTAATGCTTTTCAAGTTGAGAATATGGATGACAATAAAGAATCGATGAATTATTTTAAAGATTTGGATTTAAGAGATTTGAGTGATATAAAGATGAGTGAAAGTGAAATAAACAAAATAATAAATATCTACGTTGAGTATGGGATGTCAAATGATGAAAATATTGATGTAAAGTATCTTTATTTGGATTTGAAGGAAAATAGAATTGAGGGTTATGGCTATGTGATTATTTCAAAGATGATGGATTTTCCAATGAAAATCAAGTTGACTGCTGAGACAACTTACTCAGATGGAATGCTGAATGTGAAAATAGAAAAGATAAAAGCGGGACGGGTGAGTGTGCCACTGTGGCTGATAAAAAAAATAATGGTCGCAAATGAGATGAAAATACCAGGATTGGATTTAGAGGATCTTAGTTACAAAGTGGATATAGATGGATTAAATCCATATTCCAATATTTTTACTGTCAAAGATGCGTTTATCGATGAAGAATATCTTCATGTCAAAATAGAGCTTGTCAACTTGTTGCCCGAAAAATTCGACAGTATGATGCAATCGCTATTTGATGTATTTAATGAAGGTTTTGATAAAATAAAACAGAGTAAATTGATGCAATTGGAAATTGAGAGACAATAGGAGTTTTTGCAATGGACAAAATAAAATAAATGGAGTGTTGATAATGCAATTGAATGAACTTGTAAAAGAGATATTAACAAACAATACTTTAATCAAAGGTGTAGTCAGCAATAAGATGAAAAACAGTGGAAAAGAGTTTACAAAAGTCGATTTTAAACCAGTTTTGTTAAAAGATGAAATGTATATTCAATTTACAAAGTATATAGATACACAAGTTTTTCATGAAAATGCCAATCAGTTTGAATCAGAAAAAATGATTCTTGAATGGATGATGAATGATTTTGGACAGATGGTGATTTTTACTCAGGAAGCAGACTATCAAATACTGATGAGTAAAAAAGGAAAATATAAGATTTTAAAGAAAGCGCCTTCAAAGAAAATGGTGGATTTTTCCCACAATAGAAAAAAACAATATATTCTTCAGGAGGGAACGCCCTATCCTTTTTTAGTGTATCTTGGTGTAATGACTGCTGATGGAAAAGTAAAACAGCAAAGATACGATAAATTCAAACAATTGAATCGTTACTTGGAGTTGGTTGAAGATGTCATAAGTGAGATTGACCAGGATTTTATCAGAATAGTGGATTTTGGTTGTGGCAAGGCTTATTTGACATTTGCTCTTTATCATTATCTTGTAGATGTGTTGAAAAAAGAAGTGGAAATTATCGGTTTGGATTTAAAGGAAAATGTCATACAATTTGGGAATGAAACGGCTGAAGCGCTTGGCTTTGATCGCTTGAAGTTCTATAAAGGGGATATTAAATCTTTTAATGAAGAAAAAACTGTGGATATGGTTGTTTCATTGCATGCCTGCGATACTGCGACAGATGACTCTTTAATCAAAGGAATTCAGTGGGAAGCTAAAGTTATCATGGCGGTACCATGTTGTCAGCATGAATTGTACAAAAAAGTCAAAAGCGATAGTGTCAATGGATTGTTGAAGTATGGTATCTATAAAGAACGTGTATCAGCAATTGTTACAGATGCCTTAAGAGCGAGTTTGCTTGAGCAAAATGGATATGAAGTAGAGGCGGTTGAATTTGTATCGCTAGAGCATACAGCTAAAAACATCATGATTAGAGCGGTAAAAAAAGACATCGTGAAAGATGATTCAAAGCATGAATATGATGAATTAAAACGTGTTTTTGGAATTGAAGATTTTTATATGGAAAGAAATTTATAATTTAAGTGACCCTTCAAAATAATAAAAAATTTTGAAGGGTTTTTTGATGATTTTAATTTGACTGAATGTATATTGTATACTATACTTAAAAGGTGTATAAGTATAGTAAGAATAGGAGGATATTCTAATGAGCAAAAAAGTTTTTAAAACAATGGATGGTAACACGGCTGCGGCTTATGTTGCCTATGCATTTACTGACGTAGCTGCAATATATCCAATTACGCCATCTTCTACAATGGCTGAATATGTAGATGAGTGGGCAGCCCATGGAACAAAGAACATTTTTGGACAGCCAGTTGTGGTATCAGAGTTACAATCTGAAGGTGGTGCTTCTGGTGCAGTGCATGGTTCATTACAAGCCGGAGCATTGACATCAACATTTACTGCTTCTCAAGGACTTCTTTTGATGATTCCTAACATGTATAAAATGGCAGGCGAATTATTGCCAGGAGTTTTTCATGTAAGTGCTAGAGCGCTTGCAGGTCATGCGTTGTCAATTTTCGGTGATCATTCAGACGTAATGGCTGCAAGACAAACAGGTTTTGCGATGCTTGCTTCAGGATCGGTTCAAGAGGTTGCTGATTTAGGTGCTGTAGCGCATTTAAGTGCTATTAAAGGAAGTGTTCCTTTTGTACATTTCTTTGATGGATTCAGAACAAGTCATGAGGTTCAAAAAATTGAATTGATTGATTATGATGCATTTGGCAAAATGGTTGATTATGATAAAGTGAAAGAATTCAGAAATAAGGCGTTGAATCCAGAGCATCCAGTAACAAGAGGAACTGCTCAGAATCCTGATATTTTCTTCCAGGCAAAAGAAGCATCAAACAAGTATTATGATGCAATTCCTGATATCGTAGCTGCTTATATGGATAAAATAAGTGAAGAGACAGGAAGAAGTTACAAGCCTTTCAACTATGTTGGAGCACCTGATGCAGAACATATCATAGTTGCGATGGGTTCAGTGACTGACACAATTGAAGAGACTATCGAATATTTAATGGCAAAAGGAGAAAAAGTCGGCTTAATCAAAGTTAGATTATACAGACCTTTTTCTGCAAAATACTTTATGGAAATATTGCCTCCAACAGTCAAGAAAATTGCTGTTCTGGATAGGACTAAAGAACCAGGAGCATTGGGAGAACCTTTATATCAAGATATAAGAACAATGTTCTATGAAATAGAAAATAGACCTGTTATCGTAGGTGGACGTTATGGATTGGGATCAAAGGACACAACTCCTTCTCAAATCAAGGTTGTTTATGATAATCTTAAATTAGATGCACCAAGAAATGGCTTTACTATCGGTATCAATGACGACGTAACACATTTATCATTGGATATCCAAGAAAAAATCGTTACTGAGCCAGAAGGAACCAAGAGATGTAAATTCTGGGGATTGGGTTCAGATGGAACTGTTGGAGCAAACAAATCGGCAATCAAGATTATTGGTGATGAAACAAATTTATATGCGCAAGGTTATTTTGCATATGATTCTAAAAAATCAGGTGGTGTTACAATATCTCACTTGAGATTTGGTAAAAACCCAATCAAATCAACTTATTTGATTGATGAATCTGATTATGTAGCTTGCCACAACCAAGCGTATGTGAATCAGTATGATTTGTTGTCAGGGCTTAAAAAAGGTGGAACATTCTTACTTAACTGTAAGTGGAACACTGAGGAATTGGAAACAAACCTACCATATGAAATGAAGAAGTATATTGCTGAAAACAATATTGATTTTTACACTATTAACGCGACTGATTTAGCTGTTGAAATTGGACTGGGCAATCGTATCAATATGATTATGCAAGCGGCATTCTTTGACTTGGCTAAAGTAATTCCAGTTGAGGAAGCACTTAATTTCTTGAAAAAATCAATCGTCAAAGAATATGGAAAAAAAGGCGATAAAATTGTTGCGATGAACCAAGCTGCTGTGGATCAAGGCGTTGAAAACTTGAAAAAAATTGAAATTCCAGCATCATGGGCAAAACTTGAAAAAGAAGTCGCAGCTGAGACTAAAGAAGAACCTGGTTTCATCAAAAATATCTTGAGACCAATGAATGCACAAAAGGGAGACTCGCTTCCAGTAAGCACATTTGTGGATTCAGCTGATGGTACTTTCGAAGCTGGTAGTGCTGCTTATGAAAAAAGAGGGATTGCTGTAGCTATACCTGAGTGGAATTCAGAAAATTGTATTCAGTGTAATCAATGTTCATTTGTATGTCCGCATGCTGCAATCAGACCATTCCTAGCTGATGAAGAAGAAATGAAGAATGCACCGGAAACATTTAATACTATACCTGCAATGGGTAAAGGATTTGAAGGTCTACAATACAAGATTCAAATTTCATCTCTTGACTGTACAGGTTGTGGAAATTGTGTGGATGTATGTCCTGCAAAAGAAAAAGCTATCGTATTGAAGCCTCTTGATACACAAGTTGAGCGAGAAGTGCCAAATTGGGATTTCGCTGTTACACTTGAGGCAAAAGACAAAATCATGGATAAATTCTCAGTAAAAGGATCTCAGTTTGCGCAACCTTTATTCGAGTTCTCAGGAGCTTGTGCAGGTTGTGGAGAGACACCTTACATGAAAGCAGTAACGCAATTGTTTGGAGATAGAATGATTATAGCTAATGCTACAGGTTGTTCTTCAATCTGGGGTGCATCTGCTCCTTCTACACCATATACAAAGAATAAAGAAGGCAAAGGTCCTGCTTGGGCGAACTCATTATTTGAAGATAATGCTGAATACGGTTTTGGTATGGCTTTAGCAGTTAAAACAATCAGAGCTAATATGGCTTCAAGAGTTGAATCGTTATTGGCACTTGATATTGATGAAAAAGTCAAAGAACCATTTGCCGCTTGGTTGGAAGGCATGCAAGATGATAGACAGTCTAAAGCAGCAACATTAGGAATCTTGCCTGTATTGAATCATATTGACAGTGTTGAGAATGAAGAAGCAAAAGTACTTTTGAATTCAATTGCTGATGATAAAGATTACCTGATCAAGAAATCTGTATGGATTATTGGTGGAGATGGTTGGGCATATGACATCGGATACGGTGGACTTGACCATGTACTGGCTTCAGGTGAAAATGTAAATGTTCTAGTGTTTGATACTGAAGTGTATTCAAATACAGGTGGACAATCTTCTAAAGCGACACCAACTGCTGCAGTTGCAAAATTTGCTGCATCTGGTAAAAAAGTCAAGAAGAAAGATTTAGGAATGATTGCAACTACTTACGGTTATGTATATGTTGCCCAAGTAGCGATGGGATCAAATCAAAATCAATTCATGAAAGCCTTAAAAGAAGCAGAAAGTTATGATGGACCATCAATTGTCATTGCATATGCACCATGTATTGCTCATGGCATCAAGACTGGCATGGGAACTACTCAAAGACAAGAGAAAAAAGCGGTAGCTGCAGGTTACTGGCATTTATGGAGATTTGACCCTCGTCTTAAAGATCAAGGTAAAAATCCATTTGTTCTAGATTCAAAAGAGCCAACTGAAAGCTTCCAAGATTTCTTATTAAGTGAGACTAGATATACAACGCTTATGAACACTTTCCCTGAAGAGGCAAAAGTATTGTTCGTGAGAGCAGAAGAAGCTGCTAACGAGCGTTATCAATCTTATGTAAGAATGTCAAAAATGGAATACTAAAAGATACTGAAAAGCAGGTTGTTTAGACAACCTGCTTTTAAATGTTAAAATAGATTGATAGATGAACACTTATATAATATAATCGTTTATTGTAGAGGAGGAATTAAAAATGTTGTTACAAACGAATTTGAAGCATTTAGAAACAGCTGATGATATAAAATCGGCAATTGAAAAAGAAGAAAATTTAATTATTTGTTGTGGTAGAATGGGACCTATGTGTTTGCCTGTATATGCTGCTATGGAAGAAATGGAATCTTCAGGTGAATATAAAAATGTTGTGTTTACTGATTTAGCTTTTGATACTGAAGATGCTAAGTTGATTAGAATGCTACCTGAAGTAAGAACTTTCAGAGGATTGCCTTTTACACTTTATTTCAAGAATGGGAAAGTAGTTAAAGCAACTGCTAGCATTCAGTCTAAAGAGCAATTGGTTGATAATGTACAGGAAGTATTTTAATTTGATTTAAAGTGTTGGGTGAGAGCTATTTTGAGTTTGAGAAATTCATTCAAATTGAAGAATCAAAACAAAATGACTCTCGCAACAATAACCACTATTTAATTTCCAACCTAAACTGAAGTAAATGGTATAGTGAACTGGAGTTGATGAAATGATTAGAATAGAAATTCCTTTTGGAGAAAAATTTGAGATAAAAAATTTAGTGTTCGATTATAATGGAACGGTTGCTGTTGATGGGATAATAATTGCTGGATTCTTTGAAAGATTGAGGAAATATAGTGATTTAGGAATATATGTAATTACAGCAGATACTTATGGAACCGTGAAAGAACAATTGAAAAGTACTAATATAGAAGTCACAATAATATCAAAGGAAAAAGGTTCTTTGGATAAATTGAATTTTGTTAAATCTTTAGGTTCAAAAAGTGTGATGGCTTTTGGAAATGGCAGCAATGATCGATTGATGCTTGAAGAAGCCGGTTTGGGAATTTGTATAATCGGCAATGAAGGAGCTTCAGTTAAAACACTGATGTCAGCTGACATGGTTGTCAAATCTTTGGATGAAGCGCTGGATCTGATTGACAATCCGGATAAAATAATTGCTGGATTGAGAGAATAGAAATAGGTAAATAAGGTTTTGGATATTATGAGGTATGTATAATTTAATTTGATTTAAATTATGAAGAAGAGTAATTGCAATTATTTTTCTTCTTTTTCATTTTTTTGATTATTTATGGGGTCAGAGTAGTGAAAAATGCATATGTCAACTTATGAAATTTATAGGTTGACAACTGAGTGATTCCTCGTTATCATAGTCCAGTAAGGAGGAATTGGTTATGAAAAATTTCAATACAAAAGACATGGTGTTGATATCTATGATGGCAACATTAACAACAATTGGTGCATATATTAGCCTACCTATAGGGCCGGTGCCGTTTACACTTCAGACATTTTTTGTGATGCTCTCTGGAATGCTGCTGGGATCAAAAAAAGGTGCACTGTCAATGATTGTTTATGTTTCAATGGGGTTGGCTGGCATGCCAGTTTTTGCAAATGGCACTTCAGGACTGGGAATCATAGTTAAACCGACTTTTGGATATTTGCTTGGATTTATAGTTGCGAGTTATTTGGTTGGCAAATTAACTGAAAAATTAAGAAACAATAAAAAGACTTGGTATTTAATAATTCCTTTCGTAGGAATGTTTGCCATTTACATTGTGGGAGTACCGTATTTATATATGATATTCAACACGTTGATAACGCCTGATGCACCGATTGATTTCACTACAGCGTTAAAGTACGGGTTTACACCTTTCGTGTTATTTGATTCAATCAAGGCTGTTGTAGTAGGAATTGTTGCTACATCAATCGTCCCGCTTTTAAATAGAAGTATTTCCAAAGCATAAAAGCATAATTTCTTTAATTATTTTAAAGAAATTATGCTTTTTCTATTGTATAAAGTAGTCCTTTATAAATGCATTTTGTCGATTTCGTGTTTCAATATGAAACCGCTGATTATTGTTGATATTACGTCTGAAACAGGAAATGCGACAAAGACACCAATCAATCCAAATCCAAGTCGAGGTAAAATGAGAACCAGAGGAATAAGAATTAGCATTTGTCTTAAAATGGAAAGGACAAATGCTGGTTTAGCTTTTCCTATAGCTTGAAATAATGATCCGCTGATAATCTGGATGCCGATGACCGGTATCGCTAGAAATATATAGTGAATTGCTTGAGTGCCAAGTGAAATTACTTCAGATTCAGTAGTGAAGACCCTGATGATAACTTCAGGAAACAATTGTGATAGAATCCACCCTGCACTTGCAAACATTGTTGTTACCAGTATTGAAATTTTAACTGTTTCCTTTACACGATCGTATTTTTTTGCGCCATAGTTAAAACCTACTATTGGTTGCATTCCTTGAACAACTCCAAATAGAGGCATCAGTAGGAACATCATAACTCTGTTGATTATTCCGTAAACAGTGATTGCGATATCTCCACCAAAAGTTCCTAAAGTGTTGTTCATTATAACAGCAAGGATGCTTCCATTTACTTGCCTAACAAAGGCAGGCAGACCAACTGCTATTATTTCTTTGAAGATTCCAATCTCAAGCTTCAAGTGGTGAGGTTTTATTTTAAGGCTACTTTTTCCACTTCTAAAATATGAAAGAACATATAAGAATGAAATAAATTGAGATATGATTGTTGCCCACGCTGCTCCTTTTATACCCATATCAAATACAAAAATAAAAATTGGATCTAATATAATGTTCAATCCTGTACCTATAATCATGGCAAGCATGGCAACTTTAGCATTTCCTTCTGATCGAATGAGGTTGTTTGAACTCATGGCAAAGGAAAAAAATATGGAACCACCTAAAATGATTTGAATATAATCTCTTGAATAAGGCAATATATTATCAGTTGCACCGAATAACCTCAAAATTGGGTCAGTGAAAGTATAACCGATAGTGACCATGATACCAACAATGATTAATATCATTACATATGAATTTCCAGCAATTTTTTCTGCGCGCTCTAAATTGTTTTCACCTAAACTTCTTGAGACAGCTGATGAGGCACCTATGCCGACCATGAATGAAAATGCCATCAGAATCATTTGTATAGGGAAAGCGATCGATAAACCGGCAATGCCGAGATAACCCACACCTCTTCCTATAAATATCGTATCAACTAAATTATAAAGCGCATTGACAATCATGCCGATAGTTGCGGGTAAAGAGAGTTTTACAAGTAATTTTTTAATGCTTTCTGTACCAAGTTGCAAACTGTGTTTATTCATTTGTTTTTTCCTCCGTGAATGATTCAGAATTGTTTTTTAGGCGAATCAATAAGCTGTAAATAATATCAATTTCATCTTTTGAAAAACCTGTGAGTAATTGCTTTTCAACTTCGAATTTCATATCATTAAGATATTTGTGTAGCCCTTTTGCTTTTTCTGTTAAAAATATTAATTGAGCTCTTTTATCTAAAGGATTTGCTTCTTTCCGTATAAGACCAGAGAGAGCCATTTTTTTCAAAGTTCTTGTAACTGTTGTTTTATCAATATCCAACAAGGAAGATAATTCTTCTTGGTTTTTACCTTCGGTATTAAAAAGAAGAAAAAGGATTTTCAGTTGTCCCCATCCCATATCGTAATCCTTAAGATGTTGTCTATAGTACATATGGATATCTTTTGAAATGTGATTGAGTAATTGGCCTATTGGATAAATATTTTCCACTATAAGTCCCTCCAAAAAATTAGTTGCATATACAACATAACATGTATTTGTTGTATATGCAACTAATTATATTTATTGATCGCCATATTTCATTTTAGAGGATTTCAATAGTTTCATAAAGTTTGGCAATGTGGACATCATGACCTATTATTTCCAATTCATTTTTAAGATTTTCCAAACTATTTCTTTCCCCATGAATAAGGATAGTTTTAATAGGTGGTGAAGGCAATAGTGAAATCCATTCTTTTAAATCATCAAGATCACCGTGACCTGAAAATCCTTCAACAGTCACAATTTCAGCATGATTTGCAACAGTCTCTTTACCAATATATACAGGATTTTCAGCATTTTGTATTTTTCTGCCTAGACTTTCTTCACCTTGATAACCTACAAAAATAATTTTAGTTTTATCATTCGGCAGATAAGCTGTGAGATGATTCAATATTCTGCCTGCATCGCACATACCTGCTGCAGAAATAATTATTTTAGGACTTTGATTAAAATTTAGGCCAATAGATTCTTTCATGCTTTTTACGATGTGGACATTATCATAAGCGATATTTTCTTTTATAATGTCATCCCGCAAGTAGGAAAGATTTTTGAGGTAAATCCCAGTTGCGTTTATTGCTAAGGGACTGTCCAGATATATGGGAATATCTTCAAATTCTTTAACTCTGTTGTTATTGATGGCATATGTTTTAAGTGCATATAGCATTTCCTGTGTACGTCCAACTGAAAAAGCCGGTATAATAATTGTTCCACCTGAATTGATTGTATTCATGACTTCGCTGTATAGATTCTTCAATCGCAAATCGATATGCTCATGATGCCGATTGCCATATGTACTTTCCATAAAAAGATAATCAGCCTTTTGAAGTAAAACAGGAGGATCTTGTAAAAGAGAAAATTTGTGACCTAAATCGCCAGAGAACACGTAAACTTTTTCTTTATAATTAATTGAAACATAAGCAGAACCTAACAAATGACCCGCATTATGAAAAGTAAATTTCAAGTCTTTCTCCATAAAAGGTTTTTCATAAACCAAAGGATAAAAATATTGTATTGTATCAAACACATCATCTTCTGTGTAAAGAAGGTCTGATGTGTCCAATCCAAGGTCTTTGTTTTTTTCTAAATCTTGAAGTTGTATTTTTGCACTGTCAAGTAAGAGTATTTCAACTAGTTCTCGCGTAGGAGGCGTCATAAAAATTTTACCTTTGAACCCTTCCTTGACGAGCATGGGTAATCGACCGCTGTGGTCAATGTGAGTATGGGTTAAAATGACAAAATCCAATTCTGCGGGATTAAAAGTAAATTTTTCATGATTGTGCTTTGTTTCTATAACACTTCCTTGAAACATGCCACAATCTATT